>CAYZCL010000032.1:0-4195 GCA_964476595.1 uncultured Desulfobacteraceae bacterium
GTGGCCGATATGATGCGCACGTTGATGTGGATGGGCCGGTTGTCGCCCACGCGCTCGATAACTTTCTCCTCCAGCACGCGCAACAGCTTGACCTGCGTGGAGCGCGGCAAGTCTCCGATTTCATCGAGGAAAATATCGCCACCCTCGGCGGCTTCGAAGCGTCCCTTGCGGGTCTGGAGAGCGCACGTGAAGGCGCCCTTGACGTGCCCGAAGAGCTCGCTCTCCAGCAGCGATTCGTTGAGCGCCGCACAGTTGACCTTGATGTAGGGCCTTTCCCGGCGGCGGCTGATCTCGTGCACCGCCCGGGCCACCAGTTCCTTGCCGGTGCCGCTCTCGCCGAAGATGATCACCGGCGCGTCGGAGCCGGCCGCATTGGTGATGAGGTCGAACACGCGCTGCATGGGCGCCGAGGCGCCGATGATGCCGTGAAAGGTGTCCTCGGCCCGCAGCTCCCTCCGGAAGGCCTCGATCTTGGTGTCCCTCTCGATAAGCTCGGTGATGTCGGTCATGGTCTCCACGGCGCCGATCACCTCGCCGTCGGAGTCGTGCAGCACCGAGGCGTTCTTGAAAATGTGGAGGTACGAGCCGTCCTTGCGCATCAGCACGCAGCGCTGTTTCTTCAGCAGTCCCTTGCGAAACAGCGCACACCAGTGGCAGCCGTTTTTTTCACGCGCGATCTCGCAGCTGTTGCAGTTCAACACGGCGCACGACTTGCCGATGATCTCGTCGATGCGGTAGCCGGTGATGGATTCGAAGGCCCGGTTGACCGATACGATGGTACCGCCGGGGTCCACGATCATCACACCGTCCTGGATGGTGTCCACCACCGTTTTCCAGTAGGCGTTCAATTCCTGTTCAAACATGCGCGACTCCATGTTAAAATTTTAACAGTAATTTAACATTTGTTAAAAAATAAATGTAACATCTTAACATGTTGTTGGCAAGCAAAGAATGCGCCCCCGGTCCTCCCGCCGCATTTTTCCCGTGTACGCCCCCGGGTCCCCCATCCGCCGGAGGCCTCTCCCGCCGCGCCGCCCGAAGCGTATCTGGCACACCTATTGCACAAACCAGCGGCGAATTCCTAGGGGTATACACCGGAAGGGTGACTGATTGGGAATAGGTGGTCGATTGGGAAGCAAGCACAAACGGCGGCTGGACCTGCGCGGATTGCTGATACCGTTTACCCTGCTGAAGGTCAGCCAGGCATTCAGGGAGATCGAGGCGGGGGAGACCCTCGAGGTGCTGTGGGGCGAACCGCAGGTGCCCGTGGAACTGTACAAGGTGCTGCCCGAATTCTCCTACGAGGTGGTGCTCACGGAAACCGTCGAGGGGGACAACAGCTGCAGGGTGCTCCTCCGCAAGCGGGCCTACCGGCCGTCGCGGCCACCGCTGATGGACCCCGAGGGATGCCTCGGCGAACGAAAGAAGAGGGAGAAGGGTGAGATCCCGGGAGACAGCAAGTAGGCGTGTAAACACGCAGACACCCCTTTTTATTAACCCCAAACGATAGCAAGGAGGAAAAAATGTCTGAAGATCTCAACAGCATCGAAGTAGCCGGTAACGTGGACGCCCGCGGCAGCGCTTGCCCCGGACCGCTTCTGGAGGCCAAGAAGGGCATCGGCAAAGTGAAAGTGGGAGAAGTGCTGGAAATCTTTTCCAACGACTCCGGGACCCGCACCGACCTGCAGGCGTGGGCCAAGAAAGTCGGCCATGAATACCTGGGCTTCCTGGAAGCCGACGGGTACGACAAGCACTACGTCCGCCGCAAAAAGTAAACGCCAACGCACAGATAGGAACGTCATGGCTAGCGAAAATGCATCCAAGGAAGGAAAAATCCTGATTCTGGCCACCGAGAGCTGTGCCTATCCCGGTGCAAACTCCGTTGGGCAGGCGCATTCGTCCTATCCTGCCAACACCTATATCATGAGGGTCAGGGCGCCGGTGCTTTTTCCCGAGCAGTTCTACATCGACTGTTTCAAGAAGGGCATCAGCGGGATCATCATCATGTCCTGTGGCGAGGAGTGCCCTTACGAGGGCGCCTACCACGCCCTGGCCAAGCGTATCGACAACGTGTTCCAGTTGATGAAAAAGCACGGCCTTGATCTGCGCAGGCTGCGCCTGACGGCCATCTGCACGGTCTGCAACCGCGCGTTCCTCAAAGAGATCAACGACATGAATGCGCTGATCAAGGAACTGGGCCCGCCTGAATTCAAGGAAGCGGCCTGAGCATTATCACCTGAAACCGATTCGGGGCAAGGTCCTGCAGGCCGACCTGCAGGACCTCCCGGACGAGCAGGAGAGATTCATGGAATCCAAGCGTGAACTCAAATTCGACACCATCGTGGTTGGCGGGGGGATCGCCGGCCTGCAGGCCGCACTGGATCTGGCGGACCAGGATTTCAAGGTCGCCGTGGTGGAACAGGACGCCACCATCGGGGGCAAGATGATTCGGCTGTCCAAGGTTTTCCCCACGCTGGACTGCGCCAGCTGCATCACCACTCCCAAGATGGCGGCGGCGGCCCACCACGACAACATCACTCTGTTTACCTACTGTGCGCTCGATTCGCTCCAGCGCGACGCCGACGCCTTCATCACGGCCGAGGTCACCCAGAAACCGCGCTACGTCGACCCCGACAAGTGCATCGGCTGCCGACAGTGCGAGTACGGCTGCCCCGTCTACGTGCCGGATCAGGAGCAGGGCTATTTCAACATGCGCAAGGCCATCTACATCCCTTTTTCCAACGCCATTCCGCAGCTGGCCCTGATGGATGTGGAAAACTGCTCGCTATGCGGCAAGTGCGCCAAGGTGTGCCCCACCGATGCCATCGATTATTTTCAGCAACCCGAAAAGTTCGTCATCCGTGCCAAGACGGCCGTTCTGGCCACGGGATTCGAGTTGACGCCCATCGACCAGAAACCGCAGTACAACGGCGGGAAGGTGCAGAATCTGATCACCTCCATGGAGATGGAGCGCCTGCTGGCGCCGCACGGTCCCTACATGCGGGTCATCCGGCCCTCCGACGGCAAGGAACCCGATTCCATCGCCTACGTGCAGTGCGCCGGTTCACGCGACAAGACGCTCGGGATTCCATACTGCTCCAGGGTCTGCTGCATGTACGCCATCAAGCAGGCCATGCTGCTCTCCGGCGCCCTGCCGCTGGCCGACATCACTATCTATTATATGGACATCCGGGCATTCGGCAAGGGATACGAGCAGTTCTTCCAGAACGCCAAGGCCATGGGCATCGAGTTCGTCAAGGCCAAGGTCGCCAAGATCGAGCAGGCCGAAAACCAGTACGTGCGCGTGCGCTATGAGAACCAGGAGGGCGACGGCGGCGTGGCCGAGCGCGAACACGACCTGGTGGTGCTCTCCCTGGGCATGGTTCCGCAGTGGAACCCCGCCGGGGTCTGCTCCGTCTCCTGCGGTTCGGACGCTTTCATCAAGTGCAGCATGCCCAAGATCGCCCCCACGCTGACCGACATGGAGGGCGTTTTCGTGGCCGGGGTGGCCGCCGGTCCCAAGGACATCGTGGACACCATCGCCGAGGCCGGGGCGGCCGCCATGGAGGCCTCCAAGTACATGGTCAACATGGGCAAGCAGCAGGCCGCCTGAGGAGGGCGGCAACGGGGCCCCGGCGCCGCTGAAGCGAGGGGCCCGTGGGAAGAGATTCATCAATCGCAGCCACTGGAGAAACAGGTATGTCATCGAAACCGAATGAAGAAACGACCGAGCCCAAGGTTGGTGTATACGTTTGCCACTGCGGGGGCAACATTTCGGACCACGTGGACGTCCAGAAGGTCGCCGACGCCGTCAAGAACATCCCCGGGGTGGTCGTTTCCCACACCAATACGTTCATGTGTTCGGATCCCGGGCAGGAACTGATTCAGGAGGATATCAAGGCTGGCAAGATCAACCGGGTGGTGGTGGCCTCCTGCGCCCCCAGCCTGCACGAGACCACTTTCCGCGGCGCCATCAAGCGGGCCGGCATGAACCCTTACCTGTACGACCACGCCAACATCCGGGAACAGGACAGCTGGGTGCACCACGGCGATCCCGCCACCCAGAAAGCCATCACCCTGGTGGCGGCGGCGGTCGCCAAGGCCCTGCATCTGGAGCCGCTGGATCCCATTCGCGTCGATGCCCACAATCATGTCACCGTCATCGGCGGCGGGCTGGCCGGCCTGCGGGCGGCCA
>CAYZCL010000033.1:0-9801 GCA_964476595.1 uncultured Desulfobacteraceae bacterium
ATCCGGCCAGGCGCCTGTTTTCCACAGTGGCCGCCACGGTGTGCGAGGTGGCGATGTCCAGCACCGTGAAGACCTCCCGCCCGCGGGCCTGGCGGTCCAGCCCGGCGCCCAGGATGGCCGCCATGCCGCTGTCCATGAGGTAAATCTCTCCGGCCGGCAGGGCCGCGGCGCTGCGGGCGATGCACCGCAGGCGGGTCATCGTTTTCGGCAAGCTATCGCGGTCGTAGAGCAGCCGGTGCACCCGGGGCGACTCGCTGAGCACCCGCCGGAACATGAGATGCCGGTAGTCCAGCGCCGAAACCCCGGCCGGCGGACGGCCGTGGTCCTGGGCGCACACCGCCACCACGTCGAATTCGAAAGGCACGCCGAAACCCGCCACGATGGTCTCGAGGCGAGCCGGGTCCAGGTCGGCCAGTTCCAGGTGCTCACGGTCCCGGCGCGATTTCAGTTCCCGGGCCTGGTCGTCTTCCACCACCCGGATGCCCATGGCCCGCACCTTCTCCGGATCGCGGTGCACCGTGGCGGATGCCGATCGGGACATGACCACGGCGAAACGGCCGGCTCTCTCCCGCAACGCCTGGGTCAGGGCGCCGCCGCCCATTTCGCCGCCGGTGACCAGCAGGTCTCCCCGTCCCTGCCGCACGCGGCCGGCCAGCAGGCGCACGGGCGAGGCCACCACCGCCTTGTAAACCCCGTCCGCCCTCTCGTCCAGGTAGAGCACATCCATGGTGCCGGCCCCGATATCGATCATCAGGTATCTGCTCATGTCTCCTCTCCCGTAACCCCCGTTCCCCGCGGACGGGGCGTTTTTCGGCGCGCAGGCAGGCAAAGCCGCTCCTCGGAAGGCCGAAAAACCCTCTTTCAAGCCTCTCGCAAATCGGTTATACAATCTGGCCATGCTGCGCTATCCCGACATCAGCCCGGACATCGTGCGCATCGGCCCCTTTCACCTGCGCTGGTACGGCATGATGTATGTCCTGGGGTTTATCGCCGGCTACCTGCTGGTGCAGCGCCAGCGGCGCGCCAGGGAAATCGGCCTGGTGGGCCCCAAGGCCCAGGACCTGATCCTGTACCTGGCCATCGGCCTGGTGGTGGGCGCCCGCCTGGGCTACATCCTCTTTTACCAGTACGCCGACCTGGGGGCCTACCTGAAAAATCCCATCGAGATCATCGCCGTGTGGCACGGCGGCATGTCCTTTCACGGCGGCCTGCTGGGGGCCGTTGCCGCCGGCTGGTGGTTCGCTCGCCGCAACGCCATGCCCTTTGCGGTCATCGCCGACAGTGTCATCGTCACCGCACCGGTGGGGCTCTTCTTCGGGCGCATCGGCAACTTCCTGAACGCCGAGCTCTACGGCCGGGTCACCGACGTGCCCTGGTCCATGGTGTTTCCCGGCGCCGGCCCGCTGCCCCGCCACCCCTCGCAGCTTTACGAGGCTCTGGGCGAGGGACTGCTGCTGTTTGTCATCCTGTGGACCCTGCGCAAACGCCGTTTCGTCGACGGCATGATGGTGGCTTTTTTCCTCTGCTTTTACGGCACCATCCGCTTCGTGCTGGAGTTTTTCCGGCAGCCCGACCCGCAGATCGGCTTCATCTGGGGCCCCTTCACCATGGGCCAGCTGCTGTGCGCCCTGATGGTGGCCGCCGGCCTGGTGCTGGCGCTCGTGCTGCGCCGCGCGGATTCCCGCCCGGACGCGTGATCAACCGCCCTCCAGGGGCGGGAAAACGGTCAGCGCGTCACCCTCGCGCAGTACCTGCCGCACCGTTGCCACGCGCCCGTTGACCATGACGACCTTGGGGGCCGCCGACGGTACGGCCGCGGCTTCCAGTGCATCGGCCACCGTACCGCCCGGCGCCAGCTCCAGGTCGAAGGGATTCCGCCCGCCGGGGGCGCACCGCGCAAAAGTGAGCTGCAATCGAACCCGCACCCGCATGGCTACGCCAGGCCCAGTTCCGACAGTTTTTCGGGCCTGGGAACACCGTCGGCGTCCCACCCCCGCAGCCGGTAGTAGTCGGTGAGCATCTCCTCCAGGTGGCACACCATGCCCTCGGCCGGTCCGTCCGGAAGGGGTTCCGACACGATGCGCGGCGGCAGGCTGTCGTCGCGCCGCGAGAAACCGGCGCGCACCAGGAACAGGCGCTCGGCGTTGAAGATGCGCTCACCGGCCGTGCACAGCTCGTCCACGCTGTAGTCCAGGCCCGTGGCGGCGTTGAGCAGGTCGCAGATACCCTCGGGCCGGATGGTCTCGTCGGGCCGCACGTAGTTGCGCACCGAAAAGAAGACGCACAACCCGGCGGCGTCGATGACGCAGAAGACGTCCTGCCAGTCCACCACGATCTGCGGCTTGTCCTTCCACGTCAACGGATCGATCTGCTTGGGCACACCCAGCAGTTCGATGTAGGCCGGATCGCCGCGCATGTGCGAAGCTCCGATGGGACTGGTGGCATACGCCAGGCCCATGCCCTGCTCGCCGCGCGGGTCGTAGCCCGCAAACTCCTGACCCTTGGACACCATGGCGTACTCGGGGTGGCCGTAGTGCCGCGCCAGGCGCAGGGACCCCTTGGCCAGCAGGCGGCCGAACCCTTCCTGCCTGGCGGTCATCTCCACCAGCCGGACCAGGGCCGCGGCGTCGCCGAAGGCCAGCTTACGGCCCAGGCCCACCTCTTTTTCCGGGATGATGCCGCGCTCGCTCATCTCCATGGCGCAGGCGATGGTGGCGCCCATGGTGATGGTGTCCATGCCCGTCTCGTTGCAGACGTAGTTGGCGCGGGTAACGGCGGCCAGGTCGTCGACACCGCAGTCGCTCCCCAAAGCGTAAACCGTCTCGTACTCGGGGCCCTCGCCCTGCCCGGCATAGGGCCCGTCGGGCACGCGCGTGCCCCGGCCGCAGGCGATGGGACAGGCGAAACAGGCCCTGGCCTGCACCAGGTATTTTTCGGTCAGCATGCGGCCGTCGATTTTTTCCCAGCCCTCGAACCGGCCGGTCTGAAAGTTGCGTGTGGGAAAGACGCCGAAGTTCTGGGTGCCGATGACGGTCACGGCCGTGCCCCACTCGCGCAGCGGCACCGGGCCGTCGCCGAAGGACTTCTTGAACCCCCGGATGTAGCGCGTCACCAGGGAGCGGAAACGTTTCCCGTCGGCCAGCGCCACCCGACCGGTGCCCCGCACGGCCACGCCCTTGAGGTTCTTGGCGCCCATCACGGCCCCCACCCCGGAGCGCCCGGC
Source organism: uncultured Desulfobacteraceae bacterium (assembly GCA_964476595.1). Classification (GTDB taxonomy): domain Bacteria; phylum Desulfobacterota; class Desulfobacteria; order Desulfobacterales; family JALSRD01; genus JALSRD01. Next base: position 3,224 of record CAYZCL010000033.1, read on the forward strand.
GGCCCGGTGCCGGTCGTTCATGATGGAGGCAAAGAGCACGCCGGCCTCGCCGGCCGGGCCGATGACGGCGGTCCTGGCCGCCGGGTCGGTCTCGGCGCGCAGGGCCGCATCGGTCTCCGGCACGTTTTTCCCCCACAGGTGCGCCGCGCTGCGCAACTCGGCCCGTTGGCCGTCCACCCACAGGTAGACCGGCTCGGACGCCCGGCCCTGGAAAACGACGGCGTCCCAGCCGGCTTTCTTGAGGGCCGCCGGGAATTGGCCTCCCGAGTTGGAGCAGGTGACGGCGCCGGTCAGCGGGGACCTGGTCATCACCATGTAGCGCGCCCCGGTAGGTGCGGCCGTGCCGGTCAACGGACCGGTGGCCATCACCAGGTCGTTGCCCGGGCCCAGCGGATCGGTCCGCGGATCGACGTGGTCCAGCAGATGCCGCACCCCCAGCCCGCGGCCGCCGATGTACCGCCGGGCCACCTCGGGGTCCAGGGAACGCTCCGCCGTCCGACCGCTGCTCAAATCCACCCACAACACCCTTCCCGTCCATCCAAACATCATTTCCCTCCTCCTGTAAACGGTGTCCGAACCTGTGGTCAATCAATCACCCGCATTCGCTTTTCGGACGTTTCAACCGCAGGATCCGCCGGGCTTCGTCCGGGGATGCCACCTCCCGACCCAGCGTGCGGCTGATCTCCACGATGCGTTCCACCAGCATGACATTGGTGGCCAGTTCCCCTTTCCGGTAGTAAATGTTGTCCTCCAGCCCCACGCGCACGTGGCCGCCCATCAGGATCGCGTGCACCGCCATGGGCAACTGGGCCGCACCGACCGCGCTGACACTCCAGGTGGCGCCCGGGGGCAGAAACATCTTGAGATGCGCCAGATGCTCCACCCGCGCCGGCATGGCGCCCTTCAGCCCCATTACGAAGTTAAAATGCAGCGGTGCATCGACGAGGCCGGCATGCATGAGGTCGATCGCGTTGTGCAGCATGGCCAGGTCGAAGACCTCCATCTCGGGCTTGATGGCGCGTTTCTTCATTTCTTCGGCCAGGCCCACGATCAGATGCGGTGGATTGACGTAGGCCGAATTGGGAAAATTGACGCTGCCGGTGGTCAGCGAAGCCATCTCCACATCCGCGGCCAGCCGCCGTCGGCGGCTTTCCAGGTCGGCCCCGGCGCGTCCCCCCGTGGACACCTGCAGGATCAGACGTGTGCGCCCGTAAAGCGCCTCGAGCACTTCCCGGAAACGCCCGGGATCATCCGAGGGCCGCTGGTTCTCATCGCGCACGTGAATGTGCAGCACCGAGGCCCCGGCGCGCTCGCAGCGCAGAGCGTCGGCAACGATCTCATCGGTGGTCACCGGCACATGGGGAGTGGTTTCCTTCCGGGGTTTCGACCCCGTGGGCGCCACGGTGACAATCAGTTTTTCCATCTCGTTCTCCCCGGTGATCTTATATCTTTTAAATAATTCAACTCCATAATTGCGTTTGTATCACATAAAAGGGGTGGCGCCATTTCCCCCCTGATTTTCCTGACAGCACCGTTTTGAGGTTATCGTAAATGGGCATGGATTCGGTGTCAACAGAGATAACCGGTGTTGAAAGCGACTTGTTTTCAGGCCATTCATGGGCTACTAGAAACCGGGTAACGATACCCCCTGCTTTTCCAACCATCATCTGACGGGCCGCCATGAAGGTATTTCAACCAGACAGTATCTCTGATTTTCGCAGACTGCTCGAAGACGCCGGCAACGGCGTGGTCATGGTGGATCGCCGGGGGCGTATCCTGGTGTTCAACCGCATGGCCCGGCGGTTGCTCGGCAGGCCCTCCTCCGATCTTGTGGGCCGCCGCATCAAAGACATCTTTCCCAATTCCTGGAACGACCTGAAGCGCATCCTGCGCGACGGCCGCCCCCAGATCGCCAAACGGGTGGAGTTCGAAAACGGCACCATCATCGCCAACCGGACCCCCATCATGGAAAACGGGCGCCCGGTGGGCGTGCTGAGCATCTTTCAGGATATCGGCGAGTACGAAAGAATGCTGACACAGCTCGAGGCCTACAAGCAGCTCAACGAAGAACTGAACGTCATCATCAATTCTTCTTATGATGGGCTGTGGATATGCGATCACGAGGGCAGGGTGGTACGGGTCAACCGGGCCTCGGAAAAAATGAGCGGCGTCAAGCAGGCGGACGTGCTGGGAAAACGGATGGAAGACCTGGTGCGGGACGGCATTTTCGACAAATCCGCTACGTTGGAAGTGCTGAAACACCGCACGGCCGTAACCCTCATCCAGAAACTGCAGGACGGCCGTCATGTCCTGGTCACCGGCAACCCCGTCAAAGACGCACAAGGTACCATTCGGCTGGTGGTGGTAAACGCGCGGGACATTTCCGAGCTCAACCGCCTGCAGGCGGAACTCGAGCAGAGTCGTCAACTCAACTATCAATACAGCACCGAACTCAAACACCTCCACCGCTCGCACCTTCTGCACGGTAAGGTCATTTTCCGCAGTCCGGCCATGAGCCGCGTTTTCGACACCGCCATGCGCGTGGCACGCGTCGACTCCAACGTTCTCATCTCGGGTGAATCCGGGGTGGGCAAGGGCCTATTTGCCGAGCTGATCCACAAGGCGTCCAATCGGGCCAAGGCATCCCTGATTCACATCAACTGCGGCGCCATCCCGGAAACCCTGATTGAAGCGGAACTTTTCGGCTACGAGAAAGGGGCTTTTACCGGTGCACGCACCGAAGGAAAGCCAGGCTATTTCGAGATGGCCGATGGCGGAACGCTGCTGCTCGATGAAATCGGAGAACTGCCCCTGGCCGTCCAGGTGAAGCTGCTGCAGTTCCTGGAGGAAAACCGGTTCATGCGGGTCGGTGCGACCAAACCACGCAGAATCGACACCCGTGTTATCGCCGCCACCAACCGCTCCCTGGAAGACATGGTCCGCCGGGGAACGTTCCGCGAGGACCTTTTTTTTCGGCTCAACGTGGTGCCCATCAAGATCCCGCCGCTGCGCGAACGCAGGGAAGACATCCCCGCCCTGGTGCACTACTTTCTCAAACGCTTCAATGACAAGTGCAACACCTGCAAGGTATTGACCCCCGCGGCACTGGATGTCCTCCTGGGCTATCATTTCCCGGGAAACGTACGCGAGCTGGCCAACCTGATCGAACAACTGGTCGTTCTGACCCCCCATGACCAGATTGCCCCCGCGGACCTGCCCACTGCCGTTCGCCTTCCCGAAGCGGATACCTGCCTGCTGGAGCGGCAACACGAGTGGAACCTGCCGAAAATCGTCCGGGATGTCGAAAAGCGCATTATCCTGCGCGCCCTCAAGCAGTGCGGCAGCCAGCGCAAAGCGGCCCGTCTGCTGAACATTGACCACTCGACGCTTTCTAGAAAAATTCGCCGTTTGGGCATCGGGATCGGTGCAATAGCGCACCGTGTTGACTAATTTCACCGCACCAGCATGCCCTGCAAATAATCCTGTTTTTTCATTAGATTAAAACCGAATTGCATTGAGGCATCGGTGCATTTGCGCACCACCTATGCTGACGAATGGCCCCGAAACCGGACGCGTATGACAAGTATCCCGGCAACGCCGCATGGCTGGGAAAAACCTGATCTATTTGTTTTTATACCTTTTTCTGAAATAGAAGCCCAATTTCCCCAAACTGCGTGCGGCGGGGGTGAAATCTGTGGCATAAGGCTTGCTGCCTGTTTTCGCATAGAGCAGCACCTCTGCGTCACAAATTTCCGGGTACCCTACATCCTTGAATGCTCACGCAGCGGGAATGCAGGCCATGGATCAACGCTTTTGCTTTGACACGCTGGCGGACTCTCTTGTACCCGACGCGGCACAAGCCATGATCCTTTTTGAAGAAAATGCGGAAAATGAGGGCTGGCATCTGATGGAAGATTTACGCCCGCTGGTCGGCCAACAGGCCGTTTTGAAACCGATGAACGACACGGCGCCGTTCACTTTCCTGATCTATTTGCCCGCCGAACGGCTACATGAGGCCGTCCTGAGGCTCACGGCACATGGAATCAAACGGCTAAAGGCCGTGCAACCGGTGTCCCTGGAGGCACCATCTTGCGGAAAAGGGAAATAGGCCGATGAAGCCAGACAACCGCGATCACTTATTCTACCAGGCCCAAAAAAAGATCCCCCTGATTGCCAAATCCAGGGGTGTGCGCATATGGGACGACGGTGGAAAGGAGTATCTCGACGCCTGCTCGGGGGCCATGGTCTGCAACATCGGACACGGCCATCCCCGCGTTCTGGAGGCCATCAAGCGGCAGGCCGACAGCGCTTTTTTCGCCTATCGCCTTCAGTTCGAAAGTCGGCCGGCCCTGCAACTGGCCCACAAACTGGTCGCCCATACCGCCGATCATCTCGATCGGGTCTTTTATGTTTCCGGCGGGTCCGAAGCCGTCGAAGCCGCCATGAAGCTCTGCCGGCAATACTTTTACAGCCGGGGAGAAGGCGGCAGGCATCTGTTCATCAGCCGTACGCCATCCTACCACGGCTGTACCCTGGGGGCGCTGGCACTGACCAGCTACGCCCCCCTGGAAGCCCCTTTCAGGCCGCTTTTCCAACCCTATCCAAAAATTCCGGCACCGTACTGCTACCGCTGCCCCTTCGACGGTACCTATCCGCAATGCGGTCTGCGCTGCGCCCACGCGCTGGAAAAGGTGATCCAGGAGCAGGGGCCGGAAAATGTAGCCGCATTCGTCACCGAGCCCATCGGCGGGGCCAGTACCGGCGCCCTGGTCCCGCCCGATGGGTATTTTACTGTTATCGAAAATATCTGCCGCAAATACGGCATCCTGCTGATCTTCGACGAGGTCCTGACGGGGTTCGGCCGCACCGGCAAACTGTTCGCCTATGAGCACTGGCAGGTAAAAGCCGACATCTTGGCGCTCTCCAAGGGGATGGCCTCCGGCTACTACCCGCTGGGCGCCATCATGACACGCTCGGAAATCGCCGCCCAGGTGCTGGACGCCGGTGGATTCGCCCACGGCCATACGTACGCCGGCAATCCCATGGCGTGTGCCGTGGGGCTGGAAATCTTCAACATCATCCAGGAAGAAAACCTGGTGCCGCACGCCGCCGCCATGGAGAGCCCCCTGCGCAAGGGACTCGAAGCACTTGCGGCGCAGCACCCCATGATTGGACAGGTGCGCGGCCGGGGACTGCTGATGGCCATTGAACTGGTCGCCGATCCCGGTTCGCGGCAGCCCTTCGCCCCGGAACTGGAGGCGGGGCAGCGATTGACGGACACCGCCTACGAGCTCGGACTGATCGTCTATCCCCGCCGCCCCATCAACGGCCTGGCCGGCGACCACGTAGTCATCGCGCCGCCCCTGGTAATTTCCGAGACCGAAATCGCCGACCTTCTCGATCGTCTCGACCGGGCGTTGACCCAAACCGCCATCGCCCTGAACCGCACCGTTAAAAGGCAACGCCATGGATAAAGTCACCCCCCTCGCGCAGGCCCTGGCACCTGTCGGCTCCGGTGCGACCCTCATGGTGGGCGGTTTCGGGGTGCCGGGCACGCCCTTCACCCTTATCTACGGACTGCTGGAACGGGGAATATCGGACCTGACCCTGATTAAAAACGAGGCCAACGAGGCCGGCCTCGGGGTCTCCCGGCTCATCGAAGCGGGAAAGGTGCGCCGTTTGATCACCTCGCACCTGGGGCTCAACGCGCGCGCCATCGACCTGATGAACCGTGGGGAAATCCAGGTGGAATTTTATCCCCAGGGAATCCTGGCCGAAAAAATCCGCGCAGGGGGTGCGGGATTGCCGGGCATCCTGACCGACATCGGCATCGACACCATTCTGGCCCGCGACAAGACCCGTATCGAGATCCAGGGGCGTGACTGCCTGGTGGAGCCGGCTTTGCGGGCCGACGTCGCACTGATCCACGCTGCCGTCGCAGACCGAATGGGCAATCTCGTTTACGAGAAAAGCGCCCGCAATTTCAACCCCTTGATGGCCATGGCCGCCGACCGGGTGATCGTCGAGACCGAAAAGCTGGTGGAAACCGGGGAACTCGACCCGGACCACATTCACACGCCGTCGGCCTTTACGGACAGCATCGTGGTCCTCGAAAAACGGCATCCGGATTACGGAATATTGGAACATCATGTCCTATAAGGAAAAAATCGCCAAGCGGGCCGCCGCCGAGATCCGAAGCGGACAGATCATCAATCTGGGCATCGGGATCCCCACCCGGATTCCCGACTACCTCCCCGGGGATGTCCCTATTTTGATCCATTCGGAAAACGGCATTCTGGGGATGGGGCCGCGCTGCGGGCGCGAAGAGGCCGACCGCAACCTCATCGACGCCGGCGGGAGCTACGTCGGCCTGCAGCCGGGGGCCGCCTTTTTCGACAGCGCCGTCTCTTTTTCCCTGATTCGCGGCGGCCGGCTGGACATCGCTTTCATCGGGGCGCTGGAGGTCTCGGCGGAGGGAGACCTGGCCAACTGGATCATCCCCGGCAAATACACACCGGGCATCGGCGGCGGCATGGAGCTGGCCCAGAAAGCCCGCCGCCTGGTCGTCACAACCACCC
>CAYZCL010000034.1:0-19097 GCA_964476595.1 uncultured Desulfobacteraceae bacterium
AAGGCACCGGCCGCCGGGGGGTGCATCTTTCCATGAGTTCCGAAGCCGGCAGCGAAAAGTACAGTTTGTTCTGAAGGGAGAAAAGATGCCGTCCTGCATCCATCCACGGTTTTGGTTTCATCGACAAGCGCCCCGCCCCCTGGCCGGCTTGCCGTGTTCCTCCGCAGATCGGCCGGCATTTCAACGTCTTGCAGATGAGTAAGCGGACATACGTCATCCTGGCCAGGTCCTGTGACCGATATATGCGGGCCGATCTTTCCGAAGCCACATTGTCCAGCGCTCGATGTCCGTATAGGCTTGTCACGCCCATTTGCTTCAGGTGGGAAAAGAAAAAATACCTCAGCCGAGTCGCCAGTCCCTGTCTTCTAAAGTCTCTGTGCACCGTGATCTGTTCGCCGAAGGCTTCGTTTTCCCCAAGTTGCAGCACGAGGTGCAGCTTGCTGACAATCCCCTCGCCGAAGCTGGCCAAGTAAAAAGCGGCCACCCGACCGTGCTGCAATGCCGCCATGCAGAGGGCATCCGTCTCCAGCATGGCTCTCAGTCTGCCCGCCAGCCACTCTTCAAGGGTTTCTATCTGGTGGATCAAATCGGCGTCTTCAGGTGTTACCAGCCCGAATTCACAGTCTCCCCCCGAATCTCCGATATCGGGGAAATCCTCCAGTTCGATGCGGTAGATGATGCGCGAGTGAGACTCGAAAAGGGGTTTCAGCAGATAGGCAACCGATTTTTTGAAGGTGATGTAAAGCCCGAAATCACGCAGGTTCCGCATCAACCTTCTTCGCTGGATCTCGAAGAAATCTTTACGCAAGTATCTCGGCTTCCCCGCTACGAGGCTGCCCTGTGACATTTGCAGCGCAGTACGAGGCCAGGTCTTTCGGCAGAACGTGCCAATAGTGTTCTTTGTATTCTGCATTCAGGTACTTCAGGAAGTCTTGGTACAGCGCCACCGGGTACAGCTCCCGGGATCTTTCGTCAGGAGAGAAACGCATGTAGTCGGGATGGGTGTTGAGAAGCGCCATCCCCCCCTGTTCGGCGATCCAGTCCAGCTTCCGGCGCCAGATGGAGGTATCTGTTTCCCCCATGAGGATGAAGAGGGTAAAATCCTGTACCAGCGTGTAGGGAAGCTCGACGTAGCCGCCTTCCCGGCTGCCGTTCCCGATCCACTGGGGGAAAATGGTTCCCAGCCCGTCGGACTGGGGCTCGAAAGGGTCGGTGTCGAAGGTCGACGCATCGTAGTCGATGTCCAGGTCGTGAATCCACTCCAGGTTGTGGTGCATGGCGGGAGATCGGAACCCCACCGCTCCCCACTGTCGAATATACTTGTTGATTTTTTCGGCGCGTTCAAGAAACACCCGACGAGAGCTGTACAGCTTGCCGTCGTGGGTAAGCCCGTGTACCCCCACCTCGAACCCGTTGCGCCGGAGTTGTTGACGCAGATCCGGCGAAACCGAATAGCGTTCCGGCACGAAATAGAAAGCGGAGCGAAAACCCATTTTCTTTTCGAGCGCCATCAGCCGCAGGCACTTGTCGTGTCCGGGCTGAGTGTCCACGTCGTGGGTCAGCACCAGCGCAAATCGTTTCCCGTCGGGCCAACCCGGCCAGTCCTGGGGCGGAGCGGCACAATCGGGGTCGATGGGCCAGACATACTGGTTCCGGAAACGCTTTATGCGGACAAACCGACGCCGCAACAGCAGTTGGACATCTCTTGGAATAAGAGGCTTCATCAGGTAGTATGCATCACGCCACATGTCGATACAAAAGCACTCCCATCAGCCTGAGCAACGGCTCAGGCATTCTGTGAAACAGTTCAAACAGGAATGGATGGGGCTTCTCTTCCTGCACGAAGGCATCCTTTCCCAACTCGTAACGGTAATAATGCACCACGGTTTCGCTGACACCCCACCCTCGTTTGAATTGCAGCAGGCCGGTGTTCTGCGGTGCGGTCCGGCCGAAGCTGAATGATTCATACCCCCGGGCGGCATACCAGCGAATGGCCTGCCACATGACGAGGTTGTTGGCTCTCAGGTGCTGGAATCGCCGGTCCGAGGCGCCGTACTTGTAGATGGCGCGTCCGCCAAAGTGCAGGTAGACGCCGGCGGCCACCGGTTTGCCCTCAAAAGAAGCAAGGGCCACGAACCCCTTTCCCCGGGAGATGACATGTTCATGCAGCAGCCTGAAAAACCGCAACGGCTGCGGCGGCAGGCCGTGGACCTTGCGTGTCATGCAGTTGAGGCGGTAAAAAGCGCCGACCGCATCCAGTGTGTTCAGTATTTCGACACGCACGCCCGTTTTCGCCGCCTTCCGGATATTGCGGCGCGTGCTGGAACGAAATCCGGACAACAGGCGCCGCTCTTCCGGATGCAACCTCAGCGTGTGAACATAGAATCGGCAAAAAGGGGGCATTCCCTTAAAATATTGGTCCCCCCCCCGCCACTCGATGTACCTCAAGCCGCGCCGCCGCCCCCGATCCCTGAGCGCTTTCAGGTGGGCGGCAAAATCGAACCTGTCCTGGAAAACCAGTGGACTCTCATCGGTGAAGGGCAATGACACCGCTCTTTTGCCCGTCAGGAAGCTGTTGACTTCCATCAGGGGAACAAGGGTGCGGAGACTGCCACCGCCCAGCGACACGAGATAGCGGGCCCGGTACCCGTATGCCCTGCAAAGCACCCGGGCCCACTCGGAGGTGTGGAAGAAGGAGTGCTGCCGGCAGCCGGCCAGCAGGTCGTTCCATGCGGGAAACGATGTGGGGTCTGTGATGCGGTATCTCAAGAAGAGGCGGTTTCTGCGGTGATCACGATTTTTTCAGCGGCACAGCCGGATTGCCGGCGACCACGGCGTTGTCGGGCACGTCCCGGGTGACCACGCTGCCGGCGCCGACGATGGCGCCGCTGCCGATGGTAACGCCGCACAGCACGGTGGCGTTGGAGCCGACGGAGGCGCCCCGCTTGACCCGGGTCGACACGACCTGCCAGTCGGCTTCGGTCTGCAGTTCACCGTTTTCGGTGGTGGCGCGCGGGTACTTGTCGTTGATGAACATGACGCCGTGCCCGATGAAAACGTCGTCTTCGATGGTAACCCCTTCGCAGATGAAGGTGTGGCTCGAGATCTTACAGCGCCTGCCGATGAAGGCGTTTTTCTGGACCTCGACGAAGGGACCGATCTTGGTGCCGTCTCCGATGCGGCAGCCGTAAAGATTGATGAAGTCGTTCAAGACCACGTCTTTGCCGATCACGACGTCGGGGGCGATTTTTTTCAGCATGGAAGAAGCCAATTGAGAAAGTCTGGTTTTTTCGGGTCAGTCACGGCCCCGGCCGGCCGGGCGATACGGCCGGCGGACCATGATGCTACGGACGGATATCCTTACAGATCGACCGGAACGCCCCTCCGCATCAGGGACTTGCGGGAGGCCTCCAGGATCTTGACCACTTCCAGGCCGGCCAGTCCGTTGGTCAGGGGCTCTTCGCCGGTCTTGATGCAGTCGACGAAGTGCTGCGTTTCCAGTTCCAGGGCCTCGTGGTTGTCGAGCTTGGGCGCCACCATGTCCCCGATGCGGTATTGGATGTTCAGGCGGTAGATTTCTTCCTTGGTGTGAAAGAAATCCACGCCCTTGTCGTAGATCTTGATTTTTTCGCTGGGATGCGTGTCGTCGTAGAGAATCATCTTGGAAGTACCGCCGATGAGGGTCTGGCGGATCTTGACCGGCGACACCCAGCTCACGTTAATGTGGGCCACGATATTGTTTTCCATGTAGATGGTCAGCAGCGACTTGGGCATGATGCTGTCGCCGTAAAAGTGGGATCCCGTGGCCGAAACCGTGTACTTTTTCAGGGGCATCAGGTAGTCCAGTATCGAGATGTCGTGGGGTGCCAGGTCCCAGATCACGTCCACGTCCTGCTGGAAAAGCCCCAGGTTGACGCGCGTGGAGTCGTAGTAGATCAGATCGCCCAGGTCGCCTCGGTCGATGATCTCTTTGATCTTGCGCACGGCCCCGGTGTACACGAAGGTGTGGTCCACGAGCAGGGTGCGGCCCTGGCGCTGGGCCAGGTCGATCAGTTCCCGGGCCTGGTCGGCGGTTTCGGTCATGGGCTTTTCGATCCACACGTGCTTGCCGGCGGCCAGGGCCTTGCGGGCCAGTTCGAAGTGACTGGCCACCGGGGTCGAAATAGCGACGGCGTCCAGGCAGTCCCGGCAGAAAAAATCTTCGATGCGGTCTACCAGCCGCACATCGGGATACAGCCTGCCCGCGGCCTCCAGCCGGTCGGCCGAAAAGTCGCAGATCATGGAGAGCGTCATGTCCGGGTTGTTGTTGAAGTTGCGGGCCAGGTTCGGCCCCCAGTATCCGAATCCGATCAGTCCGATTTTAATCATGTAACGTGTCCGTTGTTCGTTGTCCGTGGTCCAGCGCCGTGCGTGCCTCGGGTATCCGGCTTCAGTCCATGAATTCCCGGATGGAGCGGACGATGTATGCGATCTGCTCTTCGGTCAGTTCCGGGAACATGGGCAGGGAGAGGAGGCGCGCGGCGGTTTCTTCGGACACCGGGAAGTCGCCTCTCCGGTATCCCAGGTGGGCATAGGCCTGCTGGAGGTGCAGCGGCACGGGGTAGTGCAGGCCGGTGGCGATGCCCTTTTCGGAGAGGAATTGCTGAAGTTCGTCACGACGGTCCACCAGGATGACGTAGAGGTGATACACCGAACGGGCATAAGGGGCTTCTTTCACCGTGGTCACGCCGGGCACGTCGGCAAGCAGTTCATCGTAGCGCTGCGCGTTGGCCCGCCGCGCCCGGTTCCAGTCGGGAAGCTTCCGCAGCTTGGCGCTCAGCACGATGGCCTGGATGGCATCCAGGCGGCCGTTGTAGCCCTCCACCTGGTGGATGTACTTTTTCTGCTGTCCGTGATCCCGGAGCATACGGACCCTGTCGGCGATCTCCCGGTCCTGGGTGACCACGGCGCCGCCTTCGCCGAAAGCGCCCAGGTTCTTTCCGGGATAGAAGCTGAAACAGCCCGCCGCGCCCATGGAACCGGCCTTGCGGTCCCTGTATAGCGCACCGTGGGCCTGGCAGGCGTCCTCAATGATGACCAGGTCGTTTTCGCGGGCCAGATCGAGCAGCGGGTCCATGTCCGTGGGCTGTCCGTACAGGTGCACCGGAACGATGGCCCGGGTCTTTTCCGTGATGCGCTCCCGCACGGCCTGCGGGTCGATGTTGCAGGTCTGCGGGTCGATGTCCACGAAAACGGGACGGGCGCCCGCCTGTGAGATGGCCTCGCAGGTGGCGATGAAGGTGTTGGGCACCGTGACGACCTCGTCGCCCGGCCCCACGCCGCAGGCCATGAGGGCGAAGCGCAGGGCATCGGTGCCGGAGGAAACACCGGCGCACCACCGGCTGTCGCAGAAGGCGGCGAACTCGGATTCAAACTGCTCCAGCCGGGGTCCGCCCACGAAGGCGCCGTTGGCCATGGCTTCCTTCAGCTCGGGCTGGATGATGCCTTCAATCTGGGCGTACTGGGCCTTGAGGTCGAGGAAAGGTATGGGCATAATCATGTCCGTAATCCGTGAGCGGTTGTCCGCTGTCGGCGAAGGGGTCCTTCAGCGGGTGGTGCGCCAGGGCCGCGGCGTGGTGAGGTTGACGTAAAAGGTCACCCGGTTTTCGTCGTAGGTGTTGATGTCAAGGGTGGAGTTGCGCTTGTAGTAGTTGTAGCGCAGTTCGCAGGAGGCCCATCGCGTCATCTCGTAGCTCAGCCCCACGCTGGCACCGTAGCTGTCATCGTTACGGTCTTCATAGGCCGTCTGCGGCAGGTCGGGGAAATCCGGGTTTACCGCTTCGCCCAGCAGAATCCGCTGGTCGGAACCGTATTCGTCCCGGCGGTAGCTGAGGTATGCGTTGGCGGTCAGGTATCGTGTGATCTGGTAGTCGCCGGAGATACCGGCCTCGTAAAACAGCGAGGGGCCCAGGTCGGATCGGGTGTCGAACGCCTGTCCGTAGCCCGTGCCGCCGTAAATCCGAGCCGACCCCCGACGGAAGGTGCGGGTCAGGTTGAGGGTGCCTGAAAAATTTGTTGAATCATCGGTGATGTCCGGGTCGTAATAAACGACACCGCCGCTGGCATCAATCGCCCATCTGTTGGAGAGGCGGTAGGTCACGCCGACCTGCATGTCGTAGACCTTGTAGTCCTCCAGGGTCTGCCGGGTGGTGAGCAGGTAGTCCTGCAGGTTGCCGCTCTGGTCGACGGAACGGTAGGTGCCGACCACGAAGCCGTCCAGCTGCTTGGAAAAACGGCGGATCAGCCGCAGGGAAGTGTACCACTGTTTCACGTCCGGGGCATTGTCGTAGTTGCCCCAGCTGTACTCGCCGTCGAGGGAGGCCCCCCAGCGGGGGCTGAACCAGTATTCCACCCCTGCCCGGGGCGTGTAGATGATGCTGCTGTTGCCTCGCAGGGAATCGTCGTTGCGGACACTGTTGTAAAATTCCAGGTAATAGGACCCAAGCTGACGGAACTGCTGAGTATAGCGCAGATCGGCCGTGTTGACCCAGTATGGCTGGCGGGAATTCAGGGTGGTCTGGTCCGCGGGCGCGACGCTGTCCGGGGGAATGTTGACCTCGAAAGTGCGGCCGCTTCCCAGGGGATCCTCGGTGTAGAGAAAACTGTTGCGCAGCTCCAGCCGCTTGTTCCGGGAAAACTGGGTCCAGGCGGTGATGTTCGCGTTGTGCCGCCAGCTGTTTCGCTCCGAATACTCGTTGTAGTAAGAATAACCGAAGTCGTAGTCCAGCGAGAGACCGTTGCGACGGCCCAGCACTTCGGCGGTGAACCCGGGCGTCGGCACGAAAATGAAATCACTCTCGGGTTTCAGGTCGGGGTTGTCCCGCAATTCGCCGATATTGTCCGGATCCAGGAAAACGTTGTCCGTGTATTCCACGCCGAGGGAGATACGGGGCTGGAAGGTGAGCTGGTAGCCCAGCGCGCCCGTCGTCCACAGAAAAAAAACCAGGAAAACCGCCGCTGAAAAAAGACCGATTCTGTTTTTCATCTTTTCCCCCGATCTCGGTTTGGCTGCAAATTTCAATTCGCCGCGGATACACACGGACGCACACGGGACAATGGTTGACGGATTACATCATATTAACTGAAGTTGCACGAATTTCAAGAACCGGCTTCAGGGCACGACGATGGTATCGTTGGCCTTCAGCTGGATGTTCTGCTCCAGGTTTTTCCCCTTTGCGATGTCCTTGTAGTTAATCCTGAAGATCTTCTCGTGGCCGCCCTTGCCGCGGAAGAGCATGATTTCCTTCTTGGAGGCCCACTCGGTGAAACCGCCGGCCATGGCAAAGGCCTGCAGCACCGTCAGATCGGTGCGCAGGGGGTACTGACCGGTGTTCTGCACCTCGCCCAGGATGTAAAACACTTGGCTGGCCGGGTCTCTCACCGTGACGGTCACCACCGGGTTGGCGACGTAGTCCTTGAGCTTGCTTTCGATGGTTTTTTTCAGTTCCATGGGGGTCAGCCCGGCGGCCTGGATATCGTTGAGCAGCGGGAAGGTGATCATGCCGTCCGTACGCACCAGCACTTCCGGCCGGGAAAAGTCCGGCTCTTTCCAGGTGACGATCTCCAGTACGTCCCCGGCGCCGATGCGATAGGAAGGCTTGGCCTCGCAAAAGGCATTCCGGCCCAGGCCGGTGACCATGGTGAAAACGGCCAGGACGATCCAGATTCTGTGCACTGATTGATTCATTTCTACCTCCATCCGGCATGTAGCAGTGGGAAATCGAGTTCACGGGGCACAGCTCCGCCCCCTCGAGTCGCCGGCGCAGACAAGCCCGATACTCTATTATTACAATATGTTACGTACAAATCAAGGCGCAATGAAAAGCAATTGCCCATCCCCCCCGGACGCGTGTTGGTTTCAGGCGTTTGCGGCCCGGCGGTGACGGCAGGAAAACGTCTCATCACTTCCCATAATAATATCTGTAGTTTCCGGAATAACCGTAGTATTTAATGGAATCGGCTTCCACCCAGTTGAGCACCACGCCGACGATCTTGTCCCGGCCCAGGTTTTCCATCATGTCGGCCACGGCCTTGCGGGGGGTCTGCCCGTATTTGACCACCACCACGATACCGTCCACTTTGCGGGCGATGGCGTTGGCCTCGGCCGTCAGCAGCGGCGGCGGCGAGTCGATGATCACGTAACGGTCGGGGTAGCGGGCGGACACCTCGTCGATCAGGTTGGCCATCCTCCTGGAAGACAGCAGTTCGGCCGGATTGTGCACGTTCTTTCCCCCCGGCAGAATGGACAGCTTGGGAATGGCGGACTTGAGCAACAGGGAATCAATGGGCACGCCCCTGGACAGGTACTCGGCCAGCCCCTGCACGTCGCCGAACCCGAACCTTCCGTGAACGCTGGAGCGCCGCAGGTCGCAGTCCATCAGCAGTACGTGTTCCTCGATGCCCTGGGCGATACTGATGGCCAGGTTGGAGGCGATGAAGGTTTTGCCCTCCCCGGGAAATGCACTGGTCACCAGGATCGAACGTGGCGGCACACCCTGTTCCGGGAAAAGGATGCTGGTGCGCAGGATTTTGATCTTTTCCGCTTCGAAAGATTGCGGCTTGAAATAGCAGACCAGGTCGGGGTCCAGGTCTTTCGCGTCGACCGGCGGGAGGCCAGGTTGTGCTTCGGGTTGAGAGGGCTTTGGCGCCGGGGCGGATCTCACCGGGCTCGCCGTTTCCGGCGGCCTGCCGCCCCCGCCTTTCGGCGTTTCACGCGTGTCGGTGCTGTCCCCGGCATCTTCGCTTGCGTGCCCGGCCTTTTGCAGGGCTTCAGAAATTTTTCCCACAGGGTACCTCTTGTTTTTGATTCACACCCCAAAAAAAGATGAATGCCGGCGGGCGATTCAGAGGGCGATGTATTTCTTGATGTATTCCTTGACCGGTTCGACGCCTTTGAAGGAAATCACGGCAAAACTGCCCAGGAAAACAACGGACAACAGGATAGAGGCGTAGGTCAATCCCTGCTGCAGGCGTTTTTTGCGGTTGTCGGTCACGCGGCTCAGCACCGGCACCTCCGCCAGCAGGGGCACATTCAGAAAAGTTTCCACGTCCTTGGGGCGGCGGAAACTGCTGTCCATGTATTCCCGGAGGAAAACCAGACCGCCGCCGACTCCCAGGGCGGCCACCAGCACCATGGCAAAGAGTTTTTTGAGATCCGGCTCCACCGGCATCTCAGGCACCACAGCCGGGTCGATGATCACGAACTGCTCGCCCTTCTGCTTCTTTTCCATGTTGACGGCGATGTCGGCCTCCAGTTTGCGCTCCAGCAGGGACCGATAAGTGTCCCGAATCTCCTCGTAGTCGCGCTTGAGGGCTTGGAGTTCCTGCTCCCGGCGGGGGGTATCCTCCACCAGGCGCTGATAGTAGAGCACCTGCCGCTTGATGCCGGCGATGTCCTCGGTGAGCGACCGGATCTCGCCCTGAATCTCCGTGCGTTGTACCAGGTAGGGATCCAGTTCCGGATTTCCCCGGGACGTCCCGGAAACACGTGTTCCGGACGAGCCCTTTCCCGACTTGATGAGCCCCGGGTTGGCCTCGAGCTTCGCGATGATGCTTTTCAGCCGAACGATGTCGGGGTGTTTGTCCGTGTATCGCGTCTGCAGGCCGGCCAGGCGTTCCTTCAGCTGGTCCAGGGTCTGGGCCTCGTCGGGCGCCGCCGTGCCGCCGGCCGTAGCGGCAACCGCGGCGCTGGATGTCTTTTTCTCCAGCTGCCTCTTCTCGGCGATCAGGTTCTCCACGGCCGCCAGCCGGTTCCTGGCATCCCGCAGACTCTCCTGACGGGCGATGAGCTGGTTCTGCAGCCGGTCCAGCGTGCGCAGGTTGGCGTCCAGCTGCTCCGGCAGCCCGCCCATGTATTTCTGGCGGTATTCTTTCAGCGCGCGCTCGTAGTGCTCCAGTTTCTTCTTGACCGCCGCCTGTTCTTCTTCCAGGAACTGCGCCGTACCCACGGTCTGTTCCTGGCGGGCCTTCAGGTTCTCGTCGATGACGTAATTGGCAAAGGCGTTGGCCACCTGCATGGCGACCTTGGGGTCCTTGTCCCGGAAAGCGATGGAAAAGGCGTCCGCCGGGGCCCGCTTGTCCCGCTTGATGGCCTCCACCTTGATTCTATCACGCAACAAAGCGATCTTTTCTTCCCGGTAAAGCTCCCTCCCGCCCGGGTCGGAAAACAGACCGAAACGGTTGATGATCTTCTCCAGGTTGGAGCGGCTCATGATCTGCTGGGAAATGGTGTTGATGCGCGAGTCGATGTTGGCCGACTCCATGGTCTGAACGAAGTTCTTGGCCACCTTCTGGGGCCTGACCAGGATGAGGGTCCGGGCCTCGTACATCTTGGGGAGCGTGAAGGCCAGCACGATGCCCACCAGCAGGATAACCATAAAAGGAATGATAAGGAACCAGCGGTTGCGGGAAATGACATCCAACACATAGCCGATGCTGACGCCCTCGGGTTTGTTGCGATTCTGCATGATCAAACGACCTCTGTTCGGGTGTCCTCGCCGGAGATATGGAAAATCCGGGCAGACTCCCGCCGTGTTACGCCTGAATGTTTAACAATCAAATTTTAATGATATAGAGACAAACAATATGACTGGAGGAGACACCACCGAAGCTGTCGACAGGCAAAGACGCATCAGGCACTGGTTTCCCGCAATGCTTTCATAAGCCTATAATTTTCGTTCCTCCAACCGCTTTTGTCAAGCATTCCGTGAATATTGGTCAATTTTTAAACATTCCACCGGGTTTTTCAATAACAATTCTCTCAAGTCGGATGGCAACATGCGAATCCCATGATTATTATCGACGATAGTCCTCCCGGCTTGAGTTCTGCGGCCGACACGCATCTAGACCGGAAATCCGATGCGAGCGGCGGTTTTAGGGAATTTAACCTCTCAAACTATTACATTCATTTCCCAATTTTGCCACATGAATTACCCACACCTCATGGGATTTCCGGGACGGTCCAATTTCCGGCTGCAGATCTATTTTTTTTATTAAGTTTAATTTCAGATAGTTAAGTTATTTCACAGGCCAAACAGGATTCTGCAGGCCATGTGGCACATGGATTGCTATAGTCTCTATTCAAATTCAGATGTAAAAATATTTTAGAGGGGAGGGATCAACGGAAAAAAAGAGATGCGCTGACACAAAAACCTCAACCTGCCAAGCGCACAGCTATGAATATGAATCGATATAATGTGGCCGCACTGAAAAACCAGTTAAGAACTGAAAAACCAGTTAAGAACAGAAACCAAATGAGGAGGAAGTTATGAAGAAAGCATTGTTAATTTTGTTGGCTCTGGCATTCGTAAGCACGTGTTTTGTGGGTAGCAGCTTTGCCTTGCCCAGTGATCTGATCCTGGATAATTATGCGCATCCCAATGATGTGGATGGAGCATATTGGCAGGCAAGAGACGTCATTGGACAAAAACCGGTTTACGACTTTTATGGATACCGCTGGACTTCTCAAAACACACTGGAAATCTGGACCGGGTGGAACAGGGGCCTGGACGGTAGGAAAAAGAACGCCAAATTGGGCGACGTATTCCTGCTGGACGCCGATATGACGGCTGTCGCTTTAAGAGACCATGGGTACACCAACAAGTACGGTGATCAGGAAGTAGGCGACGGGATCTTGCAGGGCAACGTATTTTCTTACAGTGAAGATACCACCTATATGTCTGATGATTACTATGTTGGTGCCGACACGGTCTATTACGGTGACCATGAGATGGTTGCCGCTTGGGGTGCAGTCTGGGGGAACGTATGGGCCGATGTAAGCATGGGTCAGGATGGTGGCGATTATGTCATCAAGATTGCTTTTTACCAGAAGCCTGTTCTTGGATTTGCAACCGCCAAACTGCTGGACGATATTGACTTTGCTTATAACGATTTTTACGGTTCTGCTATTCGCATAGCCCAGACTTGCGGCAACGATGTTCTGCTGCACAACGTTCCGGAACCGGCCACCCTGCTGCTGCTGGGCACCGGCCTGATCGGGCTGGCGGGCTTCGGCAGAAGGAAGTTTAAAAGCCGTTAATATGACGGAGCAAAACAGGTAAGATCGCATGAGGCGGAACCCCAACGGGTTCCGCCTTTTTTTGTGGCAACACCAATCGGCCCATCCCTGAAAAACCGCTTCCAAGAAAATTCTTGAAAACTTTTTCACAATCCTCTATACTTATTTTCACAATTGCCGATATTCAAGGCAGCGGGGGCTGACGCACCCGCAGAAATGAATACCGATAGGTGACCCACATGGCATACAAGCTGCTCATCATAGACGACAACGAAGAAGTCCTGATTTCCCTCTACAATTATTTCATCGCCAAGAATTACGATGTCACCTCGGCCTCCAACGGACTGGACGCCCTGAAGCTGATCGAGTCCGGGCAGGAGGTTTTCGACCTGATCATCACCGACCTGGTCATGCCCACGGTCAGCGGGGTCGGCATCATTTCCATTGTCAAGAAGAAAACCCCCGACGTCCCCATCATCGCCATTACCGGGTGGGGCGAGCACCCCGAAGCCCTGGCCAAGGAGGCCCGGGCGGACGTGGTCCTGGAAAAGCCGGTGGAGCTGTCGGATCTCGAGGAAACGGTCCGCGAACTGCTGGCCGGAAGAAAATCCTAACTGTATTTCCAATTCAAGTTGCTGTCATGAAAACGAATCAACCCCATGCGGAAGCGGCAGGCACCCCCCTGGTCGGGGTCAGCAAGAACCTCCAGAAGATCAGGGAACTGATCAACCACATCGCCGACACGGGATTGAATATTCTCATTTCCGGGGAAACCGGGGTCGGCAAAGAAGTTGTCGCCCAGAACCTGTTCGCGCAGTCCAACCGCAGCAACAAGCCGTTTTTAAAGGTAAATTGTGCGGCACTGCCCGAGGGGTTACTCGAAAGCGAACTGTACGGCCACGAACGCGGGGCCTTTACAGGGGCAGAGCGCCGCAAGAAGGGAAAGTTCGAACTGGCCGACGGAGGCGTCCTCTTTCTCGACGAAATCGGGGACATGTCCCTGTCGCTGCAGTCCAAGCTGCTGCACGTGCTGCAGAGCGGCGAGTTTTCCCCGCTGGGGTCTGAAAAGGAAGTCAAGACGGACACCTGGGTCCTGGCTGCCACCAACCACGACCTGGAGCAGGAAATCCGGGAGAAGAAGTTCCGCGAAGACCTCTTTTACCGTCTCAACACCATCAAGATCCACATCGAACCGCTGCGCAAACGGCCGGAAGATATCCCGCCTCTGATCGATTTTTACCTCACCAAGTACGAGGCCCAGTACCCCAACAAGACCATCGTACGGCCCACCGACGAAGAGATCCGCCAGCTGATGGAGTATCCATGGCCCGGCAACGTGCGCGAGCTGCAGAACGTGCTCAAGCGCATCTTGGTGATCGACAGCTGGAAAGAAATCATCCAGAGCCTGCCCCGCGTACCCCAGGTGTCGACCAGCGTCGAGGCGCCGGAGCCGTCCACCGTCATCGCCCCGGACGTGCCCTCCCAGGATCAGCAGATCGCGTCGTTCGTGGAGGGTTTTTTCCGTAAAAACCAGACCGAGAACATCGATCTGTCCTCGTTTTCGCTGAAAGCCATCAAGAAAAAGGCCGTCGACCAGATCGAAAGGGAAATCATCGCCTACGTGCTGGACAAGACCAACTGGAATCGCAGCAAGGCCAGCAAGATCCTGAAAATCAGCTACAAGACCCTTTTGTACAAGATCAGTGACCTCGGCATCACGCCTCCCAGCCGCAGCGGGGGGGACTTTTTCTGATCCCTCCCCACTGGGCATTTACATCCACGTCCCCTTCTGTGGCCGCAAATGCCCCTACTGCGACTTCTATTCCACTACCGATTTCTCCCGGCTCGACCCCTTCCGGGAAGCGCTGACCCGGGAAATTCACCGCAGGGCCCAGCCCGGCCGCCTGGTGGACACCATCTACTTCGGGGGCGGCACGCCCTCGGCCGTTCCCGCCGCCCTGATTACCGGCACGCTGGCCGCCTTGCACACCGCTTTTGCGGTAAATCCCCGCGCGGAGATCACGGTGGAGGTCAATCCCGAAAGCGCTTCACCGGAGAAACTGGCCGCTTACCGCCGGGCGGGCATCAACCGCCTCAGCATCGGCGCGCAGTCCTTTTCCGACGCAAACCTGCGCCTGCTGGGCAGGCGACACAGCGCCGCCGATGCCGCAGCGGCGTGTGAAAACGCCCGCGCCGCCGGCTTCGAGAACCTGAGCCTGGACCTGATTTACGGAATCCCGGGACAGGACGAAGCCGGCTGGCGGGACGACCTGGAAGCGGCGGTCGCCCTCGCTCCGCAGCATCTCTCCTGCTACACCCTCACTTTCGAGCCGCACACGGTGTTCCACCAACAGGCCGCAAAGAGGCGAATACATCCCCTGCCCGAGGGGAAAGTCCACGATCTGTTTCTGCTGACGGGGGATTTTCTGGCCGTGCACGGCTACCTGCGCTACGAGGTATCCAACTTTGCACGGCGTGATCCGTACGATGGCCGCCCGGCGATCTCCCGGCACAACAGCAGATACTGGACCTTCGCCCCCTACCTGGGGTTCGGACCGGCGGCGCATTCATTTATCGGTAGCACGCGTTCCTGGAATGTCCGATCGGTACGGCGGTATTGCGAGAAGATCGCCGTCGACGGGACGGCCGTGGCCGGCAGGGAGGAACTCAGCGCCGCGCAGCAGATGACGGAAGCGCTCTACCTGGGACTACGGACATCGGCCGGCATCGACATCGCGGCCTTCAACCGGCGCTTCGACGTGAATTTCGCGGCTCTTTTCGGCGAGAAGATCGGTCTGTTCGAGAAAAAGGGGCTGATGGCGGTGGATTCGGGGGCCTGCCGGCTCACCCGGCAGGGCATGCCGGTGCTCGACGCCGTGGTGGGGGAACTGGTCCTGAATTATTGATCGAGATCGGGCCCTGGGGCACCGGTCCGTGGTCCGCCGGACGGGCACGCCCTTCAGCGGACCACGGACAACATACAACGGGCATCATCAGGTCGACAGGGTCGTGATCAGCACGCCCAGATGAAAGCGAATATGGCTGATGGGGCCCGCCAGGTTGGCGCGGTGATTGGCGAAAATGCTGCTGTAGCTGCTGTCCAGGACCAGCCAGGGATTGATCTTCATGGCTTCCTGGTACCAGTGGATGGCGTGGTGCAGCTCCTCACTGCCCCGCCGGCCCTGGATGGTGTCGTGAAAATCGACGGCCACGGCCTCGAGCATGGAACCCATGGCGCTGACCACGCCCTGGGCATAGTAGAAGTAGTCGTCGGCCTTGAAATAGCTCACCGGCGACCCGTCCTCCTCCTTGGATTTGACCAGGTTCTCCTCGCAACTCCCCAGCAGGTCTTTGAAGGCCACCAGCAGCGGAATCAGGTTGTCCTGGCGGGTGTAGAAGGAGGCTTCCCCCCGCATGAGCCGATCACGGTACTTTTCCAGTTCCTCGATGGCGGCCTTGTACTTGTACTCGGGCGAGGGCAGCCAGTAGCGGTCCGATTTGACCATCAGCCAGTTCATGGCATTCTGCACGTTGACGTCGAAGGCCTCGATGGTGCCGGTGCGGGAAATGCGCTCGGCCAGGGCCACGGCGGCACGCCGGGTGGCCTCCAGCACGCCGAGCTGAAAATTGTTGACGTTGTCGGTGAAATCCAGAATGTCGTTGGGACGCCAGCCCCACCAGCGGTCTTCGAGTTCGTACTGCAGGGGTTGGATCATGGCGTTGACAAAAGCGACGCCCCTGGGCAGGTTCGAAGCAGGGGCGGCACCATGACCGCCACCGGCGGCCGCCGTGCCATGGGTGGCCGCACCGTGGGCAGCGCCTGCCGCAACGGCACCGGCGGCCGCGGCATGGGCGGTTGTGGCTGCAGCACCGTGGGCGGCCGTTTCGGCGCCCGCACCATGGCCGCCGCCTTCAGCCGTCGGATGTGCCTGCACTTTCTCCGCCGCGGCGGCATGCTGTCCCTGGGGGGCTGGGTGGTCACCGGCGGCCGACATGGGTGCCTTCCCGGCCGCGGCGTGCATCCCTTCGGTGGGCTTCTTCGCGTGGCCCTCGCCTTGCGCCGCGGCATGCGCGGCCTGGCCCGTTTGCTTTTCCCCCTGGGCCGGGGCGGCCGCGGCGTGCATGCCGTCGGCCCGGGACGCACGGCCTGCAGCCTTGACCGTCTCGGGTTTGCCCTCGAGATCCGCTGCGCAAACCATGCCGATCAGGATACCGGCCTTATTGACCACCGGCATGGGACCGCCCCCGGCGATTTCCAGTGTTTTTCGCACGCTGGCCACACCGGCACCGGCCTCGACGGCCTCGACCTCGTGCACCATGAGATCTTTGACCGGTTCCTGCTGCGGAGCCACCAGCAATTTGGCCGCGGAGCAGGTACCCACCAGCCGGCCCTGTGCGTCGGTCACGAAGACCCGTTGGGGTGCATTGGGGTGATTCTTGAGCATCTCGACGGCGTGCCCCGCCGTATCCGATTCCCTGACGGCCACGAAATCCCGGTTCATCACATCGGCAATCATCCCGCCGCCGGCACCGGGGACGGCCTCCGACGCCGATGCGGCCGGATGGGCCTCGGCCGGGGCTTCAGCCGCAGGATGTGCGACCGGAGCGGTTTTCGCACCGATGAAAGGCAACCGATCCAGCAACCCCAGTTTGTTGCCGACGACCGCGGCAACCGCCACCACCAGCAGCAGTACGATGATGTTGCGAATGGAAAACAGCTTCTTGCGCTTTGGCTTTTCCGAAGATTGATCCCTGCGGCTGTCCTTGGTCATACCATCTCCCTCTTTCGACCTGTCACATCGACCACCACTCTCATCCGCTTCTGAGCCGGCGGATGTCACCGATGCGAATGGTCACATGGCTGGCATCAAAATATTCCAGCAACGGTATCAAATACTTGCGCGACACACCGGTCATGTCCTTGAACTGCGGGGTGGTCATTTCCTGGTTGGCCTTGAGAAACGCAACCACCCGCTGCCTGAGGCGCTCGATGGCTTCCCGGTGGAAATACAGATCCTCTTTAGCCTTGATCAGCTGCCCCTCTTCCACCAGCAGCATGAGCACGGAACGGGCCTGGCCGTTGTCCAGCCCGAACTGTTTGACAACCTCTTTAAAATACGGGGGCGTCAGTTCCTTTTCAAGATAAAGTTTCAGAATTTTTTCCCGGATGTCCGCCTGGTCGATGCCCAGTGAGACCTCGTGGCCGGCCAGCGCCACCGTGTTCTCCTCCTGGCGGATGTCGTCCTGTTTGACCATCAGGTTCAGTATCATGGTGAAGAGCTTGCCCTGCATGACCGCCGGGAACTTGGACTTGAGCTCCTCCTTGGGCATACCGGCCTTGAGCGGAAACCGACGGTGAAAGTCCTGCAGGTGCGCAAGGGTGCGCTCCCGCAGGGCGTCCACCTGTGCACGGTGAACGTACACCTGCTGGTCGCGGTCCACCAGCACCAGCTCTCTTCTGGACAGCAGCTCGCCGAGAATCTTCTGCAGCAGCTTGTCCGGCAGGTTGGTCATCAGCTTGAGGTCTTTGAAAGACACCCCCTTGTAACCGTAACTGCGGGCGTGAAAGGCGATGATCTCCTCGGGTTCCTGCGCCACCAGCCCCTTGAGGCCCTCGATGATCTCCGGCCGGAAGCGCTTGTGCTTCTCCGGGACGGGGTTGAGGATCCGGCCGCCGCCGATGGTACGCACCGGCGAGTAACTGCGAATGACGAAGCGGTCATCGCGCACCAGGGCTACGGGTGCGTCCAGGCGCAGCTGGGCCACCGTGGTCTCCCCGGGGCTCAGTTCGTCACTTTCCAGCAGGATGACGTTGCCGAGGATCTCGCTGGTTCCGGCGTGGAAACGGATGCGGGTGCGGTTCTTGAGCGGCTTGCGGTTGCCGGCCAGGTAATGCAGCGATACGTCCAGCATGTAGCTCGAGCGCAGGGCCCCGGGCGTGGACACGACATCGCCGCGGTTGACCACGGACTTGTCCAGCCCCTGGAAATTGATGGCCGTGCGCATGGCCGTGGAGGCCTCTTCCACGCTCTGGTTGTGCACCTGGATGCCGCGCACGCGCGAGGTGATCTCCGAGGGATAGATCATGATCTCCTCGCCGGTGCGGATGCGCCCGGAGATCAGTGTGCCGGTAATCACGGTGCCGAAGCCCTTCATGGTGAACACGCGGTCCACGGGAAGGCGGAAAAGGCCGCTGGAAAAACGCTCCGGCACCTCGGCGCTCAGCCGGTCCAGGGCGGCGATAAAATCCTCCAGCCCCTGGCCGGTCACCGAAGAGACTGGAATGACGGGCTGGTCCTCGAGAAAGGTGCCGCGGGTGAAGTCGGCGATGTCGTCGATGACCAGTTCCAGCCACTCCTCGTCGACCATGTCCACTTTGGTAAGCGCCACCAGCCCGTGCTCAATGCCCAGCAGGGTGCAGATCTCCATGTGCTCGCGGGTCTGGGGCATGACGCCCTCGTCGGCCGCAATGATCAGGGCCACGATATCGATACCGGTGGCGCCGGCCACCATGTTCTTGACGAACTTTTCGTGGCCGGGCACATCAATGATGCCCAAGTGCTGACCGCTGGGCAGGTCCAGGGCGGCGAATCCCAGCTCGATGGTGATGCCGCGCTGTTTTTCCTCTTTCAGGCGGTCGGTGTCGGTGCCGGTGAGTGCCTTGATCAGGGATGTCTTGCCGTGGTCGATGTGACCGGCGGTTCCCAGAATGATCTGTTTCAACGCGACTGGACTCCTTTCGCCTTTTTGCGGCGTGACCGGAAATACTCAGACAGATAGGCCAGGGAAATCATGATCACCCCCAGGCCGCCGATGAACACCACGCCGGCATCGGGGTAAAAAAACCGGGTGATCAGTACGGCAAAAAAAGCGGCCAGGAAAAACCGGATCAGGAAGATGTACAATCGGTTCATTTCAGCGCAAAATCATATCCAAGAACCCGGATCGGGTCAATACCGAGTTTTGCCGCGGGCGTCCGGCGGGGGTGTCTAAAACACGGCTGGAGAAGGCATCCCGGAACGGCGTACTGAAAAAGTTGCTT
>CAYZCL010000035.1:0-59614 GCA_964476595.1 uncultured Desulfobacteraceae bacterium
GATGGCCGCCACGGCGGCGTCCACCGAGCCGTGACCGGTCATCAGGATCACCTCGGTGTCGGGGTCCATCTTCTTGACCCGCGTGAGCACCTCCAGCCCGTCGACGGGCTCCATGAGCAGGTCCACGATCACCAGTTCGAAAGGCTCCCGGGCCAGCAGCGCCAGGGCCTCGGCCCCGTCGCCCACCGTGCGCACCTCGTAACCCTCCCGCGACAGCACGCGCCGCAGGGCCTTGCGCGCACCCGGGTCGTCGTCGACCACCATGACACGCTCGCCGACCTCAGCGGACTCCGGGGATTTATTTGGCTTTTCTGCTGGCATATTTATTGCTAAAATGGCAGAATGAAGATAAAATACGTATCGTTCGGATCCTGCGCGGGGCCCGTTGCCGGCGGCACACGGCGGAAGAACCATAGCGCTAAATGATGCAAAAAGCAACACTGATCGTGCCCGACGGGCACCCCCGTTTTTTTGCTGGCAATATTTTTCTGACGTATTATAAATATGGTTCGATGCCCGAACGCCGGTGGCGGCTCCCCCGGGAGCCCTTCCGGCCCATGAAACCACCACGGTCCATCGGCATGACGCAATCACCCATGAAACCACCGGCGACACTGACTCCCCACCCCCGGGCCGGCGCCGACCGGATCGACCTGCGCCTGCGCAGCGTCCGGCTCAAGCACATGCTGGACCAGGCGCGCACCATCATCGGGCTGTGCGCCGACGGCCGCGAGAAGCTTACCGGCGCCTACATTTTCGACAGTCACTACATCTTTTCGCTGGTGGACAAGATCATCGACCTGAGCCGCGAGATGGTCTTCGACGCCAGCGTCATCGCCCCCGACGGCATCCGCACCTGCTACAGCGCCTTCGACAACTGCAAGGCGACCGCCGAAGCGCTGTTCCTCGACGGTTCGCAGGCCGAAGACACGGCCGCGGCCGACGATTTCGAAGACACCGTGGAATACCGCCTGCTGCAGCAGGCCCTGGACTGGGTCGGCGGCCCCGGCGACGACCGGCCGCACATTTCGGTGTTCGGCCTGTTGGACCGCGTGCTGCGGCACGTCTTCGCCGGGTTCGGTCAAAAGCCGCCGCCCATGCCTTACCGGCTGGACTTCGCCTGCGGTGCAGCCCGGCAGCGCATCGCCTTGGTGGACCTCGACGGAGCCGTGCGCGGCGACCCCGATTCGGCGGCGTCCCTGGACGACCTGCGGTGCCGCCCCCTGGAGCTGCTGCTGGAGGGCGCCTGCCCGGACGGCGGCGCCGCGGCCCCGGCCACCGATGCGCCCGCCCGCAAGTGGTGGGCCCTGGCCGGCCCCGCGGACGTCAGCCTTTTCAACACGAACGCCGAGGCCCCCACCTGGCTGGACGCCGATCTCGGCGAGACCGACGAGGAGCGGCACCTGCTGCTCTGGTCGCCGGTGCCGGTAGCCGACACGCCGGACCCCGTGCCGCACTGCCGGGCGCCCCTGCCGGCCGGGGAGATCCTGCTGTGGAAAACGGGGGAGGCCGACAGCGGCCTCGACCGCACACTGATCGCCTTGGCGAAAACCCTTTTCAGCGACGCCGGCCCGGCCGGCGGCAGCGGTGCCTGAGGGCCGGTCATGCTGCTCTTTCACTGCAAACAGAACACCATCCGCCGCGAGATCAACATCACCTTCCTGATCACCTTCCTGGTGATGTTCCTGCTGGTGGCCGGCGGCTACCGCAACTTCCGCCACCTGCGGCGCGCCATCCAGTTCTTCGTGATGGCCGAGGACCTCAACGCTCAGATCTCGGAGATGAACCGCTACGAACGCATCTTCTTCAAGCTGGCCGAGGCCTCCAGCCGACACGACAGCCTCAAGCACGCCCACGCCGCCCAGCGCCTGCTGAAGGAAAATCGCGAGGAGTTCTCCTGGGCCCTGGGCGAAGAGCGCCTCAAAGCCTTCCACCGCGACCTGGAGCGCTTCATCACCCTCTTCAGCCGGCTGGACCCCGCGGCGCCCGACTACAGCGCGCGCCAGCAGGAGATCCAGGAGATCAGCAAACGGCTTTCGGGGGTCACCGGTCTCAACGTACAGCAGAAACTGGAAGAGGTGCGTTCGCTGCTGCAGGAGATGCTGCGCTTTCCGCTGATCTCGCTGGCGGTCATGGTGTTGCTGCTGGTGGTCACCATCTACTTCATCGACCGCAAGATCCTCGGCCCCCTGGAACGCATCACCGAGGATGCCCAGGAAATCGCCCGCGGCACTTTTCACCGCATCCCGGAAAAACAGAAGAACAAGAGCGAGATCTGCAACATGGTGGCGGCGCTGAACCGCATGATGGACGAGATCGAAAGCCGCCAGAACCAGCTGGTGCAGCAGTGCAAGATTGCCGCCGTGGGCACGTTGACGTCCGGCATCGCCCATGAACTCAACAACCCCATCAACAACCTGACCCTGATCATCGAGTCGCTCATCGAAGACGGCATGGAGATGGACCGCGACGAGCGCATGCGCCTGTATCAGGAGGCCATGGACCAGGCCGACCGCGCCAGCGAGACCGTCAAGAACCTGCTGGAGTTTTCGCGGGCCACGCACCCCAAGCTCGAGGAAGTCGACATCCGCGAACTGCTGGGCAAGATCGCCCGGCTCATCAAGAACGAGATGCAGTTCCACAACATCGACTTCTCCCTGGAAGCCGACGAGGACCTGCCGCGCATGTTTCTGGACCGCGGCGGCCTGCAGCAGGTGTTTCTCAACCTCTTTCTCAACGCCGTGCAGGCCATGGGAGACAAGGGCAGGCTGGAGGTCACCGCCCGGCGCACGGAGGACGGGCGGGAGGTGCGCATCGACGTCCGGGACAACGGTCCGGGCATTTCACCGGAAGACCTGGACCAGATCTTCGACCCTTTTTTCACCACCAAGAAGGAGGGCGAGGGCACCGGCCTGGGGCTCTCGGTCAGCTACAACATCATCAAGAAGCTGGGGGGACGCATCACGGTGGACAGCAAACCGGGGGAAGGCGCCCGTTTTTCCGTCTTCCTTCCCCTGGATCGGCGGCAGAAACCGGAGGATCCAACGCCTGCCTTCCCGGTCTGACCCCGGGAGGGCACAACACTTCTGGAGAGCAGCGTCATGAAACAGCCACTGGAGATTCTTCTGCTGGACGACGAACCGGTCGTGGGCGACCGGCTCAAGCCGGCCCTGGAAAAACACGGGGCCCGGGTGGAAACCTTCACGGACCCCAGGCTGGCCCGTGAACGGATCCGGGAAAAGGAGTTCGACGTCATCATCACCGACATCCGCATGGGGGAGATCAACGGCATCCAGATCCTGGAGTGGGCCATGGAGCGCTCCGAGCGTACCAAGGTGATCATGATCACCGGCTACGCCACCATGCAGCTGGCCCGTGAGGCCCTGACCAAGGGGGCCTTCGATTTCATCGCCAAGCCTTTCAAAATGAAAGAGGTGCGCGCCGCCATTGACAAGGCGGCGCGGGCGCTCAAGTCCGAGGATCGCAAGGCGGGCCGCTGAAGCCGGGCCGCCCGCGCCCGTCTGCGGCCCGGCGCGGGGGGTCGGCGGCGGCCGCCCGGGGGGCGTTCAGGAGGCGGATTCCGCCTCCAGCGCCCGGGCCGCCCGGAAGATGGACTGGCGCAGTTCGTCCAGCCGGAAGGGTTTGGCGATGAAATCAAAACCGCCCGCCCGAAAGGCCTTGGTGGCGGTCTCGATGCGCGCGTAACCGGTGATGATGATCACCTTGGTGCGCGGCGACAGTTCCCGGATTTTCTGCAGCACCTGCATGCCGTTCATTTCTTTCATCCGGAAATCGGTGACCACGATGTCGAAGGGTTCCTCGGCCATGCGCTCCACAGCCGCCACCGGACGGGTGAACACCTCCACCTCGAAACCGCTCTTGGAAAGCACCTGCTTGAGGCGCCGCCCCACGGTGGGTTCGTCGTCGATGACCATCAGCCGCATGGGCCGACCGTCTATTTGCATCTGCATGCCTCAACTCCCTGTCGTCGATTGTCCGCGGTCCGTGTAAAACGGGCCACGGCCCCGCACGGACGGGGACGTCCTGTCGTCGGTGGTCCGCAGCCCCCTGCCGGCAGGCCCCCCACGGGCCGCCGCGCACCATCCTTCTTGTAGCGCTGTGTCCCGCCCCCGCCTGTTGCCCTCACGCCAGATCCGCCCGCACGATTCCGTAGTCCCCGTTCAGAAAGGCCTCCACGTAGCGGGAGACCACCTCGTCGCTGTCCATGCAAACGTCCAGCTGGCGGGTAAACCCGATCAGGCGCCCCAGGATGTTGAGGGTGTGCTCCATGTCGCGACGCGCCAGCCCCCCCAGGCGGCCCGTGACCACGTCGCCCCGCGTCTGGACGTGCAGGTCGAAGGCCTCGAGGATCTCGGCGATCAGTCTGGCGCGCCGCGAGCGCTTGGAGATGTCGGTGGCGCCGCCCACGAAACGGAAGTACAGGTGGTTGTCGCGCGTCACCTCGCCGCAGAAGGCGTCCAGGATGTTGAAATGGTAGCCGAAACGCAGGCTCAGGTTGACGTACTCGCCGGTCACGATGGCGATGTTGTGTCCCGAGTACTGTCCGCTGAGGCTGTCGGCCGGGGCGTTGACGATGCTGGTAACCATGTCGCGGAAGCCGACGTTCATGGATTCGCGGTGCCACACGTCGGGAAACAGCATGCCCTCCAGCACCGCCTTGAGCGGGATGGAAGTGATGTCGGTGAAGCCCACCCGGTCGGCCGGCGCCTCCGGCCGCAGTCCGCCGCCGATGTCGATGACGATGATGCCGGTGGGAATGGGCAGGTCGAGGTCGCGCTTGAGGTGGTTCTTCAGCAGCTGCCGCTCGTCGTGCCCCAGCTTGACCATCTCCTGCACCGCCTTTTCGTGCACGTAGCGCAGGATGTCGTGGTAGCTGCGGCAGCGCTCCAGCGAGAACTCCTCGAGCAGGGGGTCCACCAGGTTCAATGGCGTCACCATGTTCAGGATGCGCCGCAGCAGCCGGAAGGCCGGCGACTCGAACACGTTGAGGCTCTCGGAGTCGCGGTAGGCCAGCAGCTCGGTCACGCGGCCCTTGTAGATGCATCGGTCCTCGGCGTCCACGGTGATCTCCATGCCCTCTTCGACGCGCTCCAGGATGCCCGTCACATTCACCAGACAAGGCACCCCGAACTCGCGGCAGATGGTGGCCATATGGCTGACGCGCGTGCCCACCTCGGTCACCACGGCCGAGACGCGGTCCATGACCAGCGCGAAGCGCGGCATATCGCGCGTGCCGACCAGCACGGCTCCCTCGGGGATGCGGTCGAGTTCCTCGTAGCCGCGGATGATGCTCACCGGCCCGGCGCCGATGCCCATCTGGGCCACCTTGCCCCGATCCCGGGAGATGACCTCGTATTTCTCCAGCAGGTCGGGCAGGGATTTTTCCTGGGGTCTGCGCTCCTGGAGCACCAACCGGCGGGACTGCAGGATGTAGAGCCGACCGTCGTCTGAAAGGGCCCACTCGACGTCCTGGGGATGCTTGAAGTAATTCTCCAGGCGCAGCGCCATGCGCGCCAGTTCCCGGATCTGCCCTTCCTGCAGGCAGGGTCGGCGTCGGTCTCCCTCGGCGATGGGGCGGTAGGCCAGGCCCCCTTGCCCGGCGGGGTACAGCCCGCGGGTCTTTTCGGCGATCTGCCGGTCGCGGATCTCGAGTTCCGGGGTGCGCGCCACCGTGAAGGAGTCCGTGGGCACCTCGCCCTTGGCGATGGCCTCGCCCTGTCCCCAGTTGGCTACGATGAGGATCGCGTCGGCCTCGGGATCGGAAGGGTACTCGGTGTAGAGGATGCCGCTGGCCACGGCGTCGATCATGCGTTGGCAGCCCACCGCCATGGCCACCTGCCCCTCGCCGGGCAGCACCGTGCGGCGGTAGCGCACGGCGTGGGGGCAAAAAAGGCTGGCCACCACCCGGCGGTAGGCGTCGAACACGTGCTCCCCGTCGGCCGCCACGGCCAGCACGGTTTCGTACTGCCCGGCGAAGGAGAAGTCCATGTCCTCCTCGCGGGCGCTGCTGCGCACCGCCAGCCGCAGGTCTTCATCAAAGGCGGCGGTCAGTTGCCGCAAGCGGCCCTCGATCTCCGACATCAGCCCCGGCGGCGGCCGCATTTCCAACGCCCGGCGGCGGAGTTCCTCGCGCGGGCCGTCGATCTCATCGTCGGGGGCCTCCATGTCGGCGATCAGTGCCTCGAAGCGGGTCACCAGGTCCCGCAGCCCGTTGAAGTCGATGACGTCGTGGTAGGCCCGCGTAGTGATCACGAAGCCTTCCGGCACCGGCAGGCGCAGGTCATGGGCGATCTGCCCCAGGTAGCCGTTTTTGCCCCCGACGATGATGCCGTAGTCCCGCGTGACTTCCTCGAGCATGAGCGTTACGGGCCCTTCGCGGTCTTCGCGCTGCTCCACGATGCGCAGCAGTCGGGCCGTGATGTCGTCGTAGACGCCGTACAGGTCCCGGTAGCAGTTGTCGCACAGGGCGTTGAGCGCGTGCACCGACTTGAGCACGGCATCGGAGATGGCCTCAAAGGAGGTCTCGGCGTAGTGGCGGTCGAAGACGTAGTCG
Organism: uncultured Desulfobacteraceae bacterium; assembly: GCA_964476595.1. Lineage (GTDB taxonomy): Bacteria > Desulfobacterota > Desulfobacteria > Desulfobacterales > JALSRD01 > JALSRD01. The sequence goes on from CAYZCL010000035.1 coordinate 6,575, forward strand.
CCGCTGAGCTTGACGCCCATGTCTGCGATGATCTCCAGCGCCCGGTTGTTGCATCGCAGGACCTCCCTGAACTGGTCGAACTTCTGCCGCACGGGCGACGTCCCGTTCCCTGGGGCGGGACCGCGGCCGCCGCCGGTCACCATCTTTTTCAGTCGCGCCAGAAAATTCACCGTCTCTCCTGCTGCCGCCCGTAGCGGTTGTGCTCCCCCGCCGGCCGAGGCGGGTGCCGTTCCGATCTTTCACATTAAATCAGATCGGTACAAATTTCAAACATCAATCCTCGCGGCGCCGAAACCCGCCCGCCCCTCCAACCCACGCACGGACCCGGACAACGCAAGGAGATCAGGCGACACGTATGCCGGCCACCGCCCGCGAGCGCCCCGTCCCGAAACCGCCGGCCGATTGACAGATGCCGTGCAATCCGGTATTTGTATATTCGTGAGCCGGTCGGTTTTCGCGCCGGCGGCGCATTTGAACCTTCCGGTCATTCGAAACACCCGGCCCCGGAAAGTCTTTTTCACCAGTGCCCGTCCGGCCTGCCGGGAACCTGCTGACCGCTCTTCCGACCGCTGCAAGCGGCACCCTCCTGACACCCTGCTGCCCGAGGAGGAACGATGGCACGCCGCATCGCCAAGGTGGGAATCGTCGCATGCCTGACGGCCCTGGTGGGCGCGGCGGTCATCTGTCTTCCCGCCGGACACCTGCTGGAGCTGCCGTTGGGCCTGAACGTGCTTTTCCACGCCCGCGGCGTGCGTGAAGTACCCCCTGACGTGGCCGTCGTCTCTTTCAGCCCGGTCCCCGGGCAGATCACCCACTGGCCCTCGGCGCCCGTCAAGTCGCTGCGTTCGGTGCACGCGCGCCTCATCTCCTCCCTGGTGCGGCGCGGCGCGGCCGTGATCGTCTTCGACATTACCTTCTTAGAGCCGGGCCCGCCGCAACAAGACCGCCTGCTGGCCGCCGCCATCCACAGGGCGCGCAACGTAGTGCTGTGCGAATACATGCGCAGCGTCTACGTGCCCCTGGCGGGCCGGGAAAACACCGGCGGCCTGGGGGTCAACATCGACAGACGCCTGCCGCCCATCGCCCCGCTGGCGCAATCGGCCGCCGCTACGGCTCCCTTTCCGCTGCCCCGCGTGCCGGTGCAGGTTTCGCGCTTCTGGACGTTCGTGCCCGTGCCCCGGGAGAGGGTCACGCTGCCTGTGGCGGCCTTCGAAATCTACACCGCCGACCTGAGAACCGCCTTCCGGCGGCTGCTGCTGAGCACCGTCATGGGGCGCGCCCGGCGCGCGCAGGCCATCGCCGTCGACAGCGCCCCGCTGGCCTACGGGGCACACCCCGTGGAGGCCTACCGCGGCATCCTGCGCAGCCGGCCCGAATGGCGCGACCCGCTGATCCGCGCCCTGCAGTCCCCCCGCTTCCGGGATCTGGACACCCGGCACAGGACGATGCTGGCCTCCATGGTCGAACTGTGCGCCGGGGAAAAACAGCGCTACCTCGATTTCTACGGCCCGCCGGGTACCATCCCGACCTTCTCCTACATGCAGATCCTGTCGGACGACGGCCCGCCTGTCTGGCGGGGAAAGCCGGTGACGCTCGCCGGCCGGGCCGTCTTCGTGGGCTTTTCCAAGCTGCTGCGCTCGGAACAAAAGGACGGCTACTACACGGTCTTCTCGCGCAGCAGGGGCGTGGACTTCAGCGGCGTGGAACTGGCCGCCACGGCCTTTGCCAACCTGGTGGAGAACCACCCCGTACGCCCCCTCTCTCCAGGCGGCAGGCTGCTCGTCGCCGTCACGGCGGCCCTGGTGCTGGCCGCGCTGTGCCGCCTGCTGTCGCCCCTGTGGGGCGCCCTGGCCGTGGCCGGCGGCGGGGCGGCCTATTTCGCGCTGGCCCTCCAGCAGTTCCGCGACACGGGCCTGTGGATGCCGGTGGCGACTCCTCTGTTCATCCAGGCGCCCTTCGCCTGGCTGGCCACCACGCTCTGGAAATACCGCGACACCATCGCCGAACGCAACACCATCCGCAAAGCCTTCGGCTACTACCTTCCCGACCACATGGTGACCGAACTGGCACGCGACCTGAGCCGGATCGACGCCCGCCACCGCATGCTGTACGGCACCTGCCTGCTGACCGACGCCGAGCAGTACACCGCCCTGTCGGAACGCATGCACCCGCAGGACCTTTCAGCCTTCATGAACCGCTATTTCGAGAGGCTCTTCGGTCCGGTCAAGGCCCACGGCGGGTCAGTGTCCGACGTCACCGGAGACGCCATGCTGGCCATTTGGGTGACGGCCCTGCCGGATCCCGAGGCCCGGCGCCGAGCCTGCCTGGCGGCCCTGGAGATCGCGGCGGCCGTGGCGCGCTTCAACCGCGAGGCGGGCAACCACCGCCTGCCCACCCGCATCGGTCTGCACAGCGGACGGGTGGCGCTGGGCAACATCGGGGCCCTGGACCACTTCGAATACGCGCCCGTGGGCGACGTGGTCAACACCACCTCGCGCGTGGAGGGGCTCAACAAGTACCTGAAGACCCGCATCCTGGTGTCGCGCCAGGTGCTCGACGGGGTACACGACCTCTTCGCCCGCGAGGTGGGCCGTTTCCTGCTGGCCGGCAAGAGGCACCCGGTGACCCTCTACGAACTGATGGGCCTGCGCCGCGACGCCACCGCCCGCCGGCGGGCGCTGCGCCGGGTCTTCGCACAGGCACTGGCGGCCTACCGCGGGAAGCGATGGCCGGAGGCCGTCGACGCCCTGGAGGCCGCCCTGAAACTGTACCCCGGCGACGGGCCGGCGGCCTTCTACCTGAAGCTGTGCCGCCGCTATCTCGCCGACCCGCCCGCCCCGCCGTGGGACGGCATCATCCGCCTTGAGGGGAAATAGCGTTGACAAATGCACAAAAAGCTGGTTTCGAGCGGATTTCAGGATATTGCTGATGTGCGAAGCGGGGGGAGACGCGGGGACAGCCTCCCGTGATCCGAAACGCCACAGGGAGAAGACACGCCGCATGGATGACGAATGTACGGCGCAGGACGCAGAAAAGCGCATCGGTGAGCTGGAAAAAGAGCTGGCCGACTGCCGGCGCGAAGTGGCGCGGCTGAAAAACAGGGAAGGCCCGCCGGACGTCGCCCTGTTCAACAACAGCCACACCGCGATGCTGCTGGTGGACCCGTCCGACGGCCGCATCGTGGACGCCAATCCAGCCGCCTGCACTTTCTACGGCTACGACCACCGGACACTCACCGCCATGTCCTCCGCCGATATCAACACCCTGTCGCCGGAAGCGCTGTCCGCCGCCATGGAGAGCGCCCGTACGGGTCGCAATGCCATGTTCACCTTCCAGCACCGCCTGGCGGACGGCAGCCTGCGGGACGTAGAGGTTCACAGCGGCCCCGTGACCGTCGGCGGCCGCACCCTGCTCTTTTCCATCATCCACGACATCACCAAGCGCCGCCGGGCGCTGGAAGCCCTGCGCGAGAGCCGGCAGCTGTACAGCGCGGTGGTCCAACAAGCCTCCGACGGCATCTACCTGCTGGACCCGGTCACACGCCGGGTGATGGAAGCCAACCGGTCACTGTGCCGCATGCTGGGGTACACCGCCGAAGAGTTTTCCCGCCTGCGGGTCTACGACTTCGTCCACCACCTGCGCGAAGACATCGACGGCATCCTGCGGCGCGTCGCCCACGAGGGCGACTTGATGGTCGGTGAACGCCGCTACCGGTGTAAGGACGGCGGCCTGATCGACGTGGAAGTCAGCGTCAACAGCGTTTCCTTTTCCGGCAAGAACCTCCTGTGCGTGGTGGTGCGCGACATCACCGACCGCAAGCAGGCGGAGCGCACCTTGAAAAAAAGCCGCCAGCTGTTCGACTGGTTCATGAAGCACCTGCCGGCCGTGGCCTTCATGAAGGACCTCAACGGGCGTTACATCTTCTACAACCAGGCCTCCGCGGACTATTTCGGCCAACCGGTCGAAGAACGCCTGGGAAAAACCGACGACGAGCTCTGGCCCCCCGAGGTGGCTGCCGTCATCCGCAAGAACGACCGTCGCGTCATGTCCAGCGGCAGGAGCCTGAACATCCTGGAGGTCGGCTCCGTCAACGGCCGCGAGCGCTACATGCTGGTCACCAAGTTTCCCATCTTCCGGGACGGCAAGCCTTTCATCCTGGCCGGCTTTTCGGTGGACATCACCGACCGCATCGAGGCCGAACGGGAGAGCCAGCACCTCAAGGTGCAGCTGCTGCAGGCCCAAAAGATGGAAGCCATCGGCACTCTGGCCGGCGGCATCGCCCACGACTTCAACAACCTGCTCATGGGCATCCTGGGACGCACCTCCATCATGCTGATGGACTGCTCTCCGAGTGACCCCCGCTACGAACACCTCAAGGGCATCGAGGCGCACGTCAAGAGCGCCGCCGACCTCACGCGGCAGCTGCTGGGCTTCGCCCGCGGCGGGAAATACAACGTGCAGCCCCTGGATATCAACGCCCTGCTGCGCGAGCAGAACACCATGTTCGCCCGCACCCGCAAGGAAGTCAGTTTCCACGAGGATTTCCAGGAGGACCTGTGGACCGTCGAGGCCGACGCCGGACAGCTCAAGCAGGTCATGCTGAACCTGTACGTCAACGCCTGCCAGGCCATGCCGGGCGGCGGGCGCCTCTTCATCCGCACCCGCAACGTAAACCTGGACCGTGCTTTCACCGAGCACAGCGAGGTCCCGCCGGGGGCCTACGTGCAGGTCTCCGTGACCGACACCGGCGTGGGCATGGACGAGGCCACGCGCGAGCGGATCTTCGAACCCTTCTTCACCACCCGCGAAATGGGCCACGGCACCGGACTGGGACTGGCCTCGGTCTACGGCATCATCAAGAATCACGCCGGCATCATCCAGGTAAAAAGCCGCAAGGGCGAGGGCACCACCTTCGACATCTACCTGCCGGCCTCGAACAAAACGCCGCGTCCCCGTTCCGAGCACGAGGAGACCATGCTCGAGGGCTCCGAGACCGTGCTGCTGGTGGACGACGAACCCATGGTGACCGAGGTGGGCGCCAAGATGATGTCCCGTCTGGGATACCGGGTGCTGACCGCCACCAGCGGGGCCGAGGCGCTGGACATCTTCACGCGCAAACACGCACAAATCGATGTCGTGATACTGGACATGATCATGCCCGAGATGAACGGCGAACAGACCTTGCGCCGGCTGCAGGAGATCGACCCCCGCGTGCGGGTGATCTTTTCCAGCGGCTACAGCCGCAATCACCAGGCCGTGCAGGATACCTGCTGCCACGATTTCCCCTTCATCCAGAAACCCTTCAACATCGCAGGACTCTCGCGCCGGCTGCGGGAAGTGCTGGACAGCTGAAAAGCGCCCCCGCCCGGGATGCATTTCCGCGGTTGATCCAGTCCCGTTTTCGCGTTATGGTCGGCGGTCACCGGAAAGGAAGATCATGAAAACATACCTATTGCTGGTTCTCAAGGGCATCGGCATGGGGGCCGCCAACGTGATCCCGGGGGTCTCGGGGGGCACCATCGCCCTGATCACCGGGATATTCGAGCGCCTCGTCTTCGCCCTCAAGTCTTTCGACCTGACGGCCGTCCGGCTACTCCTGAGAGGCGACCTGCGCGGCTTCGCGCGGCACATCGACCTGTACTTCCTGCTCTCGGTCATGCTGGGAGTGGCCCTGGCCATCGTGTCGCTGGCACGCCTGTTCGACTACCTGTTCAAAAACTACCCGGTTTACATCTGGGCCTACTTCTTCGGGCTGGTGCTGGCCTCGGTGTGGTTCGTGGGCAAAACCATCGAACGCTGGAAACCCTCCGTGCTGACCACCTTCGCGCTGGGCACCCTCACCGCCGTGGTCATCTCGCTGCTCAGTCCGGCCACCGAGAACAGCCACTTCCTCTACCTGGTGGTGTGCGGCGTGGTGGCCATCTGCAGCATGATCCTGCCGGGCCTGTCGGGCTCCTTCATCCTCATCCTGATGGGCAACTACAAACTGGTGGTCATCGATGCCGTCAACCACCTGAACCTGCAGATCCTGGTCCCCTTCGCCATCGGCGCCGGCGGTGGGTTGCTGCTCTTTTCCCACCTGCTCTCCTGGGTCCTCAAATCCTACCGCGACGAAACCATCTCCCTGCTGACGGGCTTCATCCTGGGATCGCTGAGCATCCTGTGGCCGTGGCAGCAACCGGTCTTCATGCGTGACGCGGCCGGCCGGACGATCCTCAAACACGGCGAACCCATCGTGGTGAAGTACACCCGCTACCTGCCCGACGGCCTGAGCACGGAGGTCTGGCTGGCGGTGGCGCTGATGCTCCTAGGCATCGTCAGCATCTGGCTGACCGAAAAACTGGCCAGCAACAAGGGCTAAAACATCCCTAAACGCCCCTTAACCCCCCCAATCCCCCTCCCCCCTTCAATCTTCAATCCTCCCCTTCAACCTTCACACTTCAAACTTCCCCTCCCTAAAGCCTTTCCATTATATACCGATAAAAACGCAAGGAGGGATATCCCGTATGACCATAGAAAACCCCGAACACCTGCTCCGGCAGAGCATCAAGCTGCCCTCTCCGCCGGCCATCGCCATTCGCATCCTGGAGGCCGTCAAGAGGGCGGACTCATCTTCCGACGAGCTCTCCGAGGTAATCTCTGCCGACCCGGCGCTGGCGGCCAAGATCCTCAAGCTGGCCAACTCCTCGCTCTACGCCCTTTCCTGCCCGGTAGACAGCATCAAGAAGGCCGTGACGGTCATCGGCACCAACGCGCTGAAAAACATCGCACTGTCCTTCGTGATCGTCAAGGAACTGCGTGGGCACACCGACGGCGGCTTCGACTTCGACTTCTTCTGGAAGCGCTCCCTGACCGCCGCCGTGGGCGCCGACCTGCTGTCGCCGGTGGTCAACGGCAAGAGCGACGACCTTTTCGTCACGGCGCTGCTGCAGGATATCGGCATCGTCATCATGTACCTGTCCAGGAAGGCCGACTACCTCGGGGTCCTGGATGAGCGTATAACGGCCGGGGTCCCGCTGCGCGCCACCGAGCGGGGCATCTTCGGTTTCGATCACCAGGAGGTCAGCGCGCTGGTGCTCAGGGACTGGGGCCTGCCGGACACCATCTACGAACCCATCCGCCACCACCACACCCCCGAACAGGCGGCGGAAAAGTTCGCGCCCCGCACGCACATGCTATGGCTCTCGGACCGGCTGTCCTCGATCTACCACGGCTCCCACCGCGTGGAGGTGGTGCAGCAGGTTCGCAGGGAACTGGCGGAGCGCTACCAGGTCGACGAAGAGACCGCCCAGACACTCATCGACACCGTGGCCGAACGCAGCGTCGAAATTCTCTCCCACTTCGACATCCCGCCGGCCGATATGAAACCCTTCTCGCTGATCCTGCAGGAGGCCAACGAGGAACTGGGGAAACTCAATTTCTCCTACGAACTGCTGGTCATGGAGCTCAAGCAGTCCATGGAACGCGCCGAGAAGCTGGCCGCACAGCTCAGGGAGGCCAACAAGAAACTGCGCGACATGGCCTTCTGCGACAGCCTGACGGGCCTCTACAACTACCGCTTCTTCCAGGACGCCATGGACCGCGAACTCAGGCGCGCCGCCCGCTACAAGCGCCCCCTGTCGCTGATCATGATGGATCTCGACCACTTCAAACGCGTCAACGACGAGTACGGCCACCAGTCCGGTGACATCGTACTGCAGAAGGTGTGTGGCGAAATCTCAAAAAACACGCGCAATTCCGACATTGCCGCACGCTACGGCGGCGAGGAATTCGCCATCATCCTGCCCGAAACCGACATCCGGGGCGCGGCTTTCATGGCCGAGCGCGTGCGCAGGGCCATCGAGAAACTGGAAATCGAAGTCGCCGGCGGCAAGACTGTGAAGGTCACCATCAGCGCAGGCGTCACCAGCTACCACCCCGGCGACGAAGACGGCAGCAAACTGCAGCTCATCGCCACCGCCGACAAGGCGCTCTACCTCTCCAAAAACACCGGCCGCAACAAGGTCAGCGCGGTCAAGTGAACCCACCGGGGGACGTTCTTAAATAATTCAATAACCGCCGCCAAAACGAGGCCGGAACGCAAAGCGGTCCCCGTCCCCAGTACGTGCTTGGTTGCCGGGGAGCCCCCATCGGCGTGCGGAGGTGTCTTTCTCCAGCGGATCCATCCCGACGAGGACCGACGGCCTACCCGCCCCCGACACGGACAACGGTCCACCGCGGGCAACGGTTCCACCACGCCGGATTGTCTGGATGGGTCTGCGGTGGACGGGGGTGGGATGCAAAAGGGCGGCATACCGCCCGGCGGCGGACGAAACCGTTCACGGGAGCTACAAGAGGAGGCTTGGTAAATGGGGGAAGCCGGTCCCCTTCGGCCGGCGTCTGCATTTGCCGACGGGCAACAGGTCGGGCACCGTCAATGACCCCAGCGCCCGCGACCGATGAAAAACAGGGAAGGAAGCGCCGCGCAATCAGGCTTTGCGGCCGGTGAAGGCGTCCATCAGGTCTTGGAACTGCCGGCTCTGCTCCTGCATGAGCTTCTGGAATCCGCTGGCCGCTTCACCTCCCGTCACTTTCTCGGCCAGCAGTTTCTCCAGGCGGTCGATGATTTCCTGCTGCTCGCGGCATTTCTCCTGCAGGGATGCGTACTTGTCTTTCAGCGCCTCGTGATCAGACCGCGGCACCACATCAAGCAGATCCAGGAACTGCCGAAAAGACTGCATGAAGCTTTCGGAGGCCTGCTGCCATTCGGGAGAGGAGGCCGTCGATTTTTCGTCGTCACCGGGCGTCAGGCCGTAGAGGCGGGCGAACTGGCGGTTGAATTCCTCCGTTCCCTTGAAGCCCTGCGAGAACCACTGCGCGACGTCGCCAAGCTGCTTCTCCCCCTGGGCCGCGGCCAGCATGGCCTGGCCCCAGAACTCCAGGAACTTGGGATCCATGTGAGTTGTCCTTCGTGGGTTGTCCGTGGTCCGTTGCGCTACGACTGCCAACATCTACCACGACTACCGGTCGGTTCGCAACCCCGCCGCCGCGTCCGCAAAGGATAGGTGTCGTCGCTGCCCCCGTATGCGCTCCACACGGTGCTGACGGCAGCGCGAATAGTTGTTGAGGGCAGCCGCTCTACTTGACGCGCTTGATCCTGGGCCTCGGTGCGACTTTGACCGCCGCCGCGGTTTTGCCGTCGGGAGCCTTGATACCTTTGCCCTTTTGAGTCTTGCCCTTCTCCTTCCCCTTTGGCACCGCGGCCGCCTTGACTTTCACGGCCGTGCTCTTGCCGCCGGGTGCCTTTGCGCCCCGGCTCTTCTCCTCCTCCAGGTCCAGATGGAATCGAACCGGTCCGCGGGACCCGTCCGCAAAGCGTGTGTGCAGGGCGTAGGCCGACTTGGGATCCGACCAGGAGGTAGCGATGGCCACGTGCCCTTTGGGGAAAGCGGTCACCTCGGCGTCGATGAAATCCAGCGGCGCCAGGGCGGTTTCCTTCTCCACCAGGTCGTCGTGCTCACCGTAGCAGATCAGCCAGGGGATCTTCTTCTCCTGCAGGCGCTTGAGGTTCAGTTTGCGGCCGAAGAGCTTGACCGGCAGCGTGCCGTCGGACGCGATGGGCGTGTTGTAGGACTCGAAGCTCATGCGGGTGATGCCCAGCGGCAGGTCGAAGCGCTCGTGGTTCAGCCAGTAGTTCAGCGCCGCGGCCGTCTTGCTGATTTGCAGCTCCTCGGTCTTCTGGCGTGCGAACATCATCAGATCACGGTAGAAGGCGGGCAGCGGCGACTCGGTGTCGATGCTCTTGAGCTTGTAGACCCACCCCATCAGGACACCGTCGGCCACGGCGTTGCCGTTGGGCAGGATCTTGGTGCCGTAAGCCAGGTCGTTGAAACGCTGCGGCAGCGTGTTGAGAAAGTGGGCCAGGCCCCGGCTGCGTGTGCCGTCCATGGGCGAGACGCAGGTGATGAAGGCATCCACCACCCCGTCGAGCTCACCGGAGAGAATGTCGCAGAGCCCGTTGAAGCCACCCTGGCAGTACCCGTTGAGGGTCACCATGCGCCCGTGGCGATCCTTGATCTTCTCACAGAAATAGCGGGTGTCGCGGGCGTCGTCATCGCCGGTCATGAGCTGCAGCCCCTCCGAGGTACGGATATCCTTGAGCACCCGGATGTAGGTGGGAATCCCCTCGTTGGCGAAGCAGTGCGCGTAGCTGCGGTTTTCCCCCGGAAGGAAGGAGAGGATGTTGGCCCCCAGCACGTAGGGCGGTATGATCAGAACGGGCTTGCCCTTCTTGCGCACCCGCCGCCGGTTGGTGGGCTTGACCTGGTAGACGATGAAGCGGTCGGTTTCGGCCACCTTGACGCTGCCCGGCCGCTCGAAGTGAAAACCGAACTCCGGCTCGATGGCCTCGATGGTCTCGGGATAGCGGTAGGCCACGGTTTCCAGCAGCCTGGCCTGCCGGGAAGCAATGGCCTCCATCGCCTCCCAGTCCTGGTTCTGAAAGGCGCGGATGAGATCGGTGCCGCCGTCGGTCAAACGTGCATAGGCCCCCAGCGCCTTGAGCAGGCCGTCCACGCTGCGGGCGGCCAGGTTGAGATTGAACAGCAGCAACTCGCTGAACGCCTGCCCCGTCTCGGGGTTCAGGTGATCGGCCAAGCGCTCGGTCTCGACCCGGATGAAGTAGCTGCTGGAAATCAGGTAGGGCACGAAAAAATCGGTGGTGTAGCGGCTGATGCCCGCCATCCACGCGGTGGAGGCCCTGAGCAGGTCGCTGGCCATGTCCACGGGTGCAGGTCCGCCGACCCGGCCGTTGGGTTCACGTCCGCCGACGGTCATGATATTTCCTCTCCCCGCCTTCGATGTTACTTCTGCCAGTTGGTGAAAAACTCCTCGACCTTGGCATAGCTCTCGTCCACGTATTTCTTGAACTGCTCGCGGCCCTTCTTGAAGGACTCGGCCCACTCATTGATGGCCTTCCTGCCTTCTTCGGGCAGCCAGGTGGCCTGCTCCAGCAGCGTGGAGGCCACGCGCTCGGACTGGTCCTGCAGCATGGTCATGGCGTTGAAGGTGTTGTTGAAAGCCGCACGGTTAAAGTCGATCACCTGTTTGACAAGCTGTTTCTGATCCATCATGATATTCTCCTTCTCAATAGCGCGCCGTCGCGAGTCACGCAACGGCAAAACGGGTTCGGGTCAAACGTTCCTACTTCTTGGCGCCGCTCTTGCCGCTGAAGGCGGCCTCGACTTTCTCGAAGTTGCTGTCGATGAGCTTCTTGAACTCTTCGCGGCCCTTCTTGTAGGCGCCCATCCAGTCCTCGATGGCCTTCTTGCCCTCTGCAGGGATCCAGTTGAACTGCTTCAGCACGCTCCCCACGGTGGCTTCGGTCTGTTCCTGCAGCAGCACCATGGCATTGAAGGTGTTGTTGAAAGTGGCCTTCTGGAAGGCGATCATCTGTTTGGCGATGTTGGTGGTATCCATGATACGGTTCCTCCTGTTAAAATTTGGTTTGTGGTTTCCGGTAGGACCCGGTGCTGACCTGCATTTTAACCATTGGAACCGCAATGTCAAGCACATTTTGTTGCATTGCAACATTTTTCTCGGTCGACACCGTGCCAATGCCAATCAGATATTATTTCTTTTAAAACAGCGTATTAACATTAATCAAACAAGACATTGTTCCTAAAAAGTCGTATTTCAGGCCATTCTTTGTGCTGTCGCAACAACAAAGGCCGGCAGCAGCCGGCCCCAAAAAAACAGGGGCCTGCCAGATGTCTCCGGCCCCACCTCTGTTTCTATCTTTTTAGGATTAATAAAGCCCGTGTTCCGCAGATCGGTGCGCCCTGCGGGCTTCGCCGTCGACTTTCCCCGGGCGAAACAGGTTCGGCCCGCCCGGGGTCCGGCTTTCCGCCGTGCACGCCATCGCCGCGAACCGCCCGGCTCCTGCCGCGGCGGCGGTTACTGAATTATTTAAGGACGTCCCCCATTGTTTGGTTTCATCGGTCGCTGTGGCGCAGCAGGAAGCGGGCGATACGCGTGTAGTAGGTTTCCAGCACGCGGCGCGAGCGGAAGAGCGCCATGTGCCCTCCTTCGCAGGTCAGGGTCAGTCGGTTCTCGGGAGGCACGTGCCCGATGCGCCGCATGTGCCCGATGGCCTGGCCCAGGGGGGCGATGTCGTCGCGCCTGCCGCCCAGGGCCCACAGGGGCACGTGGGCCGGGTAGTCCGCCAGTTGTACGCGCCGGCCGCCGATGCGCAGCCGGCCCCGCGCCAGTTCGTTGCGGATGAAGATCTTCTTATAGGTGTCGCGGATGAAGCCGGCCGGGAAATGATGCACCGTGTTGTACCAGTGGTAGAAGCTCTTCTGGCGCCGGGCCGCCTCACGTTTGCCGTGGCGCAGGTCCTCCAGCAGGCGACGGAAGTTTCTCATGTGCTGCTGCATGCCCAACAGGTAGAAGCCCAGCACCTGGAGGCTGCCGTCGTATGTCTGCCGGCCGGCCCCGGTCTGGTCGCCGGGCACGGTCATACCGAAGAGAAGGAGCATCATGTCGATGTAGCCGGGCCCCAGGGTGCGGGCGTAGTCGGTGAGGAACCCACCGGCCGCCTCGGTGTCCATGGGCGACCCGGCGGAACCGAAAGTGCGCCCCAGCTCCGGGTACAGGATGAGGGTGCTCATCAGCAGCGGCCCGGGCTGGCACACGGCTACCAGGTGCGCCGGTGCACCGGTGCGCTCCCGCAGATCCTCCAGTACGCGGCGGTACTGCGCCACCTGCCCCTCGAACCCCTCCCGGTGTCGGCGGCCCTCCACGTACAGCGGCACCTCGGCGGCGCACTTTTGCTCGACCACGGCCATGCGGCTGAGGCCCTGGTCGCGCAGGAAGACGGCCACGCGCTCGGCGATGTTGGAGTGGTGTCCGGCGCGGGGCGCAAACACCACGGTGTAGTTGCGCAGGCGATGGCGCCCGGGCGCCGAAAAGTCCAGCACCCGCATACCGGGCAGGTCCAGCAACACGCGTTCGTGATCCCGTATCGTCTCCCAGCACTGGGGCTCGGGGGGCTTGGCGAACAGGTCCAGGAACTCCAGTTCACCCTCGCGGGCCTGCAGAAACGTCCGGCGCATCTCCGATATGTGGTTCCGCACCATCTCCAGCGCCTTGTCGGCCCGCTCCTGCCACAGGTCCAGCACCGCCAGGGCCGGCACCACCGCCGACCACGGGTTGGCCTGCACGGCCAGGCGCATCAGCTCCCGGCCGAGGCGCTGCTGGTGGTCCGTCATTTCCAGGCCCATCGTCAGCATGCGAAACTGCCGATCCACCAAGGCCGTGCCGGTCCCGATGCCAAGCTTCACGGCCTCCAGCTGGTTGAGTACGTGGGGAAAGCGTTGCATCAGTCCATCAGGCATTGTTGGGGGTCCTTTCTTCCATTCGAGATTCAGCAGTCGGTATCCGGTGGTGCGCACACCCGCATTCGATTCAGGTGTCGGTTTCGGTCACCCTCGGGGTCATGCGACGGATCAGTGGGGCGATTTGAGCGGCAGACCGTACTTTTTGAGTTTCTTGTAGAGCAGGGTGCGGTGAATGCCCAGCATATCGGCGGCACGGCTCTTGTTGTAACCGCTCTTTTCCAGCGCCCGCACGATGGCCTCTTTCTCGGCCCGCGCCTGCACGGCCCGGATGGTGCCCGGTCCGCCGCGGCGCGCCCTGCGCCCCTGCTGGATGTAGTAGGGCAGGTCGGAGGGCCGGATGGTGTCGTTCTCCAGGGTCCCCACGGCCCGCTCGAGCACGTTGTAGAGTTCCCGCACGTTGCCGGGCCAGTCGTAGGCCGAGAGGATCCGCCGTGTGGCGCGGCTGAGGCGCACCTGCGGAAAAAAGCTGCGTTCCTTGAGCTGTTCCAGGAGGTGCTCGGCGATGGGCACAACATCCTCACGCCGCTCCCGCAAAGGCGGCACGCGCAGGTAGATGACGTTCAGGCGGTAATACAGGTCCTTGCGGAACTGCCGCCGCACCATCATGGACTCCAGGTTCTGGCTGGTGGCGGCGATCAGCCGGAAATCGATGCGGATGGGGTCGCTGCCGCCCACGTGTTCGAATTCCTGCTCCTCGAGCACGCGCAGCAGCTTGGGCTGCATATCCAGGGGCAGCTTGCCGATTTCGTCCAGGAAAACGGTGCCGCCGGCGGCCATCTCGAACTTTCCCGGCCGCGTGCCGCGCTGCGCGCCTCCCCCCACGCCCTCTTCGTGACCGAAAAGCTCGGATTCCATGATATCCGGCGGGATGCGGGCGCAGTTGATGCGCACAAAGGGAAACGCCCGGCGGCTGCCCGCGTGGTGAATGGCGCGGGCCAGCAGTTCCTTGCCGGTGCCCTGCTCGCCGGTGATCAGAATGGGGAAGCGGTTGTCCACCACCCGCAGGGCCTCCTTCTTGAGCTGGCGCATCTCGGAGCTCTCCCCGATGATGTGGTCGAAGGTGTAGCGCGTGCGGCCCAGGTGGATCAGCTCTTCCTCGTACATGGCCACGCGCGCTTCCAGCTCGGCCAGCCGGCCGGCCAGCTTGGCGGCATCGCGCACGTCCTGGAACATGATCTGTCCGAAGACGGCCACCACCTCCCCGTTCTTCTTGACGGGAATGCGCTGCACCACCATGTCCCTCCCCTTGATGCGGTGGGTCTGGTTGATCTCGGCCATGCCGGTGCGGGCCACGATGTGCATGCGGCTGTCCTCCATGACCTCGGTGCAGTGCCGTCCGATCTGGGCCGTGGGGTCGACTCCCAGAAACCGCCCATAGGGCGTGTTGAAGTGCGTGATAAAACCCTCGGCATCGGTGATTACGGCACCGCTGTGGATATGGTCGAAAACCCGCTTGTAGAAATCGACCTCTTCCTGCAATTCCCGAATTCTAGAACGGCGTGGCTTTTTCGCTTTCATGGCGATCCTCTTGTTCTCTATCGGCTCATCGGCCGTTTCACCGCAGGAATTTTCCGCGCTGCCGACGCCCCGCCCCTTTCCCGGCACGCCTGCTGAAACGGCATGTATCCCATCATCGACATGTCTATTCCTTGATACAACATATTCACCGGTGTGTCGACCTTTATTCGACCGTCACGCAAAGCGGCCCCGGGCGGCGGGCGGCGCAAGTGAACAACCGGATTTTGCAGGTGCGCACACGCCCCGGCCCTGGCATGGTCGACCGGCGGCACGAACCGCTGCGCGCGACGCCCCCCATGACAGGGAGAGCAACCCATGACGGAACCTGTTTCCGCGGCGGCCGGCCCCATGCTTGCGGATCTTGACCGTAAAAACGGAAAAGTGGTTTCCGCCCGCGAGGCCGTGCGCCTGATCCGCGACGGGCACACCCTGGCCCTAGGCGCTTTCGTGGGCATCGGCATGCCCGAAGGCATCGCCGGCGGCGCCAACGAAGAGCAAGTGCCCGACGACATCACGATGACGGCCGAACCCGGCGTCATCGGCGGGCTGCCGGCCGGCGGGCTCAATTTCGGTGCGGCCACCGACACCGACGCCGTCATCGAGCAGCTCAGCCAGTTCGACTTCTACGACGGCGGCGGGCTCGACACCGCCTTCCTTGTGCTGGCCCAGGTCGACACCCGGGGCAACCTGAACGTGAGCCGCTTCGGTTCGTACCTGGCCGACTGCACTACCGTCCGGGACGTGCAGCGCATCGATGCGGCCGTGCGGAAAGTCCTGGCGCCCGTAAAGAAGGAAATCTACACCATTGTCAACTATGACCACTTTTCCATAGCCCCTGGGCAGGTCAACGCCTACATCCGCATGGTCAGGGGGCTGGTGGACGGACACTACTCGGGGGTGACCCGCTACACCACCAGCGCCTTTCTGCGCATGAAGCTCGGCGGCGCCCTGTCCCGCAGGGGTGTCAAGCCTCACATCTGCGAGAGCCGCGAAGAGACGCGGCAGGCCCTGCTGGGCGACGCCGACCGCCGCGCCTGAAGGCTTGCGGCAATCCGACGGCTCCGCCGGCGGCGGGGCCGCACGGCGCCGATTTGTCTTGACTTTTGCCGGTTTATTTTTCAAATCATGGGTGACCCGTTGGAATGAAAACAGCCGGAGGGCAAGCACCATGGACATTCAGGAACCGCAAATTCACGCCGACGATGTGCTCAGACTCGAGGACCCCGCATTCTCCCCGGCCCATGTGTGCATCGTCAGCGGTTGTGGCAGCGGCATCGGTCGCGCCGTGGCCGTGGCCGCTGCGGCCAACGGACTGACGGTGGCCGGGCTGGACGTCGACGATGCCGGGGGAAACGAGACCCGCCGCCTGGCCGAAGACATGGGCGGCCGCATGACCTTCATCCACGCCGACCTGACGCGCGACGAGGACATCGAGGCCGCCGTCGCCGCGGCCGCCGACCTGGGGACCGTTCGCTACCTGGTCAACATCGCCGGCATCCAGCACATCGACTCGGTGGACAACTTCCCCATGGAAAAATACGACTTCATGCAACGCCTCATGCTGCGCGCCCCCTTCTACCTCTCCAAGCTGGCCATCGGTCACATGAAGCGCAACGGGGGCTGGGGCGCCATCGGCAACATGGCCTCGGTGCACGCCCACATCTGCACAGCCAACAAACCGGTCTATAACATCACCAAGTTCGGCCTGCGGGCCCTGAGCCAGTCCATCTCGGCCGAGGGCGAAGGCCGCATCCGTTCGTTCACCGTCAGCACGGGCTACGTCAAGACGGCCCTGGCGCTGAACCAGATCCCGGCCCAGGCCGAACAGCGCGGCATCACTCCCGAGGAAGTGGTGCACGACGTCATGATGGGCCGCTCGCGCGTCAAGGAGATGATGGCGCCCGTCGAGGTGGCCAACCTCTTCATCTTCGGGTTTTCCCGTTACGGCCGCTACCTGGTGGGCGGCGACATGCTCTTCGACGGCGGTATGGTGCTCACCTACTGAGCGGTCCGGGGCCCCGCAGCAACCCGCCCCGCGGGCCGCTCCCGCCGACGGCCGCAGGACACGAAATAATCGCACAGACGCAACGTCAAGGATAGGGCAGGAATCTGCTGAAACCCATCAAAGAGAGGAGAAGGGCTATGAAAAAGGGATTCTGGTCACTGATTGCGGTTGTGTTTTTCTTTTCACTGTTATGCGGCCCCCCGGCCGTGCAGGCCGCCAAGCGCGAAAAGTTCGGCACCGATAAACGCCACCAGGAGGTCAAGCGCCTGAGGGTCAAAACCTCCGACAAGACCTTCCGCTGGAAGATGGTCATGCCCTGGTCCAAGGGCCTGCTGTTCTATGACTACGCTCAGCACTTCGCCGACTCGGTGCGCCTGGTTTCCGGCGGCCGCCTGCAGATCAAGTGCTTCTCGGCCGGGGAGCTGGTGCCCGCCATGCAGTGCTTCGACGCCGTCAGCAAGGGTTCCGCCCAGGTGGGACACGACTGGCCCGGTTACTGGAAAGGCAAGAACGAGGCCTTCGTGGCCTTCGCCTCGGTGCCCATGGGGTTTGACGCCGAACTCTACAACGTCTGGCTCTACGAGCGCGGCGGCGCCGAGATGATGAACGAACTCTACGGGCGCTACAACCTGGTGGCCTTTCCCGGCGGACAGGCCGGCCAGGAAATGGGATTCTTCTCCAACAAGAAAGCCACCAAGCTGCAGGACTTCAAGGGCATGAAGGTCCGCACCCCGGGCTGGTTCATGGACATCATGAACAACATGGGCGCCTCGGTCAGCCCGCTGCCCGGCGGCGAGGTCTACCTGGCGCTGGAGCGCGGCGTCATCGACGCGGCCGAGTTCTCCGCACCGGCGGTCAACTATCCCATGGGTTTCGACGAGATCACCAAGTACGTCATCGAGCCCGGCGTACACCAGCCCGGCACGCAGTTCGGGCTGTTCTTCAACAAGGACGCCTACAACAAGCTGCCCGACGACCTGAAGTGGGTCATCAAGATCTGCGCCAGGGAACTGCAGCTGTGGAGCTACAACTGGACCACCAACCTGAACCTCAAGGCCATCGAGCTGTTCCGGAAGAACGTCGAGTTCGTCAAGATGGACAAGGAAACCATCATCGCCTTCAAGAAAACCACCCACGACTACCTGGAGCAGCTCAAGAAGAAGTACCCCGACGTCAAGAAAGTACTGGATTCGCAGGACCAGCTGATCCGGGATTTCGCCGAGTGGCGCGAACTGCGCTCGGGCATCACTCCTTGGCCCTATGAGACCTTCATCAAGGGCAAGACCCACGAGTAAATCCGACCGCAGGCGGGTGCGCCTCCCGGCGCGCCCGCCGTCTTTAGCATCTTCGGGGCAGTCATGAAAAAATCGTTCAGCCAGCGCATCGACGCTTTCAATGAAAAGTGCGGGCAGATCGGCGCCCTGCTGATCCTGCCCATGGTGGGCGTGGTGGTCTACGAGGTGATCATGCGTTACGTCTTCACGGCCCCCACCTCCTGGGGCTTCGAGACCACCACCTTCATCTACGGCGTGCACTACATGCTGGGCCTCAGTTACACCCAGCTGCACAACGGACACGTGGCCATCGACATCTTCTCCAACCGGCTGGCCCCGCGTCCCAAGGCCGTGCTGAGCATCATCACCTACTGCATCATCTTCTTTCCCACCTTCGGCGCCATGACCTACTTCGCGTGGGTCTACGCCATCACCTCGTGGGTGGAGTGGGAACACCTGTCCACCAGCTGGGCGCCGCCGGTCTATCCCTTCAAGACCCTCATGGCCGTCGGCTTCACCCTGCTGCTGCTGCAGGCCGTTTCCACCGTGCTCAAGGACATCCAGATCATCCGGCAGGGGAGGGCCGCAAACTGATGCTGTCTCCGGAAATCCTCACAATCCTGATGTTCGGCACGCTCATCGCGCTCATCGCCCTGGGCCACCCGCTGGCCTTCACCCTGGCCGGCGTGGCGGCCCTGTTCGGCCTCATCGACAACGGCTTCAACGTCCCCGGGCTGTTCGACATGTTCTCCAACAACGCCTGGGGCCTGATGCAGAACTACGTCATCGTGGCCGTGCCCCTGTTCATCATGATGGCCCAGGTGCTGGACCGCTCGCGGGTGGCCGACAAGCTCTTCGAGTCGCTGTACATCGTGCTCGGCGGGCTCAAAGGCGGACTGGGACTGGCGGTGGTGGTGGTCAGCACGGTTTTCGCGGCCACCACGGGCATCATCGGGGCCTCGGTGGTGGCCATGGGCCTGCTGGCGGGACCGGCGCTGATCAACAAGGGCTACCAGAAGGAGCTGACCTCGGGCATCATCTGCGCCTCGGGCACCCTGGGTATCCTGATCCCGCCCAGCATCATGCTGGTGGTCTACGGCGGCCTGACGGGCTTCAAGGAAACTTCGGTGGGCAACCTGTTCGCCGGCGCCATCATCCCGGGGCTGATTCTCTCGGCGCTCTACTTTCTCTACATCGTGGGCCGCTGCACCCTCAACCCCGAGCTGGGACCGCCCATTCCCGAGGAGGACCGCACCCACACCGCCGCCGAGAAGTGGGCCATGACCCTCAAGTCCCTGATCCCGCCCATGGCGCTGATCCTGACCGTCATGGGCGCCATCCTGACGGGCATCGCCACACCCACCGAGGCCGCCGCCCTGGGCGTGGTGGGCGCCATGGTGCTGGCCCTGTTCAATCGCAAGCTCAACTGGAAGGTGCTCTGGGAAGCCGGCCTGGCCACCTTCAAGACCACCGCCATGATCATGATGCTCTTCATCGGCGGCAAGTGGTTCAGCACGGTGTTCCTGAGCATGGGCGGTGGGGACGTGGTGGCGGATTTCCTGCTGGGGACCGGTCTGAATCGCTACGTGGTGCTGGTCATCATGATGGCCATCGTCTTCTTCATGGGCATGTTCATCGACTGGGCCGCCATCCTGCTGGTAACGGTGCCCATCTTCACGCCCATCGCCATGGAGCTTGATTTCAATCCGCTGTGGTTCGCCATGCTGATGTGCGTCAACCTGCAGACCTCGTTCCTGACGCCGCCCTTCGGCTACGCCCTGTTCTACTTCAAGGGCGTGGCGCCCGGCGAGATCACCATCGCCCATATCTACCGGGGGATCATCCCCTTCGTCATCCTGCAGCTCATCGGCCTGGCGGTGCTGGTGATCTTCCCCCAGACAATCACGTGGCTTCCGGACCTGGTGTTTGGAAGGTGAAAAAAAGGCACAAAGGGACGGATTGGCTTCCCCTTGTGCCGCTTCCTTATTCCTGGGGCAGCCGCACCGTCAGCACCGGCACCGGGCTGCGGCGCACCACCCGGCGGGCGGTGCTGCCCATGAGGGCCTCCTTGAAGGTGCCGTAGCCGTGCGTACCCATCACGATGATGTCGGCCCCGCTTTTCGACGCGGTCTCCAGGATGGTGGACACCGCCGGCCCCTCCACGATGAGGATGTCGCCCACCTGGAAGTTGCAGGCCGTCTTGTCGTTGCCCGCATCCCGGCACAGGTCCTCGATGCGCTGGTGGATCTTGTCGATGATCTGCTGTTTGTTGCGTTCCAGCAGCTCCAGCCATTGTTTCTCGCCCATGATTTCCCGCACCCGGATGACGGTGCTGGGCGAGAGGTCCTCGAGCACGTGCAGGATGGTGATTTTGGCGCCGTAGCGCTCCGAGAGGCTGGCGGCGTAACCGAAGCAGTGCCGGGCGCTCTCGGAAAGGTCGGTGGCATACAGGATGTTTTTGATCTCGGGTATCATGAATCGCTCTCCTTTTCCCTGAGCTGTTTGCGGATGATCTTTCCCGTGGCCGTCATGGGCAGCGCGTCCACGAACTCGACCTCGCGGGGGTACTCGTGGGCCGCCAGGCGCCGGCGCACGAACTGCTGAATCTCCTTTTTGAGTTCGTCATCCGCCCGCGTGCCGGGCTTGAGCACGATGAAGGCCTTGACGATCTGGGTGCGCACCGGGTCGGGCTTGCCCACCGCCGCCGCCAGGGCCACGGCCGGGTGCCGCAGCAGGCAGTCCTCGATTTCGCCCGGCCCCATACGGTAGCCGGCGCTGGTGATCAGGTCGTCCTCGCGGCCCACGAACCACAGGTAGCCGTCTTCGTCGCACCGTCCCATGTCGCCGGTCAGGCACCAGTTTCCGACGAATTTTCTCTTCGTGGCCCCGGGGTTGTTCCAGTATTCGATGAACATGACCGGGTCCGGCGCTTCGATGGCGATGTTGCCGGTTTCGCCGGCGGGCAGCACATGCCCCTCGTCGTCGACGATCTGCACGCGGTGGCCGGGGACGGCGCGTCCCATGGACCCCGGCCGGATGGGCATGATGCGCGCGCAGTTGCCCACCACCAGGTTGACCTCGGTCTGGCCGTAGAACTCGTTGATCTCCACCTCCAGCGTCCGGCGGCCCCACTCCAGCAGTTCCTCGCCCAGGGTTTCACCGCCGCTGCCGATGCTGCGCAGGCGCAGATCGAAGCGCCGTCCGGCGTCCCTGACCTGGCGCATCAGCTTCAGCGCCGTGGGCGGCAGGAAGGCGTTGCGCACCCCGTGGCGCGCCATGAGGTCGAAGGCGAACTCGGGGTCGAACTTGCGCGCCCGGTAGGCCAGCACTGGCACACCGTGGTGCCAGCTGGGAAACAGCACGTCGATCAGCCCGCCGATCCAGGCCCAGTCGGCCGGCGTCCAGAACAAATCGCCCGGCTGCGGAAAGAAGTTGTGCGGGAACTCCACCCCCGGCAGGTGGCCCAGCAGCGTACGGTGGGCGTGCAGCGCCCCCTTGGGCGGCCCCGTGGTGCCCGAGGTGTAGATGATCAGGGCCGGGTCGTCGGCGCGCGTGTCCACCGGCGTGAAGTCTTCGGACCCCTTGTCCAGGGCCGCCCAAAAATCCTCGGTCCCGTCACCGCCCCCGCCGCCCACCACCAGGATCGTCTCCAGCTCCGGAAGGTCTCCACGGATGGAGAGAACCTTCTCCAGGTTGTCGCGGTCGGTGACCACCGCCCGGGCGCCGCTGTCGGACAGCCGGTAGGCCAGCGCGTCGGTGCCGAAGAGCGTGAACAGCGGAATGGCCACGGCGCCCAGCTTGTACGCCGCGATGTGGCACAGGGCGGTCTCGACGCTCTGGGACAGCAGGATGCCCATGCGCTCGCCGGCCCCCAGCCCGTGGGCCTGCAGGGCATTGGCCAGCCGGTTGGACAGCCGCCGCAACTCACCGAAAGTGTACTTGCGCACGCTCCCGTCGGCGCCCTCGTAGATCAGCGCCACGGCCCCGGGGTCCTGCCGGTCGCAGATGTCCACCCCGATGTTGTAACGCTCCGGAATACGCCACCGGAACCCCCCGTAAACCTCCTCGTACGAATCAGCAACCGTCAGCATCGCAACCCCCTTCTCCCCCTCTCCCCTTCAAACTTCAAACTTCTAACTTCTAACTTTCCCTCACAATCACCACCAGCTCCTAGGGCCCGTGCACGCCGAAGACCAGCGTAAACTCGATATCCGCCGTCTTGGAGGGACCGGACACCAGCAGCGCGTTGGTGGGCATGCCCCGGGACCATTGCTGCTGGGCCATGGCCCCGGCAAAGGAGGGGTAGATGTTTTCGGCGTCCAGCACGGCGATGTGCACGGGCGGCACCAGCGAGATCAGGCGCGGCTCCTGCTCCGTGGGCCACAGGATCAATGCCCCGGTGTCGGCGATGGCGCCGCGCGTGGTGGTGATGCCGGCATCGATCTCAAAGAGTTCCTTCTTGAAGCACTCCACCGCGGCGTCGTAGGCCCGCAGCCGCGGCGCCGGCGGGCCGGACTCCGGCCAGGCGCTCTCCAGTTCGGCGGCCAGCCGGGTGCCGGGACCGTAGAGCAGTGATTGGATTTGCTTTTCTTCGACGATCCGCGCCAGCGCCGCCGTCCAGTCGTTCCGGGGCACGCGGTGCACCTCGGTGCGCACGGCCTCCATCCGCTCCTGGAAAAGGTCGATCAGGTCGACGTCCGGCGCCGGGTCCGGCGCCGCCGGCCGCGGCCGCGCGACTTCCGGGAAATCGGCACAGGCGCGCGTCAGCCGGGCGAAGATGTTGCTGCGGGCCGTGTCACTCATTTTGCACCCCCTGTTCCCGCCGCACCAGTTCGTGCAGCGACCGTGCCGCCGGCCGCGGCGGCGTGCGCACGCCGGTCCAGGCCTTCAGCGGCCCCACCGCCGGCAGGCGGTCGCCCAGCAGGGCCCCGGCCTTGAGGGCCAGCGCGTGGACCAGCGGCACGCGGTTCATCAGCGCCCACCCCTTCCAGGCCAGCCGCTCCAGCGGGTCGGCGGTGTCGGCCGCGGCGGCCATGTCCCGGCGCAGCCGCCGCAACAGCCGCGGGATGGGGATCTTCACCGGGCAGACCTCTTCGCAGGCGTTGCACAGACTGGAGGCCGTGGCCAGCACGCCGGCGCGCGCCAGCCCCTCCATCTGGGGCGTGAGAATCTCGCCGATGGGCCCCGGGTAGACGAAGCCGTATGCGTGCCCGCCCAGTCGGGTGTACACCGGGCAGTGGTTCAGGCAGGTCCCGCAGCGCACGCACAGCAGGGTCTCGCGCATGACCGGGTCGGCCAGGATGCGCGTACGGCCGTTGTCCAGGATGATCAGGTGCACCTCGCGCGGGCCGTCCTTTTCGCCGGGTTTGCGCGGCCCGCTGATCATGTTGAAGTAGGTGGTCACCAGCTGGCCGGTGGCCGATCCGGTCAGCAGGCGCAGCAGCGGCGGGATGTCCTCGAGCTTTTCGATCACCTTCTCCAGGCCCATGACCGCGATGTGCACCGGCGGCACCGTGGTGCACATGCGCCCGTTGCCCTCGTTTTCCACCAGGCACAGGGTGCCGGTCTCGGCCACCGCGAAGTTGACGCCGCTCAGCCCCACCTGGGCCTCGAAGAACTTGCGGCGCAGGGTGCGCCGGGCGATGGCCGTGAGTTCCTCCACGTCCTCGGTGTAGGGTGCGTCCGGGATCTTCTCGTGGAAGGTGCGCGCCACCTGGTCCCGGTTCTTGTGGATGGCGGGCACGATGATATGCGAGGGCGGCTCGTTGTCCAGCTGGATGATGAACTCGCCCAGGTCGGTCTCCATGGACTCGATGCCGTGGCGCTGCAGAAAGGGGTTGAGGTGCATCTCCTCCGAGACCATGGACTTGCCCTTGACCAGGCGCGTAGCGCCGTGGGCGCGCATGATGTCCAGCACGGCCTGGTTGGCCGCGTCGGTGGTCTCGGCCCAGTGCACCTGGATGCCGTTGGCGGTCAGTTTTTCCTCCAGCTGCGCCAGCAGTGCCGGCAGCCGGCTCAGGGCGCGCCGCTTGATGGCCGCCCCCCGCTCGCGCAGGGCCTCGGTCTCCTGCGGGTCGGGAAAGACGCTGTTGCGCTTTTCAATGAGGGTGTCCATGGCCGCCCGCAGGTTCCGGCGCAGCTGCCGGTCGGCCAGGGCCCGGGACACGTTGCCGGCGAAGTCGAACGAATCAGTTGGTCTCATGGGTCCGCTCCCAAATGAACTGCGCCAGGTGCATGCAGGACACCGGCAGGCGGCGCTTTTCCATGGCGCCCGCGATGTTCATCAGGCAGCCGCAGTCGATGCCGAGCACCACCGCGGCGCCGGTGTCCAGGATGTCGTCGACCTTGTCGGTCACCATGGCCGCAGAGATCTGCGGCTGCTTGACGGCGAAAGTACCGCCGAAGCCGCAGCACTCAGACTCGCGCTGCAGTTCCACCAGCTCCACGTTGGCCAGTCGCCGGACCAGCGACTTGGCGTGCCCGATGACTTTCATCTCCCGCAGGGCATGGCACGAGGAGTGCCAGGTGGCCTTCAGTGGGGCCCCGCGGTCTTCGAGCCGCAGGCCCGGCAGGTCCGCCAGGAACCGGGAGAACTCGAACACGCGCGCCGAAAAACGCCGCACGGTTTCCAGTTCCGGGTGGCCGGCGAAGAGTTCCGGGTAGTGGTACTTCATCATGCCGGCGCAGGAGCCCGAGGGCACGATGACGGGGTAGTCTTCGGGAAAACAGCGCACCTGCCGCAAGGCCACCGCGCGGGCTTCGTCGAAAAAGCCCGAGTTGTAGGCCGGCTGCCCGCAGCAGCTCTGGCCCGGCGGGAAGACGACCCGCAGCCCGTGGCGCCGCAGCAGGCGGATGGCGGCCAGGCCGGCCTGTGGAAAGAGGGCGTCGATCAGGCAGGTGCCGAAAAAGTAGACCTTTCCGTAACGCTGGGGATGCTTCATGGTCACTCCTGGCGGGATGAAAAAGGAAAAAAGCGGCGGTCGCCGCCTCCGGGACCTGTCTGACGCTACTCCCCGCTCGTCGGGATGTCAAGGCCAAAGCGGTTTTGCTTGACGCAGGCCGGTCCGGCGGCTACAGTAACCGCGCGCCGTTCGCCGCTCAACCTCAACAGCGTGCGGGGCGCAACACCCGTCACCACCAACCGATTCCTGGAAAGAGAGGGGAAATACCATGAAAACCGTTTACGCCGTCATCTGTGCCACGCTGCTCCTGTGGGCTTCGGCGGTCACGGCCGGCGACCTTCAGCAGGGCATCGCCGGCATGAAATGGGGCGACCCGGTGATGAACCTGAGCCGCTTCAAACAGATTCTTTCCAAGGGCGACGTCAACCTGTACGTGGACACCGAGGGCGTGTACACCCTTGCCGGCGTCGAGGCCAGCCGCGCGGTGTTCGGATTCTACCAGGACCGACTTTTCGCCGTGTTCCTGGCCATCGCCTCGCCGGAGGTTTTCGCCGATGTGCGGCGGGCCCTGAAGTCCCAGCTGGGGGATCCCGAGACCACCATGACCCTCAAAAACCCCCAGAAAATCTACAAGTGGAAACGTGGCAAAATCCGCGTAAAGCTCAAGGAGTACACGGCCACCGGTGAGATGAAACTGGCTTTCTACTACACGCCGCTTTCGCGAAAACTCAACAAGGTGCAGTTGGAGGAAATGAGTGATCCGAGCCGTTTCCGCCTCTTTCCTATCACGCCGGGCGTCCGCCCCCGGGCCATTCCCGTCCTGAACTTCTAGACAGGACCGGACGCCGGTGGCCCGTGGCTCGTCGGCATGGCGACGAACCACGGCCCGCCCCTCATTCGGCTCTCTGGAGGCGCCGCTTTTCCTACCTCTTGCACGTCGGGCGTCGGATCACCGGGAACCGGCTATTTCCCCAGCGCATCCAGCTCCCTGAAAATCGCGTCGCGGATCTCCTCCACCTTGCCCACGCCCTCGATGCGGATGTACTTGGGGGCGTCGGGATCGCCGGAGGCCTCCCACTTCTTGTAGTACTCCACCAACGGCTCGGTCTGGGAGTGGTAGACCTCCAGGCGCTTGCGCACGGTCTCTTCCTTGTCGTCGTCGCGCTGAATCAGCGGCTCGCCGGTGACGTCGTCCTTGCCCTCCTCCTTGGGCGGATTGAAAACGACGTGGTAGGTGCGCCCGCTGGCCAGGTGCACGCGGCGTCCGCTCATGCGCTTGATGATCTCCTCGTCGGGCACGTCGATGTCCACCACCGCGTCGATGGGCACCCCGGCCTCCTTCATGGCGTCGGCCTGGGGGATGGTGCGGGGAAAACCATCGAACAGAAAACCCTTCTCGCAGTCCGGCTCCTTGATGCGCTCCTTGACCAGCCCGATGATCACGTCGTCGGGCACCAGGCCGCCGGAGTCCATGTAGGTCTTGGCCTTCTTGCCCAGCTCGGTCCCCGCCTTGACGGCCGCGCGCAGCATGTCGCCGGTGGAAATCTGGGGGATGTTGTACCGCTCCTTGATGAAGTTGGCTTGCGTTCCCTTGCCGGCTCCCGGACCTCCCAACAGAATCAAACGCATACGCTACCTCCCTTTTCCTTGCAGTACCGGTTGATGGTTATCCTCCACGTGGTGCCTGTGTCCTCTGCGCCTTCCCCTTAGCCTTTGCCCCCCGTGCCCTGCCTGTAGCCCTGGAGCAACGACAAGTTATTGAATTATTCAAGAACGTCCATAGTTCCTGGCCCTTAATCAGCCTTGGCACGGCGACACGTTATTGAATTATTCAAGGACTCCCTGGCGCCCAAGAACGTCCCCATCGCCTGCACAGGAACTCCAGCCACCACACCAACCCTTTGTGCCTTTGTGCCTTTGCCCCTCTGTGCCTTGCCCTTAACCCTTTGTGCCTGGCCCCTAACGTCCCTGGCGCCTGATAACCTTCATGCCGTCCCTGCGGTCCTGGACCAGGTAGCCGTGCTGCTGGATCTCGTCGCGCAGCCGGTCCGACAGCGCCCAGTCCTTGGCCGCCCGCGCCGCCTTGCGCCGCTCGACCAGTTCCTGGATCTCGGGCGGCAGAGCCTCCTCGCGGGCCGCCCGCTCCAGGTCCAGGCCCAGCACGCGGTCGAAGTCCAGCACCGTGGCGCGCTTGACGGCCGGTTCCAGGCGCGCCTTGAGGGTCTCCTGCACCACCGCCATGGCCACCGGCATGTTCAGGTCGTTGTTGACGGCCGCCAGGAACTTTTCCCTGAACTCCGGGTGCGCTTCGGCCGCCCCGTCGCCGCCCTCCTCCAGCAGCGGGCGCACCTGGTTGTACAGGTGCTCCAGGCCGTTTCGCGCCGCCTGGATTCCGTCCGGACTGTACTCCATGGGCTTGCGGTAGTGGGTCTGGAAGGTGGCGAAACGGTACACCAGCGGCGAGAGTCCCTGCTTGACGAAGGTGTTCTCCAGCGTCAGGAAGTTGCCCTCGCTCTTGGCCATCTTCTTGCCGCCGCGCACGATCAGGAAGGCGCCGTGCATCCAGTATTTGAAAAAGGGTTTGCCCGTGGCCGCCTCGGACTGGGCGATCTCGTTGGTGTGGTGCACGTCGATGTGGTCGGTGCCGCCGCAGTGGATGTCCAGGTGGTCGCCCAGGTACTTCATGCTCGTGGCCGAACACTCGATGTGCCAGCCCGGAAACCCCACGCCCCACGGCGAGTCCCACTCCATCTGGCGCTTGACGCCCGGCGGCGAGAATTTCCACAGCGCGAAATCCGTGGGGTTTTTCTTCTCGGGATTCTTCTCCACCCGCGCGCCCTCCTGCAGGGCCTCGAGGTTCTGGTGGCTCAGCTTGGTGTAGCCCGGGAAGAGCGAGGTGTCGAAGTAGATCCCGTCGCTGGTGCGGTAGGTGAAGCCGCGCTCTTCCAGGCGCCGGATGAGCGCGATCTGCTCGTCGATGGTCTCGGTGGCCCGGCACCAGACGTCGGGTTCGATGATGTTCAGGCGCCGGATGTCCTGCCGGAAAGCCTCGGTGTAGAAAGCCGCGATCTCCCAGGCGGTCTTTCCCTCCCGCGCCGCGCCGCTCTCCATCTTGTCCTCGCCCATGTCGCGGTCGCCGGTCAGGTGGCCCACGTCGGTGATGTTCATGACATGGCGCACCCGGTAGTCGTTGTAGCGCAACACGCGCTTGAGGACGTCCTCGAAGATATAGGTTCGCAGGTTGCCGATGTGGGCGTAGTTGTAGACCGTCGGCCCGCAGGTGTAGAGCCCCACGTAGTCGTCGAAGAGAGGCTCGAAGGTTTCCCGGTTGCGGGTCAGCGTGTTGTAGAGCACCAGTGGGGGCATGGATCTTCCCGTTTTCCGGCCCGCTTGATCCCGCGAGAGACGCGGGCCGCCCTGTGGTTGGATTTCCCGGTTTGCGCCCGTGTATGGGCAGTCAAAATCTTAAAAGAAAGTTTATATCATACCTCCATCGACCTTCGCAAGCAACGATCGGCCTCCCGATCAACACCGCCGAAGCGGTTCGCTACAACGGCTTTTGAGGCAGTGGTTTTCGGCATGCAAGGCACCGGTTTTATTTGACAGGTCCCCCTTCATGACGCTATAGGAGAAGCGTCATGAAAATCGACACTGCCTGCTGCAGCGTGCCCGACAGCCATGCCGCCGGCAGCGGTATTGCCCGCGAAATCATGGATCGCGGACACGTCACCGCGCCGACCACGGTTTTTGCTTTCTGCAGTGCAGCCACGGACGCTCCCGCCTTTGTCCGCGGCCTGCGTTCCGTGGTGGGCGATACGGTTCCCATCGTGGGCGGTTCCGCCATCGGCATCATCACCAACACCCACTTGACGTACGAAAAGTGCTGCGCGGGCGCATTGTTCATCGAGGAGCAGACCCCGCGCTTCCGAATCGCCGCCGTCGGCGGACTGGACCACGACGAAACCGCGGCCGGACGCGAACTGGCCCGACGGCTGGTCCCCGCAGGTGACGAGCAGCTGTTGTTCGTCTTCTGGGATTCCATCCGGAAACCCGCGGCCAACCGTCTCCCTCCCGTGCTCAACGCCTCGGCCCCCCTGCTGAAGGGCATCAGCGACGTCGTCGGTTCAGCCGTTCCCGTCTTCGGCGCCGGGCTGCTGGCCGACCATCACTTCGGGCCCACGGTACAGTTCACCGGCCGGGGCATCGAACGGCAATACGCCGTAGGCGTGCTTTTCAGGGGCCCCGAAACGCCGTTTTTCCGCATTACGCACGGCTGCACACCGTTGGACGGAGTGTACCACAGGATTACCCGCATGCGCGGAGAGGTGATCCATGAAATCGACGCAAAGCCCGCGGCCACCGTCATCGACGCCCTGTACGGCGGCCGCCACTGGCGAACCCAAAGTCCCGTGAGCCTGCTGGCCATCGGCGTCAACCAGTCCAAAAAATACGGCCCGACGGACGAGAAAAGCTTCGTCATACGGCTGATCACCGGCGTGCTGCCGGGTGATGCCATCGGCCTTTTTGAACCGGACCTGAACAGCGGTGACGAATTCCTTTTCATGCTGCGCGATTCGCAGAAAATGATCGCCTCTGCGCGCCGCAACGCCGAAGACCTGATGAGGGACATCGAGCGGCGGGGAAGACGCCCGCTGCTCGGCGTGTACATCGACTGCGCGGGCCGCACCGCCGGGTACGCCGGGATGCTGCAGGAGGAAGCCGCCGAGATCCAGCGGGTCTTCAACCACCACAGCTGCCCGTTGTTCGGTTTCTTCACGGGGGTGGAAGTGGCCCCTTTCGGCAGTTGCAGCCGCGGCCTGGACTGGTCCGGGGTGCTGATCTGTTTTACCGGAGAGTGATACCGATGGGGACGGAACATAGCGAACTTGCCAGGGAAAACCGGCGGCTGCGCGAACAACTGCGTCTTGCCAGGGCACAGGCGGACTACTACCGTAAAATCGCCGAGAAAAAC
Organism: uncultured Desulfobacteraceae bacterium; assembly: GCA_964476595.1. Lineage (GTDB taxonomy): Bacteria > Desulfobacterota > Desulfobacteria > Desulfobacterales > JALSRD01 > JALSRD01. The sequence goes on from CAYZCL010000035.1 coordinate 36,625, forward strand.
GGGCGTCGGCGGCTGCGCGAAGTGGACCAGCTCGAAAAGCACATCGCCAGGTTGCGCGCCGTGCGCAAATCGCTGGAAGAAAGCGAAGAGCGCTACCGCGGCCTGGTGGAACTGTGCCCCGTGCCCATCATCGTGCACCGCAACGGCGAGATGAAATACTTCAACCGCGTCACCCGGCAGATCCTGGGTATCTCTGAAGAGAACGGGAGGACCACCGGCCGGCGCCTTGAAGACTTCATCAGCCCTGATCAGCGGCAGTTCCTGGCCTCCATGGTGGAAAATACCCGCTACAATCCGCAGAAACAGTTCCACGCCAATTACAAGGTCCACCTCCCCAGCGGCCGGCAGGTCGATGTGGAGGCCATCTCCACGCCCACCATTTTCCAGGGCCAGCCGGCCCGGCTGGTTTTCTGCATCGACCGCACCGAGCTGTTCCGCGCCGAGCGCGAAAAGGCCGAGCTGCGCGAAAAGCTCAACCGCTCGCGCAAGATGGAGGCCCTCGGCCTGCTGGCCGGCGGTGTGGCCCACGACCTGAACAACATCCTGTCGGGGATCCTGACCTACCCGGAGTTTATCCTCATGGACCTGCGGCCGGACCACCGCCTGCGAAAACCCCTGGAAACCATCCTGGACGCCGGGCGGCGCGCGGCGGCCGTGGTGCAGGACCTGCTGACCATCTCGCGGGGCGTGGCGAGCAGGCCTGAAGTGGCCTGCTTCAACGACATCGTCGAAGATTTCCTGCGCTCGCCGGAGTACGAGGTGCTGGCAAACCGCTATCCGGGCGTGGTCTTCGACACGCGCCTGGCCGCCGATCAGATGAACGTGCGCTGCTCGGTCATCCACGTCCGCAAGAGCCTCATGAACCTGGTCATCAACGCCGCGGAAGCGCTGCACGGAGAGGGGAGGGTCACCATCGCCACCGAAAACCGCTGCCTGGAGCGCCCGCTGGAGGGCTACGAACGCGTCGAAAAGGGCGAGTACGCCGTGCTCTCGGTGAGCGACGACGGTCCGGGCATCACCCCGGACGACCTGGAGCGCATCTTCGAACCTTTCTACACGCGCAAGGTCATGGGGCGCAGCGGCACCGGCCTGGGCCTGACCGTGGTCTGGAACACGGTGCAGGATCACCACGGCTACATCGACGTCGACAGCACCCCCGCCGGCACCACCTTCGACCTGTATTTTCCGCTGACGCGCGAGGAAAAGGCCGTCGCCGCCGAGGACACTTCCCCGGTGGTGTGCATGGGAAACGGCGAGCGCATCCTGGTGGTCGACGACGAGGAAAGCCAGCGCACCATCGCCGCGGCCATCCTGGACCGCCTGGGCTACACAGCCCTGGTGGCCGACGGCGGCGCCCGGGCCCTGGAGATCATGGCCCGCGAGGAAGTCGACGCCGTGCTGCTGGACATGGTCATGCCGCAGATGGACGGCCTGGAGACCTACCGCCGCCTGATCGCCCGGCGCCCGGGCCTGCCGTGCGTCATCGCCTCGGGCTTCACCGAGACCGAGGCCGTGCGCAAAGCCCAGCAGCTGGGCGCCGGCACCTACCTGAAAAAGCCCTACACCATCGAACAGCTCGGTTCGGCCCTCAAATCCGTTCTAGGTTCTAGGGACGTCCTTAAATAACTAAATAACCCGCCGCCCGGCACCCGGCAACGGCCGGGATGCCCCGCTGCCGATGCGCGCCGAGCGGCGGGCGCCGGGGCGCGGCGCGAAGCCGGGCTTTTAGCGGCGGCAACCAGCTGTGGAGAAAAAGGAAAAAAGGGATTACGCCGTGAAACTCTGCAGCGCCTCCTCGGGCGAGGCGAAGTGGTCGATCTGCTTGTCCAGGCGCAAGTGGTAGAAGGGCTCGCGGATGTGATGCTGCATGCCTGTCAGCTTGGCGTCGCCGCCCAGCGAACGGCAGGTGGTGACGACGGCGTAAATGGTAGTCAGCCCCCGGCTGTCGATGAAACGAACGTTTCGCAGGTCGATGATCAGGCGCTTGGCGCGGCGGCGGCGGCCGAACTCGATGAGTTCACGCAAAGCGGAGGGGTTGCTCGCGACCAGGTAGCCGGAGAGGCGGATGATGACGACGCCCTCTCGAATCTCTTCGTTTAGCAGCATGGCAGTCGGACTGCTTTCCAGTGCCTTTGCACCATTGAGAGAAACAGGCGGGCACTTTTTAAGTGCCTGGAAAGATTTTGTCAACATCGTTTTGCGCTCCTGCTGAAGGTAACAGCAAAAAAGAGGCCAACCTGGCGAAAAATTTTTAATATGTTATTTCAACGTGTTAAATGTTTACTGTCGAACTCGGGCACTCCTCCTGGGCAAAAAATTTACCATAATTTAACAATTTTTTTCCTACTTTTGCCGCCGAATCGGCTAAAAGTGGTCAATTTATCTCCCTGCCGGGGCAATCACGCCCACGCCAGTCCCTCGGTTTCCACGAAATCCAGGAACCGCAGCACGGCCTTTTCCGGCGTGGCGAAACGCTCCAGGAGCTGTCCCACGCTGTACGGCCGCACTTCCTGCCGCATGAACCGCTCCAGCCACTGTTCCTTGCGCTCGGCGCCCGGCGCATTCTCCATGCGCTGCAGAAAACAGCGCAGGCTGGCCTCGATGATGATCGGCAATCCCTCGTTCATATCCTCCCGACTCATGAGCTTACCTCCTGCAGGGACGTGACGGCCGAGCGGGCCAACTGCAGTGTGCGGGCGTCCAGCGGCGCGTCTCCCCATCCCAGTTTTTCCAGTCGGCGGTTGAGCTGGCCCAAGGAGGCCCCGGGATTGTCCCGCAGGCAGCTCTTCAGGCTCCAGAAAAACCCGGGTATGCGGCCGCCCCGAAGCCCCCGTTGCCGGAGTTGCCGGATGAGCAGAACTTCCCGCATACTCAAGTAACGATGTTCGGCCTGGGACAGCGTACGCATGACCTCCTCCTTTTTTCCGGGTTTTCAGAACCGCGACCCATATTCCGTCGAGAAGTAGAGCAGGAAGCATGCCAAGTATCGAGAAAAATATTGTTTTGCTATATATTCGGCTGGTTACAAAAAACGGAAAAATAATCCGGCAGAGGCGATGGGAAGGAAATGGAAGGGAATTGGGAAATTTTTTTCAGCTTTTCCGGAAATCCGGGGGATCTTCGCGTTCCGGCACCGGGTCGTACCCGCTGGTGCCCCAGGGGTGGCAGCGCAGCACCCGCTTTGCCGCCAGCCACCCCCCCTTGAGGGCACCGAAACGCGCCACGGCCTCGGCGGCGTACTGCGAACAGGTGGGAATGTGCCGGCAGTGAGGCCCGGTCAGCGGCGAGATCAGCAGCTGGTAGCCCCGTATGAGAACGAGCACGGCAGCGGCCGGCAGGGTTTTGAGATGCACTTTCGTCATGGCGTGAAACCGGGTAACGCAACAGCGGTTCAAATACACGCCCTGCTTCGGCATCAAGCCCCAAAACCCGGTACAGGGCGGTCGTCGGCGGCCGTTGACAAACAGATGTCCTGGTCCCGGCGTTGTCCGGGTCCGTCCGTATATACGAGAGGGGCGGGCAGCCGGCGGCATGGCGCGCCGCTATTCCCCGCCGCGGCCGGCCCCGTGGGACCGGCGGCCCGTTTTCGATTCACCCCCGCCTTTAAAAGGTGATGACCTCGTAGCCTTCACTGCGGAAACGCGACAGGCTGGGGTGGCCGGACATCTCGTCGAGCAGCGCAAAGCCCAGTTCCTTGGCCTTGGCCAGGGTGCCCATCTTGTTGGCGCAGGCCTTGCACACGCCCTCCACCAGGCCGGCGGCCTTGACCTTCTCCCACAACCCGTGCAGGAAATGCTCCTCCTTTTCCAGTTCGGGCAGCAGCTGCGTGGCGGCGCCCTCGATGACGATGCGCGCCTCGACCTGTTTTTCGTGCATGTCCAGCGCGTTGAGCAGCACGTGAATGAAGCACATGGGATCCCCGTTGAACACCACCAGGGCGACTTTTTCCATGACGGACCTCCTCGTCTTTCAGCCTTGCAGTATTTTCTTCAGATACCGACCCGTGTAAGACGCGTCCACCTCGGCCACCTCCTCGGGGGTTCCACGGGCCACGATGCGGCCGCCCTCGTCGCCCCCCTCGGGTCCCAGGTCGATGAGGTAGTCGGCCGTCTTGATGACGTCCATGTTGTGCTCAATGATCACCACCGTGCTGCCGGCGTCCACCAGGCGGTTGAGAACCTCCAGGAGCTTGCGGATGTCGTCGATGTGCAGCCCCGTGGTGGGTTCGTCCAGGATGTAAACCGTTTTTTCGCTGCCGCGCTTGCTCAGCTCCCGCGACAGCTTGATGCGCTGGGCCTCGCCCCCCGACAAAGTGGTGGCCGCCTGGCCGATGCCGATGTAGCCCAGCCCGACGTCCACCAGGGTCTGCAGCTTCGAGCGTATATTGGGCACGTTTTTGAAAAACGCAAGCGCCTGGTTGACGGTCATGTCCAGCACCTCGGCGATGTTCCTGCCCTTGTAGCGGATCTCCAGCGTCTCGCGGTTGTAGCGCCGCCCGTTGCACACGTCGCAGCGCACGTAGACGTCGGGCAGAAAGTGCATCTCGATCTTCTGGGTGCCGTCGCCGCCGCAGGCCTCGCAGCGCCCGCCCTTGACGTTGAAGGAGAAGCGCCCGGCCCCGAACCCCCGCGCGCGCGCCTGGGGCGTGCGCGAAAACAGCTCGCGGATGAAGCCGAACAGGCCCGTGTAGGTGCCCGGGTTGGAGCGCGGCGTGCGCCCGATGGGCGACTGGTCGATGTTGACCACCTTGTCCACGTATTCCAGGCCGCGCACGGCGCGGTGGGCCCCGGCCGGGATACGCGCCGCGTACAGGCGCTGGGCCAGCACACGGTAGAGGGTCTCGATGACCAGGGTGGATTTTCCCGACCCGGACACCCCGGTCACACAGATCAGGCAGCCCAGCGGAAAGGCCGCTTCCAGGTCCTTGAGGTTGTTGGCGCAGGCGCCCTCGATGACCAGTTCTTTGCCCGACCCGCGCCGCCGCTCGGCCGGCACCTCGATGCGCTTCCTGCCACTCAAGTACTGCCCGGTGAGCGAGTCCGGGGCCTGCTCCAGCTGCTCCGGCGGCCCCGAGAAGATCACCTCGCCGCCGTGCACCCCGGCCGCCGGCCCCAGGTCCACCACGTGGTCGGCGGAGCGGATGGTCTCCTCGTCGTGCTCCACCACCAGTACCGTGTTGCCGATGTCGCGCATCTGCATGAGCGTGTCCAGCAGGCGCCGGTTGTCGCGCTGGTGCAGGCCGATGCTGGGCTCGTCCAGCACGTAGAGCACACCGCTGAGCCGCGAGCCGATCTGGGTGGCCAGCCGGATGCGCTGGCTCTCGCCGCCGGACAGCGTCTGGGCCGAGCGGTCCAGTGTCAGGTAGGGCAGCCCCACGCTTTCCAGGAACCCCAGGCGTTCGGCGATCTCCTTCAAGATCGGACCGGCGATGCGCGCCTGGCGCGGGCTCAGCTCCAGCTCGTCAAAAAAGGAGCGCGCCCGCGAGACGGTCAGCGCCGTCACCTCGCAGATGGCCCGTCCGCCCACGCGCACCGCCCGGCTGGCGGGGTTCAGGCGCGTGCCGCCGCAGTCCGGGCAGGGCTGGTACTTCATGAAGCGCTTGATCTCCTCGCGCACCGCCGCCGAGTCGGTCTCCCGGTAGCGCCGCCTGAGGTTGGGAATCACCCCCTCGAAGGGCTTCTTGTAGAACTTGCGCCCGTCGCCGCGCTCCATGTAGAAGGTGATCTCCTCGTCGCCCGAGCCGTAGAGCAGCACCTCCCGGAAGCGCTGCGGCAGGTCCTTGAAGGGCGTGTAGATATCCACCTTGTAGTGCCGCGTGAGCGCGTCGAGAAACTCGGCGAAGGGCACCGAGTAGCGGTTGGCCCAGGGCGCCACGGCCCCCTCGCGCAGTGACAGCCCGGGGTTGGGCACGATCAGGTCGGGGTCCAGCTCGGTCAGGGCCCCCAGTCCGCCGCAGGTCTCGCAGGCCCCCTGGGGAGAGTTGAAGGAGAAGCTGGCCGGCGTGAACTCTGGGTAGCTGACGCCGCAGCGGATGCAGGCGGCGCGCTCGCTGAAGGTGCGCACGCCCTCCTCGCCCTGCACGTCGACGCGCACCAGCCCCTCGGACTGGGCCAGGGCCAGCTCCAGCGAGTCGGCCAGGCGGTTCTTGACACCGTCCTTGATCACCAGCCGGTCGACCACCACGTCGATGCTGTGCCGGCGGGACTTGGCCAGGGGCTTGACGCTCTCGATCTCCTGCATGCACCCGTCGATGACCACGCGGGCGAAGCCCTCGCGCCGCAGCCGGGCGATGAGATCGGCGTGGCTGCCGCGCTTGTCGGTCACCAGCGGCGCCAGGATGACCACCCGACTGCCCTCGGGCAGGACCAGCACCTCGTCCACCATCTGGTCCACGCTGCGCGAGGTGATGGGCCGCCCGCACTTGTGGCAGTGCGGGACGCCCACCCGGGCATAGAGCAGCCGCAGGTAATCGTAGATCTCGGTGACCGTGCCCACCGTGGAGCGCGGGTTGTGGCTGGCGGTCTTCTGCTCGATGGCGATCGCCGGCGACAGCCCCTCGATGAGGTCCACGTCGGGCTTCTCCATGCGCTCCAGGAACTGCCGGGCGTAGGTGGACAGCGACTCCACGTAGCGCCGCTGGCCCTCGGCGTAGAGGGTGTCGAAGGCCAGCGTGGTCTTGCCCGACCCGGACACACCGGTGATGACCACCAGGCGATTGCGGGGCAGTTCGACGTCGATGTTCTTGAGGTTGTGCTGCCGCGCGCCGCGGACGATGATTTTACGGGTCTCTTTCAGCTCAGGTGCGTGCATAGGCCGTCGTCGCTGGTCCGGGGTCGGTTGTTCGTGTTCCGTTGCCGGAACGATTCGTTTCTAAAGTTTTCAACATGTTGCGCGAAAAAAACAACAGGGGCGTCCCCAGGGCGGGGCGCCGGCCGCGGGCCGGAAACCGCGGACGCCGCACATCGCCCTTGACATCCGCCCAGAATTTATTAGATTAGGCGCGGCAAAAAAATACCCCCGGCCGAGCGGCAGCGCGCCGGGGAGTTTGGCAGACAAGGAGGTTCTTCATGCCGGTCTACGAATTCCAGTGCCCCAACGGCAGAATCACCGAAAAAATGGTCAAGATGGGCACCCGCCAGATTACATGCCCCCACTGCGGCAAAAAAGCCACCAAGATCCTGTCGGCCTGCACCTTCACCCTCAAGGGCGGCGGCTGGTACGCCGACGGCTACAGTTCCTCCAAAAATAAAAAGAAGTAAGCGCTCCGCAGTCCGTCAACACAAGGCGCAGGGGGCGAGGGCCCATGGAGGCGACCCCCCAGCGCGTCCGCTGCGGCCCGCCCGGCACCTCCCCCCGCGACGGACACCGGAACACCGCCATCCGAATTTCCCGCCGTTTCGGCACCTTTTCCCGCAAAAGGCCTCCGGCCATGACGCACCTGCGTCCGGTCCGGTCCGCGACTAGCTTCCGATGCGGTCCGCCAACGTCCGTGTCGTCTCCAGCACCTTCAGCGCCTGCTCCCGCGACAGCGCCCCCATGCCGCAGCTGGGCGTGATCAGCGAGCGGGTCACCACCGTCTCCCCGGAGATCCCCAGCTCCGCCAGGCGCGCCACCTGCCGGTCCCACTGGGCCTTGAGCGAATCGGCGTCCTCGCGCGCGATGTCCTCGGCGTTGAGCGTGGGCACCAGCCCCCAGGCCAGCAGGCGGCCGCTGTCCAGGTAGGCCCGCAGCGGCCGGTCGTAGAGGACGAAGCGGTCGAAGTAAGCGTAGGCGTCGAAGTTGACCACGTCCAGCGCCGACTCCAGGATCAGCGACCAGTCCGTGTTGGCGCACACGTGGATGCCGGCCAGGCCGCCCTCGCTGTGGACGGCCTCGATGACCTCGTCCAGGCAGGCGCGCACGTCCTCGCGCGACACGCTGATCAGCTCCGAGGAGCCGAACCCGGCCAGGGCCGGCTCGTCGATGAAGACGATCACCGTGCGCCCGTCGGCGGCCAGTTTGCGCACCTGCCAGGCGGCCTTCAGCGCCAGCAGCTTGACGGCCGCGTCTCTCAGCTGGTCATCGAACAGGATGGCGCGCCCGTCCTGGTCCTTGAGCCCGGTGCAGAAGGTGATCGGCCCGGTCACCTGGCCCTTGACCACCGCGGGCGGCGTCTCGGCCCGTTCCAGCCAGGCCGCCAGGGTGAAAAAGCCGGGCGCCGTCTCGGGCGTCAGCCGAAAGCGCGAGGCGTCCGCGTCGGTGCCGCCCTCGGACACGTCCACGTACTCCTGGTAGAAGTCCAGCAGCGCTTCCTCGAAATCGCCGGCCGACGTGTCCACGTACGCCTTGTCCGCGGTCAGCACGCCCCCGGGCATGCCGGGCATGAACTGCGGGATCATTTTCTCGATGCCGTGGCGCGGCAGCTGGGCCCAGCTGGGAATCTCGGGCGTGTAGCGCAGCACCAGTTCCAGGGCCTCGTCGTGGTCCTCCACCGGCAGGCTGCCGATGAGCAGCGGCCGGGCATTGCCCGCAATGCTTTTCATGTCTTCCCCCACCGATTGGTTTCGTAATTGGAAAAGGATCCCGTGAGTGAGACAGTTTACCCGAACCGGCCCTTCTTGGCAACGCCGAAAATAGGGGGGTCAGCGCGTCAGGTGCCGGTAGATGCCGGGCAGCTTGCGCGGCAGCTCGCGCACGTCCGAGATCAGGCTGTGCCGGCCGCGGCCGTATATCTCGTCCAGGCGCGCGGCGTCCGAGAGGTTGACCGTGATGCCGTGCACGTGGATGCCCGCCAGGCGGGCCTCGGACACGGCCCGGGCGGTGTCGGCGATGGCGTAGTCGCCCTTGTAGTCGCTGTCGTTGGGAAAGCCGTCGCTGAGCACCACCAGCAGGCGCACCCTTGCGGCCACCGCGCCCAGCCGCTCGGTGGCGTGGCGCACGGCGGCCCCCATGCGGGTGCGGCCGCGGGCCTCCAGCGCCGCGATGCGGCCCATGACGCCGGTGTCGACCGGGGCGTCGAAATCCTTGACGCGCATATACTCCACCGCAAAGCGCGTCATGCTGCAGAAAGTCACCACCGCGAAGCGGTCGCCGGACTTCTGCAGCGCCTCGCAGAAGAGCACCAGGGCCTCCTTCTCCACGTCCAGCACGCTGGCGTGGCCGTCGGGCAGCGCATTGGCCGTGGAGCGCGACAGGTCCACCAGCAGCAGCACGGCCACGTCGCGCTGCCGCTTGATCCGTTTGATGTAGATGCGCCGCGAGGGCATGACGCCCATGCGGCGGTCCACGGCGTACTCCAGCAGGGCGCGATAGTCGAAGTCGTCGCCCTCGCGCCAGCGCCGCAGCAGCCGGAGGCCTTCGGGGCGCAGCAGCTCGAAGCTGCGCCGCAGGTGGCCCAGCAGGCCGGCGTGGCGGGTCAGCACGTCCTCGTAGAAGGCGGGATCGCCGCCGCCGGCCTCGTGTTCGGCGACACGGGCGTGATGCAGCAGGTAGTCCCCGGAGCGCACGTCCCACTCCGGGTACCAGGAAATCCGCCCCTGCACCTCGGGCACGCGGGCGGCCACGCCCGCGTCGTCGAGCAGTCGCATCAGCACCACCCGGTCCGGTTCGGCGTCGGGCCGGCGGCGCCGGATGAGCTCCGCCAGCTCCTCGGGCGTGAGCACGCCGTTGGCCCGGGCCAGGGCCCGGCGCAGGTCGGCGCGGTAGACGGGGAGGTCTTTCTTCGCCAGCCGCCGCTGCAGCGCGGCCGCGCGCCGCTCCCAGACCCCGTCCACGGCCCCCACCAGCTCGGGCGCCAGGCGCCGTCCCAGGGGCATTTCCAGGGGCCGGCGGGTCTCGCCGCCGGCGTACACGGCGGCCACCAGCGGATACGCCCGGTGGACCTGTTCGGCCGAGGCCTCCACCGGGTCATGCTGCGTCACGTGTGCGTCAAAATCGGCCGCCACGCGTCGCAGGGCGTCCGCCGTCCGCCGGTCCCACTGTCGCGGCAGGGGCTCCTGCATGCCCAGGGCCAGGCGCCGGTAGAGCCAGTCCAGGGGATCCGCGGCTTTGCCGCCCCGCGCGTCACGGCGTGCGGCCCGCTGAAACAGGGGGAAGGTCTTTTCGATCAGCCCGGGGTAGGCCTCCGCCAGGCACCGGCGCAGGCGCCCGTGCTCGAAGATCGTGAACAGGTCGGCCGCCAGGCGCGCGTCGTCGAAGCGCCGCAGGAAGCGCGCCAGTTCGGAGCCCTCCTCGTCCCCCGCGTCACCGTCGACCGCCTCGCCGCAGCGCTCCAGGGCGCGTTCCAGGTCGAAGGTGAAGGTGCCGAACTCGTGGCAGGCGGCTTCCAGGCTTGCGAGGGCCTTGTAGCGGCGCAGGTTCTCTTCCCGGGTGGCCAGGCGCAACTCGTCGGGCAGGTAGACGTGACGCGCGTCACTGACGGCGCCCCGCCCCCCGCCCTGCAGGGCCGACGGCAGGGTCGACAGGGGCCGCACCGTGATGGCCTCGCCGGTGCGGGCCGCCAGGTAGCGGTTGAGCTGCCGGCCGATCTGAAACAGGAACACCACTGTCAGCAACCGGTCGAACAGCGCCTTCCCCGTCTGGGTGGAGAGCGCAAAGTAGCGCCGGCCGCGGTCCACGGCCCCGGCGCACTTCTCCAGCCCGGTGCGGACGAACAGGGCCAGGTCCTCGGGCTCCAGCAGCCGCAGGCCCTTTTCCAGCCCACGGATGAAGGCCTCGCCCCAGCGTACCTCGGCGGCCAGCACCCGCGACAGCTCGCGGATCTGCCGGGCGCGCTTGCGCCGCGCCATGGCCAGGCAGGTGGCCGGCACCACCTGCGAGAGGTTCAGGTTCTGGTGGTAGCTGAGGGACTGGGGCAGCACGTCCACCAGCAGCTGCAGGTAGGCGCGCGCCGCATCGGTGTCGCCGGCGTCCAGCAGGCGGTCCACCGGCTTGAGGTAGTCGTTGAGGGTGTGCGTGCCCTGTCCGGCGGCCACCGCCATCGCCTCCAGGAACAGCGCCAGCAGTTCCCCGGAGCCGGTCTTGAGCACCGGGGGCAGGCGTTCGGCCGCGATGCGCGCCAGGGTGGGCCCCTGCTCCAGGAACCCCCGCACCAGTTCGGCGTAGTGCGTCATCCGCTCGACGTCGTCCGCGGTTCCCAGGCGCAGGAAACCGGCCCCCAGGGCGCGCCCCAGGCCCAGTTCCTGGGCCAGCGCCTGGATGCTCTCTTCCACCAGCAGGTCCAGCGCCTCGGGCGACAGGCGCCGCAGCACCGGGTCCAGGCGGATGCGGTCGGCCAGCTCGGGATCGGCCAGCGCCAGCTTTTCGAGGGCCGCGTGCATGCAGGCCTTGTAGGCAAATCCGGACGCAATTGCAACCCGGCGCCCCATTATTTTACGGCGGCCTGTAACCTGGCGGCGCCGGCCGGTTCTATAGATAAGTGGCGACTTTTTTCCCGGAGTGTGGTAGGATGCAGGAAAGGTGCGGGATTATTCGGGTGTGGACTTCCGGGAAACCGCCTGCAAAGGGACGAAAACAACCGGCCAAATCCCCCCCGGGGGGCAGCGGCGCGCAGCCGCAGGAGCCCGCGTTCCCGGGGGCCGACACCCGGCAACCACTACCGGATACCCCCAACACAAGGAAGATATGCCATGAACGATACGCTCATATTCATCCTCATCATCGTCGGCTGGTTCGTGCTGCAGCGCTGGATTCTGCCCAGGCTCGGCATATCGACGTGAATGTCGGAAGCCTGTCAGTTGACAGGCAAAAAAGACGATGCCCCAGAAACGGACAAGGCCGAATAGGGAAGACGCCGATTTCGAACTGATCCGTGCCATCAACGGGGGCCGGCCGGAGCTGTTCGGCGAGCTGGTGCGCCGCTACGAGGGCCGGCTTTACAATTTCGGCCTCAAGATGTGCGGCGACGTGCAGGACGCCGAGGACATGGTGCAGGACACCTTCCTCAACGTGTTCCGCTACCTCAAGGGCTTCCGCTACGAAACCCGCTTCCGCAACTGGCTCTACCGCATCGCCGCCAGCGCCTGCATCAAGAAGCGCCGCAAATCCAAGTTCGCCCCCCGCCGGGAGATCTCCCTGGAGGACCTGCACCCGGTCGAGGGCGACACGCCCCCGGCCGAGCTGCCGTCGTGGGCATCGGAACCCCTGGACGAAGTGCTCAACCAGGAACTGTCCCGCACCCTGCGGGAGGCCATCCTGGCGATGCCCGAAAACTACCGCGTGGTGCTGCTGCTGCGGGACATCGAGGGCTTCTCCACGGCCGAGACGGCCCGGATCCTCGGCCTGACGCCCGCCAATATCAAGACCCGCCTCCACCGCGCGCGGCTATACCTGAGACAACAGCTGCAGAGGTACTTCGATCATGACACCCAGACCTGAACCGGGCAGCGCCGAGTGCCTGGCCCTGTTCGAGAGACTGTCCGAGTTCATCGACGGAGAACTCGACGAAGACACCTGCCGCCGCATCCGTGCGCACATCGCCGACTGCGCGCCCTGCGAGGTTTGCGTGGAAACCCTCCGGCGTACCGTCAAGCTGTGCCGCCACCTGCACAGCGACCCCGTGCCAGCGGAGCTACACACACGCCTGCAGGACCTGGTGAAAAAGTACGTCGATACCGCGGACGGGTAGTGCGCGCGGGGTCCGCGGCGGGGGCCCCGGCCGGCCGTCGGCGTCCACCGCGCATCGGCGCTGACGGCAAAAAAAACCACAGGCCCCCCGGCACCCACGGAAAAGCATCCGTGCCGCCCCGGACGGACCTGTGGCTGATGATGTACGCCCGTGCCGTCCGCGGACGGCACCCTGCGCCACTACTGTTTCTTTCCCCCGCCTTCCCGGTCTGCGCGCTCTTTGCGGGCGGCGTCGAAAATGCCCTGAAACGGCGCGAAGCTCTCCAGGGTCTTCTGGGAGATGTCTATCCCCAGGTCCAGCCACTTGCGGAACTGGTCGTCCACGGCGTCCTTGTAGGAGAGGTAGTTCTTGAGCACCTGCTCCAGGTACTTTTCGAAAAACTCCTCCAGGATGTTGTCGCCGTAACGGATGATCAGGTGCAGCAGCGACGCCGGCATGAGGATGTTCTTCTCCCGCGCTTGCTCCATGATGATCTGCGCCAGGATGAAGGCCGTCACGTCCTCGTCCGTCCTGGCATCCACCACCTTCACCTGCCGACCGGCGCGGACCATGTCGGCCACCTGGTTGAGCGTCACGTAGGCGCTGCTCTCGGTGTCGTACAGCCGCCGATTGGCGTATTTCTTGATCACCACCGGATCCATGGGGGACGTCCTTAAATAATTCAATAACCCGCAAATAAATCAATAATCCGCGCCGGCCGCCGTCGCCCGCCGGGCACAGCGGCGCCGCGTCCCTAAAACCACTGCCGGTGGCTCCAGATGTCCTTTTCCAGGCTCTCCTTGTCCTTTTCCAGGGCCAGGTGCATGGAGGCGTTCTGGATGGCCACGGCGCCGCTGTGGGCCAGGGCCTCGACCATGGTGATCAGGTCGTCGTCGAAGGCTCTTTTCTTGCCGCTGAACAGGCGCATGAGCCCGATTATCTCGCCCCTGGACTTCAGGGGCACGCTGATCATGCTGGCCACGCCCTCGGCCAGGGTCTCGTCCCTGTGCTTGATGCGCTTGTCCCTGGCCACGTCTTCGATCACCAGGGTCTTGTCGGCCTGGGCCTGGGCGATGCTCTCGCGGCCCGAGGTGGGCCCCTTGGCCAGGAACTCGTCGCTCAGCCCGCAGCTGGCCACCAGCGCCAGGGACTCGCCGTCCTCGGTCAGCAGCCGGATGGAGGCGCCGTCGAAGCCCAATATCTCGCACATGCGGGTGGTCATGTTGTCCAGCACGGACTTGATGTCAAGGGTCGAGTTGATGCTGGCCGCCAGTTCCAGGAACAGCCGCGCGTTGTTGCGGATGCGCTCGATCAGGTCGGCCTGCTGGATGGCGATGCCGCCCTGGTTGGCCAGGGCCTTTAAAAAATCGATCTCGGCCTTGGTGAACTTGCGCTTCTTGCTGGTGTACAGCGACAGGATGCCGATGGTCTCGTTCTTGACCACCACCGGCACGGTCAGGATGGAGGCGATGCCCTCGGCCTTCTTGGCCTCGCGGTGCTCCAGGCGGGGATCCCCGGTGGCGTCCTCGAAGGCCAGGTGGCCCTCCTTGACCAGCCCGCTGACGATGCGTCGCGCCTTGAGCGGCGAGGCGTGCACGTACCGGTCCGAGAGTCCCTTCTGGGCCACCGGGATAAAGAGGTCCCTGTCCACATCGGCCATGAAAAGGCAGGCCGCCATGCCGCCCATAGTGTCGATGGCGCTGCTGACCACCAGGTCCAGCAGTTCCTCCTTGTCCATGGTGGTTCCGAAAGCCTCGCTGACCTTGCAGAAGGTCATGAAAAAACTCTCTCTCTTGGGCATATTCTCCTATCTCCTCGTTGGTATTGCCAGTGGTATCTCGTCTTGTGTCCGTGTGTGTCGCCGCCTGCGGAGCGCCTGTCCCGGCGTCCGTCTGTCCCTTCAGTGCGATGATTTGGCGCCGGACCCGGCGCCCTTGCCGCGCTGTGCCCTGGTGCCTTTGCCCGTTTGCGCCTTTGCCTTCCGGGCCCTGCCCTTCGGCTTTGCGGCCCGGCCCCCGCCCTTCTGCACGCCGTCGCGCTTTTTGAGCCACTGCACGATCTTGGGCGCGAACTGCTCCTGGAAGCGCGAACTGACGTAGATGCCGATGTGGCCTGTTTTGAGGCAGATGTCCTCGGTGTCCAGGCTGCCCACGCGGCTGGTGAGCAGCTCGCAGGCCGCCGGCGGCACCAGGTGGTCGTAGAGGCCGTAGAAATTGAGCAGCGGCATGGTGATCTTCTGCAGGTCGACGCGCCGGCCGCCCAGCTCCAGCTTGCTCTGGATGAGCAGGTTCTTCTGGTAGCAGTCCTTGACGAACTGACGGAAGGTCTCGCCGGGCACGTCGGGGCTGTCGAAGATCCACTTCTCCATACGCACGAAGTTTTCCACGAAGGCCTTGTTGTCCATGTTCTGTGCGAAACCCACGTACTTGTCGATCATCAGCCGGGCGGGGTTGAGCAGCAGGAAACCGAAGTTCATCATGTCGCCGGGCATGTTGCCGAAGGTGTCGATCACGCGGTCGACGTCCAGCTCCTTCATCCAGATGTGCAGCAGCCCCTGGTCGGTGTCGAAGTTGGTGGGCGTCACCGTGGTGACCAGGTTTTTCACCTTCTCGGGGTGCAGGGCCGAGTACATCACGCAAAAGGCCCCGCCCATGCAGATGCCCATCAGGTTGATCTTGTCGATGCCGTGCTCCCGGCGAATGTAGTCCACGGCACCGTCGATGTACCCGTTGACGTGGTCGTCGATGGTCAGGAAGCGGTCTTTGCGGCTGGGGTAACCCCAGTCGATCATGTACAGGTCGACACCGTCGTTCAGGAAGCGCTGCACCACGCTGCGGCCGGGCTGCAGGTCGAGCATGGTCTCACGGTTGATCAGCGCGTAGACCACCAGCAGGGGCGTCTTGAGCTGGACCTCCCCCTCGGGCCGGTAGTGCTTGAGCCTGACACGGTCCTCGCGCCAGACCACGTCGTAGGGCGTGGTGGCAATGCTCGTTTCCAGTTCCTCGAACAGCACGTCCGACGCCCTGCGGGCGCGCTCCTGCGCCTGTTTGGCGTCTTCGGCCAGCTTGGAGAGAATCAGATCGACCGGTATCCTGGCTGCACCCATTTTACTACCTCATCCTATTTCTTCGCCATCTTCTCAAGGGCTTTCAGGCGCTTCTTGATCTCGTAGATCTCCCGTGCCAGCTCATCCAGGTCTTTTTCGGATGCCACCGGCAGGGACTGCAGCATGTCGCCCAGCACCTCCTTGCGGGCGCGGACAAACTCCGACGTGGCGTCGAGGGTCTTGTGGAGGACCTCGGTGTACTCCTCGGACTTGAAAAGCACCATGTAGTGCCCCTCGAGGATCTTGACCCACATGCGGTAGTACTCCTGCGGGTCCTCGGGGAGCTTGTCCTCCTCGGCCATGGCGGCCAGCTGCTCCTGTATGACCGCGACGGACTTCTCCATGGGGGCCATGAGGGTGTTGACGAACTCGGCCATGGCGCTCTGGAAGACGGCGAACTTGTCCGTGGCCTCCTGGACGCGCTCCTGGTAAAAGCGCGTCAACCCCACCTGGGGCATCTTCATGTACTTCCTGAACTCCGTCTCGTAAAGCTCGTTCCACAGCCGGAACACGTCCTCGTCGAGGTTCTCGAAACTGTAGGCCTCGGCGGTCTTACCGATCTTGGCGCTCTTTTCCACCCACATCTGCTGCAAGGTGAAGAAGCTGTTCCAGGCGCTCTCGACCACCTGCCGGAAGACGTCGGGCAGCACTTCGCTGCCGCGCATCAGGGCCTCCATGGTCTCGGGCTTGCTCATGACCGCGGCCATGGCCTGCCAGGCCTTGAACACCGCCTCCCACGACGGCGTGCGGGCATGCGCCCGCCCGGAGGTCTGCTTCTTTTCTTCTTCCGTTTTTTCGGCCTGCGCGCTCCTGGAAAAGGATTCCCAGAAGCTCTGGCTGGTCTTCATCCACAGGTTCAGCATGGCCAACGGATCACCGCCGCTGCCGGACGTGTCGCTCATATCACACCTCGAAACCTGTCATGCTTGGCTGTCATTTTCCACCCTGCCTCTCCGATCCTACACCACCCCCCCGTCGATTTGCAAGCCTGCCGGCAGCGCCGCCCCGGGCGTTCATTGCCCTTCGGCGATGAGGATGTCGGCCCGCGTATCGGGCCGCTGCGGGTCGTGGGCCAGGCTGTTGAAGGCCACCAGCAGGGCGGGCCCCTCACCGGTGCCGCAGATGGCGTGGGCCACGCCGGGCGGAAAGACGAACCGCAGCGCCTCGTCCGGCGGGATCCGCACGTCCCGCACGGCCCCTTCCTCGCGGTAGCGCACCAGCGCCGGCCCCACCACGACGACCGTCTCGGTGCCGCGCGCGTGCACATGGTTGCCGCGCACCGCGCCCGGCCGGCTGACCACCACGTGCACATTGCCCTGGCCGCCGAGCTTTTCTCCCTCCAGGGGCTCGAAGACGATGCCCCGCTCGTCGCTGTACACCCGAACACTCTCGATCTGCACCGGCATGTTTTTCTCTCCTTTGAGGCGGCGCGCACGGCGCCGGGGCGGGACCCTTTGCTAGCGCTTCAGCTGGGCGCGCACGTGCACGATGCGCTGCACCACTGTGACCAGCGTGAGCAGGCAGAAGAGCACCAGCCCGATCCACAGCACGTCGCCGCGCGCGGCGGGCGCCACGGCCAGCAGCAGAGCCCACACGATGAGGTACAGCACGCGGAAGCCGCGCTCCATGAACCCCACGTTGCAGGTGCCGCCCAGCCCTTCGGCGCGGGCCTTGGTGTAGCTGATGAGCACGGTAAACAGGAAGGCGGCGCTCACCAGGATGCCGGCGGGGATGGCCTCGCCCCGCGGCCAGAAGAGCACCCAGAAGCCCATCAGGTAGAAAAAGTCGGAGAAACGGTCCAGGGTGGAGTCGAAGAAGGCGCCGTAGGCGCTCTGGGTGCCGCAGCTGCGCGCCAGCGACCCGTCGGCCACGTCGGCCAGGCCCGAGAGCACCATCAGGATCATGCCGGCCAACGGGCTGAAATAGAACCCGAAGGGCACCGTGGCCGCGATGGCCACGCCCAGCAGGGTCAGCTGGTCGGGAGACTTGACGTGCCGCTGCAACCAGGGCAGCGCCCTGTCCAGAAGGCGATAGAAAAACACTCCCCCAACCGAATTGCGAAGCGACATGGCACCCGTCTCCCATCGTGGGCCGCCCCGCCAACCCGGCCGGGATGCGACGCCGTATCCTCTTGCTGGAACCTGAGTGAAGCGATTTCCGCGTTTGCCGCGGACGCCGGCAAAATGCCGTCGGGCACCGGGCCCGGCGGATTCAAACGATCCGCCCCTTAGGTATAAGTCACAATCCGCGCGCTTTCAAGCTTTTGATTTCAGGTCGACGGCAAAGTTATTGAATGACTCAAGGACGTCCCCAAAGCGGGGCGGTGGGTGATCCAGATGACGGTGCGGCCGGCGGCGCGCGCCAGCAGGGCGCGGGTCATCTCCTGCTCGGTGACGCGGTCGAGCCCCTCGGTGGGCTCGTCCAGCAGCCACACCGGCCCGTCGCGCAGCACCAGCCGGGCCGCGGCCAGGCGGCGCGCCTCGCCGCCCGACAGCAGCCGCCCGGACTCCCCGATCCAGGTGTCCAGCCCGCGGGGCAGGCGCGCCACGAAGTCCGAAAGCCGGGCGACCGCCAGGGCCTCGGCCATCTGCTGCTCCGTGGCCCCGGGCCGCGCCACCTGCAGGTTGTCGCGCAGCGTGCCGTTGAACAGGTGCACCTGCTGGGGCATGACCGCGAACACGCGCCGCAGCTCGCGCTCGGCAAAGGACCGCAGGTCGCGCCCGCCCAGCAGGATACGCCCGGCCTGCGGGTCGTAGAAGCGCACCAGCAGGTGGATCAGCGTGGACTTGCCGCAGCCGGTCTCGCCGCGCACGGCCAGGTGCTCGCCGGCACCCACCGCCAGGCTAAAATCCTCGAGCACCTTCACGCCCCGGCCGGGATAGGCGAAAGTCACGCCCTCGAAGCGGATGTCGAAGGTCTGCGGCAGCCCGGCCGGCTCCGCCGCAAAGCGCACCGCCGGCGGGGTCTCCACGATCTCCACCAGGCGCCGGGCGGCCGTGCGCGTGTGGCTCAGGTACTGGTAGGCCGCCGCCAGCGGCGTCACGGCCTCGAAAGAGGCCATCACGGCCAGCACCACCAGGGCCAGTTCGGGCCCGCCCAGGGCCCCGTCGCCCACCAACCCCGCGCCCAGGTACAGCACCGCCAGCATGGCCAGCCCGGAAAGCGCCAGGGTGACGCCCGCCGAAACGCCCCGGATGTGGCTCATGCGCCGCTGGGCGCGCACCAGCCGGTCGTCGGCCGCGGCCACCTTCTCCAGCCAGCGGTCGGCCGCGCCGAACACCAGCAGGTCGGCCAGGCCCGTCACGGTGTCCACGATGCCCACCCGCAGGTCGGACGTGGCCCGCGCCAGCCGTCGGCCGGTGCCGGTCCCGGCCCGCCCGGCGGCCCACGGCACGGCAAACCCGGCCGCCAGCAGGCACCCCAAGGCCCACAGCGCGATGCCGGCGTCGAAGTGCCACAGGAAAGCCGTCAGCAGCGCGGCCAGGGCCGCGGCCACCACGCTGGGCGACAGCACCCGCAGGTACAGGTTGTCCAGGGCGTCGATGTCGGCCACGGCGCGGTTGAGCAGGTCGCCGCTGCGAAAGCCGCCCAGGGCGCCCGGCGCCAGCGGTTCGAGCCGCTCGTAGAACCAGCAGCGCAGCCCCTCCAGGATGCGGAAGGTGGCGTCATGGCTGACGATGCGCTCGGCGTAGCGCGCCAGGGTGCGCGCGATGGCGAACACGCGCACCCCCACGCTGGGGTAAAAGACGTTGAAGACGTAAGCGCTGGCCGGCACCAGCCCGGCAAGTGCCGCCGCCGACAGGAACCAGCCGGCCAGCGAGAGCAGCCCCACGGCGCTCACCAGGGCCAGCAGCCCCAGCAGCATGCCCAGCAGCATCCAGCGCCGGTAACGGGCGAACAGGGCCGTAAAAGGCCGCCACACGCGGCGCGGCTCAGCCATGGTCGGCCTCGCCTTCCGGCCCGCGCCGCAGCAGGTTGCGGAACGGGCCCTCGGCGGCCAGCGCCGCGTAGTCGCCCTGGGCCACGATACGCCCGGCCTGCATCACCACGATGCGGTCCATGCGCCGCAGGTGGCGCAGCCGGTGGGTGGCCATCAGCAGGGTGCGGCCCCGGCACAGCCGCTCAATGCCTTCTGAGACCAGGCGCTCGTTCTCGCGGTCCAGCCCGGCGGTGGGTTCGTCGAGCAGCAGCACCGGCGCGTCCTTTAAAAAGGCCCGCGCCAGCGCCACCCGCTGGGCCTGCCCGCGGGAAAACCCGGCCCCGCCCTCGCCGATGACCGTGTCCAGCCCGTTCTCCAGACCTTCGCTGAAGGCCAGCACGCGCGCGGCCTCGGCCGCCCGCGCCACCTCCGCCTCGCCGGCGTCGGGCCGCGCCAGCCGGATGTTGTCGCGCAGCGTGCCGTGAAACAGGGCCGCGTGCTGCCCGATCCACGCCAGGTGCCGCCGCCACCCGTCCGGGTCCAGCTCCGACAGGGGCACGCCGTCCACCCGCACGACGCCCGCCACGGGCCGCTCGAAACCCAGCAGCAGGTTCAGGATCGAGGTCTTGCCCGCCCCGCTGGCGCCCACCAGGGCCACCTGCCGGCCGGCGCGGATCTCCAGGTCCACGTCCCGCAGCGCCGTGCGCCGCCCGTCCTCGTAGGACAGCGACACCTTCTCCAGGCGGATCACGGCAGGCGCCGCCACCGGCCCCGCGGCCGTCCGCGGCCGCTGCGCCACGGGCTGCTCCAGGACCTTGAGAATCTCCTCGGCCGCGCCGGCCGCCTCGGCGCGCGCGTGGTAGTGCGTGCCCAGCTCGCGCAGCGGAAAGTAGAAGTCCGGCGCCAGCAGCAGGATGAAAAAACCGCTGAAGAAGTCCAGCGTCCGGCCGTAGGTGCCGAAGTGGAAGTAGCCCAGGTAGCTCATGCCCAGGTAGACGGCCACCAGGGCGATGGAGATGGAGGTGAAAAACTCCAGCACGGCCGACGACAGGAAGGCCACGCGCAGCACCTGCATGGTGCGCCGCCGGTAGGCGGCCGAGGTCTCGGCCACCCGGTCGCGCTCGTCGCGGCTGCGGTCGAAGAGCTTGAGCGTGGGCAGGCCCCGCAGCACGTCCAGGAAGTGCGCGCTCAGCCGCGACAGGGCCTGGAAGTTCTTCTGGCTGATGGACTCCGCCCCCATGCCGATCAGGATCATGAACAGCGGGATCATGGGGGCCGTGGCCAGCAGCAGCCCGCCGGCCGCCCAGCTCAGCGGAAAAACGAAGGCCAGGATGGCCAGCGGGATGGCCACCGCCAGCGCCAGCTGCGGCAGGTAGAGGGCAAAGAAATCGTGCAGCCCCTCCACCTGTTCCATGGCCGTGCTGGCCAGCGCGCCCGTGCGCGCGCGCCCGGTCCAGGCCGGCCCCAGGGCCGCGATGTGCGCCATGACCTCCCGGCGCACCGCCCGCCGCACCCCGGCCCCCGCCCGGAACCCGGCCGCCTCGCGCGCCCAGGCCAGCACCGCGCGCGCCACCACCACGGCGGCCATGACGGCAAACAGCGGCGCCATTTCCCGCGCGCCGCGGTGCGCGATCATGGCACCGTGCACCACCGTGGCCAGCAGCCGCGCCTGCCAGATCAGCAGCAGCCCGCTCACGAACCCCAGCCCGGCCGACAGCGCCACCCACCCGCGCACCCCCCGCGCCCGCGCAAACAGCCACTTCATGGGGACGTCCTTAAATAATTCAATAACTCAGCCGCCGGCCCTTCCAACACCGCTTTTCCCCGCCATTTCGTACGTTGCGTTTCACGATCCACGCAGCCTACCACGCGTCCCGCTTAAAATCCACGCCTTTGCGCCGTCTGAAAGTGCCTGCGGACCCCCTTTTTCAGTATCACCAACTACCATTTCGTAGTTCACCCAAGGTCTCTCGGAACTGCCGCTGTAACACATTTTTATTCTTTTATTACAGACAGTTAAAAAAACCAACAACCCCGTATCGACCCGTAAAAACCGGTTTTCAGGCTGGCCCTGATTTTGCATTTTTACTGAACGCTCGACCGCAAACCCATCTCCGAGGAGCGACTTCATGCACAGGAAAATCACACTCGCATTGCTGCTGATACTCTTTGTTTTCTCCCGCGCAGCCGCCCTGGCCGCCGACGTCAAGCTGGCCTGGGACCCCAACACCGAACCCGAGCTCAAGGGCTACTATGTCTACTACGGCACGGCCTCCGGCGATTACACCCAGAAAGAGGACGCCGGCAACCAGACCACCTACACGGTGACCGGCCTGACCGAGGGGACCACCTATTACTTCGCCGTCACGGCCTACAGCGACACCGTCGAAAGCGACTACTCCGACGAAATCTCCTACAAGGTTCCCGTACCCGTCGTCACCTACACCCTGACCGCTTCGGCCGGCGCCAACGGAACCATCGACCCCTCCGGCACCATCACCGTCAACCAGAATACCAGCCAGACCTTTACCATAACACCGAACACCAACTACCACATCGCCGACGTCAAGGTTGACGGTACCTCCGTGGGGGCCGTCACCTCCTACACGTTCAGCAACATTACAGCCAACCACACCATCGAGGCCACATTCGCCATCGACACCTACACCATCAGCGCCACCGCCGGCGCAAACGGCTCCATCAGCCCGGCCGGCTCCATGACCGTCAACGCAGGAACCAGCAAGACCTTCACCATCACACCGGCCGCAAACTACCATGTGGCCGATGTGAAGGTCGACGGTTCCTCAAAGGGTGCCGTCACCTCCTACACCCTCAACAACATCAACTCAAACCACACTATCGAGGCCACCTTCGCCATCGACACTTACACCATCAGCGCAACCGCCGGAGCAAACGGTTCTATTAATCCGGCCGGATCGGTAGCAGTCAACGCCGGAACCAGTAAAACTTTCAACATCTCACCGGCAAACGGCTATCACATTGCAGACGTCAAGATCGATGGCGCCTCCGTGGGTGCCGTCAGCACCTATACATTCGAAAATATCACCGCCAATCACAGCATCGCAGCGTATTTTGAAGAGGACGCGCCCAATGTCTACACCATAACAGCGACTGCCGGTTCAGGCGGTTCCATCAGCCCATCGAGCAACGTTAGCGCTGAAGAGGGCACCAGCAAAACTTTTACCATCACGGCCGCCAACAACTACCACATTGCAGACGTCAAGGTCGACGGGACCTCAAAGGGCGCCGTAACCACCTACACCTTCAGTAACATCAACGCCAACCACACCATCGAGGCCACTTTCGCCATCGACACTTACACCATCAGCGCAACCGCCGGAGCAAACGGTTCTATTAATCC
>CAYZCL010000036.1:0-14121 GCA_964476595.1 uncultured Desulfobacteraceae bacterium
CGTCACACGGCAGACCGGGGTCGTTTTTCTTGATATGGGACACCACCGCCCAGGCGCCGGCGAAGTCGCCTTCCCACAACCGCAGGGCGGCGTGGTGGCGGGCGTCGAGAACGGCGTTGCGGGCGGGAATGCGGTATTGGGCGGGATGCTTCAAACCGGCGGTAATGTCCAAAATCAACTCGCTGACATGCAGTTCGAGGATATCGCCACCAAAATAGAGGCGCGCCGCCGGGGTAAGAATGTGTTTCACGTCGCCCGGCCCCCCCGTGTGCGAAACCACCGCCGTGGCGCCGGGAAAGGCCTCCCGCATGACCTTCAAAGCGTTTTCGATATGGTGCACCAGCGGCAAGGCCAAGGGTTGATCGTAGGCCGAGAATTCACCCTCCAAGACGGTCTTTTCGCCTTCCATGGCGATTTGCCCGGTCAGGTAATTGAAAAAGCAGTAGTTGAATCGATCAAAATGCAGCCCTTCTTCGGGGCTGGCTTGGGTCTCGTCCGGCGCCAGCCAGCGGGCGATCAGTTTCCCCGTCGCCACCGGCTCCTTGTTGTAGTGTTTCTCCAGGTCTTCTCGCTTTTTTTTATCCCGGACATGTTTGGGAGATTCTCTGTCTGAATAGAACACCAGCGCGCCCTTGATGTGGAAATGGGCCTTGATGCCTTCCACCAGAGAGTACAGCTTTCCGGGAAACAGCAGCCAGTTGCCTTTCTTGTCCCGCAGCGCCTCCACATCAGCGCCTCTAAAGCATTCCGTTTCAAAAGCGGCTTTCGCCGTTGGCTCATCCAGCGGTTTGATCTTGGCGTGGGTGTTAGGTTGCAACCGAATGGGCAGCGAGGCCTTGGGTTCAGTCAGCGTTTGCCTTATTTCCGCTTCACTGGCCACCAGCCGGGTGGGAATGGCGCCTTTCATCATACCTTCGTGTAAAAGCCGGATGGAATCTCCAACCATGCTGCGTAACACGATGGTTTGCTCACCGCCGCGCGTTTCGACACAAACCACTTTCAAATCCTGCCCCCCGGTGGAGACGACCAGCACGGCGTCTTGCTTTTGTGTTGCCGACATCATCAGTTCCTCCCCCGGTAATCCGGCTTGACGGGCTCGCCGAAATTCTCGGCCATCGCCCGGCCCGAGCGCCGCTTCTTGCTGTAGTCGGCGCGGATGTTGGTGTGGTAGGTGTAGATGGGGTCCCGGGAAGCGTTGGGGTATTCGCAGTCCACCGACTCGGCGAAGTTGAGTACCTGCAGCCAGGTATCGAGGTTGGTTTGCAGGCCGCAGGCCGTGACTGTTTCGTCGAACGCGTTCAGGCAGTCATCGATCCGTATCCGTTTCTCGTCCTCTTTCAGTTCGCCATCGTCATTGACCAGGTGCAGGCTGTCCACAGCGATGGCGACGCTGCCCAGGCCCAGGGGACGGCCGTGGCCCAGTTTGTTGGCGTAAAAGGGCGCTTCCCCGTTTTCAGGCTTTTTGTAGTCCGGATTCAGGGCGAGCAGGATGGCGCCCAGCTCCCAGTCATGCAGATCCTTGAAGCGCAGGGTGAAGCGGAACCGGCGGTCGGGTTGGCTGATGAACTGGACAAAGCCGGATTGATTGGTGGCGATATTACTGGTATCGCAGTAAAGATTACTATCGTTGGCCGCCCCTTTCTGATGCCGGTAGAACTTGCGGCCGTTCAGGTCGCCGGCGGTATCGTCGCCCTCCACGCCCGGCAGGTCGCCGTAGGTTTTCAGGTGCTTGTCGGGCTGCTGAAGGTAGTGCTCCACGGCGCTGGCCTTGGGCTGGCCGAGAATCTTCAGGGGGAGGGTGTAGCGATGATGACCGTTCACATCCTGCGCGCCGGGCCGGATGACAAAGCGCGCGTCCAGCTTCTCGTTGTTTTCCACCTGCTCCACCGCGGCGTTGATGGCGATGCGCCCGGCCAGGCGGGCGGCGTCGCTCTCCTTGTCTTCGACGATATGCAGATCACGGCTGCCATCGCCCCGGGCGCTCCCCTCCCCGGCGCCGTCCACATAACCGAACAACAGACGCGCGCCGGTGAGCCGGCCACCGGAATCGCTCATGCGCTCGTTTTCGGGGGCGGTGAGTTCGGGGCGGGTCGTCTGTTTCGACGGAATGAGCCGGTTCTTCACCAACACACTGTCACGGTAGCGCCAGCGGTAGCGGAAATGGTGCCCCAACGACGTGATGCTCCGGGTTTGGGGGTCGTATTCAACATAGATGAGTTGCCCCGGCGACAATTCCATGTTGTTCAGAATCGCTTTCTTGGCATCTCTTCTATCCGAATCATTCAAATCGGCTCTACGGGCCAGGTGGCCGTGTTCCGGGTCGGCCAACTCCTTCTGGGTTACGCGATAGTGGCTGACCACCGCCTTCGACACCGTAACTTCCCATTCGATATCATCGTCATTGATCCAAGCCCGGGTGTGGCATTCACCCGCGGACAAGATGCTTTCACCATCTATTCCGCCGACGTAGGGATGCTTATCCGGGTTTCTCCGGCGATTCGTGTCAAACCCCGCCCTGGGGGCTTCGTCTTCAAGGACATCCACGACCAGGTGGTTTTTTGTCAGATCCGCCTCGCGCACGATTGCCATGCGGCATTGGTAACGCGTTGGATTCGTCGCCCAAGCCAAATTGGGCCGGTAGGAAAAATACTGTTCCTGCACCCGCTCCATGGGGGCGCCCAGGAGGGCGCCGATGTTGTGGCGCAGCATGCCCTTGAGGCTGGCGCCGGGAATGAGCACGCGGGCGTTTTCCGGCGTATCACCGCCATAAAACAGGGGCTCGCGGAAGGTCTTGTCCTTTTTCACCCGCCGGTTGTTGCCCAGGCCCCAGTCGGGGTCCAGTTGCACCTCATCGTTACCCCTGCTGGTAACATCCGTCCGGTCCTTGACCGGGTATTGAAAATGGCCCACGAACAGCGGCGTGAGGGACGTGAGGGTGCAGCGCAGCTCGCCGCTGAGCAGGCCGGGAGTTCCGCGGTGAAACACGGCGTCGAAGACGGGGCGGGCCTGATCGCCCTGGGTGACCACGGGAACGAAGGTATAGGGGACGGGTTTTTCAGGCAGGCGCAAGGGCTGGTTGTTGGCCGTATTGCCTTGTTGGCGGGTGGCTTGTCCCTGGCGATTGGTGTGGTTTCTCCGGTTCGCGTTGCGATTTCTGTTCGCATGCGGATTGAATACGTGGTTTCTTCTAGCCATGTTTTTTCCCCCCTTCTTTATCCTTGGTGGAAATGGTCCAGGCGATTCGTTGGCCGTTGCGGTGGTACTCAATCAGGCGCAAGGCGCTGTTTCCATCCCCGGCGTCATCCCGGGGAAACAGCGCGTCCTGGTCATCCACAGCCACACCGTATTGGTCTTTCAGTTGCGTGGCGGTGCGCAGGCAAACCGGGCGTGGCGGTTGTTTCCGGCATTCGAAACAAATGCCCTTCTCAGACTTCTGCTCGGTCCAATAAACGTAGCCCAGCTCTTTTCCCTGGGGCCGAACGGTCAGGCTGCCGTCCGGATAGAACAGTAGCAGCAGGCTGTAGCGTATGCCCTCGGGAATCCGGGGAAAGCCATGGCAAAAGGTTTGCAGCGGCAGTTCGACATTGGAATCAATGGCGCTCTCCGGCCGCGGTTCATACCAACCGTATTTGGGCGCGGGAAGCCTCAGTTTGCCGATGGTGACAATGCCATCAAGGGCGTTGAATACGATCTGGTCGGCTGTTCCTTCGTGAAAATACAAGCAGATTTCATCCGTCATGGCGTTCCTCCGGCTGCGTTTCCGGCAGCGCTATGTTCATGTTTACCCACCCCAGTCCTTTCCACTGGCCGCCCCCCAGGGGTATGCGGCGGCCGGCGGCCAGGGTTTGCAGCATTGCGAGGCCCTGGCGCAGTTCTTCCAGTTCTTCTTGCGAACCGGCTTGCAGGTGCAGGGTGGCCTTGAAGCAGCCCCGGGTGAGGGCGGTGCGGTCGAATTTGCCGCTGCCGTACACGCCCTGGGTGAATTCGTCTTCGGCGTGCATCTCCAGCACCACGGCCTGCCAGTCGTTTTCCAAAAGCGCGTCGGAGACCAGCAGCCGGGCGCTTTCGGCGGTGGAACCGAACAGCCTCAGGGGCAGGTCGGGGTGCTCCGGCAGGGGTTCACCCGGCGCCCACACGGGCGCCCCGTTGCGGCGCAGCAGCCAGGAGAGGGCGTGGCGCATGGCGCCGCGCAGGCCGGCGCCGGGGATGAAGGGCTGGCTCCCCTCCCCCGGTATTTCCGTCACCGCCAGGCTGAAGTCGGTGTCGCCGCTGTTGCTGTCGTTGAACTCGATGTAGGTGGCCGATTCCTGCCCGAGGGGCTTGACCACCTTGTCACGGTGCCTGCGAAGAAACGCCTTGCCCACCAGCGCTTTCGGCTGGGGCCGGTCACGGCCCGGGTCGTGCTGGTAGCTGCCGACACTGAGCAGGTCCACGCCATAGCCATCTTCCGCCACGCCGGGCTCGATGGTGACCTGGCACTGGAGGCTGGGCAAGGGCGCTGGGGTTGCCCAGTCTTTCGGGGGATGCAGTTCGGGCCTGGCCGGGGTGACATCCAAGGCGTCCAAGGCGTCCCAGACGCTTTTTTTAGCGTCGGGCCACTGGCCGACCTGGTCGGTGGTGAGCAGACGGAACGCCAGGTTTTCCAGCTTCATCCAGCCCAGGCCGCGGGCCACCTCCCGCCCCAGCCAGCAGCACTGCTGCCAGGCTTCGGCCACGGCCACGGCGATGGCGGCGGCCGTGTCGTCCTCGGCGCGGTAGCAGTCCACTTCCATGAGGAAGCGCCAACGGGTGCCCGCGGGCAGCACTTCGGCGTCGAACTTGGCGGTGTGCAGGGCGGCGCCGGTGTTCTGGCTGATGGCCACCTGGTCGCGGATTTCCGGCTCGGGAGGATCAATCGGGTGGGCGTGATGAAAGCGCCACACCGACTCTTTCATGCGCGGCAGTTTTTCCACCGCTTGCCCCCGCTGCTTGCGGTGCTGCACCGAGGGGGTGTCTTCGGTGATCTCCGCCGGCAGGTCTTTGCCGGGATAGAGGGTTCTGGCGGTGGCGATGAAGGCGCCCGCCAGGGAGCTGCCACGCAGGGTGAAGCGGCCCTGGCCATCACGCGCCAGGGGCATGTCGAGAAGGCCTTCATCGTCGCTGCCGCCGTTGCTGAAGGCGGTCTGCTGCTCCAGTTCACCACTGATGAGCAGCTTGTATTTGTCGTTACGCATCAGGCGTCCTCCCCGGCATAGATGAGCCGTTCCAGTTCGTCGAGAAATGCCGGTAGGCAGTTGGAGTTGCGTTCACCCCGAAATTTATCTGCCAAATACCGACCCAGGTTATTGGCTTTCTGATCCCTAAGCAGGTAAGTGCATTTATCGCCGTAGTCTGCCGCTGCCAGAACAAATGTTTTTTCTACGGCCGCACCCAACAGGGCAGCTTTCAGCCCGGCCCAGGTTTCCCGGTCGGGCGGCTCGCTTTTCGCGTTTTGTCGCAGTTGCCGGAAATAGGCCCCGGCCATCTCCCCGGCCTGGGGGCAACCGGCGTCTTGCGATTCCGCCGGTGGGGATTCGCCGCCCTCCGGTTCCTGTGGTGGCGGAGACTCCCCGGTGGGAGGTTCCACCGGTGGGGATTGCGCCATCCCGGGCTCTCTGGTGGCGGCATCAGGCGTTTCCCCGGTCGGAGGCGGCGCGGTCTCGTCTTCCCGGGGCTGAAAACCGATGGGCGGGTCGAGAATGAAGCCGCCGTAGCCTTCGCTGGTGCGCTCCCCCAGGGGGGGATGGGTTTTGAGCTGCCCTCGCAAGTCGTCGATCTGTGCCTGCTTTCCAGCCAGGCGGAACACGCTGCCCCGGCGGATGACGGCGAAGGGCAGCCGGGGAAGCCCGGTGGCGTAGTTGAAGCTGCCCTGGGTTTCGGTTTCCTGGCGGGCGTCGAGAACCAGGTCGGGGTATTGCGTTTCATCCAGGCCAAGGGCGTGTTTCAGCAGGCCGGTTTTGTCGAGCGCCGTCAGTGGCGCCAGGTTGTCGCCGCGGATGATCCAGTCGCTGGTGGCGACAATGGTCAGCACCCCCTCTTGGGACTCTTCCGGCCGGTCCGGCGCGGCATGGACGGCCTCCACCCGCACCGGCGCCTTGCCGCGCCCCACGCGCACCGTCCGCCCCGGTTGCAGGTGCTTGGCGAGCCACGCTTTCAGCGTCTCGTCCTCACACTGAATGTCCGCCACCAGGCAGGTGCCGGCGGGAATGCGCTGCTCGGTAAACAGTTCGGTGTCTTCACGCTTGAGTGCCCCATCGAACTTTCCCCGGCGGTTGCGCATGCGCACCTCCATGGGCTGCCGGTATTGCCGCCAGACGCCTTGATCATCCCGCACCAGATAGAGGTGCCCCTTGGGGCGGCTGAGCTTGGCGTTGCCCTGGTAGTCGAACACGTCCACATCCACCCCCTCGCGCAGGGGGGGCGCGTCGTCCGCCGGATTTTCCGCCCAGTGCGGCCAGCACAGGTCGCGCTCCTGGCTGGCGGCACTCGGCTTGACGCGGTGCAGATGAGCCGGCATGGGCATGACCTGAACTTCTTCGGCCTGCGTCTGGAGGGACGGCGGCAGCGGATAGGCGCAGCCCACCCGAAGTTTCGGGGTGAACAGGGCCTTCAGCTCCTTATTGTCCGCGGCGCGGGCGCACAGGGCGGCAAAGAGCACCCGGCCCGGGATATGGGATTCGCCGGCGATGAGGTTGCCCGCGTGGCCGGTGGTGGGAATGTTGAGTGGTTCGGCGGCCTTCAGCACCAGACGCAGGCGGTGGTCCTTACTCCAGGGGCGTTCCTGGCCGGCCTCTTGCCCGGCGG
The DNA here is from genome assembly GCA_964476595.1 of uncultured Desulfobacteraceae bacterium. GTDB lineage: Bacteria > Desulfobacterota > Desulfobacteria > Desulfobacterales > JALSRD01 > JALSRD01. The sequence continues at coordinate 6,823 of CAYZCL010000036.1, forward strand.
TGGCTTTGGTCCAACTTATTTGAATCTGACCGTCGCCCCGGGTGCGCCCGCCGCCCAGACGGCTGGTGAAGCGCAGCAGGGCCTCGATTTTTTCCTGATCGCCGTCATCAGAGGGAGCGATGCGCAGGGTGCCGGTCAATGCGGTGCCGGCCTTGATGTATTCGACGCGCCGCAGGCTGTGGTCTTCGGGGCAGCGCGAGCCAGGGCGGCGGGCGGTGCTGTTCCAGGTGATGAAGTAGCGCTCCGGCGGCGGATTGCGGTCCTTGACCCGGAGGCTGGAGACATCGAGCCGGCGCGCGGCACCGCCGCCGCTGCCGAACAGGCGCTGGACGTCGTCCGTGCACCACTGGTGACCAAGCGCCGCCAGCCGTTCGGCGTTGTCCTTGAGCACGCCGCGGAAATGGTGCCGGTCGATGACGGGATAGCCATCGCTGTCGCGGGCCTGCAAGGCGTCGATGAGCACGTCGCCGGTGCCGGTGCCGGTGTGCAGGTCTTCCAGCAGGGTGATGTCGAGGTCGAAATCGAGACGGTTGGCCATCACTGGTCCCCCCCTTGGTTGTGGGCGGCCATCCATTCCCGGTCCTGGGCCTTTTTCTTGCGCCCGAGATAATGGATTTCCACCAGTTCCATGAAGTCGCCGAAGCGGGTGAGCTTGCGGTTGCCGTCCAGCTCCTGCCAAAGGCTCTCTTTGCCAAAGGCGGCGTCGAGCGTCTTTGGCAGTCCGTCCATGTTTTTGAACAAGTCATCGCTTTGTTGGACATCGAATTGGCTGACGGCGTGCAGGATGCGTTTCATCTTGGAGCGGGCCAGTTTGTCCCGGTCTTCGCGCTGGTCGCGCTCTTCACTGGTGTAAATTCCCACCAGCTCCCGCGCCTGTTTGAACAGGGTCTCGAGGTCGAAACCGCCACCCTTCCCCGCTTCTTCCGGCAACACGAAATAGGGCTTGGCGCTGGTGCACAGGCACTCTCCGTCCGCTTCCCGGACGTTGTGCCGGCGGCGGGCCTGTTCCACGTCGTCCACCCAGCTCGCGGTGGAGACCATCCAGTCCACCACCGAGCGCTCGGGCACGGCGCCGTCGGCGTCACCCATTTGGGCGCGGTAGAGTTTCTTGGCGCTGCCCGCCAGGCTTTCCGCCAGGTCGTAAAGGTGGTGGAAAGGCAGCTTGTGGCTGGCGATGGCGATGCCCGCGCCAATGCTCATGGGGCGTTTTTCATCGTCTTTGAACGGGATGGGGTGCTCTTTCAACGCTTCGGCGTAGGCGATGACGAAGGGAAAGGCGTACTCGGGCCGGGTGACCAGCAGCAGGTCGTCCCCACCGAGCATGAGCACCTGGTAGGGCAGTTTGGCGCTCTCTTGCAGCACGTTCGGGGTGAACACCTTGTTCAGCGCTTCCACCACCGCCTTGCGCACGGCCACGCGCATGGCGTGGAAGAAGGTTTCGTTCTTGACTTCATGGGTCATGAAGGCGTCTTTGTCCGCGGCGTCTCTGTTTCCGGCGTACAGGGCGCGGCGTACGCCCATGGCGTTGCCGTCGGCGTGAATGACGGCAATGTAGCCGTTAGCGCCGGCCAGCTCGCTCAGGTCGGCGGGAATGCGCGGGTCCTCGTCCAGCGAAGGCAGTTTGTTGTTCTTCCACAGCAGGCCGATGATTTCCTCGGTTTTGCCTTCATAGAACGCCTTGCCCCTGGCTTCCAGGGTGGTGACCAGGTCCGAGACATAGGGCGGGTTCTCATTGGCGCGGTAGTGGTTGGCGACGCGGTTGCCCGTGTCCTGGCAGATCTGGAACGGCGGCAGGCGGGTGTCGGATTCGCCCCAGGCGAACTTCCGGGCCTGCCCCGCCGCCCCATGCGCCGCAGACGAGCCGCCGTTCAGGGGCTGTACGCTGGCCTCCATGCGCACGCCCGGCAGGTTCCTGGCGATGGTTGCTTCCGCCTGGTGAATGAAGCCTTGGGCGGCGGCTTCATCCTTGAACACGGCGTGAAAATGGCCCCCGTCGCGGGAGAGGACACCTTTCCCGTACAGGGCCTTCGGATCGTCGGGATGGGCCGAGCCGGTCAGGGGGTCATCATCATCTTTTCCGGGAGGGTTATATGAATCGAGGTTGGCGCCATTACTGCCCACCAGATCGACCAGCTCATTGCGGATGGTCTCTCCCAGCAGGGCGTTGGCGCCGATCATGGCCTTGAGGCGCGGCACGGCGAACAGGAATTCCTGGATGCGTTTGAAGGTAATTTTGACGATATACATGGGTTCTCCTGCGGGTCAGGTCTTGGGTTCCAATGCCATCGGGGGGTTCAGGCTGCGGGCGATGACGCGCCGTACTTCCTTTACCGGGGTGGCGTAGCGCTTTCGGGAGCGTTTTCTCACTTCGAAAGCGGTATCCACCGAGGGCTTGCCCCGCGCCAGAACGGTGTTGAGGGTAAACGGCGGCATGATCCGCCCTCCGTTCATGGCCAGCACGGCCGCTGACCAGTTGGGTTGGTTGGCGAGGTCGAAGGCATCGAAGTGGGGCGCGAAACGCGGCATCATGATTTCGGCGTCTTCCATGCCGGCGCGGAAACAGACCTGCGTGCCGACGTTGCCGAAAATGGCGCGAACGATGGACTTGTCTTCGATCTGGCTGATGAACTGATTGGCCAGCACCAGGCCCAGGCCGAATTTACGCGCTTCCGACAACATGAGGGAAAAGTTGCGCGTGGCCAGATTCTGAAATTCATCCACATACAGAAAAAACGGCCGGCGCTCGTCCACCGGCAACTGGCCACGCTCCATGGCGGCATTCTGGATTTTTGCCATGAGCAACATGCCGAGAAAACGGGCGTTGGATTCGGTCAATGCGCCCTTGGCGAGATTCACCAGCAGTATCCTGCCCTCGTTCATCACGGTTTCAATGTCCAGGCTGTTCTTCTGGCCGAAGATATTGCGCAGCAGGGGATCGAAAATGAAATCGTCGAATTTGCTACTCAGGTATTCACCCAGGGTCGTGCCTTCGAATCTTTCCGTGTAGTCCATGCTGCGCAGGTTGTTTTCCACCCAGCGAACCAGCATGGGATCCTGCCATTTCAAGGGCAGCCAGCGTTTCCAGTAGTCCTTGTGCTGGAAGATTTCGTAGAACTCGAGCAGGCTTCCCGGATCATCGGGATCGGACATGGCGAGCAGCATGTTCATTTGCATGTGCTGGTAGAAGACGGGGCCGGTAAATTCCCTGCTCACGGCGCCATATTGATCCGCCATCATGCGTTCCATGATGGCGCGCATCTCCCGCACCACGAAATGGCGCTGCTCATCGGTCTTGCATTCGAGCATGTTCAAGCCCACGGGATATTCCTTGTCGGTGGGATCGAAAACCACCACGTCTTCCCAACGTGATGGGGGGATCAGCCCCAGGATATCCTCGAACAGGTCACCATGAGGGTCGATGACCGCCACGCCGCGCCCGGCATGGATGTCGGAAAGAATCATGCTTTTCAGAAAGGTGGTCTTACCGGTTCCCGTCTGCCCCATGACATACATGTGCTGCAGCCGGTCCCGGTTTTCCATGAGCACCGGCGTGACGTGTCCCAGGTAATCATTTTCCCCAAGGAATAACTTGTTTCTGCGGGTTTTGTCCTTTGACAGTGCCGCCATGTCGCGACTCAAAGGCTGGTTTCGCGCGGCTTGGGTATTGAAACCGGGTAGCCCGCCCGGGGGCGCGAACGGCAGACGAAACGCGGTGGCCGCTTCCACCGCATCAACCAGGCTGCGCAGGCGTTTCAGCGGGGGCGGTGCGTACTGCCTGCTCCAGGGCCGGAAATCCAGGGTAGCGATGTTCTGGCGCGCCAGTGCTTTTTGCGCCTCTGTTTCCGGTCGGAATATGTCATATCCACCGGCGCCGCCATCTTCGTTCATGGTTGCCGCCAGGGTGATTTCCACACCAATACATTCCAACAGGCTGTTGGGTAGCGGACAGGGACTGGCGGCCATTATGTTGAGAAGAAAGGGGGCATCGGACAGTACCGCCAGTTGTTTCATCAACCGGTTCAGCACCATTGTGGCATGGTGAGCCTGTGTTTTTGGAATACTGCTGACAGCAACCGATCCAAGATACTTCTCACAGCACGCGGACTCTTTCAAGAGCGCATTTTCTTCTTCTTCCGTCAGCATGCTTGGTGACAGGGAAACCTGCCAGATCAGGGGAATCTGGAATGCCCGCAAGGTTTGAAAGAGTTCGGTGGAAAATCCATCGCGAAGGCGAAAACCATTGACAAGATACAGGTTGTTCTGATTGTTCCAGTCTGGCGACTGGTGGCGGTTTTTTCCCAGCGAGGGTCGCTGACTCAGTGTTTCCAGGCGCAGTTCCTGCTCCCGCCGGGTGATTTCCGCCACATGGGCCTGTTCCAGATCGAACGGTTTCCACAAGGAGTTGAATGTATCCACATCATCGACGATCCGCCAACTGGCATCGGGCATGGCGCCACTGATGAGCGCCGAGATTTCCTCGCAGTAGGCGACGGCTTCCTGTCTGGCGGTATTTTCATCCGGCGCCATGGTCTTGCCCAGCAACACTGCCTTGATATTGCCGGCAAGAATACCTCCATCACCCGGAATAACGATGTAGCGCAAAGCCAATGTATGTTTTTCATCGGTTCGGTGCAGGGCGTTTATGAAGTTGACCTGTTTGTTGTAATTCCTGAGCACCGTGTCATCGGTTTGCCGCCGGTCAAGAACGATATTGGTTAACAACAGGGAAAAAACGGCACAATATTGGTTTTGTTCATCAGCCCAGCAGTGAATCCACGGCTTATTGCTCATATTGGCTTTCCTCCTGGTTTGCCAGCAGCGCGGCTTTTTCGGCCATGGAATAAGGCTCGAGGATGTGGTCTACCAGGCCGTAATCGACCGCTTGGGGGGCGGTCATGAATGATTCCCTGTCCAGATCCTTGCGGATGCTTTCCTTTGACTTTCCCGTCCAGTCAGCCAGCATGACGATGAGGTTTTCCTGTAGTCGAATGACGCGCTGGGCTTGGAGTTGCATGTCCACGGCGCTGCCTGCTATGCCGGCTTCTATCTGATGAATCATGATTTCGGCATTGGGGGCGGAGAAACGATGACCTTTTGCGCCGCAGGCCAGCAAACAAGCTGCGGTAGAAGCTGCCTGGCCTACGCACAGTGTGCGTATCGGCGCTCGCAGGCACTGCATGGTATCGATAATGGCCATGCCATCAAACAAGCTTCCACCGGGACTGTTTATGTACAGGTCTATGGGGGATGTCGGGTCTTCCGCGTCCAGCAGCAACAGACTGGCAATCACCCTGTCGGCCATCTGGTTGTTGACAGGTCCGGAAAGGAACAGGATACGGTGTTTGAGCAGGATATTAGTTTGCATGGTTTGCCAGTTCCGAAGTGAATCCGTTGATGGAGAAGAAATGGATATGCTTTTTTCTCATTTTCTGAACCAGTGGTTTATGGTTAAGCCTGATTATTAGCCGCTCCGCGGCCATCGAGCACCAGCAGGCGGTCTCCCGGCCCGCTGCGATAGTTGAACATATCTCCCTGTGCCGGACAGGCGATATAGTGGTGGGAGAAATCCTGATAGTTGTTTGCCAGCCGTTCCCGGTGTTGTGGATTTCCCGGATACACCGCCAGTAAATGCAGTCCAACGGGCATGCGCCGCATCAACTCGTTGTAAGTCAGTCCGGTCCAGGCGGCGTGTTCGTCACCGATAACAATGCTGTTCAGATGAATCTTGTCGTTCAACGACAGAACGGCCATGAGGTAATTGCTCACCACACCGTATCCAAATGCCATTTTGGTCAGCATGCGTTCCACCAGCATACTGCGGGGCAGTACAACATCCACGCCGGCGCCGATAAACAAGTCCCGGGAGTTGCGCCCCAGCATTTCCGCCACGATCAGCGGCTTGTTGTCGGCGTAATGACGGCTGATATATCGGGCAATGAGCAGGGTTTTTGCGTCCAGCTCGCCACGATCCTGATCCAGGCAAATATCGTCCATCCCGGAGGAATCCGCCAGAATGACCACGACATCCGGACGGTGTTCGAGATGTTTCTTCCAGGCCGTATAATTCAACAGATCAGCTACCGTGAACCGTTTGTCATCGGAAACCGGAGCCGCGCCTTGCTCGCTTTCGGTAATGACCTGATAGGTCATATTTGAAAGCTGCCCAATTTCCCCGATCACCCCTCCACAGTGCTCCAGGCCGCCAATCAGCAACACATGGCAGTGCCTGTTGGCGCTGTCTCCGATAGCCGGCAGCGGGTTTTCCTCCGCCAGATCGATACGGGGATGCTCAAGCGCGACATGGATGTCTTCCTTGTCCATCGCCGCATAGATGAGGATGTCGTCCACATGCAAGGGCGCCTCTTCCGTCCGTTCAACAAAGTTTGTGTATCTTCCTTGCCCGAACGTGTGCTGCACCAGGATACGGGCATGGTCCGTTCCAAGGCGTTTTCCGTGATACACCGCCACCAGGGCGATTCCATGTCTTGCCAGCACAGATCCCAGTTCGGTTGGAGTAATATCCTTGAACTGATCCGTAACCGAACGCCTCCGGTTTATGGCATGGGAGAGTAACCTGACCGCCTTGCCCAGGGAACAGAGGGATTTTTTGTTTTGCAGCATTTGCCTGGCGACCAAACGCATATCGCTTTTCAACAAGCCACCCCAGGGCATGGCGTAATATTCCGCATGCTCATCGTGAGTGATCATGTCGAAAAACCAGCTTACGGCCTGCGGGTTGAAACAGGCCTGGGCCGCAAGCCGGTAAATAATGGTTTCGGCAAAAACCAACGCATCGATATCACAGGCCTGAAACTTGTGGATATTTTCATTGTGCCGTAATTCGGCGGCAGTAAAGATGCCAGGATTCAGACGTTTGATGGCCAGGGTGGTCAGCACGCTGCCAATGTTTTTGGCATGCTTCTTTCTCTCTCCGGCCAATATCAAGGCCGCGCTGGCTCGGTCCACATGAGCGGCCTCCAGCGCCCGGCTGTCGGCGGAATCTCCCCGGTAGTAATGGACCATGCCTTTGGGGAAATGGTATTTCTCCAGTGGCCGTTCATCATCCATTTCCGCGATTACCACCACTTTTTTCCTTTCCGGCGCGTGATGGGCGGTCAAGCCGAAAATGATACCCCGGGCCTTTTCATTCCAGCCGCACATCAGAATGTGATTATTCAGCGGTGTAACAAAGGTGCCCCTCTGCTCGGCCACCTTTCTGGCAATCATGTTTCTCCAAATGCTGAATATTACCCAGGCAGCGGAGAACAAACCGATGAGAGGAGGAAATACCACCAAGAT
>CAYZCL010000037.1:0-5099 GCA_964476595.1 uncultured Desulfobacteraceae bacterium
TTCGGCTGGCAGCGGCCCTGCTACCTGCTCGACGACGGGGTGGCCGCAAGCTACCGGGAGCTGATGGACGGGACCGAGTGGCACAAATACGGCGTGGGACGCGACCCGCGCTGTCGCGACTGCATGGTGCACTGCGGTTTCGAACCCAGCGCGGTGCTCGACGCCGTGCTGCACCCCTGGAAGATGGCCGAACTGGCCCTGCGCCGGGCGGCGCGCGGCTGAGAGGGCCCTATCCGACGTCCCCCCGTCGTTTTCCCCCCAGCCCGCAACGCCATCGAAACACCGCCGGGCGGCATGCATTGGCGGGTGAATGCCGCCCCGCGGATGCACCGGGTCACGCCGCGGGCCGCGCGCCGGGACGACGTTCCCCCGGCCCCGGAGGCGGTGCAACGGTCTACAATGCCGACGGGAGGGTTTTCGACAGGGTCCCCATGGCGATGCGAAACGCGCGGCTGAGCCGCAGCAGGGGCGGGATCAGGGCGGGGCGGCGCAGCAGGAGCCGCGCCAGTGCAGCGGCGTGTATGCGGCCCTGCATGTCGATGGTGTCCAGCACTTCTCTGGAGAGGGTTTCGGCGGCGGTGTCGCAAACGGCCCGCAGCATCACGCAGGCGGCGCCGTGGCGGGTGGCGGCGCGCACGACGCCCGCGCTTTCCATGTCCACGGCCAGGGCCCCGGTTCGCCGGTAGAGGCGGGCTTTCTCGGCAGGCGTCTCGATGACCACGCTGCAGGTCACCACGGCCCCGCGCAGGATCCGCGGCCCGTCCGGGCCGGTCGGCCGCCGTGCGGGACCCGGTGCGGTTTCGCCCACCGGCAAAAGCCCGTCTTCCTTTTGGACGAAGACCCGGTCGGCCACGACCAGATCGCCGGTCCGCAGCGCGGGGTGCAGTCCGCCGGCCGTCCCGGCCGTCACCAGGCGGGTCACCCCGGATTCGAGGAGCCGCTCGGCGGCGATTTCGGCGGATTCGGGCCCCGCCCCCGAACAGATGCAGGCGACGGCGGTGCCGTCGGGCAGGCGCAGTTCGCGGCGCAGGAAGTCCCCCTCGGACCGCCACCCCCGGCGGCCCAGCAGGGCGAAAGCCTCGCTGCGCATGGGGACGATCAGGCCGCGCGAGGTCATGACGGCCGGCCGAAGTGCCGCCGCGCGCGCCCCAGGGCCATGAGCGGAAAGTAGTGGCGGTAGAGGTTGTAGTTGATCATGAAGGCCCGCGACAGCTCGATGCCCTGGGCCAGGTCGCGGCCGCTGGTGGAAAGGTCGATGCGTTCGCCCACGGCGTATCCCGGAAAGCCCGTGCCGGTGTAGTGGGGTTCCTCCCAGGTGCCCTCGTGCTGGGTGCCCGTCAGCCAGTCAAGGCCGCGCAGCACGCTCCGGTCGTAGTCGCGGTTGCCGGTGGCCAGCAGCGCCATCAGCGCCCAGGCGGTCTGGGAGGCCGTGCTGGGGCCGCGGCCCCGGAAGCGGTCGTCCATGTAGGAGGCGCAGCTCTCCCCCCATCCGCCGTCGTCGTTCTGATGGTCCACGATCCAGTCGGCGGCCCGCCGCACGACCCGGCTGCGCATGTCTTCTCCCACGGCGGCCAGGGCCGGCAGTACGGCCGCCGTGCCGTAGATGTAGTTGACGCCCCAGCGGCCGAACCAGCTGCCGTCGTCTTCCTGCTCGCTGTAGACGTACGCCAGGGCGCGGCGCAGCGCCGGGTGGCGCCGGTCGTATCCCAGCAGCCCCAGGGCCTCGATCACGTGGGCGGTGACGTCCACGCTGGGGGGGTCCAGGATTTCGCCGAAATCGGCGAAGGGGATGCGGGTCACCAGGACGCTGTTGTTGTCGCGGTCGAACGCTCCCCAGCCGCCGTTGGCGCTCTGCATGGCCAGGATCCAGCCGACGGCCAGGTCCATGGCCCGCCGCATGTCCCCGCCGCCGGGCAGTGCGTCGAACCGGCCTTTGAGTCGCGCCAGCACGATGAGCGCCACGGCCGTGTCGTCCACGTCCGGGTACCAGGTGTTCCAGCGTTCGAAGGCCCATGCCCCGGGCGGGACGCCGCGCACCGTCATCTGCCAGTCGCCCGGCGTGGTCAGGAATTTGCCCATGATCCAGGTCAGCGCCTGCCGGAAAGGCGTCGAGCGGACCGGGTCGACGCCGCAGTCCAGCATGGCCAGCAGGGTCAGCAGGGTGTCCCACACCGGCGATTCGCTGGCGTGGATGTAGAGGCCGCCGTCCTTTTCGTGGGACCAGTGGGTGTCGAAGGCCTTCAGCCCGGCGGCCATGACGGGGTGCGACACCGCAAACCCTTCGACGTTGAGGGCCATGAGGGCGTAGATAAAGGGCGGCTGAATACCGCCCCAGACGCCGTCGGCGTCCTGGTGGCGCACGATCCACTCCACGCACAGCCGGCGGGCCGTGGCGCGTCCCGGTTGCAGGGGGGCGTCGACGTAGCGGTTGAGCAGGCGGTCGAGGGCGAAGAAGAAGCCCTCCCAGCTCAGCCCGCGCTGCCGCCGTGGCAGTCGGTAGTCGAAATTTTCGCGACCGCCGCGAAAGAGTTCGTCCAGGCGCCGGCCCGCGGGAAGGGGTTTCACCGGCCGGCGCGAGGACAACAGCGCCAGGGGCAGCAGCGTGGCCCGCGCCCAGGAGGAAAAACGGTAGATGTTGAAAGGCGCCCAGGGGGGCAGGAAGATGATCTCCGGCGGCATGGCCGGCGTCTGTTCCCAGGGCCATTCGCCGACCAGGGCCAGCCAGTAGCGGGTGAACACCCGGATGCCGGCCAGGCCGCCGTGATCGAAGATCCAGCGCCGCGCCCTGGCCAGCACCGGGTGGCCGGGCGCGAAGCCGGCGCAGCGCAGGGCGGCGTAGCACTCCACGGTGGTGTTGATGTCGCCGGCCGGGGCGTCGTAATAGACCTCCCAGGAACCGTCGCGGCGCTGCTCGTTGAGGATCGCCTGGATCACCCGGGGGTGCTTAGGGTCCTCGTGCAGTCCCAGGAAATGCATGGCCAGCACCCACTGGGCCTCCATGCAGGAGTTGGACTCCAGGTGCCCCATCCAGAAGCCCTCGGGCGTCTGGGCCTCCAGGGACCAGGCCAGGGCCTGTTCGATGCTTTCGTCCACGCGTGTAAGGTCAGGTTGCATAGCCTTGGTGCCCTCTCCGCCGTGAGGTGCTCGGGGACGGGAAACGGGCGTGCCGGTCGGGACTACTCCAGGTTCAGGGGCACCGGCCGGGCGGGCCGCCGGGCGTTCATCAACAGCGCGTAGGTGCCCAGGCCGAAGAGCGCCCAGAAGATCTGTTCCAATCGCAGGGTGATGCCGTAGGTCAGCCCCATAACCGCATCGAGCCCCATGATCTGAAAGGCCAGCACGCGGCCGCCCTCGTGAATGCCGATGCCCAGGGGCACCGCGAAGGCCAGCAGGTTGAACCAGCTGCTCAGCAGCCACACGCCGCAGGCCTGTGTGAGCATGGGCCGGCCGGTCAGCGCGTACAGGAACAGCACCGCCTGCACAATCCCCACCACGCAGCCCGCCATGTGCCAGCCGACGGAAGCCAGCAGGTCCCAGGGACGTTCGCGGTGAAAGCGCATCATGCTGGCGTCCACCTTGCTCAGGTTCTCGGCCAGCCGCACCAAGGCCTGTCCCCCCACGTTGCGTTCCGAAAGCCAGCGCACCAGGCCGCCCAGTTTGCCGAACCGCTGGAGCAGCAGGAAAGCGGCGATGCCGCCGCCCATCAGTAAGCTGCCGGCGGCCAAGGCCGGGAAGAGGCCGTGGGGCAGTTCGGCGGACGAGAGGATGAAGAGCGACCCCACCGAGACGAACAGAAGCAGGGCGATGGACTCCGTCAGCTTGCCGATGATCACGCCCGAGGCGGCCTCCGAACCGCTGCCCCGACTGGTGAGCAGGGTGCCGCGGGTCACCTCACCGCCCATCTGGGCCGTGGGGGTCAGGTAATTGAGGGCGAAACCGGCCATGTAGATCTGGTAGATGTGCCCGAAAGAGAAGCGCTGGTGATCCCGCGACAGGCAGCGCCGCCAGGCCAGGGTGTGAAACAGGTCGGCGCCGGCCTGGATGAGGATCAGCGGCCCCAGCCACCACCCCAGCATCCCCAGTTGGTGCCACAGCGCCAGCGGCCCGATGCGCATCACCAGCCACACCAGCAGCGCGGCGCCCATCACGATCGATATGACATGGAATTTCTTCATGGTACGACACTCGAAGGCGGAAAGCGCTCGTCAGGGGCTTCTATCACGGACCATCGGGAATGTAAATGGCGGGGCGCGTCCCGTGGCCGCGGCCTAGGCCTGCGGAGTGTATCCGTGCCCGCGAAACCAGTCCACGGCCGCGGCCACGGCGTCCGTCACCGGGTGTTGTGGCAGGCCCAGTTCGGTCACCGCCCGGCGGCAGTCGAAGTACATGTACTTGCGGGCCATGCGGACGCCCGTCAACGGTATCCGCGGGGCGACCCCCGTCAGACGCGAGAAGACCTCGTTCAGGCGGGCGGCCGCCAGCAGGGGGGCGTAGGGCAACCGCACGCGCGGTGCCGGGCGGCCGGTGACGGCCGACAGCATCTCGAAAAAACGGCGCAGGGTCATGTTGCGGTGCCCCAGGATATAGGCCCGGCCGGTCCGGCCGCGGCAGGCCGCCAGCAGGTGCCCGGCGGCCACGTCGCGCACGTCGACGAAATTCAGGCCCGTGTCCAGGTAGGCCGGCATGCGGCCGTTGATGAAATCCACGATAATCCGGCCGGTGGGGGTCGGTTTGCGGTCCGTGGGCCCCACGGGGGTGGAGGGGTGCACGACGACGGCCGACAGGCCCCGGGCCACGTAGCGCGCCACCACCCGGTTGGCCAGGAACTTGGAGCGCTTGTAGTGGCCCACCATGTCTTCCAGGCGGACGGGGGTTTCTTCATCGGCGACGCGCCCCTCGGCACTGGCCGCCAGGGTGCCGACGGAGCCGGTGTGCACCACCCGGGAGACGCCGGCTTGCAGGGCCGCCCGCATGACGTTTTCGGTGCCGCCCACGTTGACGGCATACATGGCCGCGGGGTCCGGCACCCACAGGCGGTAGTCGGCCGCCACGTGGTAGACCTGGTCGCATCCCCGCACGCTGCGCCGTACCGCCTGGAA
>CAYZCL010000038.1:0-22668 GCA_964476595.1 uncultured Desulfobacteraceae bacterium
CCTGACCACCGTGTACGACGCCATCATCGGCAGCTTCGCCTACGTCAACGCCGGGGAGGTGGACCACCTGCGGGTGGACCCGGGTACGGTGTGGATCGAGCAGCGCGACGTCTTCAAGTTCCTGTACCGCTACCCTCCCGAAGTGCTGGACAGATACGTGCGCTTCGAGGCCGGACGGCCGCCCCGGGGGATCCTGCCGGAATTTGTGGAGGCCCACGAAGAAGAATTCCAGCGCCTCTTCGACGTGGTCGACCTGGCGTTCGACGGCAACGTTCCCGAGGACGCCTCACTGGACCGCTACGCCGTGGTGAAGCCGAGCATCACCATCGGCCGCAACGTGCTCGTCGCCCAGCGGGCCTACCTGGAGAATGCGACCCTCGGCGACGGCGCCAACGCCCAGGAGAACTGTTTTCTCATCGACGCGCACCTGGCGGGACGCAACGTCATGGCCCACGGCGCCAAGGTGATCGGCGCCCGGGTGGGGGAGGGGGTTTTCGTGGGGTTCAATTCCTTCCTGCGGGGATCGGCCGGGGCGCCCCTGCGCATCGGCGCCGGCAGCATCGTGCTGCCGCACACCATCGTGGACCTGGCCGAGCCCGTGGAGATCCCGGACCATCACCTGGTGTGGGGGCACATCACCCGCCCCGGCGACCTGGAGGCCCATTGCATGGCGCTGGAGGACCTTGCGGCCGTGGACGGGGAAATGGTGCGCGGAAACATGCGTTTTGCGGGCAGCGGCGCGGCTTTCGTCGACGCTTTCCGGGCGCGCGTGGAGCATATCCTGGAGGCCAACGGCGCCTTCTTCGACGGCCGCAGCCGCCGGGGCCACGCCCAGGAACACCAGAACATCTCCTTCAACACCATCCGGCCCTACCTGGAGGGCGAGCGCCGGGGCATCTTTCCCACCATGGTGATCACGCCCTGATGCGCCGGGCGCCGGCCCGTGCCGGCGGCGGGGTCGGTCACTCCCCCCGGCGCCGCGTGCGGTGCACTTTCTCGTGGGCCTGGCGGAGGGTTTTGCTCAGCAGGTCGATGTCCACCGGTTTCTGCAGGTAGGCGAAGGCGCCCAGCTGCATGCATTTTTCGCGGTCCGCTTCGCTGCCGTGGCCGGTGAGCACGATGACCTCGATGCGCGGGCGGCTCTGCTTGACGCGCCGCAGCACCTCCAGCCCGTCGATGCCGGGCATCTTGAGGTCCAGGATCATGACGTCCGGCTCGTCCTGCTGTACCATCTCCAGGGCCGACTCGCCGTCGTAGGTCACGGCCGAACCCACGTCGCGCATCTGCAACCGTTCGGAAAGGGTCTGCACGAACTCGCGCTCGTCGTCCACCAGCAGCACCCGCGAGGGCACCTCGAAGTCCACCTTGCGGTAGATGTCGGACTGGTGAAAGCCCTTGCCCACGCGGATGTCCACCTCGGAGACGCCCGGGATTTTTTCGGCGATGGCGCGCAGTTCTTTTTTCAGCCGCTTGAGCAGCAGCACTTTCTTGTTGATGCGCAGGCTGACGCGGCCGTTGTCGGCGCTCACCTCCACGTGGTGCCCCTCCCGGGACAGGGCGGTTTCGACACGCGCCGCCAGCTGAAAGTCGCGCACCGCCTGCCGCGACGCGGCGGTGACCCGCACCGCGTCCTTGCGCAGGTTGCGGCCGATGATCCCGACGGCCTCTTCCACGCCGACCTTGTGCATGGGAATCACCACGTCGTAGAGATTGGGCGCCCAGGGGTCGGCGACGCCGTGCATGCTGGCGACCCAGGCGGCGCGTTCCTGGTCGGCTGTGCGGATGGCCCTGACGGCCTCTTTCTCGGAGAGCCCCGCCTTTTCGGCGGCCACGGCGACACGAAAACCGCGGTCGGCGATCAGGCAGGTGCGCAGAATGTGGGAGATGGACGGCGGCGCCAGGTGGCTGCAGAAGCCGACCAGCAGGAGGCCGTCCTTTTCGAGGGCCTCGGCCAGGGCCAGCTTCAGAAAGGCCACCGCACGCTCTTTTTCGTGGGTGAAGTTGTTGAACACCGAGGCCGGTCCGGAAAAGGCGCGCTGCAGCTTTTCGGCGGACATGCCCGACACGCGGTGGGCTTCGGCGATCAGGTGGGGATCGTCGATCTTGCCAAAACCCGTTTCCGCTGCCAGCCGTGCGATGGTTTCGTCCTCGCGGCAGAATATGCCGCTGAAAATGGAGATGACAGGCATTTTGCAGGTTCCCTTCGCGGTTTGTCGTCTTTCAGGAACGATGGCCGGCAACCGGCGGCCGTTTCCGCCGCCGTGTGTCCGGCATGTCTGTACATCTTCTTATTACCGTATCCACGGCCAAAGATAAAGCCTCTTGGCGGGCCGGTCACGGGCCTTTTTTGACAGGCCGGGGGCGGGTGATTATTTTGACTTTACTGTTTTGGCCGTGTTATTGGAGATTTACCGCAAGGTTGCGGAGAGTCGACACCGGGTCTCGCCCTTTTCGGACCGCAGCAGGCTGCGGCCGGGTTCGCGGGGGACCCCAGAGCGGAGTTTACCCATGGAAATAAAACCGGATTCCAGCGGCAGACTGCCCGAGAAGGCCCGCCTGCTGCGTTTCCTGAAGAACCGGCGCTTCAAGGTGCCCGAGTGCATCTACGTGCCGGCCGAGAAATTCCAGAACGAGGACTTCGAGGAGCTCAAGGCCTTCCTGGACAGGCACCAGGAGAGCTTCAAGATCATCGTGCGCAGCGCCCACCCCATGGAGGAGTACTACAAGGGCGGCACCTTCGATTCCCTGGAAACATACGCAGACGTGGGCGGGGTGATTTACGCGCGCAAAAAAATCATCAACCTGGCCAGGACCACCAAGCGGCTTTCCATCAAGCGCCAGCAGCGCTTCAACAATGCCCCTCCCATCGACCTGGACGAAATGGGGGTTATCGTGATGCCTTTCATCGAGGGGGCCAGCGTCATGGCCAAGCAGATCGGCGACCAGTGGGAATTCGGCTACTGCCGCAACCGCCTGCAGAAGGTGCAGAGTGACCCCTACATCACCCGCACGCCCCACGACCGGCGGCTGCTCAAGTTGTCCCAGGACATCCAGCAGGCCCTGGGATTCCGCTGCGAGATCGAATACATCATCAGCCCCGAAGGGGCCATTTACGTGGTCCAGGCCAAGGACATCTCCCACGTCGAGATCCTGGAGCAGAAGGAGAGTGAACGCGCCATCCGGCTCGACGGCATCCGGCGCATCCGCAAGCGGCGCAACTACCGCGAGCGGCCGGTCTACGTCATGGACACGCGGTTGTTCTACATCGACCTGATCGGCAAGTGCGAGGACATCGTGCAGGGCTGCACACGCCGGCGCACCGGTATCCGGGAGGCCATCGACACGGTGCGGGCCTACGAAGCCGAACTGGAGGCTTTCGCACTGCGCCACCAGCGTTTCGCCGTCATCGGCCTGTCCATCCAGAACCCCGACGACCTTTACCAGGTGGCCAATCACTACCTGGACGAAATGCCCGATCTGCAGGCCCAGCTGTCCAAGGTGCTGCACGACAACCTGTACAGCATCGACATCTTTCTGGCCGAGGCCGACACTCTCATCGCCAAGGACAAGTTCCGCATCAACCTCGGCAGCCACGACGCATACGGCATCGACACCGTGCGCAACCCCCTGTGGACCGTCTACTGGCACGTGGAGCGCGACACCGAGGTGGTGCGCACGTTTCGCCAGCTGGGTTTCAGGACCGGCGACACCATCGGCATCGACATCTGCACCGAGGAAAAGCCGCTGGTCTACCGCCTCTAGCGTGTGCGGCGGTGGCTCCGGGGACCGGAAACGATGCTCAGGCGCCGTCGCGCGCGATGCCGCGCTGAAAGATTTCGAAGGCCAGATCCAGGGTGGGTTTGAGGTAGTCCTTGCTGTCGTCGATGATGCGCTTGCTGGCTTCCCAGAGCACCACGCCGGAGAAGAGCGACCACAGGATGTCCGCCATGGCCACCGGGTGGTGCTCGATGAAGCGGCCGGCGGCGATGCCGTCCCGGAAAACGTTGGCGATGGTGTTGAGGGCCTGGCGCGAAAGCGTCTCGATTTCGTCTTTCAGCGCCGGGGAGAGCCGCTTGAGGGTCTCGCTGGACTGCAGGTGAAACATGTTGATGATGATCAGCGGATCGAATTCATACACGTCGTGCATGGCCTCGATGAGACGCTTCAGCCGCAGGTTGGCGTCTTCCCCACGGTCGTTGACTTCTTCCAGGCGCATGTTAATATAGTTGAGAATGCGCAGGGAAAGCGACGCGTAGAGTTCCTCCTTGTTCTTGAAGTAGAGGTACAGCGTGCCGGGACTCAGTTCGGCTTCGCGGGCGATGTCCTCCATGGTGGCGCGGTTGAAGCCCTTGCTGGAAAAGACCCGCTTTGCAGCCAGCATGATCTGCTGGCGCCTTCGCTCCCGCTCTCTTTCTTTTCTTTCCTTGATGCCCATGGGCCTCCCGATGAAACCTGTTTAATTAAAAAATGGTACTATAAGTAATATTACCCGTTTAGTCAAGTAATTGGAAGGCCGATGCTTTGATCGGCAGTATTTTTTCTGTTAATTCAAAAGGTTTTCTGGTAAAAGACTGTTTCTCCGAAAAAGGCGGCCGTTCTGCCGCGAAAAGTCCGCCGGCACCGCGTATGACCGGCCCGGTGCCGGTGCCGGTGCCGACGGGATGACGGGAGCGAACATCATGCATCGAAAAGTTGTCTGCCTGGTTGTTTCCATTCTGCTGCTGGCCGCCGTGTCTCCCGCATTCTGCGCCACCGCCCGGCAGCTGGTCGAAAAGGGGCAGACCTATCTCAAGTTTCACCGCTACAAGGCCGCTGTGAAGGCCTTCAGCCAGGCCATCCAGAAGGACCGCCATTTCGTGGCGGCCTACCTCAACCGCGCCATCGCCTGGTACAACCTCAGGGAGTACGACCTGGCGATTTCCGACTACACGCGGGCCATCAAGGCGAATCCCGATCTGTTCGAGGCCTATCTCGGCCGGGCGGCCTCTCGTTTTGCCCAGGGAAAGTACCCCCAGGCCATCGCCGACTACGAGTACATCCTGAAAAAGGAGCCCCGCCACCCGGACGCCAACAACCAGCTGGCCTGGCTGCTGGCCGTCTGCCCGGACCCCAAGTACCGAAACGGAAAGCGGGCGGTCAAGCTGGCCGAAAGGGCGGTGGACAGCGAGGCCAGCGCCCACTACCTGGACACGCTGGCGGCGGCCTACGCCGAGGCGGGGCGTTTCCGGGATGCGGAGCGGACCCAGAAGAGCGTCATCTTCCTGCTCATGAAGCACGACCAGACCAGGGGACTGGATCGCTATGTCAAGCGGCTGACATACTACCAGAAAAAACGGCCGTGGCGGGTGAAGCACGTGGCCCGCAAGCCCGACGAAGGGCCGCCGCCGGCTTCGGCCGCTGCGAAGAAGTCGGCGGCCGGGAAGACCGCGGCCGCGGCGCCTTCGGCCGACAAACCCGCCGCTGGCAAGCGCCCGGCGCCGTCCGCGCAGAAGGCCCCGGCGCCCGCGGCCGCCGGAAAGAAAGCCGTCCCGCCGGCTCC
Organism: uncultured Desulfobacteraceae bacterium; assembly: GCA_964476595.1. GTDB lineage: Bacteria > Desulfobacterota > Desulfobacteria > Desulfobacterales > JALSRD01 > JALSRD01. The sequence continues at coordinate 5,540 of CAYZCL010000038.1, forward strand.
GGCGGCCGAAAAGGGTGTGGCGGAAAAGACACCGGTAAAACCCGCCGCCGTGCCGGCCGCCGTTTCCGGCAAAGCGGCCGGGTCCAGGGCCTATCCCTACACCATCCAGGTGGGCGCCTATCGCGACCCCATGAAGTCCAAGCGCATCGCGCTGCATTTCCGCAACAAGGGCGATGCCGCCTTCACGTCACCGGCCTATCTCAAGAGCGGGGTCTGGCACCGCATCTTCATGGGCTTCTACGCGACCCTGGCCGACGCGCGCAAGGCCGCAGCGGCCCTGAAAAAGCGGCGCTTCCGGAAGTACGACATCTTCAAGAAACCCTGGACCCTGCAACTGGGGATTTTCAAGACCCGCGAGGGAGCCAGGGCCATGGAACGTATCATGTACAAGCTGGGGATGGTTCCCTACCAGGTGAGAGACCTGTACGACGTCACCTCGGACCACCGCATGCTCTTCGGGGCTTTCGAAACCCGCGGGGAGGCCGCCCGCATCGCCGCCACGCTGCGAAAAAAGAACATCGACTCGCGCATCGTGCTGCGCTGAGAGGCGGTTCGCCGAAACGGCGGGCGCCGGGCGTCGGCGCGGCGAATCCCGGGCGGCCTTCAGTGTGCTTCGGCCCAGTTGTCCCCTAGGGCCACGTTGACTTTCAGCGGCACCTTCAGCTCCCAGACGCCCTCCATCATCTCGGTGACCAGACGCGTGGCGCTCTGCGTCTCTTCGGGGGGCACCTCCAGCACGAGCTCGTCGTGCACCGACAGCAGCATGACCGTCCGCATGCCGCGCGCGCGCAGTTCCCGGTGCACCCGGATCATGGCCACCTTGATGAGGTCGGCGGCCGTGCCCTGGATGGGCGTGTTGATGGCCGTGCGTTCGGCGAACATGCGCACGTTGCGGTTGGTGCTGTTGATCTCGGGCAGCAGCCGGATGCGGCCCAGCAGGGTGCTGGTCTTGCCGGTTTGGCGCACGTTTTCGACGGCCTGGTCGATGAAGCGCCTGACGCCGGCGTAACGCTCGAAGTAGTGGTCGATGTACGTCTGGGCCATCCTGCGGCTGATGCCCAGTTCCTTGGACAGCCGGAAGGCGCCCATGCCGTAGATGATGCCGAAGTTGATGATCTTGGCCTGCCGCCGCAGCTCGGGGGTGATCAGTTCGGGCGCCATCTGGAAGACCTCGGCGGCCGTGCGCAGGTGCACGTCCTCGTTTTCGGAGAAGGCGCGGATCAGGATGGGGTCGTCGGAGTAGTGGGCCAGGATGCGCAGCTCGATCTGGGAGTAGTCCGCCGAGAGCAGGCGCCAGCCCGGCCGCGGGACGAAGGCGCGGCGGATCCGGCGGCCCTCCTCGGTGCGCACGGGGATGTTCTGCAGGTTGGGGTCCGAACTGCTCAGGCGCCCGGTTGCCGTCACGGTCTGGTTGAAGGAGGTGTGGATGCGGCCGGTATCGGGGTTGATCAGCTCCAGCAGGGCGTCGGTGTAGGTGGACTTGAGCTTGGCCAGGCTGCGGTGGCGCAGGATCAGGGCCGGCAGTTCGTGGCGTTCCGCCAGGGCCGTCAGCACGTCCACGTCGGTGGAGTAGGCCGTTCTCTTGCGGGTTTTCTTCTGCACCGGCAGCTTGAGCTTTTCGAACAGGATGGCGCTCAGCTGCTGGGAGGAGTTGATGTTGAAGGCTTCCCCGGCCGACCGGTAGATCTCCTGCTCGAGTTTCTCCAGCTCCTGCGAGAAGCGCCGCGAGAGGGCCTGCAGGGCCTCCCGGTCCACGCCGATGCCCGCGATCTCCATGTCCTTGAGCACCTCGATGAGCGGGATTTCCACCTGCTCGAACAGCTCCTGCAGTCCCAGTTCCGCCAGCCGGGGTTCCAGCGCTTGGCGGGCCAGCAGCGTGATGTCGGCGTCTTCGCAGCTGTAGGGCACGGCCTTTTCCAGGGGGACCCCGTTGAAGCCGCCCGGCTTTTTGCCCTTGGGAAACAGGGACTTGTAAGTCGTTGTCTTGTGGTCCAGGAAGTCCAGCGCGATCTGGTCCAGGCCGTGGGCGCGCTTGGAGGGGTTGAGCAGGTAGGAGGCCACCATGGTGTCGAAGTCCACCCCCGCGAGGCGCACTTTGTTCCGCTGCAGTACGATCCAGTCGTACTTGATGTTCTGGCCGGTCTTGGGAATGCCCGCATCTTCCAGCAGCGGCCGCAGGCGGTCGAGCACCCGTTCCAGGGGCAGCTGGCGGGGCGCGTCCGGGTAGTCATGGCCGCAAGGGATGTAGAAGGCCTCGTGGGGTTCGACGGCGAAGGAGAGGCCCACCAGGCGGGCCCGCACCGGGTGGGTCGAGGTGGTCTCGGTGTCCAGGGCGAAGCCCCCGGCCTTCCGCAGCCGGGTGGCCAGATCGTCCAGGGCGGCCTCGTCCAGCACCGCCCGGTAGCGCTTGGGACGCCGGTCCCGCTGTCGGGCGAAACTCTGCTGCAGCTGGCGGAACTCCAGGCGGCTGAACAGCTCGGACAACCGGTCGCGGTCCGGCTGCCCGATGCGGAAGCGGTGGCTCTCGAAGTCCACGGGCACGGCTGTGTCGATGGTCACCAGTTGCCGGCTCAGGAAAGCCTGCTCGCGGTACCTGGCCAGGTTTTCGTGCAGTTTCTTCTGCTTGACGGTGTCCAGGCGGCGGTAGAGTTCCTCCATGGAGCCGTAGGTGCGGATCAGCTTGAGGGCCGTTTTGGGACCGATGCCGGGCACGCCGGGGATGTTGTCGGAGGCGTCGCCGGACAGACCCATGACGTCGATCATCTGATGCGGCTCGATTCCGTAGGCCTCGCGCAGGCTCTCGAGGGTGGTGAGCTTGTCCTTCATGGGGTCCCAGATGACGGCGTGCTCGGTGACCAGCTGCATGAAGTCCTTGTCGCCGGTGACCATGACCACCGCGAAACCCTCTTTTTCCGCCCGGCGGGCCAGGGTGCCGATGAGGTCGTCGGCCTCGAAACCCTCTTTTTCCAGGTTCGGCAGATTGAAGGCCTCCACGATTTCCCGGATGTAGGGCAGCTGGACGATCATGTCCTCGGGCATGGGCGGCCGGTTGGCCTTGTAGGCCGGGTACAGCTTGTGGCGGAAGGTGGGGCCCTTGGCGTCGAAGCAGATGGTGGCGAAACGCGGCTCACGGTCCTCGAAGAGCTTGAGCAGCATGCGGGTGAAGCCGTAAACGGCGTTGGTGGGCAGTCCGCTGGAGGAGGACAGGTGCCGGATGGCGTGGAAGGCGCGGTAGATGTAAGCGCTGCCGTCGATGAGGAAGATGGTTTTGTCGGAGCTCATGGCAACCGTCCCGTGTGAAAGTGGCGATGGATGTGCGTTGACAGAAAACCCGCGCTGCATTACCCTGAGGCCGCCGGACCGCCGGGAATTTTCAATCGAGCCCGAAAACAGGAAAGCCCAAAGCCATGAATTCCGAAGCCCCCAGGCGCACCTTCGGCCGCCGCCGCCGCCGCGGCCTCACCGAGTGCCACTGCTGCCGCGGCAGCTTCCCCTTTTGCTGGCGGTGTCGGCACTGCGGGTTTTCCATCTGCCAGGACTGCATCCAGGAGAACCTGTGGGGCATGTCCTGCAACGGCATCACCTGGCAGTGCCCGGACTGCGGCGAACAAAACGGCTTCGGCAACCAGTAGGTCCCATGCGCCGGGGGCGCATCACGAGGACGCTTCGGGCCGATAGGGCTTGCCGCACTCGCGGCATCGGCCGTCGGGCCCGATGACGCCGATGCAGCTCTCGTCGCTGCACAGCGTGCGCTGCCGCCACTCGTCGTCATCGACGACCAGTTCCGCGTCGAGGTCCTGTGTTTCCGCCGCCTCGGTTTCCCCGTCCTGCGGCGGTCCGAAATCCTGCGGCGACGCGGGTTCCGCTGCCTCCCCGGCGCTTTCCGGGACTTCCGACGGCGGTGTAAAGCCGGGGCCGGCCGGTTTGCCGCACTCGCGGCATCGGCCGTCGGGCCCGATGACGCCGATGCAGCTCTCGTCGCTGCACAGCACGCGCGAATCCCAGTCCTCGTCCGAGGACGGCAGCTCCTCTTCGACGTCCCGGGCCGCCCCCTCCGGTTCGCCCTCCTGAACCGGGGGTTCGGCCTCCGGGGATGCGTCGGCCGGTGGCGTCACAGGCGCTTTTTTCTCCTCACTTTCCATTGCACTTGGCTCCCTTGAATGAATACGCGTCGGGGTACCCCAGGTAGCGTTGCGCCAGGGGATAGCGGCGCCCGTAGCCGAAAGCCTTGGAGGTCACCTTCAGTCCCGGGGCGGCTTGGTAACGCTTGTACTCGTTGCGGTCCACCTTGGTGACCACCTGTTTGACGATTTCGGGGTCGAAGCCCATGGCCACCAGTTCGGCCGGGCTCTTGAGGTCCTCGATGTAGCCCTTGAGGATGGGGTCCAGCACCTCGTAGGGCGGCAGGTCGTCCTGGTCCGACTGGTCGGGTTTGAGCTCGGCCGAGGGGGGTTTGTCCAGGATGCGCTGCGGAATGCGTTCCCCCCCGGCGTTGACGTAGCGTGACAGGTCGTAGACCATGGTCTTGGGCACGTCGGATATGACCGCCAGCCCGCCGCTCATGTCGCCGTAGAGGGTGCAGTAGCCCATGGCCAGCTCGGACTTGTTGCCCGTGGACAGCACCAGGCTGCCCGTGCGGTTGGACAGCGCCATCAGGATGGTGCCCCGGATGCGGGCTTGGATGTTCTGCTCGGTGACGCCCGGCGACAGGCGGTCGAAGTCCGGCGAGAGGTATTTGAGAAAAGCCGCGAACATGTCGTCGATGGGGATCACGTCGTAGGCGATTCCCAGGTTCTCGGCCAGCCGGCGGGTGTCTTCGTAGTTGTCCTGCGAGGTGTACTGCGAGGGCATGAAGACCGAGGCGACGTTTTCGCGTCCCAGGGCACTGACGGCGATACACAGCGTCAGGGCCGAGTCGATGCCGCCCGAGAGGCCCACCACCACCTTTTCGAAACCGCATTTGCGCACGTAGTCACGGGTGCCCATCACCAGGGCGCGGTAGACCGACTCGGCGTCCGAAGCGCTCACGGGGTGCATCTGGCCCTCGTCGGCGTCCCTTTCGGTGTCGAACAGGATGAGGTCCTCTTCGAAGTCCCGGGCCCGGCAGACCATGCGCCCGGCGGCGTCGAAGACGGCCGAGGTGCCGTCGAAGAGCACCGAGTCGTTGCCGCCCACCTGATTGGCGAACAGCAGGGGAACGCGGTACTTGGCGGCGATGGCCGACAGCATGCGCTGCCGGAACTCCTGCTTGCCCAGGTGGTAAACGGAGGCCGAAATGTTGATCAGCAGCTGCATACCGTCGCGGGCCAGCAGTTCCACCGGGTCCACGTGGTAGATGCGCTTCTTGAAGACGTCCTTGTCGTTCCAGGCGTCCTCGCAGATGGTCAGGCCCAGGCGCAGGCCCTTGTACTCGAAGGCCCGGCTGGACTGTCCGCCCTCGAAATAGCGGCTTTCGTCGAAAACGTCGTAGGTGGGCAGCAGGCGTTTGTGGACGCGGTGCAGGATGCGGCCGTCTTCAAAGAGCACCGCCGTGTTGAACAGCGGTTTGCCCTGGGACGAGTGGTTGTGTTCCACCACGCCGCAGACGACCCCGATGCCGCGGATGGCGGTGGTCAGGCAGGCCAGGCAGTCCAGGTTGGTGTCCACGAAATCCCGTTTTTCCAGCAGGTCGCGGGGAGGGTAGCCGGGGACGGAGAGCTCCGGGAAAACGACCAGCTGGCAGCCCGCCCGGCGGGCGCGGTCGGCCATGGCGATGATCCCGGCGGCGTTGTGCTCGAAGTCCCCGATGACGGGGTTGGTCTGAACGATGGCGATTTTCATGGATAGTCCCGTTCCGGGGGTCTCCCCGGGCATTGACGTTCACTGCCGCGGCCCGCGCTGTCCGCTGCGGCGGAGCCGAAAAATCGGCGCAAGGGTACAATACGACATTTGCGGTTGTCAACAGAGCAAAATTATCCTATTTTAACACTTTACTGCGATTTTCCGGGCGGCGGCAGCCCGCCCCGGATCAGCCGGGGGCGATGCCGAAGCGCCGCCGCCCAAGCGACCGAAAGAGAGGTGCCCGAGCTTGCAGGAATCCCCTCAACCCATCGACGACAAGAATATTCCGCCATTGCCCGAAGCCGAGGACGCCGACCTCTCCTTCAAGGTCTTCTTCGACCTGATGGCCCGCAAGGTCAACGAGATCCTGCTGGTGTCGAGCCCCTACGACGCCTTCATCATGGAGGAAGACGGCCGCCTGGCCGAGCGCATCATCCAGGAGTACCAGGGTCTCAACCTCTCGCGCCCGCCGCGCTTCAACCAGGTTCCCACGGCCGCCGAAGCGCTGGAGGCGCTCTCCCACGAGCGTTTCGACCTGGCCATTACCATGCCGCGGCTCGACGACATGGACGCCTTCGATTTCGGCTGGGCCGTCAAGAAGCTTTACCCCGAGATGCCGGTCTTCCTGCTGACCCACAACACCAGTTCCATCCTCATGGACCAGCTCAACCAGAAGATGCTGGACAACACCTCCATCGACAACATCTTCGTGTGGGGCGGCAACGCGGACCTGCTACTGGCCCTGGTCAAGAGCGTGGAGGACCGCTGGAACGTGGATTACGACACGCGCCGGGCCGGCGTGCGGGTGGTCATCCTGGTGGAGGATTCGCCTTTCTACCTGTCCTCGCTGCTGCCGCTGCTCTACAAGGAGCTGGTCATCCAGACCCAGGAGCTGATCAAGCGTTCGCTCAACGAGGAGCACCGCATCCTGCGCATGCGGGCGCGGCCCAAGGTGCTGGTGGCCGGCACTTTCGAGGAGGCCATGGATCTCTACCAACGCTTCAAGCCCTACCTGCTGACGGTCATATCGGACGTGCGCTTTCCGCGGGGTGGCAATGTGGATCCCAGGGCCGGGTACCGGCTGCTGTCCCACATCCACGAGGAGTCGCCGGATCTGCCGCTGCTGATGCTCAGCTCCGAGGAGGAGAACCGCCGCCTGGCCGGCAGGGCCGGGGCGACCTTTCTGAACAAGAACGAGCCGTCGCTGCACGCCGACATCCGCCTGTTTTTCGAGCAGCGCCTGGGGTTCGGGGATTTTGTCTTCCGCATGCCCGACGGCTCCGTGGTGGGCCGGGCCTCGACCCTGCGGGAAATGGAGGAAATCCTGCCGTCGATCCCCGACGAGTCGGTCTTCCACCACGCCCTGCACAACGATTTTTCCACCTGGCTGATGGCACGCAGCGAGATCCGCCTGGCCTCGTACCTGCGGGGCATCCGGGCCACGGATTTCCCCGACCCCGGGGCCATCAAGGCGCACCTGGCGCGCTGCATCCGCGAGCGGCGGCTGCGCCGCCAGAAAGGCATCGTCACCGATTTCAACGCCGACGATTTCGACCCCGAAACCGAGTTTCTCAAGATCGGGCGGGGGTCCCTGGGGGGCAAGGCCCGTGGGCTGGCATTTATGATGACGCTGCTGCGGGAGAGTACTGCGCTTCAGCAGAAATACCCCGATGTCACCATCCGGGTCCCCAAGACGCTGGTGATCTCCACCGAAGGCTTCGATGCCTTCATCTCCGAAAACGGGTTCGAGGATTTCGCCGAGACCACCCTCAGCGACGACGAGATCATGCGGACCTTCGTGGCGGGCCGTTTCCCCGATTGGCTGCGCAGCGACCTGGAACTCTACCTGTCCCACGTGTCCCACCCGCTGGCGGTGCGCTCCTCCAGCCTGCTGGAGGACGCCCAGTTCCGCCCCTTCGCCGGCATGTACCGCACCTACATGCTGCCCAACACCCACCCGGACCTGGAAGTGCGCCTGGAGCGGCTCATCCAGGCGGTCAAACTGGTCTACGCATCGACCTACCTGGAAGTGCCGCGGGTGTACGCCAAGTCCACCGGGCAGGGCATTCGCGAGGAGAAGATGGCCGTCATCGTCCAGCAGCTGACCGGCAGCCGGCACGACGACTACTACTACCCGGCCTTTTCCGGCGTGGCGCAGTCCTACAACTTCTACCCCATTTCGTACATGAAGCCGGAAGAGGGCGTGGCCCACGTGGCCCTGGGCCTGGGAAAGACTGTGGTGGAGGGGCTGACGGCGCTGCGCTTCTCCCCCAAGTACCCCCAGTTTCTGCCCCAGTTCTCCAGTGTCGACGACATCCTCAAGAACGCCCAGCGTTTCTTCTTCGCCCTGAAGATGACGGTGGCGCCCGGCGAGGACGAATTCGGACGCGACGGCATGCTGGTCAGGCTGGACGTGGACGACTTCAGCCACCACCCGCCGGTGCGGCAGCTCTCCAGCACCTACAGTCCCCAGGATCACCGCCTGCGGGACACGGCCATCCCCGGCGGCCACCTGGTGCTGACTTTCGCCAGCGTGCTGAAGTACAACGCCTTTCCCCTGCCGGACATCCTGACGGACATCCTGGACAAGGGGCGGTGGGGGATGGGCGGTCCCGTGGAGATCGAGTTCGCCGTGGATTTCGCTTACGGCGACCGTGCGCAGCCGGAATTTGCGCTGCTGCAGATCCGGCCCATGGCGCTGAGCCGGCAGATCCAGGAGGTGGACATCGGACGGGAGGACATCGCGCGGGCCGTCTGTTATTCCCGCCAGGCCATGGGCAGCAGCCAGGCGGACCGCATCACCGACATCGTGTATGTCAGGCCTGACGTTTTCGACCCCGGTCGCACGGTGGAAATCGCCCGGCAAATCGGCGATATCAACCGCCGAATCGTGCAGCACAAGCGCCGCTACATGCTGATCGGTCCCGGCCGCTGGGGGTCCGCCGACCGCTGGCTGGGCATCCCGGTGGTCTGGAACGACATCTCCGGTGTGTGCGCTATCGCGGAGACGGAAACCGAGAACCTCAAGGCAGACCCCTCTCAGGGATCGCACTTCTTCCACAATATCACGTCGCTGGGAATCGCCTACTTGACGGTACCCGAAGACGGCGTCAACTTCATCGACTGGCGGTGGCTGGCGTCCCTGCCGGTGGAGAACCGCACCGCCTTCGTTTCCCACGTGCGCTGCCCGGACGGCGTTATGCTGAAGATCGACGCCCGCAGCGCCCAGGCGGTGCTGCTGCCGCCGGAGGCGCCGGAGGCCCCCTGAACAGGGGCCCTGTGGCTCAGGAAGTCCCCTTCCGCACCCGAACGGCCTCGATGGCGATGGTGGGATCCCGCGTGATATTGAAGATGAAGCCCTTTTCGCGGCAGATCTTCAGCCGGTCACCCACTTGCCAGTGCTTCACCACCAGCGGACGCAGCGCCTCGCCGATCTGGTAGACCCAGTTGGCGTTGGTGGTGATCAGGGAGCCGTTGGCGGTCTTTTTCTTCAGGAAACGCTCGTAACAGGGCCCCAGGTAGCGGTCGATCTGCTCGGGCGTCAGCTGGTTGCGGGGAGACGCCGCTTGCGGCGCCGCCTCGGCGGTCTTGGGCGGTGCCGGCGTCGTTTCCGGTTTGGGCGCCGGGGTGCTTTCGGCGGCGGCCTCGCGGGCCGGGGCGGGGGCCGCCGGTGCCGTGCTTTCCGGGGCGGCCTGGATCACGCGGATATTCTTGATGCCTTCGGGCCGCTGATTGGAAAAGTGCTGAATCCCGTTTTCATCGGTCCAATTGTACAGTTCTCCGCCCCACAGGGAAGCGGGCAGTAACAGGCAAAGGGCGAAGATCAGCGCGCTGGCAACTCTCATGGCATCCTCCAGGGTTTCGGGTCAAAATGCGTCGCCTCGGCCCTGCCGGGCGGGCCTCAAAATGGTAACAGGTCGTCGTTTTCGTCGAAAGCCGGTTCCGCCGGCGAGGTGACCGCCGCCAGATCCGGGCGCCGGGCCAGTTCATCCCCGTAGGCCTCGGAAACCTGCACTTCCCTCAGGTCCCGCGTGTGGCGGATGCGCATCACCCGGGCCTCGGGAGGCGCGACGCAGCCCACCGTGCCCAGGGCGGCCTCGATGGCTCGGCGGTCGGAGTCGAAATAAAGGGGGATGGCGCCCGCCCGCGGATTGTTGCCCGTCAGGCAGTTGATGCGCGTGGTTTCGTAATCGATGCGGTCCACCAGGCGGCGGTGGGTGTAGTCGGCGATCCCCATGCCGGTGGCGTTGCCATGGGTGCCGGGCGTCAGGCCGCGCACGTAAATACGCTTGATACACGGTCCCCGGGAGGGAGCCGCCGGGTTGCGGCCCACCACGTTGGTGTCCAGGCCCGTGCCGCTGATGTCCTTGCCGATGGCGTCGATGATCAGCAGGTCAGCCTCCGGGAAGGGCAGCCGCGGCATCCACTCCCGAGCCCTGGCCAGCAGGGTGGGCTCCCGGGAGGAAAACTCCTCGGGCCGCAGCACGCGAATGAGGCCGGTGGCGTCGTCCGGCGTCTCCACGATGGCCACGCCCAGCAGGATCGGGCACTTTTCGAGGATCACGCCGGCGATAGACCTGATCACGTGGTCGAAACCGTACTGCACGAAGCTCTTGTGGTACAGGGCGGCGCCGTGGTGTTTGCCCAGGCCGATGACCATCATCTTGTGCAGGCCGCTCTCCACCTCGCCGCTGAAGTCCGTGTGCGGCTTGATGCGCCCTACCACCGCGATATGGTCGGCCGCCAGGGCGTGGCGGTCCACGAAAACCGGGATGCCTTCCGACGTGCGGCCGATTTCGGCGACCGCCATGGAAGCCCGGATGGGCACGCCCATGGTCTGCTCGGTAATGCCGAACCCCTCCACGATGGCCCGCTGGCCCTCGGCCGTCCCGCCGCCGTGGCTTCCCATGGCCGGGATGATGAAGGGGCGGGCGCCGCAGGCCTTGAGTTCCGCGACGAGTTCGCCGGTGATAGCGGCAATGTCGGCGATGCCCCGGCTGCCGACGGTCACGGCCACAGTGTCCCCGGCGCGCAGGCGCTCGCCGAGGGGCAGGCGCCGAAGGCCGGTGCGCACTTCCGCCGCGGGATCGGCCAGCGCCGGGACGCGGGGCGTCTGTCGGATGGTCTGCATGCGGGGCAGGTTCATGAACATCACCTGTTCTGGAAGTACCGGTTTGCCGGTGCCGCTGCGGCGAAACACCTCCATCATAGCTTAGCGGCCTCCCGTCCCGGTGTCAACCGCCGCCCGGCGCATTCGCGGGACAATCGAGGGTGAGCATTGGCGTGGCTGCGGCGGGGCCCTTCATGGCCTGGATTCTTCCGGATTCGGGGAGCGGGCGGCCGGCGCATTCCCGCCGTGGCTCACGGCGCACCGCCGATGCCAGCCGGCGTCCTACGCAGTGGCGGCGGGATGCCGGCTGGCCCGGACATCCGGACGGGGGGTCGCCCGGCCGCTTTCTTTTTGCTTGACAATTTCGGGGCAGGTTCCCTAACATTGTGGTCTGACCAGCAGACCAGCGCCAGGAGGCCCAGTGAACCTCAAGCCCATCGCCAAATCCCGCCTTTCGGAGGTCGCCATGCAGCAGATCAAGGCGCTGGTGGCCAGTGAGGGCATGAGGCCCGGCGACCGGCTGCCCACCGAGCGTGAACTGGTGGACAAACTGGCCATCAGCCGCTCTTGCGTGCGCGAGGCCCTGCGCATGCTCGAGATCATGGGGGTTGTAGAGGTCAAACCGGGACGGGGCGCCTTCATCAAGCACCCCGGCGGCGATCTGGCCGTTCCCCTGGCCTCCTGGGTTACCCTGAACCGCGAAACCCTGCTCAAGTATTTCGAGGTACGCATGGTGCTGGAGCCGGGCTGCGCCGCCCTGGCCGCCCGCAACGCCACCGCCGAGGACATCGCGCATCTCCAAGCCAGGCTGGGGGAGTTCGCCGCCAGCCAGGCCCGCGGCGACATCGTGGGCTGCATCGAGGCCGACATGGGGTTTCACGCCCTCATCGGGTCGGCCACCGGCAACAACATTCTGCGGGAACTGATCGACAACATCGGCGGCATGCTGCTCGACAGCTGGAAGGCCGCCCTGCGGGATGAAAACCGTGCCCGCCAATCCATACGCGAACACCGCGAAATATGCGGGGCCATCGCCGCGCGTGACGAGGCCGCGGCCCGCCGGATCATGGCGCGTCACCTGGAAAACGCACTGGAAACCCTGAGGGAGCTGCGCCTGAAAGCCCACTGACGCCGTCTGCGGAGGGACAGGCGCCGCTGTTTTGTCCGTCCGGCCCGCCCACGTGCCGGCCGGCAACTGGTAACCACCGGAGAACAGGAAGGGAGGACTTGCATCATGAAGAAAAAACGCCAGGACATGACCAGACGAGACTTCATCAAGACCACGGGCACCGGGCTGGCCGGTGCGGCTGTTTTGGCAAGCCCCTTCGGGCCCCTCGCCGGGCGGGCCTTCGCCGAGGTGGCGCCCCCCAAGCTGGCCATTGAAAAGAACCCCGTGGTGAAGGTGCTGCGCTGGAGCGTCTTCATCGGCACGGACAAGGAGTACTGGGAGAAGAACTGCCGCAAGTGGGAGAAGGTCACCGGCGGCAAGGTTATCAACGAGTATATCTCCTGGGAAGACGTGCGGCCCAAGGCCGCCATGTCGGCCGCCGTTGGCGGCGGACCGGATATCGTGCTGGGGTGGCACGACGACCCCTGGCTGTACCCGGACAAGCTCCTGGATGTGACCGACATCTGCACCTACCTGGGAAAGAAGTACGGCGGCTGGGAAGACGTGTGCGTCAAGTACGGCAGCAAGGACGGTAAATGGATCGCCGTTCCCCTGGGAGGCCCCGGGCAGGAGATCGTCTACCGCAAGAGCTGGCTCAACGAGGCCGGCTACGACGAGTTCCCCAAGACCAACGAAGAGTTCATCAAGTGCTGCAAGAAGCTCAAGGAAAAGGGCCACCCGGTTGGCTTCGCGCTGGGGCACGCCGTGGGCGACGGCAACAACTGGGCGCATTCCTGGCTGTGGTCCTGGGGCGCCAAGACCGTCAACAAGGACGGTTCTGTGGCCATCAACAGCCCCGAGACGCGCAACGCCATGGAGGGGATGAAGGAGATTTACAGCGCCATGATTCCGGGTTGCGCCTCCTGGCTGGACGCCCACAACAACAAGGCCTTCCTGGCCAACCAGATCTCCATCACCAACAACGGCATCAGCATCTACTACGCGGCCAAGAAGAAGTTTCCGGATATCGCCAAGGACACCTACCACTCCAACTTCCCCATCGGACCGGTGGGGCGCCCCGCGGAGCTGCACCTGTTCAACCAGGCCTTCATCTTCAAGTACAGCCAGGTGCCCAACGCCGCCAAGCACTTCCTCATGTTCATGTTGGAAAAGGACCAGTGCGCGCCCTGGATCAATGCCATGGAGGGCTACGTGACACCGGGACTCAAGGCTTACCGGGAGCTGCCTATCTGGACGGCCGACCCCAAGAACACGCCCTACCGCGACTGCATCAAGAACATGCTCTGGAACGGTTACGAGGGGCCCATCGGACCGGCCTCGGCCGAGGTCATGGCCGAATACGTGGTGGTGGACATGTTCGCCAACTACTGCGCCCGCAACGTATCCATGGACAAGGCCATCGCCCAGGCGGAGAAGGCCATCGCCCGGGCCTACAAGAAGTAGCGCTGCCACGGTAAAACCGCGGGAAGCCGGCCGCGGGCCGGTTTCCCCTTTTCCTGCAGTCGAAAAAAGTGGTGAGGGACGTGGAATCTGAGAGCATCTACGATCGGCCGCCGGGCATGCGCCAGCGCTTTTCGAGGGCCCTGGAAAATCCTACCGTGCTGGGACTGCTCTTCGTGGCGCCGGCGGAACTGCTGTTGCTGGTGTTTCTGGCCTACCCGTTCGTGCTGGGCATCTGGCTGGGATTCACCGACACCATCGTCGGCCGCCAGGGACACTACATCGGGTGGCGGAACTACATCGACCTGGTCAATGACAGCCAGTTCTGGCTGACGGCGTTCAACACCTTCTTCTACACCGTCATCGCCGTCATCCTGAAAGCCGTGCTGGGGATCGGACTGGCGGTAGTACTCAACCGCGATTTCAAGGCCAAGGGGCTGGTGCGGGCCATCGTGCTGCTGCCCTGGATCATTCCTACGGCCCTGAGCGCCCTGTGTTTCTGGTGGCTCTACGACGCCACCTTCAGCGGTATCTCCTGGGCGCTGGTCCGGCTGGGGATCACCGACCATTTCATCAACTTTCTGGGCGACCCCTGGAACGCGCGCTGGTCCCTGATCGCGGCCAACGTGTGGCGCGGAGTGCCTTTTTTCACCATCGGCCTGCTGGCCGGGCTGCAGACCATCAGCCCGGATCTGTACGAAGCCGCCGACATCGATGGCGCCGGATCCTGGAAGAAGTTCCGGCGCATCACCCTGCCGCTGCTGACCCCGCTGCTGACGGTGGTGACCGTCTTTTCGACCATCTGGACCTTCGCCGATTTCCAGCTGGTGTGGATCATCACCAAGGGCGGGCCGGCCGGCGCCACCCACATTTTCGGCACGCTCTCCTACGAGCGCGCCATGCAGGGTGGGCACTTCGGCATGGGGGCGGCCATCTCCAATTTTATGCTGCCCGTGCTGGTGATCTGCGTGCTGATCGCCTTCATGTTCCTGAAGAAGGAGGATTGACCGGATGGCCATCGAACGTTCCGGGAGCAAGCTGTTCAAGTTCTACCTGCCGCTGGTGATGTACCTGGTCTTCCTGCTGTTTCCGTTCTACTGGATGGTCAACACCGTCTTCAAGTCGGACAAAGAGCTCTACGACATGAGCCTCAATCCTTTCTACATCCACCACCCCACACTGCACAACATCGTCCGGCTCTTCACGGAGACCATTTTCCTGCGGTGGATGGCCAACACCTTTTTCGTGGCCATCCTGGCCACCCTGATCTCGCTGGCCGCCAGCCTGCTGGCGGCATACGCCATCCAGCGCCTGCGCTTCAAGACGTCCGGCCCCACGGGGGTGGCCATCTTCCTGGCCTACCTGATTCCCCAGACCATCCTGTTCATCCCGTTGGCGAGCATCATCTTCAAGCTGAAGCTGTGGGATTCCCTGTGGGCCCTGGTGCTGACCTACCCCACCTTCCTGGTGCCCTTTTGCACCTGGCTGCTGATGGGCTACTTCAAATCGATACCCAAGGAGATGGAGGAGTGCGCCATGATCGACGGCGCCAGCCGCATCCGCATCTTCTGGAAGATCATTCTGCCCCTGTGTCTTCCGGGCGTGCTGTCGGCCGGCATCTTCTGCTTCACGCTCTCGTGGAACGAGTACCTCTACGCGCTGGCCTTTATCTCCAGCTCGGCCAAGAAGACGGTGCCCATCGGCCTGGTCACCGAGCTGGTGCGCGGCGACATCTACCACTGGGGATCGCTGATGGCCGGGGCGCTGTGCGCCTCGGTGCCCGTGGCCCTGGTCTATTCGTTTTTCGTGGAACAATACGTGGCCGGTATGACCGGCGCCCTGAAGGAGTAACGTCCCTATGGCAGAAGTGCGTCTGGAAAACGTGTGCAAGCACTACGACAAGGTCGTGGCGGTGGACAACTTCAACCTCTCCATCAAAGACAAGGAGTTCGTGGTGCTGGTGGGCCCCTCGGGGTGCGGCAAGACCACCACGCTGCGCATGATCGCCGGGCTGGAGACCATCACCAGCGGCAAGATCTTCATCGGTGACCGCCTGATCAACGACCTGCCGGCAAAGGAGCGCAACATCGCCATGGTGTTCCAGAACTACGCCCTGTACCCCCACATGACCGTGCGCGACAACATCGCCTTTTCGCTGGAGATGCGCAAACGGCCCAGGGAGGAGATCGAGCGGCGCGTGCGCGAGGCCGCCGACATCCTGGGCATCGAGCACCTGCTGGACCGCAAGCCCAAGCAGCTGTCCGGCGGGCAGCGCCAGCGCGTGGCGGTGGGCCGGGCCATCGTGCGCAAGCCGGAGGTCTTTCTCTTCGACGAACCCCTTTCCAACCTGGACGCCAAGCTGCGCGTGCAGACCCGCCTGGAGCTCAAGAAACTCCACGAGCGCCTGGCCACCACGGCCGTATACGTCACCCACGACCAGGTCGAGGCCATGACCATGGGCGACCGCATCGTGGTCATGAAAGACGGCCTGATCCAGCAGGTGGGCTCTCCCATGGACCTGTACAACACGCCGGCCAACCGCTTCGTGGCCGGGTTCATCGGCAGCCCGGCCATGAATTTTTTCGAGGCCGAACTGGTCGGCGAGGCCGACGGCCTGTGCCTGCAGAGCGGCGAGGTGCGCCTGGACCTGCTGCCCGAACAGTGCCGCCGGCTGGAAAACTACGGACGCAAACGCATCCTGGTGGGCATCCGGCCCGAGGATTTCAGGCCCAGTGGGCGCCACGAGCAGGGCAAGACCATCGCCGGGGAGGTGGAGGTGGTCGAACCGGTGGGCAACGAGACCTACGTCAACTTCCGGGCCGATGCGCTCAACCTGATCGCCGCGGTGGGCCGCAAGACCATCGTCAAGGCCCACACCCCCATGGTGCTGCAGCCGGCCCTGGAACACATGCACCTTTTCGACATCGACAGCGGAAAATCCATCTCGAAATGAATCCCGGAAACGAGCGGGCCTTGCGGCTGGACGAGGCCGACAATGTCGTCGTGGCCCTCGGCGACCTGGCCCCGGGAACGCCGGTCGGCGGGTCGGTGCGCTGCCGTCGGAAGATCCCCGTGGGCCACAAGGTGGCCGTGGCCGCCATCGGCGCCGGGGATCCGGTCATCAAGTACGGCCAGCCCATCGGCGTGGCTGGCTGTGCGGTGCGACCCGGCGATCACGTGCACACCCACAACCTGGTCCTGCCCGGAAAAAGCCGCCGGGCGCCCGTTCCGCAAACCCCGCCCGCGCAACCTGCGAACGCGGTCGACACCCCCGCAACCTTCGACGGCTTCGTGCGCCCCGACGGGCGGGTGGGTACGCGCAACTACATCGGCGTGCTGGCCACCGTCAACTGCGCGGCCTCGGTGGCGCGCATGATCGCCGACGCCTTCGGCCCCGAAGCGCTGGCCGACTTCCCCGGCGTGGACGGCGTGGTGGCGCTGCACCACGGCGGCGGGTGCGGCATGGCGGGCAGTGGAGAAGGATATGATGCGCTGCGCCGCGTGCTGGCCGGTTACCTGAGCCACCCCAACTTTTTCGCCGTCCTGCTGGTGGGCCTGGGGTGCGAGGTCATGCAGGTGCAGGCGGTCTCGGGGGCGCCGCCGGGTGCCGCGGTATTACCGTCGGCGGCC
>CAYZCL010000039.1:0-42488 GCA_964476595.1 uncultured Desulfobacteraceae bacterium
GTCTTGCCGCCGCCGCTCATGCCCACCAGCGCCAGGACTTCCCCGGCGTGGGCTTCCAGGTTGATGTCCTCCAGCACCTGCTCGCGGCCGTCGTAGCTGAAATCCACGTGCTCGAAGCGCACCGCGTGGGGGCCCGGCTCCAGCAGGCGGGGGTTTTCGGGGTCCCGAATCTCGTTGTCCCGCTCCAGGATGTCGAAGATGCGGTCCACCGCCGCCATCCCTTCCTGGATGGCGTTGTTGAGGCGCGTCAGCTTTTTGACCGGGTCGTAGAGGAACAGCACGGCGGCCAGGAAGGAGAAGAACGTCCCCGGCGTGGAAGTGCCGTTGATCACTCGGTATCCGCCGTACCAGATGATGAAGGCGATGCCCAGTCCGGCCAGGAACTCCATCACCGGAGAGGAGAGCGACTTAATGCGCGCGCTTCGGACCTCCAGGTCGAACAGCTCCCGCGCCCGCTGTCGAAAGCGCCGGTTTTCGTACTTCTCCATGCCGAAGGCCTTGACGATCTTGCTGCCTGCGAAAGTTTCGTGCAGCAGGGCGTTGAGGTCGGCCATGGCCTCCTGGCATCCGGTGCTCACGCGCCGGATGCGCCGCCCGAACTCGACGATGGGGAAAAAGGCCACCGGCAGGATGACCATGGCGAACAGGGCCATCTTCCAGTCCCGGTAGAAGATGACGAAGGTCAGGCCGATGATGGTGAATACGTCGCGCAGGGCGCTGGTGACGGCCGTGGAGACCATCTCCCGCACGATGTTGACGTCGTTGGTGATGCGCGACATGAGCACGCCGGTGCGTTCGCTGTGGAAAAAGGCCAGCGGCAGGCTCTGGATCTTTTCGTAGAGCAGGCAGCGCAACTGCATGATGATCTCCTGGCCCACGTAGCTCATCAGGTACTCCTTGCCGTACATGCCGGCGCCGCGCAGCAGGTACAGCAGCACCACGGCCAAGGGAATGATCATCAGCAGCTTGCTGTTCTTGTTGACGAAGATGTCGTCCATCACCGGCTTGACCAGGAAGGCCGAAGCCGAGGTGGAAGCCGCCAGCACCAGCATGCACAGCATGCCGCCGGCCAGCTTGAAGCGCTGGTTCTTGATCAGGCTCAGCAGCCGGCGATGGCGGGCGGTAAACTTGAATCGGGGCAGTATTTTCATGATCGCCTGTCTCCCGCCAGCATCGCCAGGGCGATGTCGGCCACCCGGTCCGAAGCACCGGGGCCTCCCAGCAGGTTGCGGGTGTTGAGCAGTTGGTCTCGCATCTCTTCCAGACGCCGTGGGTCGGCCAGCATGGCGGCCACCGTGCGGGCGATGGTTTCCGGGTTGGCGTCGTGCTGGATGAGTTCCGGCACGACCCTGCGGCCCGCGATGAGGTTCACCAGCCCGATGTGGTCCACCCGGATGAGCAACCTTCCCAGCAGGTAGCTGACCGGGGAGACGCGGTAGATGATCACCATGGGCATACCGCTGATGCCCGTCTCCAGGGTCACCGTACCGGAGACCGCCATCACCATGCGGCTCTCCGACAGGATGCGCCGCATGCCGCCGTTGAGCATCTCGGTGCCCGGCGGCATCCCCCCGGCGGCCACGGCCCCGCGCACGACGGTGTCGGAGACGCCCGGGGCGATGGAGACCAGGAAACGCAGGTCCGGCTGCCGCTCCGCCAGCCGCCCGGCGGCTTTGAGCATGATGGGCAGGTGGCGGGCCACCTCGCCGTCGCGGGAACCCGGCAGCAGGCCGATGACGCGGCTGCGGCGCCAGTGTTCGTCTTCGGCCACGGGCGGCGCACCGTGGTCCAGCAGGGGGTGGCCTACGAAGCTCACCGGTACCCGCCACCGACGGTAGAAGTCCGCCTCGAAGGGTAGGATCACCGCCATGTGGTCCACCAGGCGCCGGATCTTCTTGACCCGACCGGAACGCCAGGCCCACAGCTGAGGGCTGATATAGTACAGTACGGGGATCCCCCGTCGCCGGGCCTCGGCCGCCACGTACAGGTTGAAATCGGGAAAATCGATCAGGATCAGCAGGTCCGGTGACAGCCGGCGCAGCATCTGCCTGGCGGTGTTGACCGCCCGCTTCAGGACCGCCAGCCGGGAAAGCACCTCGGTGATGCCCACCACCGAGAGCGTGGCCGCGTCAATGACGATGCGCACGCCGGCCGCCCGCATGGCCTCGCCGCCGATGCCGTAGACAAAGAGCCGCCGCTCTTTGCGATGCAGGGCCTTCACCAGCATGGCGCCGTGCAGGTCCCCGGAAGCCTCGCCGGCGATGATCATCACGTTCTTTGGCTGGCGGGTGGGCATGGCGGCACGCCTAGAGCAGGCACTCCCTGGCGGCGTTGATCTGGCGCATGATGTCCAGGGCGACGCCCAGGGCGTCGCGGCCCACGCGCGCCGACACCCGCGGCGCCCGGCGGGCGCGGACATTGTGCACGAAAGCCGCCAGTTCGTCCTCCAGCACGTCGGATTCGGTGAACGACAGCTGCTCGACTTCCATGCCCGGTATCAAACCGCTCTTCTTTTCGGGATTGCGGTGAATAACGGTGATCTGCCGGCTGGCGAAATCCACCGATATGTAGGCATCCTTCTGGAACAGGCGGATCTTGCGCTGGTTTTTCAGGGAGATGCGGCTGGCGGTGACATTGGCCACGCAGCCGCACTCGAACTCCAGGCGCGCGTTGGCAATGTCCACCTGGCCGGATATGACCGGCACACCGGCCGCGCGGATCTCTTTGACCTCGGACTTGACGAAGTTCAGGATGATGTCGATGTCGTGGATCATGAGATCCAGCACCACGCTGACGTCGGTACAGCGCGGCTTGAAGATGCTCAGCCGGTGGGACTCGATGAACATCGGCTGCCTGATGTAGTCGCGCAGGGCGATGACCGCCGGGTTGTAACGTTCCAGGTGCCCGATCTGGACGATCAGGCCGCGCTCCTCCGACACCCGGATCAGTTCGTCTGCCTGGGACAGGGAGGTGGTGATGGGCTTTTCGATGAGCACGTCCACGTCACGGTTCAGAAAATCCATGCTCACCGAGAAGTGCTCGGGGGTGGGCACCACCACGCTGACGGCGTCCACCCGCCCCAGCAGCCGGCGGTGGTCCGTAAAGGCCTGAGTGTTCAACTGCCGGGCGACTTCTTCTGCCCGGCGGGCATCGATGTCGGCCACCCCCACCAGCTCCACCTCGGGCATGCGGGCGTACTTCTCGGCGTGAAACTTCCCCAGGTAGCCGACGCCCACCACGCCGACCCGCAACCGTTTGTCCGAGCGATCCGCATTCATTCTCAGTCGTCTACTCCCTTCAAGGCCACGATGGCGATGCCGGCGCCGTCTGCCGCCGCCACCATTTTTTCCCGGTCGAAAACCACGGTGCGGCCGGCCTCCACGGCCAGGGCCGTAGCGCCGTGGGCCGCCATGGTCTCGACGGTCTCCACGCCCACCGCAGGGATATCGAAACGCAGGTCTTGATTGGGCTTGCAGATCTTGACCACCACGGCGTTGCCCCGTCCCAGTCCGGCACCCCGGGCGATGGTGGCGTCGGTGCCGTCGATGGCCTCCACCGCCAGCACGCTGCCGCCGCCCATGACCACGCACTGCCCGATGCCCAACCGGCCGACTTCCTTGGCCAGTTTCCATCCCAGCTCGATGTCCGCCCGCTCCGCCCGGCTGGGCCTGCGCCGCGTCCAGCAGCCTTCCTGCGCCAACAGCTCGGGTACCAGTTCCGTGGAGGGCAGCACCCGGATCCCCGACTTTTCAAGGACCTCGGCAAAAGCCCGCAGGATGCCGTCGTCGTGGGTATGGCGCATGGCGGCAAACAGCGCGATGGCCTTGGTGTCCGGCCGCACGTCGGTGAACATGCGGGTCTTGCGGATGCCGCCGATCATGGCGGCCACCCGGACCCCGTTGCGCTTGAAAAAGCGTATCAGCTTCTTGATCTGGCCCACGTGCAGCCACTGGATGGCATCCACCTGCCGCGCCAGTTCCTCCACGGTTTCACCGATGTGGGCCACAGCGTACACGGACAGTCCCCTGCTGCGCGCCGCGCGGGCGAAGATCAGGGGAAACTGCCCGTTGCCGGCGATCAGGCCGATTTTCCGCTGCCCGGCGATGCCGTTGTGATCGGTGGATGATGACATGGTCTCTTCAGCGCGTGATTCCCCGCTGGGAACTCTCCACAAAGGCGATGAAATTCTCGACTTCCGGGAGCATCTCGACCTCGCCGCGGATCTTTTCAACGGCCTCCTTGAGCGACAGGCCGCTGCGGAACACGATGCGGTAAACCTTCTTGAGCACCGCCAGGGTCTCGGGGCTGAAGCCGTGACGCTTGAGGCCCACGGTGTTGAGTCCGTAGAGCTTGGCCCGGTTGCCCCATGCCAGCGTGTAAGGAGGGATGTCCTTGTCCACGCCCGAGGTCCCTCCTACGAAAGCGTATTCGCCGATGCGCGAAAACTGATGCACGGCGGTCAAACCGCCCAGGGTGGCGCAGTCGCCGATGGTAATGTGGCCGGCCAGGGTGGTGTTGTTGGCCAGGATCACGCGGCGGCCCAGCTGGCAGTCGTGGGCGATGTGGCAGTAGGCCATCAAGAAGTTCTCCTCGCCCACCCGGGTGGTGCCGCCGCCCGAGGCGGTCCCCCGGTTGATGGTCACGAATTCACGGATGACGGTGCCGTCGCCGATGACCACGTGGCTCTCCTCGCCGCCCCAGTCGATGGTTTGGGGAATGGCGCCCACGGAGGCGTACTGAAAAATGTGGCAGCGGGCGCCGACGGTGACGAATGGCTCGATGGTGACGTGGGGACCGATGACGGAACCCTTGCCGATCTTCACCGGGGCCGCCACCACGCTGTATGGACCGATAGTAACATCGGCTTCGATTTCGGCCTGACGGTCCACGATGGCTGTGGGGTGTATCATTTCCAATCCTCGATGATGAAGCCGCAGAGATTTCGGTGGCCGCAGCGGCCGCGCGGCGCAGACGTTCCCCTGCGGGTTCTGTGGTGTGACATGCCGGCGGTCCGGTTCACGCCCGATTTCGGCAACGCGTTCCCCTTCACGCCCGGCCGCCGTTTCCTAAAAGCGCCCGATCAGTTCACCCTCGGCCACGACCTTGCCGTCCACCGTGGCCTTGCCCTTTATCTTGGCCACGTTGCCGCGGGTGCGTCCCAGGGCGACTTCCAGGATCAGCTGGTCGCCCGGATACACCGCCCGGCGGAACTTGACCCTGTCCATTCCCAGAAAATAGACCGCCTCGGGAGAAGCTTCTCCCGCCGAGGCGCAGACCAACAGCCCGCCGGTCTGGGCCAAGGCTTCGATGATCAGCACGCCCGGCATGATGGGCTGCCCGGGGAAATGACCCTGGAAGAAGGGCTCGTTGATGGTGACGTTCTTCAGGGCCACGATTTTCTCGTGGGAGACGAATTCCAGCACCCGGTCCACCATCAGGAAAGGATAGCGGTGGGGCAGCATCGACAGAATCTTCTGAATATCGAATGGCTCTTCCATGGTGGTGTTCCTCCTGTCAGGCGAACGGCCGCCGGCGATAGGGGCGTTTCCCCGTCCCTCACGATGCACCGGTCCCGGTTCGGTTCAATCCGGCTTTTCCCCCGACGCCGATGCAACGGCCGCCTCCAGCGCCCTGAGGCGTTTTTCCAGATCGGCCACCTGTTTCCTGAACTCCGGCAGACGCGGGATGATGCGATGCACCTTGAGCCAGGTGCGATGGGGCATCTCCGGCGATCCCGACACAATCTGGCCTTCAGGCACCGACTTGGCCAAGCCCGCCTGGGGGCCGACAATCACCCGATCCCCCAGGGTCAGGTGCTGGGAAACACCCGACTGGCCCGCCAGGATGCAGTGGCTGCCGATGGTCACGCTGCCCGATACGCCCGCCTGGGCCGCCATGACGGTGTGCGCCCCCACGGTGACGTTGTGAGCGATGTGCACCTGGTTGTCAGTCTTGACGCCGCTCTGGATCCAAGTTTTGCCGAAAGTGGCACGATCGATGGTGTTGCCGGCACCAATGTCCACGTCGTCGTCGATCTGCACGATGCCCGTGTGGGGAATGGGGTGGTAGCGCTCGCCGTCGTTGACGTACCCGAACCCGATGGAACCGATTACCGTGGCGGCCTGGATGCGCACACGGCTGCCGATACGGCAGCGCTCCAGGATGGTGACATTGGGCCAGATCTCCACGTCATCGCCCAGCCGCACATCGTCGCCGATGAAAGATCCGGCGGCGATCTTCACCCGCTCACCCAGCCGCACCCGGTCACCGAGGACAACATGGGGACCCAGGTAGACGTCCCGGCCCATCTCGACGTCCCGGCCCGTACAGACCGTCGGATCGATGCCGACCCTGGACGGGGCCTTGGGCAGGAAACGCTCCAGGAGCTTCAGGAACGTGAGCTCCGGGTTGTCCACCCGCAGCAGGTTCCTGCCGGGCGCCTCGAACCCCCTGGGCACCAGGATCGCGCCGGCGCCGGTTTCATCGATGCGTCTCAGGAAACGGCTGCTGCCGGCATAGGTGAGTTGGTCTCCGGACGCCGTCTCGAAGGGGGCCGCACCGCGGATGACCAAATCTCCGTCCCCGGCCAGTTCGGCCCCCAGCAGGGCCGCGATGTCCCGCAGTTTTGCTTCCATGATTGCCTTCTCCGTCCGCGGGCCCTACTTTTTCTTCTTCTTGTCGTAGGTGCGGTTGAATTCCTTGATCAACTTGTCCGTGATGTCCAGCTTCTTGGGGGCGTACAACACCCCCAAGCGGTCGATGATCATCAGGTAACCCTCCTTCTTGCCCAGGTCGTTGGCCACCTTCAGGATCTCTTTTCTGAGCTCGCCCAGCAGCTTCTTCTCCATGTTCTGAAGCTCCTGGCGGTACTTGACCTGGGAGGTCTTCAGGTCGTTGATCTTGATGCGGATTTCGCGTTCGCGGTTGTCACGCACCTCCTTGCTCAACACCATGGCCTCGCGCTGCAGACGGTTTTTGAGGTCCTGTATTTCCTTGCCCTTCTTCTTGAGCTCGGCTTCCATCTTCTTGCCGGCCGCGTTGATCTTGGCCTGGGCCGCCTTGCCGGCCTTGGAAGTCATCAGCACCCGCTGGGCGTTGACGATGCCGATCTTGGCCACGTCCGCCGCCAGGGCCGACTGGGCCACGAGAAAAAAAACAAGCGCCGTTACGCAAACGACTATTCTATTCCATTTCATAGTGATCTCCCTCAGATAAAATGATTACCCCCGCACTCCCAACTTCCCATCATACTTCAAACTTCCCCCTTCAAACTTCAAACTTTAAACTTCTAAAACGCCGCCCCCATGCCGAATTCCCACTTTCCGCCGGAGGGCCCGTCATCCTTGGGGTTGAGGATGAAGGCGTACTCCAGGCGGATGGGCCCCATGGGTGAAAGCCAGCGCACCCCCAGTCCGGCACTGGTGCGCAGGTCCGAAAAGTCCGGGGTCTGCCCCTGCCCGTAGACGTTTCCGGCATCGAAGAAAACCACCCCGAAGATGCCCTGCTCCTTGAGCAGCGGCATGCGGTATTCGGCGTTGAACTGCACGAAGGAATTGCCGCCGATCTTGTTGCCGTCGGCGTCGTAGGCCGAGATGTCACGAAAATCGTAGCCGCGCACCGAGGTGATGCCGCCCAGGTAGAAGCGCTCGTAGTCCGGCAGGAGACCGCCGGCCTCGTTGACGTAACCGGCCTTGCCCCGCAGGAACCCCGAGGTGGACCAGATGATGGGAAAATACCAGCCCACTTCGCCCACGGCTTTGTAAAACCCCACATCACCTCCCAGACCGGCGTAGGTCAGGGTGATCCGGTTGAGCATCCCCTTGGTGGCGTTGTACAGGTTGTTGCGGCTGTCGTAGGTCAGAATGGCCGAGAGGCTGCTGGTGATGATGGTGCCTTCCAGGTCCTTGATGGACTGAGCGGCATCCTCGTCGATGTCGTAAATGTTGGAGCTGTCAAACAGGTAGCGCCCGGTCAGCCGGGTATAGCGCCAGACCGGGTATCCGGCCCGCAGCGCGCCGCCGGTGCTGGTGCGCTGGTAGACGTCGTAATCGCGATCCCAGACAAAGGCGTCCACTCCGGCGGACAGCGGTATGTCGAAAAGCCAGGGCTCGGTGAAACTCAGGTCGACGCGGTTGGTCCGGCCGCCGACCATGCCCCGCAGGTTCAGGATCTGTCCGCGTCCGAAGAGGTTGCGCTGGGTGATGGAGCCGGTGGCAAACATTTTCTCCACCGTTCCATATCCGGCCCCCATGGAGAAGGAGCCCGTGGATTTCTCGGTGACGTCGATCTTAACGACCATCTTGTCATCACCGCTGCCCTTCTTGGTATCCACCTTGACGTCTTCGAAATAATCCAGGCGGTACAGGTTGCGGATGCCCTGCTTCAGACGGCCGCCGCTGTACAGCTCTTGCTCGTAAATGGGCAGCTGGCGGCGGATGACTTTGTCGCGCGTCTTGTTGTTGCCGGCGATGATGATTTTTTCAAAATAGACCAGCTTGCCCTTGTCGATGGAAAAATCGATATCCACCGTCAGGTCCTGCCTGTTGCGCTTGACCCGCGGGTTGATCTCGGCGTAGGCGTAGCCCGCATCCGAATAGATGTCTGTCAGCAGCAGCACGTCGTTGCGCAACACTTCACGGCTGAAATACTGTTGGGAGGACGTTTTGAGCTTTGCCAGCAGAGAGGGCTTGGGCCAGATCAGGTCACCGCTCAGGTCGACTTTCCCGACCTTAAAGCGCGCCCCCTCCTCGATTTTGATGGTGATGTAGATCCACTCGCCGCTGTACTTAATCTCGGGCTCGGCCACTCGGGCGTCGATGTAACCGTTGTTGTGATAGAAAGCCGAGATCTGGACGATGTCCTGCTTGAGGTCCTCCATCTTGAGGTCGCCGGAAGAGGTCAGCCAGGAGAAGAAACCCTTTTCCGAAGTCTTCATCAGGCCTTTGAGCTTCTTGGAGCTGTATGCGTGGTTGCCTACGAAGGTGATTTTCTTGATGCGGATCTTTTCGCCCTCGGTAATATCGAACTCCAGGTCGGCCTGATTGTGCTCCCGCGGGATGACCTTGTAGGTGACCTCCACGTTGTGATAGTTCTTCTCGCGGTACATGTTCTTGATGGCCTCGATATTGCTCTTGACCTTGAAAGTGTTGAGAATCGAGCCGGTTTTGATATCCAGGGCATCCATGAGTTCGTTGTTTTCGAAGACGTGATTGCCCTTGAAACGGATGTTGCGGATGGTGGGCTTTTCCTTGACGTGGAAAATGATGATCTGTCCGTCACCGCTTTTTTTGGACTCCACGCGCACGTCGTCGAAGTATCCCATGGCGTAAATGGCCTTGAGATCACGGGAAATGCTGCGTGCCAGGAAAACGGAGCCGGGCCTGGTCTTGATCACCCGTTTGATGGCATCGGCCTCGATACGCACGTTGCCCTCGACCTTGACTTCCACCACCTTCTCGCGCTTGAAGATCCTCAGCCCCATCTCCTGGGAAAGCTTCTCCAGGCTGGCCGGCAGGTTCTCCATGCCCTGGCCCTCCACGTAAAAATGTTCGGGAGGCCCCTCGGTGTGCACGCCGAGCAGGCTGGCGTCGAGGCTGAAATGCTGGCCCACGCGGGTCAGGCTGCCCCACACCAGGAAGTCGGCACCCTGCTCCCGTGCCATGGCACGCAGCGCCTCGTTGCCCTCGGCCACCAGCGAGCGCACGTCCGCAGACGTGGTCTCCCATGTGACCAGCCCGGCCCCCTGTGCCTGCAGGTCCCCGCCCAGGACGCTCCGGATTTCGTCTTCCAGGTAACTCAGGTTCTGTTCGGAGTAAACGCTGAAGGGCAGCACCAGGATCCGAACCTGCTCCACGGCATGGGCCTGAACCGCGGCCGACGCCAGCACCAGCGCCACGACCAGATATGACAGGTGGTTTCGCATGAGACCGTCCTCAATCTCTTTCCGTCAGCTTTCCGTCGGTTATGGTGAATTCCCGTGACATGCGGTCCGCCAGTTCCATGTTGTGGGTCACCACCACCAGCGTCATGGACAGTTCCGCGTTGAGCTTCATCAGCAAATCGTGGATCTGATCGCTGTTGCGACGGTCCAGGTTGCCGGTGGGCTCGTCCGCCAGCAGCAGCGGCGGGTGCAGCACCAGGGCGCGGGCCAGGGCCACGCGCTGCTGCTCGCCGCCGGACAGCTTGCTGACCGGGTGGAGCAGGCGCTCGGCCAGCCCCACCCGCACCAGGATCTCTTCGGCCGCGCGGCGGGCGTCCCGGCGGCCGTCCCCCCGGATCAGCGCCGGCATCATGGTGTTTTCCAAGGCGTTGAACTCCGGCAGCAGGTGGTGGAACTGGAACACGAACCCGATGGAAGCGTTGCGAAAAGCCGCCATACGGGCCGCGTTGAAGGCCAGGATGTCCTGCCCGCGGTAGAGCAGTCGGCCGCTATCCGGTCGGTCGAGCCCCCCCAGGATGTGCAGCAGGGTCGACTTCCCGATCCCCGAGGCCCCCACCACAGCGACACTCTCCCCGGCCTGCAGATCGAAATCGATGCCCCTGAGAACCTCGATGCGGTTGCCGTTGGTTTCATAGCTTTTGCGGATGTCGCGCACCCGCATCAGGCAGTCCGCCGCATCGTCTGCGGCGGCAGTCGGCATTTGGGCGGCCGCTTCAACCATAACGAATGGCCTCGACCGGGTTAAGCCGCGACGCCTGGTTGGCCGGGTACAGGGTCGCCAGGAAACAGATCAGCATGGCGGCCAGCGCGATCACCAGCACATCCGTGGCCCTCAGGTTCACCGGCAGGGTGGTGAAGTAGTACACATCGCCGGGCAGTTTGATGAACTTATAGCGGTCCAGCAGCGCGCACAGCGACGCTCCCAGCACCACCCCCAGAAAGGTTCCGACGGCGCCGATGATCATGCCGTTGAGCACGAAAATGCGACGAATACTGCGATTGGTGGCTCCCATGGCCTTGAGAATGGCGATGTCCCGCGTCTTGGCCATGACCGTCATGATCAGGGTGCTGGCGATGTTGAAAGCCGCCACCAGCACGATGAGCGTCAGGATGATGAACATGGCGGTCTTTTCCAGCTTGAGGGCCGAAAAAAGGTTCTGGTTCATGCGCATCCAGTCCCGCGCCCAGAAGGGGAACCCGAGGCGCTCGGCGATGGCGGCGGCAATGCGGTCGGCCCTGTAGGCGTCCTTGACGCGCACCTCGATGCCCGTGACCCCCTTTTCCAGGCGCAGCAGGTGCTGCGCATCGGACAGGTTGATGTAGGCGAAGGAACCGTCGTACTCGTACATGCCCGACGAAAACACCCCCGTCACCCGGAAGCGTCGCATGGACGGCAGGTGTCCCATGGGCGACAGCATGCCGCGCGGCGAGAGCAGGTACACCCAGTCGCCCGGGACCACGCGCAGGGTGCGCGCCAGTTCCCTGCCCAGCACCACGCCGGGCACCCGCCGGCCGTCGTCGTCGCCGGCGGAGGTCAGGTCCCGCTTGAGCGCCTCGCGCGAGAGGCCGGGAACGGATTCCCCACGCGCCGCGGGGTCGATTCCCCGGATGACCGCGCCGGAGACGCCGTAGCGTGACCGGATCATGGTCTGGGAGTACACGAAAGGCGCCGCCGACACAACCCCCTTAACCCTCTCGATGCGCCGGATCACCTGCGGGTAGTCCGCTATGGCGCCGCCGTGTTTCATGACCACCACGTGGGCCTCCACCCCCAGGATACGGGACTTGAGTTCGGTCACGGCTCCGGACATGACGGCGATCACCACGATCAGCGCCATCACGCCCACCGTCACGCCGGCGATGGACAGGATCGTGATCACCGAGATGAATGCCTGTTTGCGCTTGGCCCGCAGGTAGCGGCCGCCGACGAACCATTCGAAAGACATGGCACCAAAGCCTCAGGACTGCGGTTTCAGGTGCGGAAACAGGATGACCTCGCGGATGGAGGGGGCATCGGTCAGCAGCATGACCAGCCGGTCGATGCCGATGCCCTCGCCGGCCGTGGGCGGCATGCCGTACTCCAGGGCCTCGATGTAATCGGTGTCCATACTGTGGGTCTCTTCATCTCCGGCCTGTTTGTCGGCCACCTGCTGCTCGAAGCGCTGCCGTTGGTCTTCCGGGTCGTTGAGCTCGGAAAAACCGTTGGCGATCTCGTACCCGGCCACGAACAGCTCGAAACGCTCGGTGATTCCCGGGTCCCTGTCGCTGCGCCGCGACAGGGGCGACACCTCCACCGGATAGCCGGTGATGAAGGTGGGCTGGATCAGCCGCGGCTCCACCAGCACGTCGAAAAGCTTGGTGATGACCTTGCCGTGGCGCCGGGACTTGGCCACTTGGATCCCCCTGGCGGCGGCAAAATCCAGCAGTCCCCGGGGGTCCTCCAGAAGCGCTGCGTCGATGCCGCCGATTTTCTCCAGGGCCTCGAAAAGCGTGTAGCGCGCAAAGGGGGCGGACATGTCGATGTCGTTTCCCTGGTAGTGGAAGCGGCTTGCGCCGTTGGCCGTCCGGGTCACCTGCCGCAGCAGTTCCTCGGTCAGCGCCATCAGGTCTTCATAGGTGGCATAGGCCTGGTAGAACTCCAGCATGGTGAACTCGGGGTTGTGGCGGGGGGAAATGCCCTCGTTTCGAAAATTGCGGTTGATCTCGAAGACGCGCTCGAAGCCGCCCACCACCAAGCGTTTGAGGTACAGCTCGGGAGCGATACGCAGGTAGAGGTCGATGCCCAGCGCATTGTGGTGCGTCACGAAGGGTGTGGCTTCGGCCCCGCCGGGCAGCACCTGCATCATGGGCGTTTCGACTTCCAGGAAATCCCGCTCCAGGAAAAAACGCCGGATGGTGTCGATGATCAGGCTGCGCTTGATGAAGATCTCCCGCACCTCGTGGTTCATGATCAGGTCCAGGTAGCGCTGCCGGTAGCGTTTTTCGGGATCCTTGAGACCGTGGAATTTCTCGGGCAGCGGGCGCACGGCCTTGCCGAGCAGGGTCAGCGACTCGGCCAGCAGGGTCCACTCTCCCGTGCGGGTCTTGAACAGGTGCCCGGTGAGCCCCACGAAATCCCCGATGTCCAGCTGCTTGAAAAGGCTGTAGGTCTCGTCCCCCACCCGGTCTTTGCGGACGTACGCCTGCATCTGGCCGCTGCGGTCCCGGAACCGGATGAAGGCGCTCTTGCCGAACCGGTTGATGGCCATCATGCGGCCGGCCACGGTCCAGCGGCGATCGTCTTCTTCGCTGTCGGGCGGCAGGTCCGCCGTGGCCGCCAGGACCTGGACCACGGTGTGGGGCACCTCGAAGCCGTTGGGGTACAGGTTGATACCGGCCCGTTTCATCTCGGCCAGTTTCTGCCTGCGCCGGGCGATGATGTCGGTTGGTTTTTCAGTTTTCATTGCAGACCGTCTTTCACCTTCGATGCGATGTGGAAAAAACAGCCGGTAACCCCCGGGCCCCGCTGTATGAAGCGCCCCCGGCGGGCGCTTCATACAGCGGGGGAACGATCCGGTTTCATCGGCATAAAAGTTTGGAATAATAATTTATCTTCAGCACCCTGTCAAGACGTAGTTGGCGGGGGATTCACGACGGACCGGCGCGAACCTATCCGCTGCTCTTGGCGGATCCCGACTTACGGCGGGCGAAATAGTCGCCGAAATAAAAGGTCATGGCCATACGGGCGTATTGCCCGGCCCGGGTGCCGATGAGCTTGTGGTGGGCCACCACGGCCGACACGACCAGGCTCCGGCTGCCGGTCTTGTCCCTGGCGAAGCCCACGAACCAGTCGTACCGCGGGTCGACATTGATACTGCCGGTCTTTCCGCCCAGGCTGAGCCTGGAGAGCACCTTGTCCCGCGACCACCCCCGGAACATCTTGCGCGCGGTGCCTTTCCTGACCGTTGTCGCCATGAGCTGCTGCAGGGTGCGTGAAGTCTTCTCGGAGACGGCCCGGGCGGCCACCGTCGCCGTACCGCGGTACAACGTGCGGCCGTTACGGCCCATAATGCGCTCCACCACGGTGGGCTCCAGCAGGCGGCCGCCGTTGACCGCCGCACTGACGATCATAGCCCCATGCAGAGGGGTGATGCGCGTGGTCTGGTTAAAGCCGCTGGCAACCTCGGCCCACTGGTAGGGGTTGTCCGAGACCACCAGTGTACTGGGCGTCACGGGCACTTCGAAATCGATGCTGCGGCCGAAACCGAAACGGTGGGCGTAGGCCGCCAGGGTGTCCCCCTTGAGCTGGTTGGCGCCCAGCTTGCCGAAAACCGGGTTGATGGACTGGGCAAAGGAATCCCGCAAGGTGATGTGCCGGGTGTAGCGGTTGTTGCGATCCTTCAGCTGGGACTTGTACAATGTGTGCTTGCGCCCGTTGTAGCGCAGGGTGGAGCCGGAATTGAGGCCCAGCTTTTCGATGGCGGCCGACGCCGTCACGATCTTGAAAATGCTGGCGGCCGGATAAAGCACGCGGGTGCAGGGGTCCTGTCCGGCGTCCACCCGGTTGTAGCCCACCATGGCCAGCACCCTGCCGCTGTGCGGGTCCATGACCACCACCCCGACGTAGCGCGAGTGGTCGCGGTCCAGCTTGCCCATCAGGTAATTCTGCAGCGAGGGATCCAGGCTGGTGTCCACCTGCAGGGGCCCGTCGGCGCTCTGGATCTGAAACGAGCGCCGGCGAAGGTTGTACAGGGTCTCGCCGGCCAGCAGGGCGCGCACCCGCGCCTTGTCCAGCATGGCCTCGGCGGCGGGCGCACCGGATTTCCGCTGCTCCTTTCCGGCCACCGAAGCCGTGGCCGAGGGCGTGTTGCGGTCCCTGTCGGCGTCCGTCCACAGGCCCATGACGACCGTCGCCAGGGCCGCCAGCACGGCGGCCGCCAGCACGTACTTGACCGCCGAGCGCACCAACCGGTGACGCTTGCGGCGGCGCTGGAATCCCCGTTGACTGAGCTGCCACGAGCGGTAGCCGCCGCGGCCATCGATGATGTCCTTCCTGTGCAAAAGCATCCCGGCGGCTCTTCAGCGAATGGGGGTTCCCGGCTTCATTTCCCGGTCGGGGGTTAACAGCGCAAGCGATTTTCCCCTGCTGGCGGCCAGCAGCATACCCTGGGACAAAACACCCATGAGCTTGGCGGGCTTCAGGTTGGCCACGATGATCACTTGGCGTCCGACCAGATCGGCGGGGTCGTAGTGTTTGGCGATGCCGGCCACGATGGTGCGCCGCTCACCGCAGTCGACCTCCAGCCGGATCAGTCGGTCGGCGCGGGGCACGGGTTCGGCGTGCAGCACGGTGGCCACCCGCAAGTCCACGCGGCCGAAAGTCTCGATGGTGATCTCTTCCTTGAGGTCCTTGAGCCCGGCGGGTTCCGGCGGGGGCTGCGGCTTCTTTTTTTTCCGGCTGTCGATGCGCGGGAACAGGGCCACGGCCTTGGGCAGCCGCGTTCCCGCCGGCAGCCCGCCCCAGGCCCGCAGCCGCTCGAGCAGGTAAAAGGGCTCCCCGGCATCCATTCCGAGGTGCTGCTGCATGCGGGCGGCCGTGTCCGGCATGACCGGGTGAATCAGGCCGGAGACCACGCGCAGCCCCTCGAGCAGGTTGTAGATGACCGCCGCCAGCTGCCGCGAACTGGCCTCGTTCTTGGCCAGCTCCCAGGGCATGCTGTAATCCACGTAACGGTTCATCTGGCCGATGAATTTCCACACGGCGGCCAAGGCGGTGTTGAAACCAAACCCCTCCATCTGGCGCTCGAAATCGCCGATGGCCTGCAGGGCCTCGTCTCTGAGCCCGAAGCGCAGCTTAGGCTCCAGCTGGGGGTCCACCTCGGGCACGCGCCCCTCGAAATAGCGATGGGCCATGGCCAGCACTCGGGAGAACAGGTTGCCCAGGTCGTTGGCCAGGTCGGCGTTGATGCGCTCCACCAAGGCCTCCTCGCTGAAACTGGAGTCCAGCCCGAAGGTCATGTCCCGCATCAGGAAGAAGCGAAAGGCGTCCAGGCCGTAAATGTTTTTCAGCTCCAGCGGTTCGATCACGTTTCCCAGGCTCTTGGACATCTTGCTCTGGTCCACGTTCCAGTAACCGTGGACGTTGAGGTGCCGGTAGACCGGGATGCCGGCCGCCTTGAGCATGGTGGGCCAGTAGATGCCGTGGGGTTTCAAGATGTCCTTGGCGATGAGGTGCTGGGCGTGGGGCCAGAAGGTAGCGTACCGTTCGCCGTCCGGATAGCCCAGGGCCGAGACGTAGTTGAGAAGGGCGTCGAACCACACGTAGGTGACGTATTCCTCGTCGAAGGGCAGGGTGATGCCCCAGCGCAGGCGCGTCTTGGGCCGTGAGATGCACAGGTCCTCAAGGGGCTCGCGCAGGAAAGCCAGCACCTCGTTGCGGTAGCGCTCGGGGCGGATGAAATCAGGGTGGCTCTCGATGTGGTCGATGAGCCAGTCCTGGTAACGGCTCATCTTGAAAAAATAGTTGGCCTCGCGGATGCGTTCGGGCGCCTTCTCGTGGTCCGGGCACTTGCCGTCCACCAGCTCGCGCTCGGTGTAGAAACGCTCGCAACCGAAGCAGTAGAGTCCCTCATATTCGCTGAAATAGATGTCGCCGGCATCGTAGATTTTCTGCAGCACCTGCTGCACCACCGCGATATGACGCTGCTCGGTGGTGCGGATGAAATCGCTGGGGTGGATGTTGAGCTCCGGCCAGAGACCGCGGAACTCGGCGCTGATCATGTCCACGTAACTGCGCGGGCTCATGTTTTCCTTTTCGGCCGCCTCGACGATCTTGTCGCCGTGCTCGTCGGTGCCGGTCAGGAAAAAGCACTCGCGTCCCTGCATGCGGTGAAAACGGAAAGCCACGTCGGCCACGGTGGTGGTATAGGCGTGTCCCAGGTGGGGGCGGGCGTTGACGTAGTAAATGGGCGTTGTAATGTAAAACGGATCAAGCATTTTTCTTCCTGTTCTGGGGTTTGGCAATATCTTCGGTTTTGACCTCGATCTCCTCGCCGTCCCTGAGACGCACCGCCACCGTGCTCCGCAGCGCATTGTGCCGCACCACCCGGCCCCGGCCCCTCGGTGTTTCCACGGTCCTGCCGATCTTGGGCAGTTTGCCGCGCAGCTCGCGGTAGGTGTCGTACTCGAAGGTCAGGCAGCACATCAGCCGGCCGCACTGCCCCGAAATCTTGGTGGGGTTCAGCGAGAGGCTCTGCTCCTTGGCCATGCGGATAGAGACCGGCACGAACTTCTCCATGAAAGTGGAACAGCAGATCTGCTGACCACAACGCGCCAGCCCCCCGCACAGCTTGGCCTGGTTGCGGATGCCGACCTGGCGCATCTCCACCCGCACGTTGAGTTCGCGCACCAGCATCTTGACCAGCTGTCGGAAATCCACACGGCCGTCAGCGGTGAAGAAAAAGGTCAGTTTGCTGGCGTCGAAGGTGCTCTCCACCGAGAAAAGGTTCATTTTCAGCCCCAGCTTTTTGATGCACCCCAGGCAGAATCGGTAGGCGTACTTTTCCGTCTCGGCGTTGGCGTTTTTCTGCCGGATGTCCTTCTCGGTGGCCAGACGAAACACCTTTTTGAGCGGTTTGTCAACGGCCTCCCGGTCCACGCTGACCGGCGCCTTGGCGACCACCCCGAAACCCAGCCCCTGGGAGGTCTCGACGATCACGTAATCGCCCAGATTGAGCACGAAAGCGCCGGCCTCGAAATCGTACACCTTGCCGGCGGGTTTGAACCGGATACCCACTATCTTTTTCATGGTTGTGCCAACCGTTTCACGTTTTCCGCCCGCTCCCGCAGGGCGCCAGCTGCAGCAGCAGGGTCTCCGCGATCAGCCGCGGACCGATGTTGGCCCGCAGGTCCGACTGGGCCTGGCGAACCGCCCGGATGCCCGCCGTCAGGTCCGCCAGGGGCCACTGCGCCGCCTGGCGCCGCAGGCGCGGCTGCTGGTCCCGATGCACCACGCCCGCAGGGTAGTCGTCCACGATCATCAAATCCCGCAGCCACGACACCAGCACGTCAAGGGCCTCCTCGAACAGCCGCCTGTCGGCCGACAGTCGCTCGCCCAGCGCCAGGATCCGGCCCACGGGCATGCACGGCAGCCGCTCGAATTCATCCACCAGCCAGTCCCGCAGCCGGAACCAGCCACCCTCCAGCAGCTGCAGGCTGCGCGAAAGGCTGCCCCCGGAAAAAGCCGCCACGGTACGGGCCTGGTCGGCCGTCACCTCCGCTTCGGCGGTCAGCAGGGCGGCCAGCTGCCCCTGAGGGATGGGGTTGAAGTGGATCCGCCGACAGCGGGAGACCACCGTCGGCAGCACCTCCGACAGCCTTTCGGCGATCAGGATCAGCACCGTGCGGGGGGGCGGCTCTTCGAGCAGCTTGAGAAACGCGTTGGCCGCCTCGGGTCTCATGTGCTGGGCCTCCTGCACGATCACCACCCGCACACGGGCCTCGTAAGGTCGCATGGAGAGCGTGTGCTGCAGGGAGCGGATGCTGTCGATGCGGATAGCGGTGCGGGTGGGTTTGAGCCGCAGGAGGTCGGGGTGGACGCCGGCTTCGATCTTCCGGCAGGCCGCGCAGCTGCCGCAAGGTTCGGATTCGTTCCCGGGCATCCGGCCGCTTTGACCGCCGCCGTCGGTCGGACGGCGTCTCCGGCAGTTGCAGGCCTTGGCGAATTCCACCGCCGCACGTGACTTCCCCACTCCCGCGATGCCGGTGAATAGAAACGCGTGGGGGATGGTCCGGCGGTGCAAAAGGGCTTGCAGAGCTGCAACGGGTTTATCCTGGCCGATGATGGACGCGAATCCAGCCACGAACTAGTAGTCAACCCGTTCTTTCAGCTCTTTTCCCGACTTAAAAAAAGGTAATTTTTTCGGCTTGATGGCCACTTTCTCACCGGTTTTCGGATTCCGTCCGGTGTAGCTCTTGTACTCCTTGACGTAGAAACTGCAGAGCCCCCGGATCTCCACCCGGTCGCCCTGGGCCATGGCCTCGGCCATATCGTCGAAAAATATCTGGACCACCTTCGATGCCTCCGCCTTGGAGATGTCGGCTTCGTTTTTCAAGGCGGCAATCAGCTCCAGTTTGTTCATCGAGCCTCCTCAAATGGCTGATGCGGGCGTCGCCCGCAACTTCGAAATTTGCATTCTGAAAAACCGCTGACCACGCCTCCGCAAACGCCTGCGGCAGCCCGCCGGAAGCAATACGGCTTCGGCCAGCCGGCGCAATTCCCGCCGTCGGGTCCGGCCCGCGCAGCGCCGCTGGGGCCACGATCGGTTCAGCGAAAAATGTATAAACCGAAAGATTATAATAAGTCAAGTAGTTATGGAACGATCCCCCGGAAAACCTCCACATCGTCCTCGTCCACCTCCACCGCCGCCCACTGTCCGAGGGCCTCCACGTTGACCACCACGCGTCCCCGGCCGCGGTACCGTACGAAGGTTCCGGTAACTCCCTCGAAGGGGCCCCGCACGACGATGACCCGGTCGCCCTTGCGAAAGCGGTTGCCGGTGATGACGGGCTGGTCCCCCGAAACCATGATGCGGATGGACATCACGGTGTCTTCGGGAACCGCGATGGGGCCCTGCCGGTTGCCGATCAGGCGCACCGCCCCCACCGTCTTGAGAATCTCCAGGTGCCGGTACGGGTTGAGGTCGGTCTTGACGAAAACATATCCCGGAAAGAGCGGCACACGAATGAGCATGCGGCGATCCCGCCGCCGGCTGCGGACCTGCACCTTGGGCAGGAAGGCGTCGAAAGCTTTCTTGGAGAGGCCCTCGCTGACCACGTTCTCGAAACGGCTGCGGGTATGCAACACATACCACGCCGGCTTTAAAATATCTGCTGTCGTCATGGGTCCTTTTTCCAATAAAAAAGACCCGGCGGCACAGGCACACGCGGCCGGATCCAGTCGATGCTGGGCACGGGGGGTGCGGACGGCGCACCCTGCGCTGACCGGGTCCGCCGCCGGGATCGATGGATTATTACTGCACGATGGAGTCTTCCTGCCCGGTTCCGCTGATTCCAAAGGTTTTTCCGAAACCGCCGATACCGGTCAGGTCAACCATGAAAGAAAAACGGTCCTCGTCCTGCTCACTGGTGTAGTTGAAACGGAAGGCCCAGCACTGGGACTGGTACAGGAGCCCGCCCCCGACCCGCACCTTTTCATTCTGCTCCAGATCCTGCTCCCACTCCCCGTTGAGCCAGAGCTTGTCGTTGATGTTGATCAGGAGACTGCTGTAAATGGAGTCATAATCATCCTTCTTGCGCCGGTGCTCGACGTACAGCCGGTCACGGCGGTAATCGGACAGCCGGACGGCGACCCCGTTCTTGATGAAATCGGTTTCGTAGACATCAAAATCCACCTGGCCCTGCAATGCCAGGTACTTGAAGGGCGTCAGCTCCAGCTCGGCGTGCAGCGGCATGAAGGGCCCGATGTACTCGTCGTCCGGCTGGGACGTCAGCCCGTCGTTGCCGTCGTTGAAATCGTAGGACTGCTCCAGGTAGAACCACAGCACCCGACGATACTCGTAATCCCAGTCGTTTGGAACCGCCTCGCTCTGGCCCTCGGCGTTCTTGCGTTTCCGGGGGGCCTTTCGGATCTTGGACGTCAGGGTGTTGGTCAGCGAGTAGGTCAGCAGGCTTTTCTTGCCGATGCGGTCGATGCTGTCAAAATCCGGCAGGTCGTCCTGATTCACCCTGGGGATGTATCCGTAGACGATGCGCGGCCGGAGCTGGTGCTTGATGCGCTCCACGCGCTTGCCGTTGATTTCGAAGATGCGAAACACCTCGGTTTTCAGGTCGGCTCCCACGTCGAATATGCCGCGGGTCTGATCGCGCCCGGGATTGTTCTGCTCGTCTTCGAACTGGGTCACGTGATAGGCCGTGCCCCGCAGGCCCATGGACGGCTCGAAGGTGAAATAGCCCTTGTAGCGTATCGGCAGATAGATCCGCGGGTAAAGGTCGCCGCGCAGCGCCGCCTGGCCCTCTTCCCGGTAGAAGTAGTCGAAGCTGGAGTTGAGCTTGTAGTAGACGGGCGAATCGAGCAGCTGCTGCTTGGAGCCCTGAAAGCTGATGTAGGGCAGGTATTGCAGGGTGGTGTCCGGTTCATCGGAGTTGCGCAGGCGTGTGTCATCGTTCCAGCGCACGGCGGATTCGAGGGAGAACTTGCCCCAGTTCCGCCGGGCATCGAACTGGTTGACCCGCACGGGATCGTCGTAGTCGTCGAGGTCGCGGCCGAAGGTCCGCAGGAAGGCGTTACGGGTGTCATAATATCCCGTCATCTGGTCCCGGATCTCCCGCAGGTAATCCTGGTCGCTGACCACGTCGAGATCCACGGTGGCCGAAAAGCCGTAGGGCAGCAACTGGTCGGCCTTGCCGCGGACCCAATAGCGGTCCTTGTTGGTGCGCAGCACGTCGTCGTAAGTGTATCCCCAGTCCTGACTGTTGGTCCCCTCTCCGTCGTCGACCTCGGTGTCGCGCCAGTAGTCGGCCATCAAGGTACCCCTGGACCAGTCGTCCAGCATGTAGCGGTACTCGCCGCCCATCTTGAATCCGCGTTTGGAGAAGACCTGTGCGTAGAAGGTAGCGTCTGAACTCTGGCTGATGGCCCAGAAGAACGGCTGCACATACTGAAAGCCCAGGCGGTCGGACTGGTCGATCTCGGGCAGCAGGAAGCCGGTCTGCCGCTTGCGCTTGGTGGGAAAGATCAGGTAGGGGGCCCACAGCACTGGAACGCCCTTGACCCACAAGGCGGCGTTGCTGACGCTGCCGAAGCCCTCGTTGGTCAGTTTGACGTTGCTGCCCGTCAGTTTCCAGTCCGGCGAAGGTCCGTCACAGGTGGTCACGCTGATCCTCTCGGCCGTGAAGGTCTCCGGACCTACCTTCTGCAGCTTCTTGCCGCGGATGAAGAAATGCTTCTGCTTGTAGAAAACGGTCCCGTTGTAAATCGTTCCGGTTTCGGTGTTCAGATCGATTTCGACGCTGTCGCCGGTGACGATATCCCCGCCGGCGTTCAGGATGACGTGCCCGCGGGCGAAGGCCCGCATGGTTTTCTGGTCGAAGCGCACGAAATCGGCCGTCAGCCGGGTGTCGCCCCGGGAGATACTGACGTTGCCCTTGCCGATATACTGGTCGGTGGCGCGGTCGTACTTCAGCTCGTCGGCCGCCACCCGCCACGGCTGTTTGCCGTTCTTGGCCAGCGACTTGAGGTCGGCCGCCATCGCCGGTACGGCCAGCACCCCGCAAAGCAACAGGCAAGCCAGCACACGCAACCCGGTGCAAAATCGGTGCCCCCTTCCAACGCCGCGGCGCCGCGCTTCGCCTGCGTCACCCCTGCCAACTCTTCGTAAACGCCCTGGTATCTGCATTCAGCCTCTGCCCATGGGTTCGATGCTCGGGAATTACCAATTGACGCTGCCCGCTCTTTCGGGATAACATGCCGACTTTATGTTGTTCAGGCACTATAAAACCGACTTGCTTGTAAAAGTCAAGTTATTGTTATAGTCTACACAGCCTTGAACCCCTTATTTAATAACGTCTGCGGCGGAGCATCCACAGCGCATGCACCTTCTACTGACCAACGACGACGGCATTCACGCCGAGGGCCTGGCCGTGCTGTGCCGCCGGTTCACCCGACGGCACGGCGTCACCGTGGTGGCCCCGGACAGCGAGCGCAGCGCCATCGGACACGCCATCACCCTGCGTGTGCCGCTACGGGCCGAAAGCGTCGCCCTGCCCGATACCGCTCGGGCGTGGGCCGTCAGCGGAACACCGGCCGATTGCATCAAGCTGGCGCTCAAAGAGCTGATGGAGCGGCTGCCCGACGTGGTCGTCTCGGGGATCAACCCGGGGGCCAACGTGGGCGCCAACGTCAACTACTCGGGCACCGTGGCCGCGGCCCGGGAAGCGGCCCTGGCCGGCGTGCCGGCCATCGCCGTTTCCATCCAGGGGCGCCGACCACGGCACTATGACTCGGCCGCCCGTTTCGTGGTGCGGCTGGCCGAGGAGATCCACCGGCGGGGGCTGGTCGAGGGCACTTTCCTGAGCGTCAACTTTCCGGACGTGCCCGCCCACGAGACCGGCGGTGTCTCCGTCAGCCGGCAGTCCACCAGCCTGGCCGCCGAGCACATCGACAAGCGGCACGACCCTTACCAGCGACCTTATTACTGGCAATACTACCGGCTCCCGCCGCGGGCCGAGGAGGACGGCACCGACACCCAAGCCGTTTTTCGACAGCGGGTATCAGTGACGCCGATCAAATGCGACACCACCGATTATAAAACTCTAGAAGCACTGAAAGACTGGGGGCTCGACGGGTTCTGCCGATAGGGGCGTTGACATGTTCATCACATTCGAGGGCATCGAGGGCTCCGGCAAGACCACCCAGGTGCGGGAGCTGCGTTCGTTCCTGGAAAACCGGGGCTACCGCTGCCGACTGACGCGCGAACCCGGCGGCACCGCCGTGGGCGAGAAGATCCGCGGCATTCTGCTGGACCCCGCCAACCGCGCCATCTGCCCGCACGCCGAGCTGCTGTTGTACATCGCCGATCGCGTGCAGCACGTCACAGAGGTCATCCGCCCGGCGCTGGCCGAGGGACGGGTGGTCATCTGCGACCGCTTCGCGGACGCCAGCGTCGTTTACCAGGGTGTGGCCCGAGACCTGGATGCGGAACTGGTCGTCGCCCTGCACCGCCTGGTGCTGGGCGAACTCGCACCCGACATCACCATTCTGCTGGACCTGCCGGTGGAGACGGGGCTGCGCCGGGCTTGGGAACGCATCCACGCCGGACCGGCGGAGGCCGCCGAGAGCCGTTTCGAAGAGGAGACGCTGGATTTCCACCGGCGGGTGTGGCAGGGCTATCTGGACCTGGCCCGGCGGGAATTCCACCGTTTCGTGATCATCGACGCCGAGCGGGCACCCTCCCGGGTGACCTCCGACATCATCGCAGCGGTGGCGCCGCGGCTGGAAGCGCTCCGGCACCCGGCGCATTCCCCGGCCGAACGCGAAAACCGTCGAACGGAGCCGCCGCAATGAGCCGATCCATCCTGGACACCATCGGCCGCACGCCGCTGATCGAGATCCGCCGCCTGAACCCCAATCCCCGCGTGCGCCTGCTGGCCAAGGTCGAGTATTTCAACCCCGGCGGATCGGTCAAGGACCGGCCCGCGCTGGCCATGATCGAGGCCGGCGAAAAATCCGGACAGCTGACGCCCGACAAAACGGTCATCGAGGCCACCAGCGGCAACACGGGCATCGGCCTGGCGCTGGTCTGTTCCGTCAAGGGCTATCGCCTGCTGCTGGCCATGTCGGAAGCGGTCAGCCGCGAGCGCCGCAAGATCCTGCAGGCCCGGGGGGCCGACATCCTGCTGACCCCCGGCCACCTGGGCACCGACGGGGCCATCGAGGAAGTCTACCGCCTGGTGCGCGAAAACCCCGAAAAATATTTCATGGCCGACCAGTTCAACAATGAAGCCAACTGGCGTGCGCACTACGACGGCACCGGCGCCGAAATATGGCGGCAAACCGACGGCCGGGTGCGCGTCTTCGTGGCCAC
This sequence comes from uncultured Desulfobacteraceae bacterium, assembly GCA_964476595.1. Taxonomy (GTDB): domain Bacteria; phylum Desulfobacterota; class Desulfobacteria; order Desulfobacterales; family JALSRD01; genus JALSRD01. Next base: position 24,523 of record CAYZCL010000039.1, read on the forward strand.
CATGGGCACCTCCGGCACCCTGATGGGCGTCTCCCGGCGGCTGAAGGAACACAACCCCGACATTCGCATCGTGGGCGTGGAACCTTATCTGGGCCACAAGATCCAGGGCCTCAAGAACATGAAGGAGGCTTACCGCCCGGAAATTTTCGACAAGCGCCGCCTGGATGCCAAGGTCAACGTGGAGGACGAAGAGGCCTTCGAGATGACCCGCCGCCTGGCGAAGGAGGAAGGGCTCTTCGTGGGCATGAGCAGCGGGGCGGCCATGGCCATCGCCCGCCGCGAGGCCCGCCGAATGGACGGCGGCACCCTGGTGGTCGTTTTCCCGGACGGCGGCGAGCGCTACCTGAGCACGCCGCTGTTCACCGTGCGCGAGAAAGTGCACCTGAACCTGTTCAACACCATGAGCCGCCGCAAGGAACCCTTCGAGTCCATCACTCCCGGCAAGGCGGCCATCTACTCCTGTGGCCCCACGGCCCATGCCCGCATGCACCTGGGCGAATGCCGGCGCATGGTGTTCGCCGACCTGCTGGTGCGCTACCTGCAGTACCGCGGTTACGAGGTGCGCCACGTGATGAACATCACCGACCTGGACGACAAGACCATCCAGGGGTCTGAGGCGGCCGGCAAACCGCTGGCCGAGTTCACGCGTGAACACATCGCGGCCTTCCGGGAGGACCTCGAACTGCTGGGGGTCCAGCCGGCGGCGGCCTACCCGCTGGCCAGCGAGCACATCGAGGAGATGATCCGCCTGGCCGAGGGGCTGGCAGCCAGGGGCTACGCTTACGAAAAACTGCGCTCGCTGTACTTCGACATCTCGCGTTTCCCGGATTACGGCCGGCTTTCGGGCGTCGACCTCGACAAGATCCGCATCGGGGCCACCGTGGACCTGGACAACTACGAAAAGGACAACCCGCGCGACTTCACCCTCTTCAAGCGTTCGCGGCTGTCGGAACTCAAACGCGGCATCTACACCCCGACGCCCTGGGGCAACGTGCGCCCCTCCTGGCACATCCAGTGCGCCGCCATGAGCATGAAATACCTGGGCAAGCGCTTCGACATCCACACCAGCAGCCGGGAACTGGTCTTTCCCCACCACGAGAACGAGATCGCCATCGCCGCCGCCCTGTACGGCAAACCCATGGCCGACTACTGGCTGCACTGCGAAACCGTGCTGGTGGACGGCAAGAAAGCGATCAGCAAGCGGCGCGAAATGTCCCTGGCGCAAATCCGCGAAATGGGATACAGCGGCCGCGAGATCCGCTACTGGCTGATCACCACCCACTACCGCCGTCCGCTGATCTTTTCCCCCGACCGACTGGCGGCCGCAGCCCACGCCCTCAAGCGCCTGGACCGCTTCGTGCTGCGCCTGCAGCAGTACCGGGGGATGACGCCTTTCGCCGATCTGGACCAACTGATCTACGATCTGAAAAACGGTTTCACGGCGGCCATGGATGACGATTTGAACATCTCGGTGGCCATGGCCAAGGTCTTTTCGGTGGTGCGGCGGGTGAATCGCCTGATGACCGCCGGCGGTATCGACCGCGGAGGCTGCGACCGCATTCTGGAGACCCTGCGGCGTCTGGACGCGGTGCTCAACTTCCTGCGGTTCGACGCCCCCGAAGCCGGGGACGCGCGCCTGCGGGCGCTCCTGCGGCAGCGCGAGGAGGCCCGGCGCAGGCGGGACTGGGAGACCGCCGACCGCCTGCGCGAACAACTGCGGGCCATGGGGGTGACGGTGAGAGACGAAAAATCCGCTTCGCCGACGACCGGCGGCCGCGCGGCGCTAGACCGGGACCCGAATCGATAATACGTACACAGGAGCAGCCATGGCCATGACCCCCGTACTCTTTCCGTACACGACCCTCTCCGCCCGTCACCGCAAGGCCGCGGGACGTTTCTTTTCGTCGCTCACCGTGCTTCGTCCGCTGGGCGCCGAAGCGCCGGCGGCGGGCACGGACGATGGCGCAGTCCTCCGCGTTATCGCCCACGCCCCCTTCTCCGAGCGGCGGGAGGAACTGGAGGAACGAATCGCGGCCTACCGCCGGTGGGCCCTGCAGCACCCCGACACGGACCTGGCCGCCTGGGCCGGACGCGGCCCGGAGGTTCCCTTTTTTGATGACACCGCGGTGGCGCGCATCCGTGCCGAAATCCGCCGCAGCGACACCGGCCGCGTGACGCAAGACCCGCTGTTCGACTGCCGCCTCTTCCTGGGCATGGCCGAAGCCTTCGACCGCCAGACGGCCGAAACCGCACGGGAGCTGGAGAAGCTGGAAAGGGCCGAATCCCGCATGCTAGAGGCACTCAAAGGCGAGGGGGAGGCCGGGCGGGGATACGGCGCCCGGCGTCCGCCGGAGGCCGACGCCCTGCTCTACATGCTCCCCCGGCGGATCCGGGCCTGGGCGGGCCTCTACCTTGCCGCCCCGCTGCCGAACGCCGTCTTCGTAACCCTGTCGGCCGAGGCCGTCGATCAGCTGGCCGAAACGCCGGGCGCGGCGGCGCCAGACCGGCTGGGATCCGTCTCACCGCCGGCCTCGCGCAACGCGCTCGCGCGGCAGCTGGCCGCCCTGGCGGCCGGGGATACGCCCGCCGACGCGGGTTTGCCGGCGGGCGGAGACACGGCGGCGGACACGGACGGGCCGCAGCCGCGGCTGGAATTGTACCGGGTCGCCGACCGTCGGGCGGAAGTGTTTTGGGCCGCCTTTGCGCCCCGGGGTATCGCACCGCAACCCGCGGCGCAGTCGTTCCGGCACACCCTGATCGGCCTTTTGAGCGGCTGAGGACCTTGCTCCGAAGTAACTGAAAATATTTCAATTCAATGGGTTGCGACTCCAATGGGCTGAAACCAAAAAAACTTTCCAGAGGGCTTGACTAGCGGTTTCAATTGGTATAAGGATTTTTTTTCGGTGAACGAGTTCCCGGCAGCCGGCTGCCGGGGATTAATCTTATCCAAAGGAGGCAGTTAAATGGCTTTTGTTCCCACGGTTGACCAGGAAAAATGCGTAGGATGCGAAGAGTGCGTCGATGTCTGTCCTGTCGAGGTTTTTGAAATGGTAGATGGCAAGTCCTCTCCGGTGAACGCCGAGGAATGCCTCGGCTGCGAGAGCTGCGTCGAGGTTTGCGAAGAAGACGCCATCACCGTCGAAGAGACCTGATTCGCTTACCGTTTTCCCGCCCCGGCCCACCCGATGGGCCGGGGCGCCTCCTACCGGGGGAGCAGTGTCCATGCTCCCGTCTGAACTCACCCGTTCCACCGCCCTGTTTTCCAATGAATCGATACCATGTGTTCAAAACCTCGTTTGGCTGGTGCGCCCTCGTTTTTCGCCCGAAGCCCCCGGCGGTGATGGAGATCCTGCTGCCCGCCGACCGCAGCCGCCTGGGCGACCGGCTGGCGGCCGCCGGACGGGAGACGGAACGGTTACCGGCCGCCGTGCGGCGCCTGGCCGACGACGTACGCGCCTACTTCGACTGTCCCCCGCACCGGCCGGCCGTGCCGTGGGAGCTGCTGGATTTCGCCGACATGACGCCCCTGCAGCGCCGGGTCCTTGAAGTAACCGCCGCCATTCCGCTCGGGCAGACGCGCTCCTACAGCCAGGTCGCCGCGGACAGCGGCATTCCACGGGCGGCCCGCTTCGTGGGCAACACCATGGCGCGCAACCCGTTTCCCATCGTGGTTCCCTGTCACCGGGTGGTGCGTGCCGACGGGTCCCCGGGCCTGTTCGGCGGAGGCACCAAACTGAAACGGCGCATGCTGCGCCTGGAGGGGCTGCCCTACTAGGCGAAACCGGGATTCTCGGCGACCGCAGCCGCTGCAGACGCGATTCGCCCCTTGCGCCGACTCCGGAAAAGTGGTAATAATATTTATATGAAACAATATGTTATCGATCAACTCAGGCTCGAGGACCACCGCAGACTGAAAAAATACCTCGACCGACACTTCAACGGGTCGGCCATCGACGGCATCTATTGGGTTCCCCTGGACAGGGGCATATTCAACGGCACCCAGCAGCGGCACACCTTGTGCCAGCCGTTCTATTTCACCCTCGAACTGGAGGAAGACCGTCTGGCCTGCGAGTTCCTGGTGCGCACCCAGCAGCGCGTGCGCTGCGGCTGCATGGGATACGCCGACGCCACCCAGCGGGCCTGGCTGATGGACCTGGTGGATGACATCCTGGAGGAACTGGATATCCGAACCTGAACGCCTTGCCGCGGCGGCCAATCATTGCCGACCGGGGACTTTCGACATGTTGCACACCATCATCACTATCATGTACATCATACCGGCGTCGGCCTTCTTCGGCACGCTGTCCATCGTGCTGTCGCTCTTCAGCAAGACGGGAAACGCGCCCCACCTATCGGCCCGCACCTGGGCGCGCACGGTCCTGGCCGTGGCCCGCGTGCGGGTGCGCATCAGCGGTCTTTCCCACATCGACCCCCGGCGCTCTTACATTTACATGGCCAACCACCAGAGCAACTTCGATATCCCCGTGCTGCTGGGGCACCTGAAGGTGCAGTTTCGCTGGCTGGCCAAGGCCGAGTTGTTCGACATCCCCATCTTCGGCCGGGGCATGAAGGGCTGCGGTTACATCAGTATCGACCGCTCCGACCGCCGGTCCGCCCTGGAGAGCATCCGCAAAGCGGCCGAAACCATCCGCAACGGCACATCGGTGCTCATCTTCCCCGAGGGCACCCGCAGCCTCGACGGCCACATCCAGCCCTTCAAGAAAGGCGGTTTCTTCCTGGCGCGCAAAGCCGGGGTACCCATCGTGCCCGTTATCATCAAGGGCACCTGGTCCATCATGCCGCGCAGCGGCCTGAAAATCTCGCCGGGCAACGTAACCGTTGAAGTGCGTCCCCCCATCGAGACCACCGCCTACCGGGGGAAAAACAAGGACAAGCTTATGGAAGACGTGCGCCGGTCCATCTGCGAAGGCTTTTACGGAACCACGGGAGGCAGCCGTCCATGCTGAAAATCATCCCCCTGGGCGGGGTTGGTGAAATCGGCCTGAACATGATGGTGTTCGAATACGATGGGACCCTGTTCGTTGTGGACGCGGGGCTGATGTTCCCGGACACCGACATGCCCGGCGTGGATTTCGTGATCCCGGACATGTCCTACCTGAAGGAAAACCGGGAACGCATCTGCGGCATCGTGCTGACCCACGCCCATGAAGATCACATCGGCGCCCTGCCCTACCTGCTCAAGATCATTCAGGCCCCGGTGTTCGGAACGGCCTTCACCCTGGGCCTGGTGCGCCGCAAGCTCGAAGAGTACGGCATGCCGGCGTCGGTGGAAATGCACACCGTCAGCCCGCGGGACATCATCCGGCTGGGCCCTTTCGAAGTGGAATTCATCCGCGTCAGCCACAGCGTGGTCGACGGAGTGGGGCTGGCCGTGCGGACGCCCCTGGGAATGGTGGTGCACACCGGCGACTTCAAGATCGGACACTCGTCCGTCGCCGGGCACGCCACCGACGTGGGGCGTTTTGCACGGCTGGGGGAAAAGGGGGTGCTGGCCCTGCTCTCGGACTCGACCAACGTCGAGCGCCCGGGATACACCGTCTCCGACCAGACCATTGGTGAGACCCTGTCGCGCATCACCGCCGCCAGCCGGGGGCGCATCATCGTGGCGCTCTTCGCCTCGAGCATCATGCGCATCCAGCAGGTGATCGATATCGCCGCCGCCCGACAACGGCGCATCGTTTTCAACGGCAAGAGCATCGAGACCAGCGTGGACATCGCCCGCAAGCTGGGCTACCTGAAAATTCCCGAGGGCCTGGAAATCGACATCGACGAGGTGGAGTGCTTCGACGACGACGAAATCGTCATCGTGACTACCGGCAGCCAGGGGGAACCCATGTCGGCCCTGGCCCGCATGTCGGCCGGCAGCCACAAGCAGATCCGCATCAAGCCGGCGGACACCGTGATCCTGTCTTCCAAGTTCATTCCCGGCAACGAACGGGCCATCGCACGCATCATCAACGACCTGTACCGCCAGGGCGCCGACGTGGTCTATGAAAAGATCTCCGACATTCACGTCTCGGGTCACGCCTTCCGCGAAGAGCTGAAGCTGATGATCGGACTGACCCGGCCGCGCTATTTCGTCCCCATTCACGGGGAATACCGGCACCTGATTCTGCACGGGCGCCTGGCGCGTGAGGTGGGCATCGACGCCCGGAACGTCCTGCTGGCCGAAAACGGCCAGGTCATCGCGTTCGACGAACGGGGCGCTGCGATACGCGAACGCGTTCCCACCGGCCGCCTGCTGGTGGACGGCAAGGGCATCGGCGACGTGGGCCGCTCGGTGCTACGCGAACGCCGCATCCTCTCCGAAGACGGCCTGGTGGCGGTCACCATGGCGCTGGACGAGGAGACCGGCATCATCGTCTACGGGCCGGAAATCGTCTCCCGCGGATTCGTTTTCGAAACCGAAAAGGGGCACCTGCTGGAGGACGCCGTCTGCGTAGTGCTGGAGATCGTGGAGGAACTGGCGCCGGATCTGACCGACCGTATCGCGGTCCTCAAGTCCCGGCTGCAGACCGCGCTGCGGCAATATTTCTTCTTCACCATCGGCCGGCGGCCGGTGATTCTGCCGTTTATTCTGGAAGTGTAGAAAAGGTGAAACAGGAACCCGCCAACCTCATGCGCCGCGAGATCAGCGCCATCGTGCTGTTCTTCGTGATCATCTTCACTCTGGTCAGCCTGCTCTCCTACAGCCCCAACGACCCCTCTATCAACAGCGCCGTGTCGGGTCGCCATGTGCACAACGTCATGGGGCTGATCGGCGCCCACGTGGCCGGCCTGCTGATCGGCCTCTTCGGCCTGGGCGCCTTCTGGATTCCGCTGTTGCTGACCCTGGGCGGGCTGCACCTGTTCAGCCCCCGGCGCTACACCCGCAAGACCCTGGCCATCACCCTGGGCGGGGCGCTGCTGCTGATCGTCACCACCGGGGCGCTCTTCGCCCTGCACCGCGACATCTACATCCTCTGGGGCAGCCGTTTCTCGTCCGGCGGCTTCCTGGGCCTGTCACTCAAATCCGTGCTGGTGAAGTACGCCAATCCCACCGGCGGCGTGATCATCCTGCTTCTGATGTGGCTCATCGGCCTGATCCTGGCCACCGGCTTCTCGCTGCTGGGATTCCTGTCCGGCATAGGCAAACGCGCGGCCCGGCTGCGTGAACTCGCCGCGCTGCAGATGACCAAGCGGCGTGAACGGCGCAAAAAGGCCAAACAGCGCCAGAAGCTCACCCGGCGCCTGGCCCCCAAGAAAAAGCCCAAGGTCAAGATCAAGACCGCGCCGCCCCTGCCGGCCCCCAAACCCCCGCCGCCCAAGCAGGAGGTCTTCGATTTCATGCGCGATCCCGACAGTGCCGAGCTGCCCCCCGTCAGTCTGCTGGAGGACCCCGAGCCGCGGCAGCGCGAAGTCGACGACAAGAACCTGCAGGTGCAATCCCGGCTGGTGGAAAAGAAACTGGACGACTTCGGCGTGCGCGGCCGGGTGGTGGCCGTCACCCCCGGGCCGGTGATCACCACCTTCGAGTACGAACCGGCGGCCGGCGTCAAGATCAACCGCATCGTCAACCTGAGCGACGACCTGGCCCTGGCGCTGCGCGCCACCAGCATCCGCATCGTGGCGCCCATTCCGGGCAAGGCGGCCATCGGCATCGAGATCCCCAACACCGAACGCGAACTGGTCAAGTTCAAGGAGGTGGTCACCTCGGAGGCTTACCAAAACGCCAAGTCCAAGCTGACCCTGTGCCTGGGAAAGGACATCGTGGGGCGGCCGGTGGTGGCCGAACTGGACCGGATGCCCCACCTGCTGATCGCCGGGGCCACGGGCTCGGGCAAGAGCGTGGCCCTGAACACCATGATCTGCAGCTTCCTCTACAAGGCGCGCCCCGAAGAGGTCAAACTGCTGATGATCGACCCCAAGCGCATCGAACTGGCTTCCTACGAGGGCATCCCGCACCTCATCGCGCCGGTGGTCACCGACGCCAAGAAGGCCACCAACGCCCTGTTCTGGGCGGTGCGCGAAATGGAGCGACGCTACGAACTGCTGGCCGAACACAAAACCCGCAACATCGGCCAGTACAACCGCAAGGCGGCCAAAGCCCTTAAGTCCGACCCCGAGTGCGGCATGGAAATTCTGCCCTTCGTGGTGATCATCATCGACGAGCTGGCGGACCTGATGATCGTGGCCTCGCGGGACGTGGAAGTGGCCCTCACGCGCCTGGCCCAGATGGCCCGGGCAGCCGGCATCCACCTCATCCTGGCCACCCAGCGCCCCTCGGTGGACGTGCTGACGGGCATCATCAAGGCCAACTTCCCCACCCGGCTGACCTTTCAGGTGTCCTCCAAGACCGACTCGCGCACCATCATCGACACCAACGGGGCCGAAAACCTGCTGGGCAAGGGCGACATGCTCTTCCTGCCTCCCGGCACCGCCAAGCTGCAGCGCATCCACGGAGCCTACATCTCCGAGGCCGAGCTGCTGCTGGTCACGGATTTCCTGCGCAAGCAGAAGGCGCCGGAGTACAACGAAGAGATCACCAAGCCGGTGGAAGACAAGACGGCTGGCGGCGGCGACGAAGACGTGGACGAGCGCTACGACGACGCCGTGGCCTTGGTCACGCGCACCCGCCAGGCCTCCATCTCCATGATCCAGCGCCACCTGCGCATCGGCTACAACCGCGCGGCGCGCATCGTCGAGATGATGGAGGCCCAGGGCATCGTGGGACCCGCCGACGGCGCCAAACCGCGTGAAGTGCTGGTGCGCGACTACGAGGACATTCCCTGACGCGGGTGGCGCCGCTCCGTGGTCCCGGCGGCCCCGTCCATCCGGTCTGTATCGTCACTGCGTCCGCATACTCCGGCGAATGGAGGCGCCCCCTCCCGTCCGTCCGGTCGTTTCGTGAAGGGGAATTCAGGCGGATTGCCCGGCCTGCATTTCGAACTTCCGCCCCCTGAACCCCACGTGGTGAAAAACGATCCCCCCGGTGCGCCAAAGGCCGCAATGACGCTGCGCGGGCGGCTCACCGACTGGATTGCGCAAAGACGTCCCTCCCTTTTTTTGCCGCCAGAACCTTTCGGTAAACGGACAGGGTCTTCTCCCCCATGGCGTCCAGGGTGTGGTGGGTACGTACGTACCGCAGGGCCTCCCGCGCCCGGCGGGCGGCCTCCCGGGGCTCCGCCAGGGTGTTCCGGATGGCGGCCGCCAGCGAGGCCGCGTCGCCCGGCGCGGCCAGCAGGCCGGTGACGCCGTGCCGCACGATGCCGGGGATGGCGCCGGTGCGCGTGGCCACCACCGGGCAGCCGGCGAACATGGCCTGCAGGATCACCTGCGGGGTGCCCTCGTAACGCGTGCTGGCCAGTACGTGGCAATCCAACGCGCGGAAACAGGGCCAGGGATCCTCGCGGAAACCGGGGAAGTGGACGCGTCCGGCGATCGACGCAGGCACCTGCCGCCGCAGTTCCCGCCCGTAGTCCCCGTCCCCGACGAACACCAGGTGGTGGCGGGTGAAGACGGCCGCCAGGCGCGCGAAGGCGTCGATGAGTACGTCCTGGCCCTTGCCGGGGTCCAGCAGTGAAACGCAGCCGATGAAACGGGCGCCTTCCGCCAGGCCCAGTTCGGCCGCCAGGCGGCGCCGGGCGTCTTCGGGGTCCGGCAGCGTGCCGGGGACGGCGATCCCCGAGGTGATGGTGATCACCCGCCGGCGGCCGGCATCCAGGTCGGCCACCAGCTGTCGCGTGATGACGTCGCCGGTAGTGAAAACCACGTCGCACAGTCGGCGGTAGAGCAGACGGTTGTACCAAGAGGGACGCACCGGCGGACTGTGGTGGCGGGAACGGATGACGCAGGGAATGCCCAGCCCCCAGGCCGCCGCCAGGCCCGCCTTGCTGTCGATGTTGCCGTGGGTGTTGAAGACGTGCGGCCTAATCTTTTTAAGCAGCCCGCGCAGCCGCAGCATGTCCAACGGCAGCCCCAGGTCCCGGAAGGCCACGGCGTGGGTCCGCCATCCCTGTTCCCGCGCGCGGCGGTAGAGGCACGAAGCCCGGGGCGCAATGACCACGACGCGGTGTCCGCGGCCGTGCATCCAGGCGCACTCGTTGAAGATGCGGATTTCCTGCCCGCCCCACTGGCGATGGCTCTCGGTGTGCACGATGGTCAGCGGCTGCATCGCGAGGCCCTTTGCCGGGATCAAACCGGACGGCTATGGTTTGAGTTTACTGGGAAACGGCCGAAAATACAATGCATGGACAGCCAAGCCCCAAAAGAAACTCTGCTGTTCGTGGACGACGAAAAGAGCATTCTGGAAATCGCCCGCGAATTCTTCGAAATGAAGGGCTACCGGGTTCATACGGCGTCCAACGGCCAGGAGGCTTTGCGGATCCTGGAACAGGAAACCATCGACTGCTGTTTCACCGACATCAACATGCCCGAAATGGACGGCCTGCAGCTGGCCGAACACATCAACCGCAGCGACACCACCATCCCGGTCATCATCATGACCGGTTACCCCTCCCTGGACAACGCCATTCGCACCATCCACAACGGGGTGGTCGACTTCCTGATCAAGCCGGTCAACCTCAACCAGATGGAACTCTGCCTGCGGCGTGTGTTCATGCAGCGGCGCCTGTTCGTGCAGAACCTGCTGCTGCAGCGCGAGGTGGAGGGCAAGAAACGCCTCGAGCAGCTCAACCGCCAGTTGGGAGAAAAAGTCAGCGAACTCAACACCCTCAACCGCATCATGCGCGACATCACGGCCATCCGCACCAGCACGGACATCTTTTCGCACATGGCGGACATGGCGGTGGAGATCACCCCGGCGGACATCGCCGTGTTCTACCTGTTCGGCGAGTCCATGCAGCGTCCCTTTGCTGTAGCCCTGTCGCAAACCGGGCAGAGCCGCTGTGCGCAGGGCTTCGCCCGCGAGGACGAGCGGCTCATCGAAAAACTGATTGTGGACACGGTAGCCGACCAGACACCCCTGCTGGCGCCGGCCGGCCCGGGCACAAACGGGGTACCGCCGGGGCTGCAGTCCCTGGTGGTGGTACCGCTCAAGATCCGCGAAAGGGGATTCGGCGCCCTGGTGGCGGCCGTCTCGAAGGGGTCCGCAACGCTGGGGGAGCGGGATCTGTACTACCTCTCCTTCATGACCCACAACGCCGGGTACGCCGTCGAAAACCTAGCGCTCTACGAAAACATCTACGAGAACCTGTTTTCCACCCTCTACGCTTTCGTCACGGCCATCGAGGCCCGCGACTCGTACACCCGCCAGCACTCCCAGCGGGTCACGCGCATCGCCGTCGAAATCGGCAGGGCCATGGGATGCTCGCGGGAGGAACTGGATATTCTTTCCACCGCCGGTCATCTGCACGACATCGGGAAAATCGGCATCCGTGACGAGATCCTGCTCAAGCCGGGCCCCCTGACCGACGAGGAGTACGCCATTATCAAGAAACACCCGCGCATTGGCGCCGACATCGTGGGGCATCTGGGCCTCTGGGCCCGGGAACAGGAAATCATCCGCTGCCACCACGAACGCTTCGACGGCAAGGGATACCCCGACGGCCTGCGGGGCGAAGAGATTCCCCTGCTGGCCCGCATCCTGGCGGTGGCCGACGTCTACGACTCGCTGGCCTCGGACCGCGCCTATCGCAAACGCATGCAGGAATCCCGCATCGTCGCCATCCTGAAGGAGGGCAGCGGCACGCACTTCGACCCCCGGGTGATGGCGGCCTTCTGGCGCGTCTACGACAGCGGACGCATATTCGAAGTGCTGAAAGAAACGCCGGAGTAAACCGGCCGGCGTCCCGCGACACCGGCCGGCTGGGCTTCGGGAACTACATTTCCTGTATCTTTTCGGTGAGTTCAGGTACGAACTCAAGGATGTCGTCCACCACCCCCACGTCGGCCACCTGGAAGATGGGCGCCTTGGGGTTCTTGTTGACGGCAATGATGAAAGGCGATCCCTTCAACCCGCCCAGATGCTGGAAGGACCCGCTGATGCCCAATGCCATGTAGACTTTGGGCTTGACGGTCTGGCCCGAGGTGCCCACCTGCCGGGATTTTTCCATCCACTTGGCGTCCACGATGGGGCGCGAGCAGGATACCACGGCCCCCATGGCCTCGGCCAGCTCCTCGGCGATTTCGATGTTCTCCTCGTCCTCGATGCCGCGGCCGATGGACACCAGCACGTCGGCCTTGGTAATGTCGACGTCGCCCACCTCGGCCTCGACCACTTCCAGGAAGCGCCGGCCGCAGGACAGGTCCCCGGCCTCGGCGGACTTATCGACCACCTCGCCGGCGGCACCGGCCGCATCCTCGGCCTTGAAGGCCCCCGGGCGCACGTTGATCACCACGCCGTCACCGATGTCGCAGGCGACCCGCGTGCTGACCGCACCGCCGTACTCCTGGCGCACGATCTTCAGGGTGGATCCCTCCAGGGCCTCGATGTCCACCACGTCGGAGAGAAAGGGTACGTCCAGCTTGACGGACAGGCCCGGCGACAGGTCCATGCCGAAGGTGTCGTGGGCCACCAGCACGACGGCCTTTTCGGGCAGGATGTTCACCAGCATCTTGCGGATCACCTCGGCGTTGGGATAGGCGAAGGCCTCGCCGGACACTTTCCACACCTTGGCGCAGGCGCCCGCCGCTTGCTCGCACACCTTTTCCAGATCCGTCCCTTCACCGACCACCAGCGCCGTCAGGGGCGCATCGGCGTCGATCTTGCGGGCGGCGGCAACCATTTCCAGGGCCGCGTCATCGGCCACACCATCCTTGTGGGGAATGTATACGAAGATTTCAGCCATTATTTGATCCCTCCCTGGGCTTTCAGGATTTCAATCAGCTTCTCAATGACCTCTTCGGTGCTGCCTTCCAGGATCTCGGCACCCTCACCCAGATCAGGCACGAAGTATTCCAGTCGCTTGACCTTGGCGCCGGCCGCGCCCACGCTGGACGGGTCGATGCCCAGGTCCCCGGCGCCACGCACCGGAATCTCCAGCGAGGCCACCTTGCGGATTCCGCGGATGCCCACGTACCGAGGCTCGTTGATGCCGGTCTGGATGGATAGCACGCAAGGCAGATCAATCTCGTTCATCTCCTGGTTGCCGCCCTCGATCTCGCGGCCCACCTTGAGCTTGCCGTCGTCCACGACCTCGATGTGATTGACCAGCGAGGCGAAAGGCCGATCCAGCATGGCGGCCAACATGCCGCCTACCTGCGCCGCACCGTCGTCGGCCATGGCGCCGGTCAGGATCAGGTCGTAGTTGCCCTGTTCGGCGGCGGCCTTGAGGATGGCGGCCACGCCGCGGCCGTCGGAGCCCTCGAAGGCGTCGTCGCTGAGCAGGATGCCGCCATCGGCGCCCATGGCCATCTCGCGCCGCAGCACTTCCTCGGATTCCTCGTCACCCACGCTGATCACGGTGACGGAGCCGCCCACCTTGTCACGGATCTGCAAGGCTTCTTCCACGGCGTAGTTGTCCCACTCGTTGACCGAGTAGACCAGATCGTCCCGTTCGATGTCGGTGCCGTCGCTGTTGACCTCGATTTCGTTCTCAGCGGTGTCCGGCACCCGCTTGACACATACCAGAATGTCCATGATCACCCTCCTGTCTCGTCTGTTGCATCTATTGGGTCTGTCTCGTCAATGGAAACCGTCCTTCAGCTTCACCCCTCAAACTTCGAACATCAAACTTCCATCTGCCGGGCCACCAGTTCGGCCAGGTCGATGGCCTCCATCTTGCCTTCCAGTCCGGCCACCTTGATGGCGTCCTCGATGTTCACCAGGCAAAAGGGGCAGGCCGTGACGATCACGCTGGCCCCGGCCTTGCGGGCCATCTCCACCCGCAGAACGCCCATGCGCTGCTCCTCCTCGGGTTCGTAGAACAGCATCAGCCCGCCGCCGCCGCAACAGAACGAACGGTCGCGGCTCTCGCGCATGTCCACCCGGCGCAGGCCAGCGATGGCGTCCAGCACCCGACGCGGATCGTCGTAGACGTCGTTGTGGCGCCCCAGGTAACAGGGATCGTGATAGGTGTAGATCCGCTCGTCGGCGTCCAGCGCCTTGAATTTCAGTTCGCCGGAGCGGACCCTCTCGGCCAGAAACTGGCTGATGTGCTGCACCGGCGGGAGGCTGTCGGGGTACTCGTTCTTCAGGGTGTTGAAGGCGTGCGGGTCGGCCGTGACGATGCGCCGGACGCCGCTGGCCGCGATGGCCTCGGTGTTCTGCGTCTTGAGTTCCTGAAAGAGCATCTCCTCGCCGAAGCGGCGCACCTCGTTGCCGCTGTCCTTTTCGGCCCGGCCCAGGATGCCGAAATCCACCCCCAGCGCGGTCAGGATACGGGCCGTGCACTGGGCGATGGACTGCATGCGGTCATCGTAGGAAGTGATGGAGTCCACGAAGTAGAGCGTTTCGGCCGAAGTTTTCTTATCCAGCACCTTGACCTGGCACTCGGCGGCGAATTCCTTGTCGGTGCTCCACGCCAGGCGCTTTTTCTCCAGTTTGCCCCAGGGGTTGCCCCGTTTTTCCAGGGCGCGCAGCGGTTTCTGCAACGACTGGGGCACCATGCCGTCCTCGACCATGCCGCGGCGCAGGTCCACGATCTTGTCGATGTACTCGATGAAAACCGGACACTCGGCCTCGCAGGCGCCGCAGGTGGTGCAGGACCAGATCTCGTCCTCGCTCAGGATGGATCCGATCAGCGGTTCGTCGCTGGGATGGATGTCGCCCCGCAGCGGGTAATGCTCGAAGGCGTAATCACGGCACTTGATGGAGATGAAACGCGGCGCCAAAGGACGCTTGACGGCGTATGCCGGGCACTGGTCCGCACAGCGGCCGCAGTCCACGCAGCTGTAAAAATCAAGCATGTGCTTCCAGGTGAAGTCCTCGAACTTCTTGACCCCGAAAGAATCCAGTTCGTCCAGCTGGTCGTCGGACACCCCCCAGCGGACCGGTTTGATGACGCCCTTTTTGAGCTTCATCAGGAACACGTTGGGCAACGAGGTGATGACGTGAAAATGCTTGCCCATGGGCAGGAAGTTGAGGAAAAAGAAGAACACCACGTTATGCACGAAGAAACTGCCCAGGTGCCAGGCCTGCAGCGTCGACGTGGACGCGGTCGCGAAGAGGTTGCCGAACAGCCAGCGCCCGGTGCCGGGCACTACCAGTTCGGGGTGCTCGCCGGCCTGGCGCAGTGCGGCGTCCAGGCTGCCCTCGAAAAGCATGTCGCAGGTGACCAGGGTGCAGATCAGCGCCAGCACCAGCACGGCTTCCCAGGAATGGTCCCTGATGCCGGCCTCGGCCGGCACGTCGTAGCGCTCGGGTTTGAAGACACCCCGTCGGATCATGGCCAAACCTGCAGCGATCAGCACCACGGTGGCGGCCACGTCCTTGAGGACGCTGTAAATCTCACCGGTCATCCCCCCCAGCCCCGGCAGGGTGTAGCCTTCCACGAATCCGGTCATGATGAGAGTGATGGAGCGCAGGGACAGCACCATGAAACCGGCGAACAACGCGATGTGCAGCAGGCCGGGCAGGAGGTAGCGCGGATGCCGGTACTGGCCCACGGCGTACTTGAGCATCAGCCGGAAGCGTTCCCCGGGATGGTCCAGGCGGGGGTCCGGCGCCGCCCGTACCAGCGGGGCCATGCGCCTGGCCATGATGTAGACGAAGAGCGCAACCCCCGCCACGGGCAGCAGAAAGTAGAAGACGGCCATGGGAAACCCCAGGAAAGTGGCCTCGGCCGGTGCGGTAAGAACAGGATTCATGGTTTACTTCCCCTTTTGTTTCCAATATAATGGGATCATTGCAACGGGTCCTGCCCAAGTTTTCGGTCGTTTTTTCCCGAAAACAGCCCGGAAAAATCTAAAGTCTGGATTTATTCCATATTTTCCGTCCGAACTCAAGCAAAACTTCGCCGCTTCACGGCCTGAACCGCAAAGGGAAAAGGGGGCAACATGAGCGCACCGAGCGTCACCTACCAGCAGAAACCGTGGCTGCAGCACTACGACAGGGACGTCCCGCCGGAGATCGAATTCGAACCCGTTTGCCTGCCCGCGATGCTGGATAGAACCGCCGCCCGCATTCCCGACAAAATGGCCCTGCTGTTCCAGGGCTACCGGGTCTCCTACCGGCAGCTCAAGGACATGGTGGACCGTTTCGCGGCCGGCCTGCAGGATTTCGGCATCCGCAAGGGAGACGCCGTGGCCATCCTGCTGCCCAACACCATCCCCTGCGTGGCGAGTTTCCTGGCCATCCTCAAAATCGGCGCCGTGGCCGTCATGAACAACCCGCTGTACACCGACCGTGAACTGGAACACCAGTTCAACGATTCCGGCGCCAAGGCCCTGATCACGCTCGATCTCCTGGCCAACCGCATGATCGACCTGCGGCCCCGCACGGGTATCCGCCAGATCGTGGTGACGTCCCTGGGAGACTACCTGCCCTTTCCCAAGAGCCTGCTCTTTCCGCTGGTGGCCCGCAAGAAGAAGCTGGCCGCGCCCGTCAAATCGGCGCCGGACGTCTTTCGCTGGAAAACGCTGCTGGCCTCGTCGTCATCCGCACCGCCCGAGGTGCCCCTGAGCTTCGAAGACATCGCCCTTTACCAGTACACCGGCGGCACCACCGGGGTTTCCAAGGGCGCCATCCTGACGCACGGCAATCTCAGCTGCCAGGTGCAGCAACTGCGCGCCTGGCTGCCCACCTTCGCCGACCGCTACGGCGTCGTCCTGGGAGCCCTGCCGTTTTTCCACGTTTTCGGCCTGTCCACGGCCATGAACTTCGCCGTCTGCCAAGGGTGGGGCGATATCCTGGTGCCCAAGCCCCAGCCGGACCAGCTGCTGGATGCCATCGCCAGGTACAAACCGACCTTCGCCCCCCTGGTGCCCACCATGTTCATCGGCATCGTCAACCACCCCAAGATCGGGCAGGCCGACCTGACGTCCATCAAGGGGTGCTTTTCGGGCAGCGCGCCCCTGCCGGTGGAGGTCCTGCGGGAGTTCGAAGCCAAAACCGGCTCCATCATCATCGAGGGCTTCGGCCTGACCGAAAGCTCCCCCGTGACCCACACCAACCCCTTCAGCGGACAGCGCAAGGTAGGCAGCATCGGGGTGCCCATCTGCAACACCGAGTGCCGTATCGTCAGCCTGGAAGACGGGCAGACGGATGTGCCCGTGGGCGAAACCGGTGAGCTGCTGGTGCGCGGCCCCCAGGTCATGCGGGGTTATCTCAACCGACCCGACGAGACCGCCCAGGCCCTGGTGGACGGGTGGCTGCACACCGGTGACATCGCGCGCATGGACGAAGAGGGCTACTTCTATATCGTCGACCGCAAGAAGGACATGATCATCTCGGGCGGCTACAACGTCTACCCGCGGGACATCGAGGAGGTCGTCTTCACGCACCCCGACGTGGTGGAGGCGGCCGCCATCGGCGTGCCGCACCCCACCCGCGGCGAGCAGGTCAAGGTATTCGCGGTGCTCCGGGAGGGCAGCCGCCTGACCGGGCAGGAACTCATCGACTTCTGCAAGGGCAAGCTGGCCACCTACAAGCTGCCGACGCTGGTGGAGTTCGTCGACGAGCTCCCCAAGACCAACGTGGGCAAGGTGCTAAAAAAAGAGCTGCGCGCCCGGGAGCTCGCCAAGCAGGACTGACCCCGGATGCGGCGCGTCGCCGGCTATCCCCCGAAGGAGGCCTCGTCCATCTCGACGGCGGCGGCGTTGCCGTCGATGATGGCCCGCAGCTTGCCGAAGGTGGCCGGCAGCAGGGTCTGGATGAAAAACTCGGCCGTCTTGAGCTGCCCCTGGTAGAAGGCCACGTCTTTTTTCTTGGCCCCCTTTTCCAGCTTGCGGGCCGCGACCACGGCACGCCACAGCAGCATCCAGGCCATGACCACGTCCCCGGCGGCCTCCATGAAGGGGTGGGCAAAGGCGAAGGCCGTCATCACCTGGTCCGATGCCGCCCGCTT
>CAYZCL010000040.1:0-5944 GCA_964476595.1 uncultured Desulfobacteraceae bacterium
CGGCGCCTGACCGAAGCCGGGGTGCATCTCATCGACCTGACCATGGGCGAGGACCCCCTGTTTTTCGATGACCCCGGTTCCGCTTTTGCAGAGCTGGGCGCCCTGATTCGAGAGGTGAAAGCACAGACCGGACTGCCCGTCATGGTTTCGCCGGGCGTGGTCGAACGGCAGACGATGGCGGCGCTGGCGGCGGCCGGCGCCGACTGGTACGCCTGCTACCAGGAGACCCACAACCGGCGCCTGTTCGGTCGACTGCGGCCCGGGCAGGATTTCGATCTCCGCCGGCAGGCCAGAAAAGACGCCCGGGAGGCGGGGCTGCTGGTGGAAGACGGCATCCTGGCGGGCGTGGGCGAAAGCCTGACGGATCTGGCCGCTTCCATTGAGGCCATGGCCGCCCAAAGCCTCGACCAGGTGCGGGTGATGTCCTTCGTGCCCCGCGACGGCATCCCGCTGGTGCCGCCGGAACCGCCGGATCCCCTGCGGGAGGCGGTGACCATCGCCGTTATGCGGCTGGTTTTTCCAGATCGCCTGATTCCGGCTTCGCTGGACGTCGACGGCCTGGCCGGGCACGCTCCGCGGCTGGCGGCCGGGGCCAACGTCGTCACCTCGCTGATTCCACCCGAGGAGGGGCTGGCCGGCGTGGCCAACTGCCGCCTCGACATCGCCGAGGCCCTGCGCACGCCCGCCGCCGTGGCCCCGGTGCTGGCACGCTGTGGGCTCGAGGCCGCCTCCCCGGATGACTATCGCCGCTGGCTGGCGCAGCGGCGAAAAACACCGGCTGCGGCACGGCGCAGATCGGTCGCCCGAACCGTGGCAGGGGAGGCTTGAGTTTCCATGCGGGTGGGAATCGTGGGCGGAAAACTGCAGGGGGTCGAGGCCGCCTATCTGGCCAGAAAGGCCGGCTGGGAGGTTCTGCTGGTGGACCGCCGGACGGATGTACCGGCAATGGGCCTATGCGACCGCTTCGTGGCGCTTGACGTCACCTCGGTCAGGAGGACGGCTGGTGTATTGTCGGATGCAGACCTGGTGATCCCGGCCCTGGAAAACCTCCCGGCCCTGGAAGTACTGACCGCATGTTCCCGCGCCGGCGGAATCCGTTTGGCCTTCGACTTGGAGGCCTTTGCGCTGACGACTTCCAAGGTGCGCTCCAACGGCCTTTTTGAACGGCTGGGCATCCCCGTGCCCGCCAAGTGGCCCGGCTGCCGACTGCCGGTGATCATCAAACCCGACAGCGCCAGCGGCAGCCGGGGGGTACGCCTGGTCGCCGAAGCGGAGGAGCTGTCGCCATACGAAAGCCGGCCGTCCGAGTATGTGATCGAGGCTTTCACGCCGGGGCCGTCCTATTCCATCGAGGTCCTGGGCACTCCGGGAAACCATCACGCGTTGCAGGTCACGGCACTCGAGATGGACACCGATTTCGACTGCAAACGGGTCACAGCGCCTGCCGGACTGGACCTGAACCTCGAGCAGCGGTTCGCGGACCTGGCCGTGCGTTTGGCCGCGGCCGTGTCCCTGAAGGGCGTCATGGACGTCGAGGCCGTACTCCACCAGGGAGAGTTGAAAGTGCTGGAAATCGACGCCCGCTTGCCCAGCCAGACCCCCACGGCGGTCTACTGGTCCACGGGGGTCAACATGGTGGACCTGCTGGACCGGCTGTCCGCGGGCCGCAGGATACGCCCCCCTTCCACGGCCGGCGGGCGTGCGGTCATTTTTGAGCACATACGGGTTAGCGGGATGCGGCTGGAAACGGCCGGCGAGCACATCATGGCGGGCTGGGGACCCCTGGAAATCAAACCCGGCTTCTTCGGCGCCGACGAGGCCCTCACCACCTACCGCCCGGGGCGCGCCGACTGGGTGGCCACCCTGGTTTTCGCAGACCGCGACCTGCGGAGCGTGCGGTCTCGGCGGAATGCGGCTGTTGCCGCCATCTGCCGGCACTGCCGTGTCGAACAGGTGGTCGATCCAGGGCCAACTGTTGCGCATGTGCGGGAGCGGCATCCATGACCCGCCTGACCACCGCAGACATCGCCGACATCGGACTCGCTATTGCCCGCTACGACCGACGTCTGCGGACCAGCACAGGCAGGACCTTGGCCGGCATCGCCTGCCATGCCGCCGGTTTGTCCGAGGAATCATTCATATCCCTGCGGCGGGGCGTCCGCGTGTCCGTGGTGCCGTTGACCTGTGGCCAGGGGATCATCGGCGGATTCGGGGCGGCGGTGGCGGCCATCGCAGGTCATCTAGGATTCGAGTGCCGGGTGACGCAAGCCACAGACGCCGGCGGCCTGGCAGAAGCCTGTGAAAGCGGAACGGACATCCTGCTGTCTGCTGATGACGAACGATTCGTGGCCCTGGATTTTTCCACCGGTAAAGTGGCCGACAACAGCGTGCTGACGGCCCGCGGTTTCGTGGCCGGACTGGACCTCATGGCCCGGGGATTGTACGGACGCCGGGTGTTGGTCATCGGCTGCGGCGCGGTCGGGGCCGCGGCGGTGGACGCACTGCAGGCCCGCGGTGCCCGGGTGGGCGTTCATGATGTGAACGCTTGCCGCATGGAAGCGCTGGCGCGCCGCAGCGGGGCCGAAATTGTTCCTCCGGCGGCGGTACCGGGGGACTGGGAGTTGTTTTTGGACGCTTCCAATGGTACGGACATCATTCGCAGGGCACACGTCCGGCAGGACACCCGGGTGGCGGCACCGGGCGTGCCATGCGGGGTAACGGCCGCCGCAGCCCGGAAGCTCGGCCCGCGGCTGCTGCACGATCCGTTGCAGATCGGCGTAGCCGCCATGCTGGTCGATGTCCTGTTGGGGCGACGGTGAAACAGGCCGGTGTGCCGCAGGGGGGCTGTTCAGAGGAGGTACCGTGAGCCGGAAACCGCAGGTCAAACGCTTTTACCGCAAGCGGGTCGAACTCTTTCGGCTGATCGAGAAGATCAAGCTGTGGCCGTCGCGCACCGGCGTGCTGCACGGTATTCGCTCCATCGACCCGCGTGGTGAGATCGCCGTTATCACCACCCACTGTGGAAAGACTTTTGTAGTGCGCAATTCCCGCAACAGCCGGGCAGCCCGCTGGCTGCGCAACAAATGGTTCCGATCGGTGTGTCCCGAGTGCCGCGTGCCGGACTGGAAGCTGGAGAAATACGACAGCACCCGGTTCCGGCGTCACCACGGGTCCTTCCTGAAGAAATAAGGATTCACCCCCTAAACCTGCCGCGGGGCACCGGCTGCTCCCGATCCATCGCAAGGGCCGTTCCGGCCGGTTTACCGAACCGCTTGCTAATGTCCGGATGATTTCGGCCGCCGCCCTGCGCCCTTTCGTGGGGATGGCATGCCGGGGCGTACCGAGCCGAAAAATGCCAGGTGGACCATGGTGATGTCGTCGGACTGCGGTGCGGCGCCGCTGAATGCCCGCAGCCTTTCCATAATTTTCTCCAAAAAGTCGGATTCCGTTCTGGGATCCATTTCGGCCAGCAGTTCCTCCAGCCGCGTTTCGGAAAATAGATTCCCGTCCGCGTCCATGGCTTCCGTTACACCGTCGGTATAAAGAAGTACTCCGTCACCGGGCTGCAGCCGGATGCTGCAGGACTGGTAGTCGAAGTCGTCCACCACTCCCAGCGCCACGCCCCCGGTCATTTCCAGCCGTGTTGTGCCGCCGTCGCTGCGTATCACATACGGTGGATTGTGGCCCGCGTTGCAGTACACGAACTCCCCGGTGTGTGTATCCAGAATTCCAAGGAAAAGGGTTACGAACATCATGGAAGGGTTGTTCGACACCAGGTCTTCCTGCAGGGCGGCCACAACCTCGTGGGGTGCCATGCCTTCCGTCGACTTGGCCTGGATAAGGGTTTTGGTCATGGACATGAAGAGTGCGGCAGGCACTCCCTTATCGGATACATCACCGATGGCGATACACAGGTGATCATGGTCCATGAAGAAAAAATCGTAGAAATCCCCCCCGACTTCCCTGGCTGGCTTCATGACGGCCCACAAATCGAATTCCTCCCGTTCCGGAAAAGGCGGAAAAACTTTGGGAAGGATACCCATCTGTATTTCATGGGCGATTTTGAGCTCGCTCTCGATACGCTCCTTGGAAGCAATGGTTTCCGACAGATCCCGGATGTACTTTTTAAGGGCGACCTGCATGTGGTGAAAAGATCCTGCCAGGCGGCCCACTTCGTCGCGCGAGGCGATCGGTGGAAGCGGGACATCCAGGTTGCCTTCGGCAATCTGTCCCGTGGCCAGGGAAAGGGCCCGTAGGGGGCCGGTGATGGATCGGGCAATCCAGACAACCACCAGCAGAATCACCACAAAACCGCTCAGGCCGAGCAGGACGACCGTGTGGTTGAGTCGTGTGACGTCCGCCATCAGTTCCTGTCGTGGATATAGTACTCCCAGCGACCAACCGTTGGAAGAAAGCGGCTCATAAACCAGCCAGCAGTCCTTGCCGGTATGTATGCTTGTAAAGGGGACATAGCCTGAGCCGCCCCGGATCATCTTGCGTCCCAGCTTCCGCAGGCGAGGATCGTCGCGGGCTTCGGCCATGCTGAAAATGGTTTCGTTCATGATCAGGTTGTGGTCGGGATGGGTCACGAAAGTGCCGTTCTTGGAAACCAGGAAAGCATAGCCGGTTTTTGCGATTTTGATGGCCGAGGCGGTTTGCTGCAGCCAAGCCAGGGAGATATCGGCCGACACGATACCGGCCAGCTTGCGCGTGCCGTGTTTCCGCCGGTAGAAAGGCAGCGAGTAGGTCGCCATGAGTGTATTGAAATCCGCCGCACCGTAGTATGGTTCGGACCAGAAGGGACGCCCTAGTTCCCTTGGGATCTGGTACCAGTCGCGGTAGAAATAGTCATAGTCGAAACGGGTGACGTGTATGCGGTTGCCCTGCTTGTACGCATACAGGGCGGATTTTTCCTTCTGCGGCCCCCGGGCGTATGGTTCAAAGGCGACGGTGGCGCCGGATATTTCCCAATTCTCGCGAACCACCGCCCGAAGCATTTCCTGCAAAGTGGAGTCGTCCGGATTCAGGTTCTCCAGCAGGGCCGCCATGTTCTGAGGCACTTTTTCCACTCCGCTCAGGATGGTGTCGATGCGGCTGACCGTGGCCAGGGCGAGGTTGTGTGCGTTTTTCTCCAGGTTGCGGACCACGATACGGCGGGAAACCACGTAGTTATATGCGAAAACGGCCGCGAAAATCAGCCCGACACTGGTCAGCACCAGTAGTACCAGTTTGAGGGCCAGTCCGATGGAGAAATTTGGTTTTTTCATTGGATCCCGCCGCTCCAGGGCCGGAAAAAATCATCGAAGGCGGTTATCTTGCGGATCAACCCGCGATCCAGCAAGGTTCGGCTGACCTGGCGGTAGTCTTCTTCCCGCAGCATTCCCCGTACGCCACCAGCATCTTTGGGCAGCATGAGATCCCCGATCCTATCCAGCATCCATTTCTGATGCACCCGGGAGGCCGGAATGCGCGACCGCCGCAGGTTATCCATGATCACGTCCAGGGTCTCGCCACGATGGGAAAAGGCGTAGCGCCATCCCTCCAGCGAGGCCTGCACAAATGCCCGGCAAAGCGACGGATCCCGGCGGCAGGTTTTTTCCAGGGCGTAGATGCCGTCTTCCGGGAAATCGAGACCATATCGGTTGAAAAAGAAGGTGGTCAGTTCATCCGGATTGAGGCCGGACATGAGCAGGGTGTGATATTCATTGTACCACATGGCCGAGGCGGCCGCCACACCGTCACGCAGGAACAGGTTAATGGTGTATGATTGGCGGACCGGCACGGGTGTGACGTGGAATTTTTTGAAAAAGGCCTGCGGCTGCACCTGGTTGATGGTCCCTCCCCAGAGACCTACCTTTTTACCGTTGAGATCACGGGGGGTGCGGATACCGCTGTACTTCTTGGCCACCAGCAGCAGGGGCGTGCGTTGCAGCATCTGGGCGAG
>CAYZCL010000041.1:0-76463 GCA_964476595.1 uncultured Desulfobacteraceae bacterium
TCGTAACGCTCGATGGCCTGAATCAGCCCGATGACCCCGGCATGCACCAGGTCCTCGAGTTCGATGCTGGCGGGCAGGTAGACCGCGAACCGCTGAACGATGCGGTTGACCAAGGGCAGGTACTCGGTCACCAACTGGTTGCGCAGATTCAGGTCGTCCTTGTAAGGGTGTTTCGTACTTGCGGCTGAATAGTTCATAGGAATTCTCTCTTCAGTCGGTTGTATCCCGGGAGATTTTCTCCCAGAAAGAGGATCCTCCACCACCGGTGACGGCGGCCGGCAGTGGCGTGTCAGATAGTTTGCGGGCCAGTGAGAGCAGGCACCGGCTGGCATCGGTTTCCGGGTAAAGTTGCCGTACGGCCTTCTGGCGCTTGACTCCCGAAACCACGTTGCGGTCGTACTTGACGTAACCGATGTACTCGATGTCGACGTCCAGGAAACGTTCCGTCACCATGCTCAGCTGCCGGAAGACCTCCTGGGACTCCTTGATGTTGGCGGCCATGTTGACCAGCAGCTTGAAGCGGCTGGCGTCGTACTTCACCGACAGTACTTTGATGAGGGCGTAGGCGTCGGTGATGGAAGTCGGTTCCGGAGAGACGACCACCACGATCTCATGGGCGGCGGCGGCAAAATAGGTGACATTGGACGAAATGCCCGCCGCCGTGTCGATGAGCAGGATATCCACGGAGGCCAGCAACCCGTTCAGATCGCTCAGTATGCGGGTGCGCTGTTCGTCGCTGATGGAGGTCAGCTCGTCGATGCCCGAGGCCGCCGGCAGGATCTGAATGTTCTCAGGTCCGCACACGACGACTTCCTCCAGCCTCCTGGTTCCGTTGAGAAAATGAGAAAAATTGTAGCGCGGCGCCAACCCCAGCAGGATGTCCAGGTTGCCGAGCCCCAGGTCGGCATCCAGGATCATGACGCGCTTGCCCAGCTGGCTCATGGTGATTCCGAGGTTGGCCACGATGTTGGTCTTGCCGACCCCGCCCTTGCCGCTGGTGATGGTGATCACCTTGGTGGCCGCCCGGGACTGCACCGCCGCCGTGGTTCTTTCGCGGTCCATCCTTCCCGTGAGGCGGTCCTTGAGATGAATTATATTTCCGGATTGTGGTTTGGTCATCAACTTTTCCTTCGGGGACCTTGCGGCCCGGTTCAGACGCATATGGATACTGCGACCTCTTCCTGCACAACGGCCGTCGGCGGCCTCAGCCCGTCATCCACTGCGGGCCCTCCGATTCGTCCGGCCGTTCCCCGGTGCCGGAGGTCCAGTCCCCGAGCACCAAACCGGCCAGTTTCTCCAGCGTGGCGATCTTCAGGTCATCGGGAATCCGCTGGCCCTGGGAAAAATAGGAAACCGGTATCTGGGTGCGGTCCATGATGTTGAGCAGATTGCCGTGACGGCAGGTTTCGTCCACCCGCGTGAACAGCAGGCGCTCAAAGGCCAGCGGTCCGAAGCCCTCGACCATGTGGCACATGTCTTCCCCCTTGGTCGAAGCCGCCAGCAGCAGGTGCATCTCCACCCTGCGGCGGCAGCGCTGGAAGAAGTTTTTGAGTCCCAGTACACCGTGCCGGTCGGCGGCGCTTACGCCGGCGGTGTCCACCAGCACCAGCGCCATCTTGCGGAACTGGCCCAGCACCCGCGACAACTCAACCGGCTTGCGCACCACCCGGGCCTCGACGCCAACCACGGCGGCAAAATTGAGCAGCTGTTCCACGGCGCCCTGACGGGTGTTGTCAACGGCGATGATGCCCACCCGCCCGGCGCCCAGCCGGTTGCGGGCCAGGGCGGCCAGCTTGACCACCGCCGTGGTCTTACCAACCCCCGGAGGGCCGACCATGGCCGCCACAGTGGCACGTCCCCGGCGGATGCGGATGCGCTCGCAGGCCAGGCCGCACTCGGCCATGGCGGCGGCCAGCGCCGGGCCGGAATCCTCCGGGGACGCCGCCGATTTCAAAAGGGCCGGATTTTCGGCCAACTCACGGGCCAGCCGGCGGCCGACACCCTGGTGAATCAGGTGGCGCCGCAAGGCGATGTTTTCCGGATCCTCCGTCGTCGTCGCCTGCGACCGCGGCGCCGTGTCGCGGGACGGACCCGCCGCCGGACGACCGGCGTCGTGCTTGCGCTCGGATGGCTTCATGCGGTAGGCTTCCACGGCCTGCCAGGGTCGCGGCGCCGGGAAGTCCAGCGTAGCGGGGTTGGCCGGGGACGCCGCCGCAGCCGATCGCCGCGCAGACGACATCGTCACGGTTGGGCCGTCGGTGGCGGCGGTGACCTCCACCCGGCGTCCCTTGAGAAGTCCCCCCCGCACGCTACGCGCCGACAGGATGACGGCGTCGGGGCCGAACTCGCGTTTGATTTGCAGCAGGGCCTGATTCATGGTCTCGGCTTCGAAGATCTTAATGTGCATCGGGTCGTCCTACCATGCCTAGAGATTGAATGGTCACGTCACTCGAGATTTCGTTGTACGACAGCACGGCCAGGTTGGGGATGAAACGATCGGCCAGTTTTTTGAAATGGCTCCGGATACGTGCTCCGCAGAGGATGATGGGCTGCAGGTTGAGCCGTGAGAATTTTTCCAACTGCCCCGCCAGGCTACCCATGACTTTCTGGGCGTAATCCGGCTCGATGGTCAGATAGGAACCGTGATCGGCGGGCTTGATGGCCTCGGCGATGACACGCTCCAGTTCCGGGTCCAGGGTCAGGGCCATGATCTTACCGTCTTCGCTCTGGTAGAGACGGCTGATGGTGCGCGACAGCGCCTGACGCACATATTCTGTCAGTACTTCGGTATCTTTGGTCACCGGCGCCCAGTCGGCCAGGGCCTCCACGATGGTCAGCAGGTCCCGGATGGGAACCTGCTCCCGCAGCAGGTTCTGGAGCACTTTCACCACGCCTCCCAGCGACAGCAGGTTGGGCACCAGCTCCTCCACCGCCTTGGGATGCGACTCGGACAGCGTGTCGAGCATCTGCTGAACATCCTGGCGGCCGATGAGTTCATGGGCGAAGCGGCGGATGACGTCCGTCAGGTGCGTGGTCAGCACCGTGGCGTTGTCCACCACGGTGTACCCCTTTTCGACCGCTTCGTCCTTGTCTTTCTCCCGGATCCAGAGGGCCGGTAGCCCGTAGGTCGGTTCCCGCGTGACCTGTCCCTCGATGTCGTTCCCTTCGCCGGCTTCAGGCCGCATGGCCAGCAGGTGGTTGGTCATCAGCTCGCCGCGCGCCACCTCGTTGCCCTTGAGCAGAATGGTGTACGCTCCGGGCTTGAGCTGCATGTTGTCCTGGATGTGCACCGAGGGCACGATGATGCCCAGTTCCTGGACCAGCTGGCGGCGGATGGACTTGATGCGTTCGAGCAGTTCGCCGTTCTGCTCGATATCCACCAGCGGCACCAGCCCGTAACCCACTTCCAAGGCCAGCATGTCCACCGGGGGCAGCGGCCGCACAGTGCTCACGGCGGGCTCTTCCTCAGCCACCGGCGCAGGCAATTCTTCCTCCTGCCGACGGGCCTTTTCGGCCTGGAACAAGAAATAGGCGATTACCCCGGCGGTGGCCGATAATACCAGGAAGGGGACAGTGGGCAGTCCCGGGAAGATCCCGAATACGAGGAGCACCACCGCGGCGATGGCGATGGCCCGCGGCTGGGTGATGAGCTGAGAGGAGATCTCCCTTCCCAGGCTGGCTTCGGAACCCGCCCGGCTGACGATGATGCCGGCCGAGGTGGACACCACCAGCGCCGGTATCTGGGAGACCAGACCGTCGCCCACGGTCAGCAGGGTATAGGTCTGGGCGGCGTCCGAAAAGCTCATGTGGTTCTGGAAAACCCCGATCAGCAGGCCGGCGATGATGTTGACCAGTGTGATCAGGATGCCGGCGATGGCGTCGCCGCGCACGAACTTGTTGGCACCGTCCATGGCGCCGTAGTACTCGGCCTCCCGGGCGATCTCGGCCCGTCGCGCCTTGGCCTCCTCGTCGTTGATCAGGCCGGCGTTCAGGTCGGCGTCGATGCTCATCTGCTTGCCGGGCATGGCGTCCAGGGTGAAGCGCGCCGCCACCTCTGCGATGCGGCCAGCGCCCTTGGTGATGACGACGAAGTTGATCACCACCAGGATCAAGAAGACGATCAGTCCCACCACGTAGTTGCCGCCCACCACGAAACTGCCGAAGGCATTGATGACGCTGCCGGCGGCCATGGGCCCCTCGCTGCCGTGCAGCAGGATGATGCGCGTGGAGGCGATGTTGAGCGACAGGCGGAACAGTGTGGCCAGCAGCAAGATGGAAGGAAAGGAGGACAGGTCCAGGGGACGGTGGATGTACATACCCACCAGCAGGATCACCAGTGAACAGGTGATGTTGAAGGACAGCAGCATGTCCAGCACGATGGAGGGCAGTGGTATCATCATGATCAGCAGGATACCCACCACGCCGGCGGCCATCATGACATCGGTGTTGCGCGACAACGCTGTCGAACCGTCCATCAGTGTGTTCTGCATTTCGTACGCCATAACGATTTCACCTTAGCGCTGCAGGCCTGCTTTCATTTCCCTGAGCCGGTACACGTAGGCCAGGATTTCGGCCACGGCCTGGTACAGTTCCGCCGGAATGTATGCGCCGATGTCGACGCCCTTGAACAGGCTGCGTGCCAGGGGTTTCTGTTCGACGACGGGCACCCCGTGTTCGACAGCCAGGGCCCGGATGCGCTCGGCCACGTATCCGGCGCCCTTGGCCACCACCTGCGGCGCCGCCATGCTGGCGGCATCGAACTTGAGTGCCACCGCCAGGTGGGTGGGGTTGGTGATGACCACCGTGGCCTCGGGCACCTGGTCCATCATGCGACGACGGGCCATCTCCAGCTGGATGGCACGGATGCGCGACTTGATTTTGGGGTCGCCCTCGGTCTGCTTGAACTCTTCCTTGATTTCCTGCTTGGTCATACGCAGGTCCTTCTCGTACTGCCAGCGCTGAAAGGCGTAGTCCAGGACCGCCAGGACGATCATGGCCAGGCAGGTGTAAGCGCATACCCGGAATGCCACCTGTCCGAAAAAGGCCAGGATGCCGCCCACCCCCGTCTGCATCAGCGAGGGCATCACTCCCGCCCGTCCCTTGACCATGGCGAAGGCCACCAGCCCCACGAAAACCATCTTGAGCAGGGACTTGACCAGTTCGGCCAGGGACCGCAGCGAGAAAAGCCGCCGGAGACCCTCGACCGGATTGAGCTTGGAGAACTTGAAGGCGAAGGGTTCCTCGATGACCAGAAAACCGATCTGGGCCACGTTGGCAGCCACGGCCACCAGCACGATGGCCGCCAGCAGGGGAAGCAGCATCCAGAAGACCTGCTGCGTGATCTGCCAGAAGAGCAACGGGATCATGCTTTGCTGCACGTCCAGCGTGCCGATGTTCTGGTAAAAGTGGTGCATGAATCGCGTGAAACGCCCCACCATGTTCGCTCCATAGAAATAGAACACGGCTGTAGCGCCGATCAGGATGGCGGCCGATGGGATCTCGCGGCTCTGGGCGACCTGCCCCTTCTTGCGCGCCTGGGCACGCTTTTTGGGTGTCGCCCGCTCGGTTCTTTCCTGATCGTTTCTCTCCGGCATGTTATCCTACCTCATGGCCTTGAGCAGCAGCACAAGGTCGTTTCCCAGGTTTACGAAAACATGGCCCATGAATCCCGCCAGGAACGGCAGCGACAAGCCAAGGAACACCAGGCCGATGACGATCTTGATCGGCATGGCTACGATGAAAATATTCATCTGCGGCACCACCCGCGCCACCAGTCCCAGCGTCAGGCTGGTCAGCAGCAGGGCCACCATGACCGGAGCGGCGATTTTGACGGCCGTCACGAACATGGCGCCGGTCAGCTCCGAGAGCATGGCCATCAACGAGCGGTTGAAGCGAAAGCCCAGCAGCGGGAGGATGCGGAAACTCTCGGCCAGGGCCCGCAGCACCAAGTGGTGTGCGTTGACCGCCAGGAAGATCAGCATGGCGATAATGCTCTCGAACTGCGACACCAGGGGCATCTGCATGCTGGTCATGGGGTCGAAGACGTTGGCGATGGCCAGCCCCATCTGGAAACCGGCCAGCTGACCGGCCATTTCCACGGCGGCAAAGATCAGCCGAACGGTAAAACCGATGATCAGGCCCACCAGCATCTCCCCGACGATGCCGAAACCCAGCGCCGTGAAGCCGCCGGCGGGCAGGGGTATGTCCCGTCCCAGCAAGGGGTAGAGCAGCACGGCCGCCGCCATCGCCAGGCCGATCTTGAAAAGCGATGGAATGGCCCGGCTGTCGAACAGGGGCGCCGAGAAGACGATGGCCGCCACCCGCACGAAGACCAGCAGGATCATCTGAATCTGTGACAATTTGAGGCTGAGTCCGATCATAAGGGCCCTGTTTCCGTCGTCAGCGGATGTAGAACGGGATGTTGTTGATCAGGTTCTCGGTGAAGGCCACAATCATCTGCAGCATCCAAGGAAAAAAGATCAGCATGGCCACGGCCACGGCGATCATCTTGGGGATGAACACCAGGGTCATTTCGTTGATCTGGGTGGCCGCCTGGAACATGCTCACCAGCACGCCGGCCACTAGACCGAAGAGCAGCACCGGTGCTGCCAGCAGCACGGCCAGCTTGATGGCTTCAAAGAAAAATCCGGTCACGAATTCGGGTGTCATGGTGTCGTTTTCCTCAGGTGAAACTCTTGACCAGCGATCCCACGATCAGGTACCACCCATCAGCCAGCACGAAGAGCATCAGTTTGAAAGGCAGCGAGATCATCACCGGCGGCAGCATCATCATGCCCATGGACAGCAGTACACTGGCCACCACCATGTCCAAGATCAGAAACGGTACGTAGAGCAGAAAACCGATTTGGAAAGCGGTTTTCAGCTCACTGATGATGAAAGACGGAATCAGCACCGAGGTGGGTACGTCTTCGATGCTGCGGGGCTTCTTTAGCTTGGAAATCTTAACGAACAGGGCCAGGTCTTTCTCGCGCGTCTGGTGGTACATGAACCGGCGGATGGGGTCGGCGGCCTTTTTCAGCGCTTCCTGCTGAGAGATCTTCTTTCCCAGGAAAGGTTGGATGGCCTGGCTGTTGACCTGTTGCCATACCGGCGTCATGATGAAAAAGGTCAGAAAAAGGGCCAGCCCCAGGATGATCTGGTTGGGCGGCATCTGGTGGGTTCCCAGCGCTTGGCGCAGTAAGGAAAGCACGATGGCGATGCGCGTGAAGGAGGTCACCATGATCAGGATGGCCGGCGCCAGGGACAGGATGGTCAGCAGCACGAAGATCTGCAACACCACGGTCATGTCACCGGGGTTGTCACTGTTCTGGTAGTCCACCTTGACCAGCGGAAACCCCTGCGCTTCGGCCCGCGCCCTTCCTGCGCCGGCCCCCAGCACCAGAAGGACCACCAGTAGGACCATGATCCACGGCATCCGCCTGCATGGGGTGTTGTCTGTGCATTCTCGGGGTTTCATGACGACGGTTTTCAATTTTCCGATTTTCCGGTTCGTTTGCGGCACTGGTTGAGATGGGTCAGGAAGCTCGCAGCACCGGGGTCCTTTTCCCGGCGGAGCCGGCTCAGCGTTTCGGGATCCTCGATCTTGTCCAGCAGGTTGATGCGTTCGCCGGTGATGCCCAGCACCAGAACCGAACCGGGAACTTCGAGCAGCATGATGTTCTTCTTGACGCCCACGTACTGACTGGCCAGAATGCGCAGACCGCGGCCGCCCACGCTGGTGCGACGCCCAAGGTAGCGGCGGGCGATCCAGGCCACCAGCAGCACGGTGCCCAGCACCAGCACCAGCGCAGCCGTCATCTTGAGGCCACTGGTCAACATGTCGGGCGTGGTGATCATCTCAGCGTTTCCACCCTTTCCATGGGACTGATGATTTCTGTCAGGCGGATGGCATACTTTTCCTTGCTGACCACCACTTCCCCCTTGGCGATGAGGCGGTTGTTGGCCAGGATTTCAAGATTCTCGCCGGCGCTCTTTCCCAGTTCGATGACCGAACCCTGCCCCAGTTTCAGCAGTTCGTTGATCTGCATGCGGGTGCGCCCGAGTTCCACCCGGATCTCCAGGGGGATATCCAGGATGAAATCGATCTGCTCTTCGGGCTCGGCGGGTGGCTCCGGCGCCTGACACTCCGCCGCCGCCTGTCCAGCAAGCGCCTGTTCTTGACCAGTTTCAGCGGGAGATGTTTCCTGCTGGATGTCCTTCTCAAACTCTGGCATCTGTCCTGCGCCCCCCCTGGCGATCTATCTTTTCGGCGATTTCCACCGCACGGCTCCCCTTGATGATGCCGGGAAACCCACGAAACTTGGGTACGCTGTTGACTTTCAGTGTGACGTAATCCTGCGGTCCGGTACCCAGCCGGAGAATATCGCCCTTCTTGAAATTGAGGATATCTCGCACCTGCCGCGTGGTATGCCCCAGTTCGGCGACGACTTCCATCTCGGCGTCCTTGATCAGTTCCTGGATTTCACGGCTCCACTTCAATTCGATGTCCTTCTCCCGCATGTAGCTGGCGGAAAGTTTCTCCTTGATCGGCTCCAGCGTGAGGTAGGAGACACAAAAGGCGATGATTCCCTCAAACGCTTCGGCCTTGACCGAAAAGGAGGCCACCAGCACCATCTCGGAAGGGCCGAACACGTGCACGAACTCCGGCTTGGTTTCGATCTTTTTGGATTCGACTTCCGAGGGGCTGACCACTTCCCAGGCTTCTTCCAGCGCCCGGTGAAGCTCGGCGTTGACCTTCCCGGCCATGCTGAGCTCGATGAGCGTGAACTCGCGCATCTTGCCGAATGGTTTACCGGAACCGCCGAACATGCAGTCGATAAAGGAAAACACCAGCCCCGGTTCCACGGCCACCAGCGCCGTGTTGAGCAGCGGCTCCATGGACAGTGTGTCGAACAGGGTCGGTGTGGTGCACCCGTTGATCAGCTTGTCGAAAGTCTTGACCTCCTTGGTGTCGAATTCCACCATCACCTCCCGCTGCAGCAAGGCGGACAGGGATTTGCGGAAGACCGAAGCGAACTTGTCGAAAACCTCGTCCAGCGCGCTGAACTCGTCTTCCAGCTGCACGCTCTTGGAGGTCAGGTCGTAGGGAACGACCTCGTTCTTCTTTTCTCCCTCCGCATCGAGGTCGACATCGCCGTTGGCCATGGCCCCCAGCAGGGCGTCGATCTCTTCCTGTGACAGTATCTGATCGGCCATTTCGAAAAGCTGCCTACTGAATGACGAACTCGGTGAAGTAAATGTGAGTTATGGGGGCGTCCTTGAGGAACCCGTTGATCTTCTTCATGATCTGCTGCCGTAGGGCGATCTTGCCTTCCACCGTGTGCAGTTCGGCGTACTTCTTGGTGGGAAGGATCATGAGAATACTGTCCTTGATCTTGGGCAGATGATCCTCTACCTGCTTGACCATTTCGGCATTCTTGACTTCCAGTTCCATGGTCACCCGCAGGAAACGCTTACCGCCTTCATCGGCCAGGTTGACGATGAAGGGGTCCAGGTGAAAGGTCGGCCCCATGCCGACATCGGCCTTTTTCTCGGCTTCTTTGGCCGAGGCCTGCACGTTCTGGACGCCGATGGCGGCAAGCTTCTGCCACATGATGAAAAAGCCCGCCCCCAGTCCGCCGAGCACCACCACGGAGCTCACGATGATAATGATGAGTACTTTCTTTGACATTTTAGTTATCCTCCGAAACCAGAATGATCTCCACCCTGCGGTTTCCGGCCCTGCCCTTGGCGGTGGCGTTGGAGTACAGGGGTCGGGAGTCCCCGTAGCCGACCGCCGACATGCGCACCGGCAGGATCGGTCCGGCCTTGACCAGATACTTCAGAACATTGACTGCACGCGCCACCGAGAGTTCCCAGTTGGAAGGGTAGAGCTCGGTGGCGATGGGAACGTCGTCGGTGTGCCCCTCGATGCGGATGCGGTTGGGCAGCGTCTTGAGCCGGGCGGCGATTTTGTCCAAAACGGCATATCCACGCGGGTCGATGTCGGCCTGCCCGGGCTTGAACAAAACGCTGTTCTCCAGCGAGAGGTTGACGCCTTCACGGGTGAAGCGCGCCTGGATGTCGGGATCCGCATTCAGTTCCTGCATGAACTTCGCCAGTTCGGGCGATTTGGGCTGTCGCGCCGCCGCCCAAGCCTGCTGCAAAGCCTCTTTCAGCTGCGCATCACCGGGGGGCCTGCGCTCGTCGCCCCCGTTTGCGTTCTGCTCGAAAGCATCCTTGTCGGGCACGTCCGTCACGGCGATGGAAACCCTGCGTCCGGCCATCATCACGCCCAGGGCGCTCTGCAGGTTCTCGATGAGGCCCTCCGTGCGGTTGATGTCCAGCGTGCTCATGGAGAAGATAAGCACGAAAAACACCATCAGCAGGGTCATCATGTCGTTGAATGTCGTCAGCCAAGCGGCGTTGCGGTTTTCTTCCGGTTCCTGGCTGAAGCGCAGTTTGGCCTTGGTCGAACGCATCATCACTCCTTGACGATCTCGCGCTGAAAGACGATTTCCACCCGCCGATTCCTCGCGCGGTGGGCGGCGGTATCGTTGTCCGTCAGCGGCTGGTACCGGCCGTATCCGGCCGCCGACAGTTTGTCAGGCCTGACGCCGCCGCGCTGCGTCAGGAAACGCAGAACGTTCACGGCGCGGGCCGTGGACAGCTCCCAGTTGGAGGGAAACCGCCGCGTGTGGATGGGGCGGTCGTCGGTGTGCCCTTCGATGCGCACCAGGTGGCGGCTTGCCTTGATGACGCGGGCCACCTTAAGCAGCAGCGGCATGGAAGCCGGCCGGATGTCGGCCGAGCCGGTGTCGAACAGAATGGCGTTGGCCAGCCGCATGACCAGGTTCTTGTCGGTAAAGGCGATGTCGATGCTGTCTTCCAAACCCAGCCGGCGTGCGTGCGTGATGACGTCGCGGAAGATGTTGGCAAGGCCGCTCTTTTCATCGACCATGTCGGCCGAGTCCGGCAGGATGATGTCGCCCTTTTCCAGCTTTACGCCACCGCTGAAAATGCTCACCGCCAGGTTGAACGACTTCACAAAGCGCGTCACCTTGGACTGCTGCATGGTGGAAAAGGAGCACAGCATGATGAAAAAGCACAGCAGGATGAGAATGAAGCCGGTGTACACGATCTCCCAACCGCCGCCCAGGGAACCGTCGTCGCTCTGCCGTTTTTTGCCGCTGCGCTTGAGAAACATGGATCAGGCCTCGACTTCCTCGCCCAGTTCGCGGGCCATTTCCTTTGGGGAGATGAACGCCTTGAGTTTCTGTTCGATGATGCGGTGGTTCTCTCCGGACTGGATGGCCAGCACGCCTTCGATGACCATCTGTTTGGACAGCACTTCCTGTTTACTGAGGGTCTTGAGTTTGCCTGCCATAGGCAGAAACAGCAGGTTGGCCAGAATCGTGCCGTAGAAGGTGGTCAGCAGCGCCACGGCCATGGGCTCGCCGATGGCGCTGGGGTCCTCCATCTGCATCAGCATCTGGACCAACCCGATGATGGTGCCCAGCATGCCGATGGCGGGGGCGAAGGTCCCCATGGTGGAAAAAATCTCGGAGCCCAGTTTGTGGCGCTCCTGCAGCGCCGCCACCTCGGTGCTCATCACGTCCTCAATGGCGCCGGCCTCCATGCCGTCGATGGCCATCTGGATGCCTTTGGCCAGAAAAGGGTCTTCGATTTCCTGCAGCTGCGACTCAAAGGAGAGGATGCCCTCCTGGCGGGCCTTCTTGGCGAAATCGACGATGATGGGGATGAGCTTGCTGGCCGGCTGGGCTTTGTAGAGGAAGACGTTCTTGGCCACGCCGAAAACGCTCATGACCTCCGAGAGCGGATAGGCAATGAAAGTGGCGCCCATGGTGCCGCCGATGACGATCATCAGCGACGGGTAGTTGATGAACCAGGTGCCGGAGCCCCCCATCAGAATGGAGCCGGCGACCAGCCCTCCGGCGACCAGGAGTCCAATGAAGGTGGTGATATCCAAGGGGTATTCTCCTTTACGGCAACGACTTTGAAACCGGTTCCCCGACCGGCTGCGTGCCGGCAGGGGGGACAACGTCACAGCACTCCTTGGTTGAGCAAATTATGTGCCGGAATGGCGGCGGGCCGAAAATGAAACTCACAAAATTTCACTAAAGTGCAACAATTTGAAATAAAAGCGTATTCCAGGCAGGAAGGTTGTTGCGGCGGTCTTGTGGGGAGAAACGGGGAAGCCGGGGGCGGGCGCAGGGGCGGCACTACCGTCAAAATGATCGGCCGTTGTCAACACTTTGACGTCGCCGCTGCAGCGCAGGCGGCGGACGCGCCTTCCGGCCGACGGGGGGATGCCGGCCGAAAGGCGCGCGTCCGTTTGTGCGGACCGACCAGGGATCGGAAACGCCGTGCGATCAGCGCTTGATATTGATCAGTTCGGCCAGCATCTCGTCGCTTGTGGTGATCACACGCGTGTTGGCCTGGAAAGCGCGTTGGGCGGTGATCATGTTGACGAACTCGGTGGCCAGGTCCACGTTGGAGATTTCCAACGTGCTTGAAATGACATTGCCGAAATCGCCGTTGCCGGGCACCCCCAACACGGCGTCTCCGGAGTCTGCGGTCTGGCGCCACAAATTGTTGCTCATTTTGCCCAGACCGTTGATGTTGGCGAACTCGTAGAGGGACACCTGGTACAGCGCCTGGGGCTGGCCGTAATTGGGGTCCGTTTCAGGCAGCGTGCTGTCGACACCGTAGAAAATGCCGTTGTTGTCCACGGTGATGCTCTCCCACTGGTCCAGATCGATACTGATGTCTTCAGGCGCATAGGGCGCGGCCGGATCGGGTTCACCATTGGCCAGGATATTGAAACCCTGGACGTTCATGCCGGACAGGGTGATCAGGTTGCCGTCTTTATCGAAAGAGAAGTCCCCCGCGCGGGTATAATAAGTCTCGGTGTCATCGGCTACACGGAAAAAGCCGCCTCCGTTGATGGAAAGGTCGGTGGCGTTGCCTGTGGACTGCAGGGGTCCCTGGGTCCAGTCGAATCGCAGCCCGACCACCGCCACCCCGTTTCCGATCTCGTTGCCCGAAAATCCGCTGTTGACGTTGGAGGAAACAATGTTGGTGGTCTGGTTGAGTACGTTGGCGAAAGACAGCGTCGAACTTTTGAAGCCCGGCGTGTTGACGTTGGCAATGTTGTCCCCGATGGATTCCAGATACTGCTTGTTGGCGTTCAGTCCGGTCACTCCGGAATACAGTGATCGCATCATGGTGTATATCCTCCCTTGTTGAATGGCACGTTTTTTTCAATCCCGAGTATTCTGCGAACGGCTATCTGCGGCTATCGCAGGCCCTCTTCGACCTCGTCCTCCCCCTGTTCAGGGGTCATCTCCGGATTGGTGACTTCGCGCACGGCGGCCAGCGGCACCAAGTTATCACCAGTCATGAGATAAGGGCTGCCGTTACGGTAGGTGACACCTGTCACCCGTCCCTGGGTGTACTTGTCGGTCTCCAGGGGAACATTGTCTTCGCCTATGGCATGCACCTCGAACATGTAAATACCCGCCGGGACGTCCTCGGCGTCGCTGTCGGTGCCGTTCCAGGTCAGGCTGTGGTGACCGGCACCCATGGCGCCGGCCTGTAAGGTCGTCACGAAATTGCCCGCCGAGTTGAATATGTCGACAGAGACGTCGGCGGCGTTGGCGGGCAGGTCGAACTCCAGTGTGGCGTCTGCCCCTTCGGCCAGTTCCATGGTGTTGCCGCTGGCCGTGATGTCCTTGCCGATCATGCCCACGGCCTGGGCGTTGTTGAGAGAATTCTGGTACATCTGCAGGGTTTCGAGGTTCTTGTTGGCGTTGGTCAACTGCTCCAGTGCGCTGAACTGGGCCAACTGGGCGACGAATTCCGAATTGTCCATGGGATTCAGGGGATCCTGGTTCTGCAGTTCGGTTACCAGTAGCATCAGGAAATCGTCCTTTCCCAGGGCATTCGGATCCGACGAATATATCTGGGTGTTGTCGGTCGTTTTGCTGTTGACGGAATCGGTTGTGATCATAACGGCTTCCTCCTTTAATCTTGTCGGCGCCTCCCGCCCGGCGGCTTCCGCGGCCGACGGGGCGCGTTTCATGCAAAGTAATCCACCAGCCCCACCCGCGACCACTGCACCGTGGAGCGCGGCACCTCGGTTTCCTCGACGGTGGCCGGGGATCCGCCCCCGCCGGTGTCTGCGTCACCGGCGGGGTTGCGCGGCGAAGCGGAGGCCCGGGCATTGCCGTCCCCGGTTTCCTGCTGTCCCCCGGATACCGAGACGTCCAGGCGGTCGATCTGTAAGTTGTGCTGCTGCAGTTCGTTTTTCAGGTGGCTGATGTGGCTCTCGATCATGTCCCGCACCCAGGTCGATTCGGTCAGGATCTTGAGGGTCACTTGACCGTGATCGGTGGACACGTGCAGCTTCAGGTGCCCCAGGCTCTCCGGTTTCAGGTCGATGCGCGCCTCGGCCCGGCCGTTCCGGAGATGAAAGACGGTCTTTTCGGCCACCTGCTGCATCAGGTCCTGGTGGAAAGGCTGCGCCGGCGCCTCAGGTGCGGTGACGCCGCCGCTGGCCTGCACGTGGCCGGATGCGGCGTGATGCCCCTGGAACAGTCCAGTCTGTCCGCTCTGGCTGTCGGCCCCTATGCGGGCCACGCGTCCCGGAGCCGATATTTCCGGAGCGGCGGCTGCCGCCGAATGGCCCTGTCCCTGGGGGGCCGCCGTTTCCGTGGGCACGGCAGCCGGTGCCGCCTGCGGCTGAACCTGGAGCTGGGCCGCAGACGGAGCGCCCCCCTTTCCGGAAACCGCCGCTCTGGCAACCGGCGCGGCCGGGCTGTCCACCTCGACCGACGATGCCGCGGCGGGTGCCGCCTGGGGCTTTCCGGCGAACCTGGCCGGCGTGCCCACCTGAGCTGTCTCACTTCCCGCCTTCTTGCTGTCTCCAGGTGCTGAGCTTTTCGCCGGGCGGCCCGCTTCAGCCGCGGTCCCCCCGGTGGGGAGATGTTTCTTCGCCTCACCGGCGGCGCCGGCGGCCGCTTTGTCGGAAACTACGCGCGGGGTCTCGTCATCCCCGGCCGGTGGTTCGGCACCCTGCCCGGTCGGTGTCGGCGGCGGATTCTCTTCGGCGGCCATTTTTCCCGTCGCCGGCGACCCTGCTCCCGCGGCTACTGCCACCGACTGCCGGGTGCCGTCGGGATTTTCCGCGACGGTCCCGTCGTCCCGGGGTACGTCATCCGCCGGCTGGCTTTCGCTGTCGTGCGTTTCGGCCGGCTTGCGGTTTTGCTGCGCCTGTTCGGGGCGCTGTCCCCCGGCCCCCGAAGCCGCCTCTTGTCCGTGCGCTGCGGCCCGTTGCGGCTGCGCCGCATCCTCCTCATCCCCCCCGGACCGCCGGGGGGATACTTTCCGCTGCGGGGACGGCGGGTCCGGCCGCCGTGAAACCGCCCCGCCGTCGCGGCGTCCCTCCGCAGGGGCGCGCTCAAACCGAGGGGATGCCGGCGACGGTGCAAAATCCGTCTTGTTGCGCCGCATCTCCTCCAGCGAGAAACGGAAGCTGCCCGGTTCCGGCGGCCGCGACAGGTCGGCGTCCAGCGACGGGCGGAGAAAGTCCCTCGGCGCGCCGCTGCGCCGCATCTCCAGGCTATCGAAAAATGTCGTCAGTTCTGCTCTACTCATCTGGACCGCCCTTCCGAATGAAAGTATTGGTCGCCACATCATCGAAAAACAGCCGTTCCCTGTGCCGCAGGTGCTGCATGTCCCGCTGCCAATGCCGCTCTTTGAGCTTGTCAATCATCTTTCTCTTCCTGGCCGCCGCCTGCAGCTCCAGGCGCTTTTCGCATACCTTTTGCCGGGCCTCTTCGATGCAGGTCTGCTGGCGTCGAATAGCGTCCTGCATGAGCGCCAGGTATTCGGTGTACCCCCGGGCCGCGGTGCCGGCCAGAGGGCCGTGCTCCTGCAGCTGCCGGAACGACCGGGCCGCAGCCGCCCGCCGGCTCTGAAACTCGCCCAGTTTGCCGTGTTCCTCGTCCAGCTGCCTTTGCGCCTCGGCCAGCGCCTTTTCCAGGATCTCCTCCTGGAGTTTGCGGTATCGCAGCAGCGGTTCCAGTCTGAAGGATCCCATGCGTTACTCCTGTTCTCCTCCGAAAAGCGCCGCCAGCATGCGGCGGCTCTCTTCCAGGGGAATGTTTTCGCGGTCGCTCTGCACCAGGAATGCGTTGATGGGTCCGATCATGTCCACGGCACGGTCGATGGCGGCATTGCTTCCGCGCACGTAGGCACCGATGTTGATCAGGTCTTCGGCCCTGCGGTAGGTGGCCAGCAGCGACTTGAGCTCCGCCGCGGCCCGTTGCTGCTCCGGGTCGGTGACGTCGCTCATCACGCGGCTGACGCTGGCCAGCACGTCCACCGCCGGGTAGTGGTTCTGGACGGCCAGCTCGCGGGTCAGCACGATGTGACCGTCAAGGATGGAACGCACCGCGTCGGCCACCGGCTCGTTCATGTCGTCGCCTTCGACCAGCACGGTGTACAGGCCGGTGATGCTGCCGCTGCCGTCGGCATTGCCGGCACGCTCCAGCAGGCGCGGCAGCAGGGTGAAAACCGACGGGGTATAGCCTTTGGAGGTGGGCGGTTCTCCCAAGGCCAGGCCGATCTCGCGCTGGGCCATGGCGAAGCGGGTAACCGAGTCCATCATCAGGTTGACGTGCAGGTTGCGGTCCCGGAAGTACTCCGCGATGGCCGTGGCGATGAACGCGCCGCGCACCCGGATGAGGGGCAGGTGATCCGAGGTAGCCACCACCACCACGGATCTCCGGCGGCCTTCCTCTCCAAGGATCTTGTCAATGAAGTCGTTGACCTCACGGCCCCGTTCGCCGATGAGGGCGATGACGTTGACGTCGGCGCTGCTGTTGCGGGCGATCATGCCCATGAGAACACTCTTGCCCACCCCAGAACCGGCGAAGATGCCCATGCGCTGACCGCAACCCAGGGTCAGCAGGCCGTCGATGGATTTCACCGCGGTGCTCAGCGCCCGGTTGATGGGCCGACGGTTGAGCGGGTTGAGCGGTTCGGCGTACAGGGGATACGCCTGCGGGCAGTCGATGGGGCCGCGGCCGTCGATGGGATTTCCCATGCCGTCGACCACGCGTCCCAGCAGTTCCTCCCCTACGGGGATCACTGCGCGGGGTTCCATGGCCTCCACGGGGCAGCCGGGCGCCAGGCCGTGGCACTCGCTCAGCGGCATCAGCAGCATGGTTTCGTCCCGGAAGCCCAGCACTTCGGCCATCACCGTGTG
This sequence comes from uncultured Desulfobacteraceae bacterium, assembly GCA_964476595.1. Classification (GTDB taxonomy): domain Bacteria; phylum Desulfobacterota; class Desulfobacteria; order Desulfobacterales; family JALSRD01; genus JALSRD01. The sequence goes on from CAYZCL010000041.1 coordinate 17,294, forward strand.
TCCGGCGTCCCCAGTGTGCACGGTGCACACACTGCCGATGTTGGCCTCCAGCCCGCGGGCCTCAATGACCAGGCCCACCACCTTGGTCACCCGCCCCAGCCGGCCGATGGTCTCCAGGCTTTCCAGCAGTTGAAAATAATGCGCCAGGTCCAGTTCAGTCGTCACGGTTCTCTTCCGGTGGCATGGCTTTGGCGCCGTGCCGTTGCAGAGCTTCCTCAAAGGCCGCCGCGATGCGCGCCAGCCGCCCCTCCACGGTCGCGTCCCGGTCCCCGGCGGCGGTTCTGACCCGGCAGCCGCCCGGCGCCACGGTGGGATCGGACTCGAAGACGACCGCCTCCACGGCTCCGTCCCCCCCGAAAAGCGCCTCGGGGGTCAGGGTTTTCAGAAATGCGGCATCCTCGGGGTTGAGCACCAGCGTGACCTCCGACCTCCGGGAGAGATCCGCCATCGCACACTGCAGGCTGTGCACCACCACCCGACGATCAATCCGCGCCTCGTGCCCGATGATCTTGCGAGCCACCGCCAGCGCCAGTTCTACGGCCTGCCCCTCGGCTTCAGCGTACAGCCCGGCCGCCCGTTCACGGACCTCCTGCAGGGCCTTCTGCATGGCCTCGGCCAGCGGCCGGAGACGGGCCTCGGTCGCCAAGCGGCCGGCTTCCAACCCCTCCCGATAGCCATTCTCATAGGCCTGTTGTGCGGCGTCCAGAGGGGTCTCGTCACTCCGGCAGGCATCCTCGTCGGGGCCTCCGTCCGCCGGCCCGCAAGCGGAAAAATCGATGCGCCGGAACAGGTCCTGCCGGCCGGCAATGTCCCTGCGACGGCAGACGGCGTCTTCGAAATCCGGAAAACTATGCCGCATCTCGGCGCCGTCCACCCCGTTCTCTGCGCTGTCGACAAAATCAGGCAATGAGATCGCCTCCCCCCCGGCCGCTGATCACGATTTCGCCCTTGCTCTCCATCTCCTGGATGATGCGGGTCACCTTCTGCTGGGCTTCTTCCACCTCGGCCATGCGCACCGGCCCTAGAGATTCGATCTCTTCCTGCAGGATCTCGGCGGCCCGCTGGGACATGTTGCGGAAGACCTTTTCCTTGGATTCTTCAGCCGCCGCCTTGAGCGCCACCGCCAGTTCGCGGGTCTCCACCTGGCGCAGGACCTTCTGCATGCCCCGATCGTCCACCAGCACCAGGTCGTCGAAAACGAACATGCGCTCCTTGATGCGGGCGGCCAGCTCGGGGTCGATCTCCTCGATATCGGCCATGATCTGGTCCCCCACCAGTTCAGCCGACTGGTTGAGAATATCCGCCAGATGATCGATGCCGCCGGCCTGGTAGGTCGGCGAGGTGGCGCTGCTGTCCAGGATCTCCTTGAACACGCGGTCGACTTCGGCCACCATCTCGGACATGACCTTCTTCAGGTTGGCGATCCGGATGGCCACCTCCCCGCGCAGTTCGTCGGGCAACGCGCCGAGCACCCGACTCGCGTTTTCGGCCTTGAGGTGCGAAACGATCAGCGCGATGGTCTGGGGATGTTCGTGGCGGATGGTCTCGGCCAGCTGTTCGGGGTCCATGGCCTCAATGGCCTCGAGCTTTTGCCTCCCGGGTTCTTCCTGCTCCCCGCTCTGGTGGGCCTTGTCCTTCTTCTGCGCCCCCTGCCCCGCATCCTGCCCGGCCGCTGGCGGCAGGGCCTCTCGGCCGTAGCGCGGCGCTAGAGTGATGAACTCCTGCGCAACCTTTTCGATCACCTCCGGCGCGATGTCCCCCAGCTGGGAGACGTGCACCATGACCTGCTCGCGTTCCCCGTCTGAGAGCTGCATCAGCACCTCCTGGACCGCTTCCTTGCCCAGCGCTTTCATCAACACCGCTACTTTCAGGGGGCCGGACAGCTGTGTGGTATCCATATGCAATCAGTTTCCCTGGTCAGAGATGGCGTGTCCGCCGATGACTCACCCTGCGCCTGCCGCCCCCGCCGTCAGGATTCCTTCATCCATTCCCGGATGAGCTGAACCGAGGCCGTGTTGTCGCGCATGACCAGCCGGGAAGCTTGGTCGCTGTACGGCAGGTTGCGGGCCTGACTCTCGTACTCGTTCTCGATTTCGCCAACAGTTTTGGGCAACTGCTGCAGCAGCTGCACGTCCTGTCCAGCGCCGCCCGTCAGCCAGCGCACCAGCGGCCGGATGATGAACAGGAAGGTGAAGAAGAGGATGAATCCGGCGATGCCGTACTTGACCAGCTGGCGGTGCCGGCTGATCCGGGCCATCCATCCCGGCGGCGCCTCCTTGGGCTGCGCGAGGGCGTCCCAGGACTCGGTGTCGAAGGGGATGTTCTCGACCACGACCTCGTCGCCCCGGGCGGCGTCGAAATTGATGGCTCGCTTGACGATGTTCTCCAGCTGCTTGAGCTCCTCGGGCTTTCGGGCGACGTACTGCATCTCCACTTTGCCGTCGGCGCCGGGCACCTTCCGGTAGGTGCCGTCCACGATGACGGCCACGGACGTCTTGAGCAGCCGCACGGACGGTTCGACCACGTGACTGGTGACCTTGCCGATCTCATAGTTGACCATCCGGTTCTGCTTCTGGATGGCCGGGAGATCGGTGGCGGCGGTGGAGTTGGTGGCATTGGGGGAGTTGTAGGCGGTCTTTCCGGGTACCCCCATGGGGATCTGGTCCGGGCGGGCCGCGATCTCGCTGCTCTTCTTCTCGCTGCGAACCACTTGGTTCTGGGGCAGGAATTTCTCCTCGGTCGTCTCCCGCTGCCGGAAGTCGAAGTCGCAGGAGGCCCGCACGATGGCCTTGGCGGGCCCCAGGGCGTTGTCGAGCATGGTCTTGATCTTGTTCTCCAGGTTGCGCTCCACCTTCTGCTGGTATTCGAGCAGCAGGATGCTCTTGCGGCCCAGCTGCATCTCGTCCTCAAAGCCGGACAGGATGTTGCCGGAATTGTCAACCACCGTGACGTTCTGCGGTTTGAGCCCCGAGACGCTGGCCGAGACCAGGTGCACGATGCCGTCGACCTGCCCCCGCGAAAGGTGCCGGCCGGGCTTGAGCCTGAGTACCACCGAGGCCGTGGCCGGCTCCTGGTCCTCGATGAACAGCGACTTGGCGGCCATCACGATGTGCACCCGCGACCCCTCCACCTCCTCGAGATCGTTGATGGTGCGCGCCAGTTCCCCCTGCAGGGCCCGCTGGTAGTTGACGTTCTGGGCGAACTCGGTCATCCCCAGGTTGGACTTGTCGAAGATCTCCATGCCGATGCCGCCGCCCTGGGGGATTCCCTGGGAGGCCATTTCCATCCGCGTCTCGTAGAGCTTCTCCTTGGGCACCTGGATGGTGCGCCCCTTGTCGGTGAGCCGGTAATCAATGCGCTGCGCCTTGAGCCAGGCCACCACCTGCCCGGCGTCTTCGGCTGACAGCCGGCTGTAGAGCGTCTGGTAGTCCGGCCTGCCGGCCCAAGTGATGATGAAATAGAACACCGTGGCGGAAAGACCGACGAGGGCGAAAAGCGCGATCTTTTTGCCGGGCGACAGGTTCTGGAAAAGTGTCTTCATCTGCGTGGCGACACCGGGCATCTGCATGGTTAACGGCTCTCCTGGGGGTTAAATCTGCATCCTCATGATTTCCTGGTAGGCCTCGACAACCTTGTTGCGAATCTGGAGCATGAACTCCAGCGAGATATTGGCCTTCTCGAGATTGATCATCGTGCTGTGAATGCTGACGTCCTCGCCGGCCACCATGCGCTGGGCCTGCTCGTCGGCCGTTCGGATCTGCCGGTCGACTTCCGCCAGGGAGTCGCTGAGCACGTCGCCGAAACCCCTCTCCTGCCCTTCCCGGCTCTTCTTCGAATCCATTTCCGGCAGGGCCGCCGGTTGGATATTGCTGTCGATTCGCAATTCATCCATGATGGCTATTTCCCAATCTCCAGGGCCTTCATGGCCATGGACTTGATGGCGTTGACAGTGGTCACATTGGCCTCGTAGCTACGCTGGGCCGATATCATGTTAACCATCTCCTCGAAGACATTGACGTTGGGGAAACGCACCAGCCCGTCCGCGTCGGCATCCGGGTGTCCCGGCATGTACTTGATGATGGGCGGCCGCGGATCTTCGACCACGTCAACCACCGACACCTCGGCCTGGTCGTAACGTTGCTCGATGTCCAGCAGGTCCTGGAAGGACCGCGGCCGGCGCATGGCGGCGAACACCGGCTCCTGGCGCACGTAAGGCCCCCCGGCGGCCGTGCTGGTGGTCTCCACGTTGGCGATGTTTTCGGCGATCAGATTGAGACGCAGGCGCTGGGCGCTGAGTCCCGAAGCACTGACCTGCAGAGCGTCAAACACGTTCATGGCGGCTTACTTTCCTCCCTTGATGACGTTCCTGAGACGTCGCAGTTCCCTGGAGATGATTTCCACCGAGGTATTGTACATGATCTGGTTCTTGGCCATTTTTCCCATCTCGCGGTCCACATCCACCGTGTTGCCGTCGGTCTTGAGCGAATAGTCGTCCGCCCGTTGGACCCGCACCACGGGTTCGGGGAAAGGGATCTCGTCCATGGCCATGTGCCGCGGGTTGGTGGTTACCAGCCGGAAACCGTCCTCCCCGCGGTCGTCGCGCGCCTTCTGGAGTGCCTCTTCCACCATGACATCGAAAGACTGGAAATTGGGCGTGTCAGCGTTGGCGATGTCGGTGGCCAGCACGCGCTGCTTACGGGTCCGCAGATCCAGGCTCTTTTCAAGAAAGTTCAATGTGTCGGGAAACAGGCCGTTGGGCTCCATACCGCGTTCCTCCCATGTGGGCGCCGGCGCCGATACCCGTCGTCGGCGCCTGTTCTGCCCGCTTGTACTACTTATCTGCAATTCCTGTTCCAGGAGTTGCACCGGCAAGCATCATGTTGGTTTTTACCGTTTTTTCTATATGTTACACGTTCATTGTCACGCTGTCACCGCGCAAGGTCCCCACTGACCGGAAAATATTGCCGCCGTCCGGCGACCCGGACAGGCAAAAAGATCCGCCTCGTGGAAGTCCGCTCCCGTTCACGGGGCGATGCCGTGTTCCTCGCGGTACTGTTTGAGCTTGTTGCGCAACGTCCGGATGCTGATGCCCAGCATGCGGGCGGCATGGGTTCGGTTGTCGTTGACCTTTGCCAGGGTTTCAAAAATCAGCTTTTTCTCCATGTCCCGCAGGCTTGTGCCGACCGGAAGCGGCGCTGGGTCTGGCCTCTCGGCCGCCGGTTGCGGTCCGCCCGGATCCAGTGCAAGGTGCTCTGGCAGCAGGCGGTCACCGGATCCCATCAGAACCGCCCGCTCCATGGCATTTTCCAGCTCGCGGACGTTTCCAGGCCACGGGTTGCTGAGCAGCACGGTGGCGGCGGCGTTGGATATGCGTTTCATGGGTTTGGCGTACCGTGCGGAAAACCGGGCCAGGAAATGCTCGGCCAGCGGCAGGATGTCGTCCGGGCGCCGGCGCAGGGGCGGGATGGTCAGGGGAATCACGTTGACGCGGTAGTACAGGTCCTGCCGAAAACGTCCCGCCTCGACGGCTTCCCACAGATCACGGTTGCTGATGACGATAACCCGCGCCTCCACCGGCACCGGCATCTGCCCGCCGACCCGGTCGATTTCCCTTTCCTGCAGGACCCGCAGCAGCTTGGCCTGCAGGGGCAGCGGCATCTCGCTGATTTCATCAAGCACGATGGTTCCCTTGCCGGCCAGCTCGAACTTGCCGCTTTTGCGGCTGAAGGCCCCGGTGAAGGCGCCTTTCTCGTGGCCGAAAAGCTCGCTCTCGGCCAGGTTCTCCGGCAGAGAAGCGCAGTTCACGGCGACATAAGGGGCGTCCGGGTGCAGACCGTGGCGGTGAATGTGGGACGCCAGCAATTCCTTGCCGGTGCCGCTCTCGCCTTGAATCAGCACCGTGGCGTTGCTGGGCGCCACCTGGGTCGCGGCCTCCAGCAGGGAGCGCATGCGCGCATCGCGGGTGATGATCCTCTTGTACCCCGCCGCGGGCCGGTCGGGGCTTCGCTCCGTGCGGCCGTTGCCGCCGTTTCCGGACAGGGCCTTCTCTACGGCCAGCAACAGGGTTTCCACCGAAAACGGTTTCAGCAGATAGTCACAGGCGCCCTCCTGCATGGCCTCAGCGGCGTTGCGGATACTGCCGAAGCCGGTGACGATCATCACCGGGAGCTCAGGCGCCTGTCGTTTCAGGCGCTGCAGCAGCTCGATACCGGACATGCCGGGCATTCGCACATCGGTGATCACCAAACGGGTCCGGTCAGGCGCCAACCGTTGAAGGGCCTCGTCCCCGCCGCCCGCCTGCAGCACGTCGAACCCGCCCTGCTGCAAGCTTTCGGCGATGAAGCGCCGGATCTGGGGATCGTCGTCGACGACCAAAACCGTACCTGTCTGCATTGCCTCATGTCCTGCCGGTGGCCTGGAAACGGCCACCGAACGTTGTCCTCGGGAGTCACCGGTCTGTCCGCCGCCATAACGGGCGTCCGTAAAACCAATCCGCCGCAAATCAAATGCAAATCTGTTGCCACATTCAAAAAATTCTGCAGAAAAGACTGCAGAAAAGGACAACCACTCGTTTTTATTAGTTAAATGCGGAGGAAAGATTCGGGACGACACACGCAGGAGAGGGTCTTCGGGGGCGACGCAAAAAAGTCCCCCCCCCAGATGTCAAGGCTCAAATGAGAATTCTGTCAGTTCTTTGACACCTGGGGGGCTTTCTTCAGGTGGCCGGCTGCAGCTGGTGGCGCTTGATTTTCTCGACCAGCGTGGTTCGTTTGACGTGCAGCAGCTCGGCGGCTTTTTTCTTCACCCACTTGCTCTTTTCGAGAGACTGGGTGATGAGCGCTTTCTCGTATTCGTTGACCGCCGTGCTCAGGCAGATGCCCTCGTCTGATATTTCCAGGGGAGGAAGATTGACGGCGTTTCGGGACGAAGAAAGAATCGAGGGTGGCAGGTCCGAGGCCTCGATGCGGGGCCCGTCGTTAAGTACCACCAGGCGCTCCACCATGTTCTTGAGTTCCCTCACGTTGCCGGGCCAGTCATGGTGCGAGAGGCGCTCCAGCGCTTCGCGTGAGAAGCCTTCGATGGGCGAGCGCTTCTCTCTTCTGAGTTCTTCGATGAAATGCGAGGCCAGCAGGCAGACGTCGTTCTGCCGTTCCCGCAGCGGGGGCAGCACAATGGGAATCACGAAGAGTCGGTAATAGAGGTCCTGTCGAAAACGGCCCTCGGCCACCGCCGCTTCCAGGTCGCGGTGGGTGGCCACGATGATGCGCACATCGACGTTAATGGTGTTGCAGCTGCCCACGCGTTCGAACTGGCACTCCTCCAGCACCCGCAGCAGCTTGACCTGCAGGTCCATGTTCATGTCGCCGATCTCGTCGAGAAAGATCGTGCCGCCGTCGGCGACCTCGAATTTGCCCTTCTTGGCCGCCGTCGCGCCGGTGAAAGCGCCTTTCTCATGGCCGAAAAGCTCGCTTTCCAGCAGGTTCTCGGGGATGGCGCCGCAGTTGATCTGAACGAAAGGTTTGTTGCGCCGGTAGGAGCGATTGTGGATGGCTCTGGCCACCATGCCCTTGCCGGTACCGGTCTCGCCGCTGATGACGATGGTGGAGTCACTGTCGGCCACCCGTTCGATGGTTTTGAAAACCTTGCGCATACCGCGGCTCTGGCCGACGATGCCTTCGAAACTGCAGTTGCCGGCAGAGAAACGCCGCGTGCCGAGACCGATTCGTTCGATACCTGCGAATTCCGGTTCACGCTCGATTGCAACTGAATACATGATCTGCCTTCCTCCGTGGTGAGCTCAGGTTCTGGATTCGATAGCGTTCTTCAACGTTCTCAAAACAACCGGGTTCTCTTGTGGCGGCCGTTTTGAAAATCAGCCGCCGTCATACGCCCCTATGTACAGCAAAAAAAGTGCCATCTCTGCCCAAACCGGCACTCAAAGACGACTCAAGCCATTCCGCCGGAACCGGTCTGGCCCACCCTTTTTCTGGAACATATTCAAGATGAAGGGGTATCGGGGAAAAACGAATACTTCATGCAGTGGACAGGGTCTGGCTGCCGGACTGGGCGGGAGAGCGGATTTTTCCGGTCTTGAAACGAATTTTTCAACTGCCACGGGTATGCGTTACGGTGTGCCGACTTTTGCAAATCGCAAGGGACAGGAGTGGAAAAGCGGCTGAAAATTATATTATTGACATTAAATTACATGAAGTTACGCATAATTTCATGATGGTATGGATGCATTTTGGGTCTGAACCTACCGACAATTAGTCTGATCCGGGAAAGAATAATTTATGGCACCTTTTCTCCAAGCGGCCGCTACAATTTGAATATTCAATTTATATTAAAATAGTTACAAAAGAGAAACGGGCTCCCGGAGCCCGTTTCTCTTTTTCGTTTTTGCAATTTGCAATTTGCAAAGAGCGATATTCTCACGCCATGGCGGCCTTGGCCTGGTCGATGGACGAGTCGAAGGGAATGGCGCTGGTCTCCTGAAACCCCTTGAGTTCATCCCCCAGGCTCTGCTGACCGGTAACGCGGAAATTGACCCCCGCCGACTGGCAGCGCTGCGCCACCAGCACGATCAGCTTGATGAGGGACATATTGGTCTGGCTGTTCTTGCCCAGGTTCAGGATCAGTTTTTTCACGCCGGCGCCCACCATCTCCTTCATCTTGGTCGCCAGAAGGTTCTCGATTTCGACCACCACGGGCCGCCCTACCTTGTCGGGCACATTGAGCAGCTGGACATCCTGGTCGAGAGCAAAATATTTGGCCGCTCCACCATCGGCGGCACCGTCTCCCGAGCCGGGCTGAAGCTTGACGATTTTCTCTACGCGTTCGATGAGCTGGTCACCCTTGAAGGGTTTCACCATGTAGTCGTTGACCCCCATCTTGACGATCTTCATGACGTTGTCCTTGCCGGACTCGGCGGTCAGCATAATGACAGGGATATCCTTGAGCGATGCCTCCGCTTTGAGTTTTTCGAGCATCTCGATGCCGGTCATCACCGGCATGGTGATGTCCAGGACAATCAGATCCGGCTGGATCTTGCTGGCCAGGGCCAATCCCTCGACTCCGTTTTCGGCCTCGTGCAGCTCGACATCGTAGTCCTTGAAGGCGCGTTTTACCACCATACGGATCGTCTTGCTGTCATCTACGGTCAGGACTTTCAAACTCATCATATACCTCCAAGTTGCGTTATTTTGTCTTCAAGAATATCTCCACCATGGCGAGATGCTGTGCGCACTGCAGGCAGCATCGCTCGTACCAGGCCCATTGCCGGGTTTCGATGGTGAAATTGCTCCCGCTGGTAATGTTGGGAATGGAAAGCTGGCAGGGAAAGCCCATGTCGCACAGGTGCGATTTGACGCCGCCCCCGATCATGTTACTGACCTCTCCAATGACATCGTGGATCTCTTCATCGCCTTCGATTTCATCGGGTTCCATGCCCAGCATGGCACAGGTCATCTCCTTGGCGAAATCATGATTGACATAGATGCGGCTGCAGCCCATGACATCGCCGGTAAAGCTGACCGATCCAACGATCTTGCTGCCGTTGAAAAATCCGTCAGGCACCTTCTCGATTTCGCGTGCATCCATGGCCAGCATGGTATCGAACACGTCCAGGGCCGCCTGCAGGGCGACATCCTTGAGTTTGCCAGCATCGAAATCAGTCATCGATTCATCCTGCATCTGTCGGTGAAAACAAACCCGCCATGTACCCTTTATCCGCTCCACAAAGTCCCTACTTTAGGGCTTTTTGGGAGGCGGTACCAGACGGCAAACGCGGGGGTAATATCTATATAATAAGGTGCGGTCAGAATGGCGGTGGACCGCAAGGCTGCGCCGTACCAGAGACAGGCACGCCGTGGCGCGACTTTAGGCAATGCCCGAAAAGCCGCTGAACTGGTCGGCTTCATCTTTCATGGCAAGGCCGTAGACGTCCTTTCCCATGAACTGGAACTCGATATGGGCGGGATCGATGGTCCCATCGGCGTCGGCATTCTGCCGAATGGTGAAATAAACCGTGGCGGTCATCGTTTCTGCATCATAGATCACCTGATCGGGAAAAGGCGACAGGCGCACTTCGGTATCCGGAATGGAAAGCCCGTAATTATAAGCCTCTCCCGGCCCGCTTCCGGAGGATCGCCCGATGCGCCAGTTGAAGACGCTCTGCACGGAATCCCGGTCCATCTGCTTGTCGAACTGAAACTTCATGGTGAAAGTTTTCTCGGCGTTGGCCGCGGACAAATAGGCGTCCAGCGCCGAAAGAGGCGTTCTCATGGGCATGCTCAGGTTGAAATCGGTGGAATAGGCAAAACTGAATTCGGGCGGATCGGCCTGGTACATATAACTGCTGAGACTGTCCGCCAGTTCCGGATCGACGAGCTTGAGAAAATCCACCTGCCGCTGGGCTTCATCCATCTGCCCCAGATCGGCATAGGCGTACCCCATTTCGGCGTAAGCATCGTAGAAATGGCTGTCCAGCTTGATGGCTTTATCAAACGAGCGGATGGCGTCTTCGTAACGTCCCTGTTTGCTGTAACTGAGCCCGAGGCCGTAACTCCCGTTGGGTTTTTCGGGTTCGAGACGGGACACTTCGCTGAATTGATACTCGGCATCGGCATAACGCCCGATCTGGAGGTAGGCCTGCCCGAGTGCAAAACGGTTGTCGGCTGAGGCATTTATCTTGACGGCTTTTTCATAGGTTTGGGCCGCTTCATCATAACGCGCTTCCGCAAAATAATAATTTCCCAAGTTGACATAGCCGTCGTCGCGCAACGGGGCCAACCGGATGGCCGTCTCGTAGGATTCGACGACGCCCTTGCTGTCATCCAGCGCCATATAGGCGCGGGCCATGTAATTGGCCGCATCCACGGCGTACTCGCTGCCTTGAGACAGCCCCAGGGAACGCTGAAATTCCGCAATTGCCCCCTTGTAGTCCTGGCGCATATAGCGGTCGATACCGCTTTTCAGAGCGTCATTGGCCATGGACTCGAGCTGCTGCGACTGAACGACCGTGGCGCTGAAAAGATTTTCCGGATTGCTGATGCCTGTAATATCCATTTTCAATACCCCGTGCGACTGTCTCCATTATCGACATCCTGAGAAAATTCTTTAGCCCTCACACCGTAGAAATCATTACAACAGCGGAAAACATTTCAGTCGTCCCAAGGTGGCATTTTCCTGTAAAAGCGTTCGTTTCCCGATTCTATTCGTCGTAAATTTGACGCTTTTGAAGTTCAATCTAGGCCTAACCCAAGCTATCTTACTGTTTATTCATAATAATTACACTTGCCATACATGGCACGATTATTGCGTGAAACATTCTTCCCGAATAGTGTAAATCCAGAACTTTCAAAACCACGATTCGATAATCTGGACAACGGCCCTGAATGCGGCGATGCGGGATCGCGCCCTGTGCCTCCGGGTCTGCATGCGCTGCCATCCACCCGCCGATCGGGCGGGGTTGCCGGACGGCGCACGCAGCGCCTGTCAATGACAGAAATGAAGGAAAAGTTTTTTACAAGCAAACCAACCGCTGATCGTCGACGGGTCTTGAAGCCCCGGCAGAAGGATCCGTTTCCCTTTACCATGCAGGCATGCGTACACTCCCAGCTTTCCCATATGAATTGCTAAACCGGAAACAATCAAGGGTCTATAGATGCAAAAGAAACCGCAGACAGAAGTCAACCAAAGGCCACAAAAACACACCATTGACAATGACGGCGGGGTACTGTCCACCAACAGCCGGGACAATTCCCATGGACGGAGTGATGGCCATCGATCCGGTTCGCCCCACACGACGAATTCTATTCCGTCTTGTACCGGCCCCGAAATCAAAACCGGATATGGACGCCATCCGGTTTTACCGGTTTCGTCCGTGCAGGCGGCGCCTGTATTGGATGCCTCGACACCGGAGCCGGGCCGGGTGAACATCGTCATTGCAGATCAGGGCTGGATTTTGGAACGTTGCGCCCGCGAGATCGAATCCCGGCTCTCTTATGTCACCGTTCAGACACGACCCGACCCCCGGGCGGATCTCAACTATTACGTAAATTATTCCGCGTATCAGGAACCCCAACCAACCATTGAAATCGGGTTTTTTACCCATATCGAAGAAAGAGACAAACAGGCCGCCCGCCGGTTTTTCAGTGTCGCCCGTAAGATGAATGTATGTGTCTGCATGTCCCCCCTGTACGCCGATCGCCTCAGGGAGGCGGGTGTAAAGGCGGTACGGGTGATCACACCCGGTGTCGATCTTGAGGCGTATCAACCCAAGGTCAGGATCGGAGTGGTGGGACGGACCTATCCCACTGGCCGGAAGGGCGAAGACCTTATTGCCAAGCTGATCGATGAACCGGGAATTGAGTGGCATTTTACCGGAAGCGGGTGGCCCGGTCCGGCGACCAATTACGCACCGGAAGAAATGCCGTCATTCTACAATTCCGTCGACTACATCCTGGTTTCGTCCTACTACGAGGGAGGTCCGATGACCGTGCTGGAAGCGTTGGCCTGCGGCAAACCGGTCATCGCCCCCCCCATTGGATTCATTCCCAGCCATCCCCACCTCGAGTACCGCACCGGCGACGTAGAGGACTTGAGACGTGTTTTACGCGAAATAGTGGTCCAGCGATGGCAACTGCGTCAATCCGTCGCGCATCTTAGCTGGGATGCCTGGGCTTGCGCACACGATGGTTTATTCCGATCTGTAATGACCCCGAGCCGACCAAGCCGGAAATCGGGAAAATCGTCTTCCCTGAAAGTCCTGATGGCGCTACACGCTCCCGAGAACCTGTCGAAAGGCGGCCCCTCAATCCGGATTCAAAAAACAGCCCTGCATTTGCGCAAACTAGGCATTCAGGCCGATATCACCACCGCCGATCGTCCTGACCCCACCGGCTACGATCTTGTACATGTTTTCAATGTATGGGAACCCCGGGCCGCCCTCGATCAGCTTCAGCACTTAAAAAAGTTCCCAATTCCAATCGTTCTATCCCCCATTTACCTAAACTTATCAGAAACAGCCTGGGCCTCACTGGCGATCCCTGCCATTTTTTCGCAAAGCGAATCGCCGGAGGCATTGGAGGCCCGCCTAGAACAAATCGTATCGGGCGACTGGGCGACCGACAATATCACCCGCTACGGTGACAATGAAATCGTTCCGGGCTATCACGCCATGGTAAAACAGATCGTGGGCTTGTCCAACCACCTGATTGCGCTGAGCAACTACGAGATGGAACATCTGTGGAAGCTGGGAATTGCGCCTCGCGCTTTTACGTTGGTTCCCAACGGCGCAGACCCACATCAGTTCCAATCTGCAACCGGTGAATTGTTTGCCAATACGTATGGTATCAAGGACTATGTCTTGTGCATAGGGCGAATCGAGGTCCGAAAAAATCAGTTGATGCTGTCCCATGCACTGCGCGATTTGGATATCCCATTGGTCTTCATTGGCAATTGCTTCGAACCGCAATATCTAAAGTTGCTCCATCAATTCTCTGGACCCAGAACAATTTTCGTTGAATATTTGCCGAATGACAGCGCCTTGCTTGCTTCCGCTTATGCAGGGGCGCGTGTTTTCGCACTTCCGAGTTGGAGTGAAGGGGCACCGTTAACGGCCCTTGAAGCGGCTGCAGCCGGTTGCCCCCTGGTCTTGGGTGACCGTTCAGGGATCAGGGAGTACTTTGGAGATTTGGCGACTTACTGTGATCCCGGCAATGTCGCCGATATCCGTCGATCCGTTCGAAAAGCCTACTACGGTAAGCGGCAACAGTCGTCACGCCACGCACAGCGCCTGAAAGACCTCATCAGAAAAAACTACAACTGGTCGTCAGCGGCAGAAGCAACCGCCCAGGCTTACCGCGAGGCCCTGGCTTCATTCAAAAAGCAGCGCGCACCTGAAACGTCCGACTCCCCGCGCAAACTCGAAATTGGCAGCGGCATGAACCCCCAACCCGGTTACGAACATCTGGATGTCCGCTCAGACCTGCCCCACATCGACCATGTTCATGACATTAACAGGCCATTGCCATTTCCTGAAGCGACCTTTGATGAAATCCTTTCCAGGAGCTGCTTGGAGCATATTTCCTGGCGACAAATAGCCAACCTCTTGCGGGATTGGCGACGCGTACTCAAACCAGGCGGGAAACTCGAAATATGGATGCCGGATTTTGAGTACTTATGCCGGATGTATCTTCAGGGACAGACAGACCAGCACCTTGATCCTGAATATATAGCAATTGCCAGAGAGAAATTGGGGACTTATTCTCCCGCAACTTGGGCTATGATAAAGATGTTCGCAGGGCAGGATTACCCGGAAAACTTTCATACCGCCGTATATGACTTTGAAACGTTTGCCAGCATACTCCGGTTGGCGGGTTTTGAAGGTGTTGAACGGATCCCGCCTTACCACGGACTGCATGTTGTAGCGCACCGTCCTCTGGCCGACAGCCCCTCCCTGAACAAACCGGGTTTCGCAACGGAGACAGGGCTTGACCGGCATTATCCAAGTGACGAGGATGGCGCGGTTCAAAAACCCATCTCTATCACCTGGGCGGAATCTATTTTTTCCTTCAGTGGGTATTCACGCCTCTCGCGCCAAACCGTGCTGTCTCTTCATCATCTTCACATACCGATAGCTGTTCGAGCCTTTGCCCGGGAAAAAGCTTTTATCAATCAATTGGACGCGCACCAACTAGTCACCTGGAAGCGATTGTTGCAAAGGTCGGTGGAGAAAAACGTCTATGTTTGCTTTCATCCACCCACCCTGTGGGACGGCAGCGATGTGTTCGCATTCAATCGCCGCCAGAATCCCGGCTTTGAAGCCTACGTCGGCATTACCATGTTCGAGACGGACCGGTTGCCGGCCAAGTGGGCTGAATCGTGTAATATAATGGATGAAATATGGGTGCCCTCCACTTTCAATAAAAAGACATTCATTTTTTCCGGGGTGGATGAACGCAAATTGCATGTGATCCCCTTTGGGATCGATACAGAGGCCTATGACCCCGGGAAAACCACCGCGATGGATATTGCCGGGAAACGCGGATTCACTTTTCTTTCCGTTTTTCAATGGACCGCCAGAAAAGGGTGGGACATTCTCTTAAAAGCCTACTTGTCAGCCTTTTCATCTTCGGATGATGTTTGTCTGGTCCTGCGCACCTATCCTTTTAGCCCGAAAGATGAGCCTATCCGGAAACAAATCGATAATTTTGCCGCGTCCCTGGGACACGATCCGAATAACATCCCCCCCATCATCTTGATCGATGATTTTATCCCTGAAAAGGATTTACCGGCTCTTTATGCGACCGCAGATGCTTTTGTACTGCCTACCCGGGGGGAGGGATGGGGAATTCCGTTCATGGAAGCCATGGCCATGGGGCTTCCGACAATAGCGACCCGCTGGAGCGCCCATCTCGATTATATGGATGACGCCAACAGTTACCTGATCAATGTCGAAAAGATGGTTCACATCCCCACCAATCAAACGAGGGTCAACCCGTTCTACACCAGTGACCAACAGTGGGCCGAACCATGTTGGAAACACACGGCTGAACTGATGCGCAAGGTTTATGACCACCGGCGCCAAGCCCGGGAAAAAGGCTTTTTGGCACGCCGCCACATTCAATCAGAATGGAGAATAGATCGCACTGCGCAATGGATTGCCTGCCGCACAGACAAGCTTATGCGAGCCAAAACCACCCGCGGTTCGGCTCCCTCGAAACGGATACCTGCACCTAAGGCGACATGCAAGCCGATCGATCTGAATCACGGCACCGGCTCGGCTTATCCCCACCTGTTATGGCATGCGCCGATTTACAACCATTCGGGCTATGCGGATGAAGCCCGTCACTTCCTGGAACAGCTGCATCGATTCGGATTCCCGATATCGGCCCATGAAATCGGAAAGGGATCATCGGGGTTTCGCAAGCGTCTGGGATGCGAACAACGAGAGATCCTCGATCGTCTGCTGTCGCAGAAAAGCAGGCCTCCTTTCATTAATGTAGTACATTTCCCGGCCTACGCATTCGAAAGGTTGGCCGATGCAACGTTCAACATCGGCCGAACCATGTTCGAAACGGACAGTTTACCCGCCGAGTGGGTCGAAAAATGCAACCGCATGGATGAAGTTTGGGTCCCCTCCGATTTTAACCTCGACACCTTTCGAAATGCCGGCGTCAAAACGCCGTTACGCAAGGTCCCCGGCGGGATTGATACCGAAAGATTTCAACCCGGCCTCAAACCGCTGGAGATCGTCCCGCATCGCAAAACCGTATTTCTGTCCATGTTTGAGTGGATATTTCGCAAGGGTTGGGACGTGCTGCTGGATGCCTGGGCAGAGGCCTTTCATCCGGACGACGACGTCTGTTTGGTCCTTCGAACCTACCCCCTCGATACGGCCACCGGAACGGATCCCAAACAAGCAATTGAAAAGCGGATCGATTTCTATCTTAAAACAAGGCACAAAAAAACTAGGGCGCAAATCGCCCCCATTGTCATCCTTGGCGAGCACATCGGCGAATCAAAGCTGCCACACTTCTTCGCCGCCGGGGATGCTTATGTGTCCTGCTCCCGCGGCGAGGGATGGGGGCGGCCTCAAATGCAGGCCATGTCTTGCGGACTGCCGGTAATTGCGACCCATTGGGGAGGGAACCTCGAATTCATGAACGGAGAAAACAGTTTTCTCCTGGACACGGAGGGTCTCACCACCATCGACGATCGAATGGAAATTCCGTTTTACCGCGGTCAAAAATGGGCGGAACCGTCTCGCGAACATCTCGTCGAACTGTTACAGGGAATTTATCGGAATCCGAAACATGCAGGGCAGATAGGCAAAAGAGCCCGGAAAGACATGGTGGCCAGATGGGGTTGGGAGGAGGTCGCACAAATTCCGGCTCAAAGGCTAAAAGAAATCCATGCCCGACCCCCAAGTGGTTCTCTGGTATCCATCTACCGGCAAAGGCCCATCGTCGTAAAATGGGAGGGTTCCCAACTGGCTAATCACAGCTTGGCGTTGGTCAACAGAGCGCTCTGTTTCGAGCTCTCAAAAAGAACGGATGTCGAGCTGTCGATCATTTCCCGCGGTACCCAAGAGTTCAGCGCGGATCAAGATCCGGATCGGCTTGAACCCATCCAGCGTCGAATCAATAAGCCTATTGGACGCCCGGCGGATTTCCATGTCCGCCATCAGTGGCCGCCGGATTTCGCTCCGCCCGCCGAAGGACATTGGATCATGATTCAGCCGTGGGAATTCGGCCGCCTGCCCGCGGACTGGATCGAACCGCTGAACACGCTTGTGGATGAGATTTGGGTGCCCAGCAATTACGTCCGTCAAGTTTACATCCAGAGCGGTATACCCGGAGAAAGAGTGTTCGTCGTCCCCAATGGTGTCGACTTCGACCGGTTCAGCTCCCAAGCGCCAAAATTTTCCCTCAAATCTCAAAAAAAGTTCAAATTCCTTTTTGTTGGCGGCACCATCTGGCGCAAAGGTATTGATGTTTTATTGGAGGCCTACACCGAAGCGTTTTCCGCGCGAGACGACGTCTGCCTGGTCATCAAGGATATCGGCACGCAGGGAATTTACAAGCGGCAGGCAGCCGTCTCCCGCATTGCCGAAATCCAGGAAACACCTGACGCTCCGCAGATCGAATACCTCGACGAAAACATGACGGATCGGGACATCGCCGGCCTGTATACGGCCTGCAATGCATTGGTGCACCCTTACCGGGGAGAGGGATTTGCGCTGCCGGTTGCCGAAGCCATGGCCTGTGGTCTCCCGGTGATCGTTACGGCGGGCGGTGCATGCGACGATTTCTGTTGCGAAAAAACCGCCTACTTCATAACGGCTTCACGCCAGCCCGTTCAGATAGATCAATGCACGCTTGCCGGACAGGGGTGGATTTTGGAACCGGACAAGAGGCGCCTGGTCAATCTGCTCAGACATGTTTATCATCACCAGGACGAAGCCGACAAAATTGGATCCAGTGCGGCCACAGCCATCCGTCAGAGACTGGGTTGGGATAAGTCCGCACAAATCATCGTCGACAGGATGAGAGCCTTGCAGGACACGCCGATCCGGAGGCTGTCCAATGACCGGGGCCATGTCGTCCCAGAGCCCGCCAGGCGGTATCAAGAGGCAAGGAAACTGCTTGAAAAGGGAGATCATGCGGGCGCCAAACAAGCATTGTACAATTTGACCGTTGACTTTCCAGAGTTTGCCTTGGCCCACAACGATCTGGGTATCCTGTACCACGGCAGCGGAGAGACCGAGAAGGCACTTTCATGTTATCGCAGGGCCGTTGAAATCGACCCCCTGAACAGTGTTTTCCAGAAGAACCTGGCCGACTATTATTGCGTCGTGCTGGGAGAAGTCGAGCAAGCCATGGAGATCTACGTCAACATCCTGCGACATGATCCACAGGATGTGGAGGCACTGCTGGCCATGGGTCACATATGCCGAATGCTGGACCGCGAAGATGACGCCGTCGACTTCTATCGGCGCGTTCTGGAGGTAGACGGGGAAAACGAAACGGCTTTGGCAAGCCTGGTATCTCCGGATCAGAGAAACTCCGAAAACGAGCCCCCCCTGGACGCCGATTCGGCATACCGGAAACTGCTTGAGGAAATGGAGACCGATACGCCCGAAACCGCCATTGCCAAGATCACGACATTTCTGTCGGCGTTTCCCGATCTCGCCCGCGCACACAGCGATCTGGCGACACTGTATCAGCGGACGGGAGATAGTGCCGCTGCCGAAAGGCATCTTCGCAGGGCCGTCGACCTCGAACCGGAGAATGGCGCCATTCAGAAGAATCTTGCCGACTTCTACCTGGTGGAGCAAAACCGCAAACAGGAGGCCCTCGATATCTACGCAAGACTCGTGGAGAAGCACCCCTGCGATGAAGTTCTCCTGCTGATGGCCGGACACCTCAGTGTGGCCGTTGAGCGCCTGGACGACGCCCGATCTTATTACGAACGACTCCTGACCCTCAACCCCGACCATCAGGATGCGCGTGCAGGAATAGACGGGATCCAGCGGCGACAGGCATCGACTCCCGCTATCCGGGCATCCCAAGACGAGAACGCACGGACGTGTCACGCCGGAATCGGCGAAGCCGAGGATGAGGGAAACCGGCCCCAAATCTCCATCCTGCTTCCGGCCGCCGGCCCGCTGAAGCAGCTGCGGCGTTGCCTCGAAGCCATCGCACACCACACGCCGGAATGCCACGAAGTCATCCTTGTGGACACCGGGATCTCACAGGGATCGGTAAAATGGTTGAAGAATCATCTGGAGCAAAACCGTCACTACCGGAAAGTTTCCTGTAAAAGGGGAACCAGCCGGGCGGCCGCTTTGAATCTCGGCATCGCCGCCAGCCGGGGGGAATTCATCCTGGCACTCACCAGTGACGTGGAAGTAACCGCAGGGTGGCTGACGGCGCTGCTGGCACATTTTCGACACGTTCCCGACATCGGCGTACTCGGCGCCATGTCCAACGTGGCGGCCGCCCGACAGACGACGCCTCTTGCATGGCATTCGGAATCAGGGAAATTGAATGCTTTCGCGGAGACCTACTTTCAGCGTCACCGATACCGCCGGATCCCCGTGGATACCGTGGACAGCTTCTGCATGCTCATGCGACGCAGCCTTCTCGATGCCATTGGGACCTTTGACGAGGGGGTCGGTGAAGGCGGATACGAGGCCGAAGACATTTGCCTTCGAGCTGCATTGCACGGTCGTCAGAACTACGTCGCCGGTGACGTCTATCTCCACCGGCGGGTTAATAAGCAAGCCCGGAGAAGTTCAAAGCAATTCGACTTGAAGTGGAGCGGCGCCGACGACAGACGCCCCGAAGGCAAACGCCACTTGGCGCTGCTGGCGAGGCATAAGGCTCTGCGCGCCTGGCAGGCCGAACACATCGACGAGGCCGGAGAGCTTTACCTGGAGGCCATCGGCCTGGTGCCCGATGATCCCCGCAGCTATCTTTCGCTGGCCGAAATGCTGATCCAGACGCGCCAGTTCAGGGAAGCTCTCGAAGTAATTGAGGAGATGCCCGCAAAAGACAGCGACACTTCGGCGCTGGCCCTGGCGGCCAAATGCCATCACGGCCTGGATAATTACAAAAAGGCCGATCGGCTGGCAGCCGCGGCATTGCGCATCGATCCGGGAAACGCGGCTGCCTGCGATCTGAGGGGCATCCTGTCCCATGCGCGAAACGACGGGCAAGGCGCCAAGGGCTGGTTCGAGCGCGCCCGTGAAGCCGATCCGGGATACGCCGACGCATACACCCACCTCGCCGCCCTTCAATGGGAGGCCGGTGATCAGGCGGCCGCCGTCACGCTGTTCGAGCGGGGGTTTGTCCTTTCCCCCGCCCGTTACGAAGTCGCAACCGCTTATCACCAAGCCCTCTCAGAACGACAGGACTGGCGGCGCGCCCGGGTCGTCATTCAGGAGGCCGCCGCCGCCTACCCTTACAGCAAAAAAATCCGCTATATGGAAATCGACGTACTGCTGCGGCTGCAGGAAGATTCCGAGGCCATGGGTGCCATCGAAAGCGCCATGGCCGATTTCGGAGTCGAGGACGGTATGCTCTCGGCCGCGCTCAAGGTACGGGCAACGCTCGCATCGCAACAAGAAACCGCTGATTCGGATCTGGTCTCGCTGTGCATGATCGTTAAAAACGAAGAGAAAGTACTGGCCAAGTGCCTTTCCAGCGTGAAGCCGGTGGTGGATGAAATCGTCGTTGTGGACACCGGGTCTTCCGATCATACGCCGGATATCGCCCGCGCTTTCGGCGCGCGTGTGGACACTTTCGCCTGGGACGGCGATTTCGCCGCGGCCCGCAACCGGTCCCTGGAACTGGCGCGAGGGCGGGTGATCTTCGTCATGGATGCCGACGAGGCGCTCTCTGCACAGCAGCATAGTCTTTTCAGGCGCCTGAGCCGCCGTGCGCTGCGCCGCCGCCAAGCATTCATCGTCAACACCCGCAACTACACTTTCGACGGCAACCAGATCAACTGGACGGCCAACGAGGGCCATTTCGGCGCACTCGAAGCCGGCACGGGCTGGACTCCCAGTGCCAAGGTGCGCATTTTCCCCAAGTTGCCCGCCGTACGTTACGAATTTCCGGTCCACGAAATCGTTGAGCACTCCCTGGAAAGGGCCGGTATCGCCATTAAGCCTTGTGACCTGCAGATTCATCACTACGGAAAACTTGATCGCCGGAAGAACCGGCAGAAGGATGAAATTTATTACGATATCGGGCGCCGAAAACTGGCCCAGACCGGCGACATCCCCATTGCCTTGAAGGAACTGGCTGTACAGGCCACGTCACTTCAGAAGCACAGCGAGGCTGTCGAGCTGTGGGAGCGGTATCTCGCGGTGAAACAAGACGACCCGCAAGCCTACATCAACCTGGGCATCTCCTTTTGCATGCTGGGGGATTTCACTGCAGTGCGTCAGGCGGCCGAAAAAGCGCTCCGCCTCAAACCCGGCCTCAAGGAGGGCCATTACAACCACGCGCTGGCCCAGCTGCACCTGGGCCGGCCCAGGGAAGCGCTCGAGCGACTGGAGAAACTCTGCCGTCGGATGCCGGAATACCTGCCGGCCCGTTTCCTGCTGGCCGCCGCACATTGCGCCGTGGGAGACGGCGATGCCGCCCAAAGCATTCTCAAGGAACTGTCGCGCACGGCCATCGGTCCCGGGCTGTCCATTCGCTGTAGCGAACTGGCCCGCGGTCTGATGAACTCCGGCCGGGTGGAATTCGCCCGTGCGCTGGTCGATGCCGCCATCGAAAGCGGACTGGACAGCGGGGACTTGGTGTCGCTACAAAGCGAATGTCTCATACGGGATGAATCGCGCCACCCCAAAACAGGAACTTACGAGTAGGAAAGAGAGGGGGGAATCCGCACACACAAAAGCGGTTTTTCCTACTCGGAAAGCCGCCAGGTTGTCTTGTGCGTTGATATTCCGGAGGTTGAGGGCCGGGAGTCACCCGGCCCATTTTTTTACGACTAGCTTCGCAATCCCGCTGCGATGTGTCGGTTGATGTCGATGAGAATATTGAGCTTCTCCGGAGCCGGAAAAGCCATGGTCTCGAAAACGCGCTTATCGATGAAAGCGCTCAGGCGGAGCAGGTCCCTTTTGATCGGTGTCGGAAGGGGATTCTCCGGTTTGGTCAGTTCGGCCTGAAAAATACTCCAGATACGCTGGGTGTACTTCAAGGCCTCGTCCAGCCGGTCGTCCCGGTCGGGGGCATCCCACTGCTGCTGGCACTGTTTCAGTTTCAGGGCCGCTTTGGTCAAGACGCGCGCCTCGGTTTCCCGGCCGGACATGGTGTTCTTGTCTACGCTCTCGTAATTCTTCAAGGCGTTGCTATACACGGTTGAGGGCCTCCTCTTCGTAGGCCATCAGTTTTTTGGCCATTTTCAAAGCAAGGTAGTAACGGTCGCTGAGAATATACTCGCTGATGGGGTCGATGAAAGCCACGGTGGAGGGGGCCGCTTTGACCAGTTCCTGGGCCACACGCCAGTAGCTGTCGTAGTAAACCGACTGGTGTTCGGAATCGATGTACATCAGCTGGATCACGAAATAGATCAGCCTGGCCGGGGAGTCGGCCTTTTCTTCGGACATGATATCGGGTTCACGCAGGACAGGCACCCGGTTTTCGATGGTGAACTGGCTGCGGGAATCGCCGTTGGTGATCACAGCGCCGCCGATGATCATGCGCTCCTTGGGTTTCAGGGTGATTCTCAGTGCCATGATTCTGCCCTTCCGTTGTCATGTGGTATGGATCCTCTAAGGCTGCCCGTCATGCGCCCGGCGAGTTGAAGATGCCGGCGGCATCGGCCTGCAACCCGGCCCGCCGTGTCTCGAGTGTTGCAGCGGCTTCGTCCAGTTTCCGGATCATGAACTGGAAATCCTCATCGCTGGCGCTGGAGGGAAACTCGGGAATGTCGAGCCCCTCTGGTCCCGTGCCGACCGGCTGACTGCGGATGGTCTTGGCAAATCCGTTGCGCTCAAGCACGATACCGATGTCACCGGACTGCGGTGAAGCGGCACTTAAAATCCGGACGGCCTTATCGTCGTTGGGCGGGATGGTGAGTTCGTCGATGAGTTTGCGGAAAGCCGAAAAACTCTTCAGCATCTTCACCCGTTCCTCGCTTCCCGGCGGAAAGGGTGGGTAATTCTTCACGTGGGTCTGCAAACGGCTCTTCATGTCGTCGATCTGGGTGCCGATTTCCTGCATGGCCTTGTCCGCCGCACGAATACTGCGGGCCACCGCGTTGAGATTCGAGGTCGTCATCTGCTGCTTGCTGTAGGAAAACCGGCTGCGATCGATCTCCACCCACCCGTCGGCCTGTGGGCTGGCGGCATCCACAGCATTGCCCTGCATAGGGACTTCCCGCCGCAAGGTGTCGGTTTTCGCGGCCCCGGGAATCTCTCCGGTATTGGGTATGGCGGACGGCTGGATACTCAAGTCTGATGGAATCATGGTGTCACCTCCTGAGGAAGGCTTCGACCGGGGGAGAATGCCTCCCCCGATCGAAGTACTGCCCCATGATTAATCCTCAGGGTTCCGGACTAGAACAGCCTCAGGACCGACTGCGCCGCCTGGGAGGCGAGGCTCAGGGAGGTCGTACCCAATGCCTGCTGGGTCTGCAGCATGAGCATGTTGGCTCCCTCCTCGTTCATGTCGGCGTTGGTAAGGCTGGCCACACCGTCCTCCAAGGTGTTGATCATCTTGGTGGTGAAGTCCTGTCGGGTGGTGATGACGCTTAGGTTGTTGGAAAGCTCCTTCGACTCGGTACGCAGGGTATCCTTTGCGTCATCCAGATCCTCGATGGCGGCCTCGATGTCGGAGTCGCTTGCCCAGTCGTTGGTCGCCGCAGCGATACCCAGTCCACTGGAACTGCCGTCGAAACCGGAAAGCCCGATGGTGCTGTCGCCTTCAGCGTCGAAGGTTACCGTCAGGGAGTCGCTGTCGAGGAAGTTGATGCCCTTGTAGCCCGAGTCGGCGGCCAGATTGTCGATCTGGGCACGCAGTGTGTCGAACTGCGAGGCCAGGCTCGAACGCTCGGTCGTGTCAGTGGTCGACAGAGCTGATTGCGCCGTCGCCTTGGCAGCGGCGATCAGGTCGGTGATGGCCGAGATGCCGTTGTCGGCGGCCTTGATGGTCTGGATGGCCTCGCCCATGGCATCTTTGCGGAAAGCCAGGTCGTCGGCGCGCTGCTGGTGGTTCTGGGCGGCAAAGAAGTTGATGGGATCGTCCAGTGCGCTCTGCACCTTCTTGCCCGTCGCCAGGCGGCTCTGGGTCTGGTCCATCAGGGAGGTGGTTTTCTGAAGCGCAAAAAGGTTCTGCCGCATTCCGGAAGTCAGGGTAATTTCAGACATGATGTTTCTCCTTTTCTAAGGTTTTGCGATCGGCTTTCTGCCGATCGTTTTGGTGTCGCCGGTACGGCCGGCGGATGTGATGGGATATCATTTCAGCGATCGTCTCTTTTCGTCACCTCCTCTCCGACGATAAAATTGCCTTTGATGCTTTCATCGTACTTTGGCCCCGGAACTTTAGGCTTTTTTTGCGGCACCCCTTTCCGGCAGGGGGCGTCCCCTGCGGCGGGAGCAGGATCCTGCAGGGGTCCCCCGGGCACGGTCACCAACAGCCGCCCTGCCTTTATCCCATTTTATTTCACATTATTACAGAAACTCCGGTATCGACCCACCCTCCCGGCAAGAGTCATCCGGCCCTCTGACAGGGAGTCGACGAAAAAATTTTCTGGATTTGAAAAAAAAAGTGCGATGGTGTATGAAGCGGTTGAAATTCCCCAGGACCGTCATGAACAAATCATCCGCCACAGAACCGTCAGCCCCCATGCCGCAGGAGACCCGTTCGCCGGATTACCGGCAGCTGTTCAACTTGGTCCCCCAGGCCATTGCCCTGGCCCGTGTACCGCTGCACCGCCTCGAGATCTTCAACGACCGTTTCTGTGAACTGACCGGCTACACGGCCGAGGAAATCCAGGGCCGGACGGTCACCGAGCTGGAGCTCTACGCCCGCGACTCCCGCGCACGGCTGATCGAGGCGCTGGAGAGCGCCGGCACCCTGAGCAACTGGGAACTGTCCCTCAAGGTGCGGGGGGACCGCATCATCAACACCGCCGTCTTCGCCCGGCAGGTGCGCATCGGGGGCCACGACTACCACTACCTGGCCTTTACCGACGAAACCGACCGGCGGCGCATCGAAAGCCACCTGCAACAGACCCAGAAGATGGAGGCCCTGGGAACAATGGTGGCCGGCATGGCCCACGAGATCAATAACCCCATCAACCTGATCACCTTCAACATCAACCTGCTCGACAAAGTCTGGCGGGACGTCCTGCCCATTCTGGAGCAGACCGACAAGGCCGATCCCCAACGCAAGTACGGCGGACTGAGCTATCGTTTCCTGGCCGGCAACATCGGGCAGATGCATCACGACATGGGCATCGCGGCCACGCGCATCAGCAAGATCATCACGGATCTTAAAAATTTCTCCAAACGAACGGAGATCACGGACATCGAGCCGGTCCAGATCAACGAGGCGGTCGAAAACGCCCTGCGCCTGGCCCAGCCTTCCATTAAAACCGCCGGCGTGACCGTCCACCTGTCGCTGGGCGAAGGGCTCCCCCGACTCCTGGGCAACCAGCACAATATCGAGCAGATCATTCTCAACCTGGTGCTCAACGCCGTGCAGGCCATCGACCACAACGACGGGCGTATCGATATCCACACCGGTTACGACAAGGACGAAGACCGCATTTTTCTGCACGTGCGTGACAACGGACGGGGTATCGCCCCTTCCATCGAAAACAAGATTTTCGACCCCTTCGTCACCGACCGTCTGCACGACGGCGGTACCGGTCTGGGGCTGGCCGTCACCTACAGCCTGACCAAGGCACACGACGGCGACATCCAGTTCGAAACGCGCGCCAAACGCGGAACGGTCTTCAAGGTATCTTTTCCGTCCAAACGCCGGAGCCGCGGGGCGCGCATCCTCATCGTGGACGACGAGAAATGGAACCGTGAGCTGCTGATGACCACGCTCACCCGTGAACGCGATTACATCGTGGACGAAGCCGCCAACGGCGTGGAAGCCTGCATCAAGCTGGGTTCCTACCAGCCGGACATGCTCATCCTGGACATGTTCATGCCCCACATGGACGGTCTGGAAGTCTGCCGCACCATCCGCAACACCCCTGAACTGGCCGGCATGGTGGTGCTGCTGACCACCGGCTTCCCAGGGCACCCCAAGCTCGACGAAGCCGCCGAACTGGGTTTTACCAACGTTTTTTTCAAACCCATAAAAATGGAAGACCTACTCCGGAAAGTCGACGCCCTGCTGTCGCCCGGCTTGTGATTCCAGACTCCGTGGAAACCAGATGAAATCGATTCCCGACAATGCCTCCATCCTGGTGATCGACGACGACCCGGGGCTGCTGCTGAGCATCCAGGCCACCCTGGTCAGTTCGGGGCTGCCCGAACCGGCCATCGTGTCCGACAGCCGCCAGGCCCTGGATATCATCCGCAGCCACCGCTTCCACTTGGTGTTTCTGGACCTGAAGATGCCCCACGTCAGCGGCATGGAACTGCTCGAGGCCATCAAGACCGAGTTTCCCCGCATCGAATGCGTCATCGTCACGGCCTCGGACGAGGCTTCCACCGCCATCCAGGCTATGCGCTTCGGCGCCTACGATTACCTGGTCAAGCCGCTCAACACCGACAAGCTGATCCTGACCGCCAACCGCGCCCTGGAGCGTTTCAACCTGCGCAACGAGCTGACGCTCTACGAAAAGAAACAGCGCTTCTCCGACCTGCAGAACCCGGAGGCCTTCACCCGCATGGTGGCCAAGGACGAGTCTATGGCGCTGGTGTTCCGCCAGGTCGAGGTGGTGGCCCCTACGGACTACAACGTGTTCATCACCGGCGAGTCGGGCACCGGCAAGGAATTACTGGCCTCGGTGATCCACGATCTGAGCAACCGTTCGGGGGCCCCTTTCGTGGCCGTCAACATGGCCTCCTTTTCCAAGTTCCTGTTCGAGGATGAGTTCTTCGGACACATCAAGGGGGCTTACACCGACGCGCTCAGCGACAAGAAGGGCTTTTTCGAGCAGGCCCAGGGCGGCACGCTGTTCCTGGACGAAGTCACGGAACTGGAGCTGTCGCTACAGGCCAAGGTGCTGCGGGTGATCGAGGAAAGGGAACTCTACCGGTTGGGCAGCACCACGCTGCGCAACGTGGACGTCCGCATCATCAGCGCCAGCAACCGGGACATCCAGGAGGAAATCCGCAATAAAAATTTCCGGGCGGACCTCTTCTACCGGCTGAACATGTTCAACATCAAGCTGCCCCCCCTGCGGGAGCGCCGCGACGACATCCTGCCGCTGGCCCACCACTTCCTGAAACTCTACGCCGAACGAAACCAAAAGGAAATCGAGTCCATCGATGCCGAACTGGCCAACCGGCTGCTGCAGTACAGCTTTCCGGGAAACGTGCGGGAGCTGGAGAACATCATCGCCGCCGCCGTGCTGCTGGAGAAAGACCGCATCCTCAGGCCTTCGTCGGTTCCCCTGCTCCAGTCCATGCCCGAGCAAACCGCCGACCGCGGGGGGGAACTGATCACGCTGGCGGAAATGGAAAAACGTCACATCATCCGGGTGCTCCGGGCGGTGGGCGGCAACCGGCAGCAGGCGGCGCGCATTCTGGGCATCAACACTACCACCGTCTACCGCAAGATCGAAAAGTATCGCATCGACGACGACATGATCGCAGACGGCCGCAACTGAACCGCCGGGGAATTCTTCAGGCGTAGCCGGGAATCGGATGCCGCCCGGGAGACGGACACCCGGCCTCCGCCACCTGAAAGTGTTCTTCGCAGGGGGTGTCCGACGGCACCACGCGCACGCCGCACAGTACCCCCTGACCGTTTCCCGCAATGCCCACCGTACCGCTGACGGCAAAGCTGACGCCCCCGCCGAAATCCAGGAGCCCCGTCGCCCGGCCGCAGGCCACCGGCAATCGCTCCAGGCGGAAACGAACCGTTTCGCGGGTGATGTACGTCACGCTGAAGGTCTGTCTGCCGATTTCCAGCACGCAGCCCTGTTCCTGCAAGTCCACTGTTTCCTCCGTCTTGCGAAAATGACGCCGGGCCCGACGGGCCCGTGCCCGGTGGCAAATCGATGTATTCCCCATTATCGGCCCATGGGGGTGGGGCTTGAGGCGGCAGAACTTTCCGGCCGGCGTGCAGGATACCGGCAATTTTTTCTCCCCCGCGGGGCTCCTTCCCGATTTCTAATTCAATATCAG
The DNA here is from genome assembly GCA_964476595.1 of uncultured Desulfobacteraceae bacterium. Taxonomy (GTDB): domain Bacteria; phylum Desulfobacterota; class Desulfobacteria; order Desulfobacterales; family JALSRD01; genus JALSRD01. The sequence continues at coordinate 45,636 of CAYZCL010000041.1, forward strand.
CCTGTTATAAATCCGCCCCTCCTGGCACGGAACCTGCAGAAAAGTGGGGTACCGACCGCGCGAATTCAGACCGCGACCACCTACACGCACACGGAGAACGCCATGATACAAAAGCTCGTGATCTTTCTGGGGATTTTGTTTTTCACCCTCTTTTCCAGGTCCATTGCGGGAGAAATCTCCATGGCCATGAATCTCCAGAGCGGCGCCATCGTCCTGGGCGGCGCCCTCATCAGTGTTTTCCTCTCGTTTCCGCTGAAGACCTTCCGTGGCCTGTGGCGCAGCCTGCGCGCGGCCTCGCGCCATCGGCAGCCGGACCTGGCCGACCTGGTACGCCAAGCTAAGACGCTGGCCCGTGTGCGGCGTCTGTATGGTCCCCGGGAGCTGAGTGCGGCAGCGACGCGGGTCGACAACCCCTTCCTGCGCAAGGGCATCGATCTGGTGCTGGACGACTACGACCGCTTCGAGATTCACGCCATCATGGAGAAGGAGTACGATCTCTACCTGTCGCGCAGGGAAGCCGAAATCGGCATCCTCAACACCCTTGCGCGCCTGGCACCGGCCTTCGGTTTCGTGGGCACCATCATCGGCCTCATCAGTGTGCTGAGCCACATGGGAGACGCCGTTGAGATCGGCCACGGCATGGCCCTGGCCCTGCTGACCACCTTCTACGGGCTGATACTATCCAACCTGGTCTTTCAGCCCCTATCCCGAAAGCTGACGGAGCACCTGCGCGACGACGCCATGCAGCACAGCATCGTCATGGAAGCGGTGCTGGACATCGCCGACGCAAAGAACCCGCTGGCCATGAGCCACCGGCTGCACTCCTACATCCGCATGGGAGGGGAGGAAGAAGCCGGTGAGGCCGCTTCACCCCGCACGAGAGGCCTCAAACCGATCCTCAAACGCATGGCGGTGAAAAGGTAAAATGCGCCAGTTGAACTACGACGAACTGCTGCGCCGCCTGGCCTTCTCCGAGCGCCAGCGGCACCGCATGCGCAGGACCGCAGCCCGTTTGGCCGGCGAAGACGACGGCGCCAACTGGACCATCGCGGACCTGATGACCCTGCTGCTGATCTTCTTCATTCTGATGTACGCCGGGGGTGACTCCCGCGGCCTGTTCGCGCCGCATGCCGGGAAACCGTCTCCCGTCGCTCCCCGCATCGTACGCCACAAGATCGCCGCACCTCCTCCCGCGGCCGCCGGCGCCGTGCTACCGCCCGGCAGCCCCCGGCCGGCGATTTCCGACCCAGAGACCCCGGCGGCCGAGCCGGCACCAGAGCGGACCCCGGCGGTCGTTGCACAGCCCCCCCCGTCCCCCTCCCCCCTGCAGCTGAAGGTGGACGCTTTCATGAAGGCCAACGCGGGACAGGGCATTCAGGTCCGCTGGGAAGAAAAGCGCCCGGTGTTCATCCTCAGTGAAAAGATCACCTTCCTGATGGGACAGGCGGACCTTCTGGACACGTTCCGCCCCACCCTGCTGCGCATGGCCGATTTCATCGCCCAGCAGCCGGGCCAGCGGGTGCAGGTGACCGGGCACACTGACGACACCCCCATCCGCAACTTCCGGTTTCCGTCCAACTGGGAGCTCTCGGCGGCACGGGCGGCCAGCGTGGCACGCTTTCTGATCGCCAACGGCGTGGACCCCTCACGCGTCACCATCCAGGGATACGCCAGTTACCGCCCCGTGGCGCCCAACGACAGCGTGGCCCACCGGCAGGCCAACCGGCGCGTGGAGATCACCCTGATCGAAAAGTGAGCCGGGCCCGCATGGCGGGACGGACCACAGGGACGAGGCGGCGGGTGTATCGCTAAAGAGAGATGGTACCGCTGCCGAGAATAAATACCGGGAGGTCTTCCATGGACATTCGTATCGGAGACATGCCGCGGGTCAAAAACGACCTGAAGGGCGGCGGAAACACACCGCACCGCAAGACACCCCGCCGTGACCGGCGCAAGAATCGGCAGGACCGCCGCAAAAGCGTGCGCGACGGTGTCATCGTGCGCCTCTCCTTCAAGAACGACCGGCGCAAGAACCCGGACCGCCGCAGGAAGGTCGGTACCTACAGCCCCAAAGGCCGCTGATCCAAGAAAATCCCGCTTCTCCATCCCTGCCGGAAAAACAGTGCCGGCAACGGGTGCCGTCCGTCCCGCCACCATCGGCAAAATACCGCCCTGCCCCTTTCAAAGGTGAAAATCCTGTGTTAACAGATGTTGAATACGCGCATCTCGGCGTGAAGGGCGGCAGTGTATCTTCAGGTGGTTCGGAATCCAAATGCAGAACGACAATCATCAGGATTTTTTCGAGTTTGACGAAAACTTCCGGGAATTCCTGGAAAAGGAACAGTCCGCCCCTTCGCGGGGCGGCCGCAGGGGGCGGCTCACCGTTGTGGTCGTCTGTGCCGTCGTGATCGCGGTCGTGGCTACGGTGCTGGGCATTTTCCGCTCCGACGACACCGCCCTGGCGCCGAACCTGCGGCAGACTTTTCCCATCGGGTCCCCACCGCCCGTCCGCCGGGCGGTGCCGAAAGACGCCGCACCGCCTGAATCGGCTGCGAACCTCGCAAAGCCCGCCGCCCCCCAGGGCCTGCCGGCGGGAGAGACCGCGCGCCGAAGCGCGCCGGAGAAAGCCGCCGGGGCCGCGGCTGAAACGCAGGAAGCGGGCACCGCAGCCGATCGCGGCGCGCCGCAACCCGCCGCAGCCGGCGCATCTTCCGGTGGCGCCGGGCATCCGGCCCCGCCGCCCGCGCCCTCTTCGGTGCACCAGAAATCTTTGCCGCCGTCCCCTCCGAGCCCCACGGCCGATGCCGCGCCGCGTGCCGCCGCGGCGTCCCCCGAAACGGTGGGCCAAACCCCGCCGTCCGTCCCGGCAACCGCCTCCACAGCCGCCGCACCAACTCCGGCGCCCACGGGCGGCCTGCCGGATCTGACCGCCGAAATCCAAAGCGGCCGTCTGCAGGACGCCGCCCGCCGGTTTGCGCGGTATCTTCGCGGCCATCCGGGCCGGTACAGCATCAGCGTGGAAGTAGCCTGCCGGCCCGGCACCGTGGTGCGGGCCTTTCGTGAGGTGAAGGCGGCGGGCAAGATGTTCATTCTGCCCATGAAGCTGGACGGGCGCGACTGCTACGCGGTGCTGTGGGGCGTATACGCCACTATCGGGCAGGCCCGGGCCGCCAAGGCCTCCGTGCCGCCCTTTTTCACCGACCAAGCGACACCCCGTGTGGTGGGACTTTTCCGTTACCTGGAAATCCGTTGAGATACACAGGCGGCGGGAAACAAAGACAAGCGGGTGAGGATGTTCCGCCGGCGACCGCCGGTGCCGAGAACCGCCGCGGGAACTAGCGCAGGCTCTTGATGCGGTCCAGCCGGCTCAGCACCTCGGTGATGCGAATGCCGTATTTTTCATTTTCGACGATGACTTCGCCCCTGGCGATCACTTTGTCGTTGGCCAGGATATCCACCGGTTCGCCGTCCAGCCTGGCCAGCTCGACCACCGCTCCCGGGCTCATTTCCAGCAGCTGGCTGAGCTTCATACGGGTGCGGCCCAGTTCCACGCTGATCTCAAGGGGAATGTCCAGAATTACGTCCAGGTTGCCCCCGGCCTGAAGACCGGCGCCCGTCCCGGTTTCCGGGGCGGGCCGCGGTGCCGGTGTCCCGCCTGCGGCCGCTTCCGGTGGCGGGCGGCGCTCTTCGGAAGGCGGTGTCTCGGCAGGCGGCTCCGGGGAAGGCACCTGCGTCTTCAGGTCGGCCTCCCCGGGGGGCGTCTCCGGCGGAGCGGGCGCCTCCGGGGGGGACGGCTGCGGGTCCCCGGCCGGGGCTTCGTCAGGTGCCGCCTGCGCATCGTCGCCGCCAGCGGCCGTGGCCGCATCTTTCAGGGCCTGGAGCCCCTTGACGCCCACTTCCAGCACGCCGCGGTGCTCTTGGAAACCGAAAACCAGGCGGTCGTAGGTCTCCATGTTGAGCGATTCGATGCGAAAATCGGTGCCGATGGTAATGGCAGGCGGCGACAGGCGGCAGGCGATGCCGGCATCGGTTAAAGAGGACTTGAGGTTGCCGCCCACGATGTTGCTGATTTCCCCCAGCAGGTCCTTGATCTCGTCGTCGCTCTCGATCTCGTCGATTTCGATGCCCAGCATGGAAGCCGTCATGCGCCGCGCGAGGGCGTCGGGTACCCCGATGGAGACGATCCCCATGATCTCGCCGGTGAAATTGACCGATCCCACCAGGTAATTCTCGGACTTTTCGGCGGGCGGCGCCTCTTCGATCACGGCCACTTCCATAGAGAGCATGGTGTCGCAGACCTCCACCAGCGAATCGGCGGCGGCACTCCTGAGGTCCATGCGCGCGATGGCCTCGAAATTCTTGGGCAGGGCGGCTTCGGCGGCGGTTTCGCCCGGGGCCGCACCGGCGTCCGCTTTCTGGAATTTGAGACCCACCTCCACGAAAATACGGTGATCCTCGTAGCGGAAGGCAAACCGCTGGAAATTATCCATGTTGAGCGACTTGATGGTAAAATCGCTCCCCAGGGTAATCGAGGGCGTCGAGATGCTGCAGTCCAGGCCGGCATCGGTAAAAGCCGACTTCAGGTTGCCCCCGATGATGTTGCTGACCTCCCCCAGCAGGTCCTTGACCTCGTCGTCGCTTTCGATCTCATCGACTTCGATTCCCATCATGGAGGCGGCCATCCGTTTCGAAAAAGACGCGGACACGTCAAACGTGATAAGCCCCTGGACATCGCCGGCGAAGTTGACGGCCCCCACCACGCGTCCTTCTCCCCCGGATTCGGCCGCGTCGTCTTCGACCGCCTCCACCGGCAGGGAGAGCATGGTGTCGAACACGTCGAGCACCGATTCGGTGACTTTGGCCTCGATGTCCACGGATTCCTGCAGTTCCATGAAACCTCGCTGTCTGGAGTGGCCCCGGGCGCCCGTCCGGCGGGCACCGCAAAGGCGTTGCCGGAAGTTGCTGCTACCCTGTCATCATGCCGGGATTATTTCATATTTCAGGCAACGTTTGCAATCGAAAAAATCGGGGATCGATGGCAATCGAAAAAAAGGGACGGATGGCGGGTGTTTGGGAAAAGACAGGACGGCGGACTCCGCTGCAGCGGGCCGTCAGGCCCGCCCGGATGCCGCCGCAGGCAGGGTCAGCGGTTCAGCTCAGGGCTTCCAGCTGGGCCATCTCCCCGGTACTCAGCACCCGGTCGATGTCCAGCAGGATCTTGACATGTCCGTCGATCTTGGCCATCCCGAGGATGTAGTCGGTATTTAGCCGTGTGCCGAACGCCGGCGGCAGCTCAATTTCCTCGGAAGCGATGTTGAGCACTTCGGACACGGCGTCGACCACGATGCCGATCAGCATCTGGCCGGACTGCCCTTCCACCTCGACCACGATGATGCAGGTGCGGTCGCTGTATGCACGCGCCTCGATGGCGAAACGCAGCCTCAGGTCGATCACGGGGATGACTTTTCCCCGCAGGTTGATGACCCCTTTGACGAATTCCGGCGTCTTGGGAACGGCCGTCACGGGCAGCATGCCGATGATCTCTTTTACTTTCAGGATGCCGATCCCGTACTCTTCGTCGGCCAGGGGAAAGGTCAGGTACTTTCCTTCTTTTTGGTCCTCAGTTCGGGCGAATTCTTCCATGGGTCTCTTTCTGTTTATCGGCCGTTGGTCCCGGGCGTTCGCAAAGACCGCCGCAGCGCCCCGGCCGCCTGAAAGACGGCGGCTGCACCGGCGGGTCCATTTCCGTAACCGTCATGACTATCATCGGCGGCCGGAAGTAAAACTTGACCGAAAAACGCCCCCCGAACGAGCGGCTAAGCGATATAGTCGCCACGGTTGAAGCGAATCATTTCCAGCGAAGAGGTGATCAGCAATTGGCTCAGAATGTCCCGCATCCCGTCATCGGCCTGCAGCCCTTCCAGGGCGTCGGCCAGATTTTCCCCTTCGCTCTGGATCTGCTCCACCAGCGGCGACAGTTCCTTCAGGCTCGTGTCGGGATCCATCAGCTTCTGCTGGTAGTTCTCCAGCGTGTCCAGAAAATCCTCCACCTGTCCAACGAGATCCCCGTCGCTGGCCGGAGGAACGGTCGGAAAGGCGATGTCCGGTATCATCTCGGCGCCCGAAGACGGCCGCGTTTCGTCGTTGTCCTCCACCGGGGGGGACGCCATCTTGTCTTCCAGGATGCTTTTGAAGTCGTCGCCCTGGGTTTCCTCCGGGCGGTTGACCGACGGCGACGGGCTGCCGGACAGGCTGTTGATTGAATCGATTTTCATGGCGCTTTGCGTCTCCTTTCCCTGTGCGGCTCACAGGCTGTTGGGTGCTGTCACCCGGTATAATTGCAATTTACCTGCCACTTGCGAAAAAATTTGCACAACAAAATATATATTGCTATTTCTGATAGATAGCGATTGAGCTGTCCCGCCAGACGGTGACATGGGCAATTTTTGCCGATCGCCCCCGGTCATCGCGGCGACGGGTGGTGCGGCAAATTTTTCCCCCTCCGTCAAACAATCGACGTTCCGGGTGCCGGGCTTTCGTTCGATCCACTCCGGCGTCCTTTGGAGAATCGTCCACGCAAGCCTCAACCCATTGAAATTACAGTTTTTACAACCCATCAATGCGCCATCGCGGGATATCGATAATTTCCGTGCATCATCCGTCGCACATGGTATAAAACTTGAATGTATGGAAAACAGCACCGCTTGGCACCGGTCGCCACGCGGTTCACTGGTTACCGGAACCATCAACCCGACGGAACCCCCATGCGACATTCGGCCCGTTTTCTGTTATTCGCCGCCGCCCTGCTGGTGCTTTGCAGCGCCTGCGCCTACCGGACCACGGTGGAGCTGCCGCCAGTGGGATATCCCGAGTCCATCTTTGCCCATCCCGTCAGCAACGCGCTGGCCTCCGCCCGCACCCTAGTGTTTCGCTTCGCGGAACCCTACTATGCCCCCGGAGTGGGCCGCACCGCCGCCCAGTGCATGGCCGACGCCCTGCAGAGTACCGCTACCGTCGGCATGATTCTGACCGATCTGGACGGCATCGGGCTGGACCTGCAAGCGATGAATGACCTGGCCCGGCTCAACGGCTGCACCCGTTTCATCGCCGGCCGCGTCAACGCCTATTTCGAGGGAAGCGATTTCGAAACCGCTGTGGTGGCGCAGGAGATCTGGGTCTACCGTACCGCGGAGCAGCGTCCCCGGCTCCTGTGGCATGCCGCCGCCCGTGAGGAGACGGCGCCCAGGCCGCTCACCGACTACATCTTCCTACACACCATGGGCGCACCGTCATACCCCGCGCTGGTACTGATGAAACGCAACGCCGAAAAATTCAACAACATGCTGCGCAACATTCCCGCCCCGGAAGTCGCACGCGTGGCTGCCGCCCGGGCGGGGGCGCCCGTCATCCCGCAGCCTTCCGGTTCAGCCGATAAATGAACACCAGCACTTCGGCCACGGCCCGGTACAGTTCGGCCGGGATCTCGCGGTCCAGATCGAGAACTTCCAGCATGCGGGTCAGTTCGGGGTCCTCGCGCACGGGAACATTGCAGCGCCCGGCGACTTCCAGGATTCGCTCGGCCACCACCCCGCGCCCCTTGGCTACCACCCGCGGCGCCCGGTCATGCCCGGGCTGATACTTCAGGGCCACCGCACTTCTAGGGGTATCCTTTTTCATGCCCGGTAGTCCACCAACCGGTCGCCCGGCCGGATCCAGTCCTGGGCTTCGAAGCGCTCGATCTTGGGTTTGGAGACCAGCACCCTGACGTGGAGCCCAGCGAAAAGGGGTTCCACGGCGGGCTCCAGGAGCGAAAGGTGCTCCTGGACCAGATCGCGAACTCGCTCGTCGGCCACGTAAAAGGTGATCTCCAAGTTGCTGTGCAGCAGGAAAAAGTCGGTACGCACGTCGCCCAGAGTGCCCATGGAAAGCAGCAGCGAGAGGCGATTGCCCTGCCGGGCGTGCTTTCCGCCGCCGGGGGTGTAGTAGACCTTCAGGCGCAGGCGGCTGTCGTTGTCAGGCAACGGGAATTGGTAGGTGAACACCTGTGGGGTGTCCGATCCCGTCGTTTCGGCGGGTTTTTGCAGGCCGGCGGTGTACACCGACGCCTGCAGACTGCGCGCCACGGACCGCAGGCGGACCGCCCGCTCCTGCTGCTGTTCGATATCCGTCAGCAATCCCTCCAGCAGCTGCTTTACACCGGCCGTCTTTTTTCGCACGGGGCCCGACAGCCATCCCTCGATATCTGCGAACGCACGCTGCAGCCGCAGGAGATTGGGCTTCATGTCCCGCTCCATCAATGCGCGCACCTCGGGATGCTGCCACAGCGGACCGTCCGTCCTGTTTTTGATCAGCCCGGCGATCAGCGTCTCCAGCTTCTTTTCAAAAAATACGCCGTAATCGTCCACTCCGGATTCGATCCGGGGTGCCAGCTCGGCGCTTCCGCCCTCCAGAGGCAGGGGGCTCATGTTGCGGGCGATGCGGCCCAGCAGGGCCGGCAGGTCGTCGGCACCGTCCGGGAGGCCGCCGGCTCCCCGGGCGGAAAGCAACAGGCCGGCGATTTCGTTTTTGAGGTTGAACAGATCGCCGACCGTTGGCAGGGTCAAGGGGACGGCTGCAATATCGCCGGTAGGCAGACCGCCCGGTGTCAGCACCCCACCCGCGGGCCCCGTCTGCCCGGCGAATCCTGCACCCTGCGGCAGGGCATCGGCGAGCTGCAGGCGTAGTCTCCCGTCCTGCATGCCGGTCACTAGTACCTGGATGCGATCCCCGGCCTGTACGGTGAAGTCCACCACAGCGGGCGCCTTGAAGCGCCCGAAGGCCACCAGCACCTGGTTTCCGTCGGCCTTGAGCACCTGGACCGTCAGCCGGTCACCGACCTTCAGCAGGTCGTCCCGAACGAGGTCTCCCCCGGGTGAGGGCCCTGACTGGGCACTGATGGCTCCGCTGTCGATCACGAATTTCGTTCCTTCCAGAGGCAATGAAAATGAGACTGATCTCCCCCTCTAGCTATCGCCCCGCTGCGGGCAAACTTGAGGACGGCACCGGGCGCTGGGGCCGCAGCGGGAGTCTCCTAAAGTTTGGCGCCAAAATGCGGATAATTCATCCAGGCCGGAACCCGCGCCCTGACGGCAACGGTCCCCGGCCGGAAAGGCAATTATGAAGACGGCACCCGCAAACCGCAGGAAACGGTCGAACCGGCGATCGGGTTTCGATCGGCGCTGGATCACCTCCTCTTACAACGGACCGGAACGGCGCAAAGGCACCGACCGGCGCAAGGGGGTCGACCGGCGGCGTACCCGCTCGCGCCTCGTCCCGCTGGACAAGTCTCCAGCCGGCGGGCAGGCGCTCCCCGCCCTGCCGGCACCGGAGGAGACCTCCGGTGAAGCCGGGGGCGAGCCGGCCGGAAACCGCGCCGAACGCAGCTGAAGCCTGCCGGCCCACCCCCGACGGGTGTTCCCGAGAAAGCCGGTGTCCATTGAAGCGGCACCGGCGGGACAGCGGACATGACGGACCTCGAAAACGGGTTGATCTTTTCTCCTGAGTTGCAGATGCTCCTGTCCCGGCTGTCAAGCCCGGTGGTGGTGGTAAAGGACGACCGAAGCGTCCTGTGGCGGAACGGGGCCATGGCCCGTTACCGTCGCGGCACCCCTCCGGCGGGACGCAGCGACTCGCTCTGCCGGGTGCTGGGCTGCAGCTGCGTCCGGGATGCCATCTGCTCCGAGGGCGGCGAGGACCAACACTGCCGCCGGTGTGCCCTCCGCATCCTGATCGCCAATACTCTGCGCCTCCAGCAGCGCTGCGCCGACGCCCGTTTCCACCTTCCGCTGGCGAAAAAACGTTCCCGTCGGCTGGATCTCTCCGCCGTTTGCGTCGTCCACAACGGGCTGCCGGCCGTGCTGTTGACCTTCCGCGACGAAAGCGAAGAGCAGTCCCGCAGACACCTCCTGGCGGAAATCAAGCGGCTGACCGACGCGCTGCACTCAGCGGGATCGGTCTGCCACGAACTGGCCCAGCCGCTGATGACCATTTCAGGATACGTCCAACTACTGTTGATGGACACCGAGGAAGGTTCCACCCGCCATACCCGACTGGAAAAGATCAACGACGAGGCCCTGCGGATCTCGGCCATCGCGCGTCAGATCATGAACATCCGGCAGCGCCATCTGTCGTCCACCGAACCGGGCTCCTCTTCACCGAACGGGCATCGCCATCTGACGCTGCTCTGAATAGCCGCATCCGTGGTGCATTCGGATACCGGTCCGGCGCCGCCGGGCACCCGGATCTGAAATTACTTGTGATTTTCTTCAGTATTTTTTGCTTCGGCAGGCCGTCTCTCAGGGTTTCGCACGATGGCTGTCCGCCGCCACGGATCTTTTCGACACCGCCGTGTCCGGAGATTTGTCCGTCTCCATCAGCGGGCGGTCGCTGAGGATGATTTCCACGCGGCGGTTGGACTGGCGTCCCTGCCAGGTGGCGTTGGATTTGACCGGCCGGTATTCACCGAATCCCATGGTGGCGATGCGCCGGGGATCGAAGCCGGCGTCTTTGATGAACAGTTCGGCCACGGATGCCGCGCGTGCGATGGAGAGGTAGAGGTTGGAATGGAAGGGCCCTCCGACGATGGGCACGTTGTCGGTGTGCCCGGCGATGATGATTTCGCCTTTGGCTTTTTTCAGAACCCTTGCAATCTTGATGAGCAGCGGCCGGGTAGATGGTCGGATCTCGGCCTTGCCGGAGTCGAACGTCGTCTCGCCCATCAGGCGGATGATGATCTCACCGTTTTCGTCGGTCACACTGATGAGTCCCTTGATGTCCTCGGGGAAGAGGGACTCGATTTCCTCGATCAGCTTTTTCTTGGCCGCCTCGGCCTCGATGTCCTTGGTCAGGTTCAGCTGCCGGTCGAAATCGCGCGCGATGATGCGTTCCCCCCGGGGCGAATCCCAGGCCTGGGTCTTGCGCTGGATCCCGAAAGCCTCCTTGAGGGAACCGGCGACTTCCTTGTACTTCTGGCGATCCATCTCTGAAAAGGACAGCAACAGCACGAAGAAGCACAGCAGCAGGCTCATCAGGTCGCCGAATGTGACGACCCAGGCCGGTGCACCCGCCTCCTCCTGTTTGATGGCTTGAGGTTCACCCATTTTACTTTACTTCTTCTTTGCGCCCTTTTCCGCGTTCTTGCCGTTGCGGCTCTTGGGGGACAGATAGATCTTGAGAGATTCTTCCAGCACCATGGCCGAGACTCCTTTGGCGATCCCCACGGCGGCCTCGCGAATGATGCGCTTGTTGACCAATTCCTCCTGGCTGCGCAGCGCCAGCTTGTCGGCCAGCGGCATGCAGATAAAGTTGGCCGCCAGCGCACCGTAAAGCGTGGTCAGCAAGGCCACCGCCATGGCCGGACCGATGCTGCTGGGGTTATCCATGCTCGCCAGCATCTGCACCAGACCGATGAGCGTGCCGATCATGCCGAAGGCCGGCGCGGAGTCGCCCATGCCCTTGAAGACGCCCTGTCCGGTGGCGTGACGCTGGAGCATGATTTCGATGTCCTTGTTGAGCATGTCCTCGATGAGCCCCTGGTCGAGCCCGTCGGAGAGATAGCGCAGGGCCTTGGCTGCGAAGGCATCCTTGGGTTTCTTGCTCTCCAGCGCGATGAGCCCCTCGTTTTTGGCGATCTTGGCATAGGAGATCATCTCATCGATGACTTTTTCGGGCGGGTCCAGCTTGGCCATGAAGGCCTTCATGGCGACCTTGATGGAATTGATCACGTCCCCCATGGAAAACTTGATGAAGGATACGGCCAGCGTGCCGCCAAACACGATCAGCATCCCGGGAATATTCAGAAAAATCTTGGCACTGCCGCCCATGATAATGGCCGACAGGACCAATCCAGATCCTCCTACCAGCCCGATGATTGTCGCCAGATCCATGCTGTCCTCTTCAACATACCGATTTGCTTGGAGCCTTCCGCCGCCCGTGCCGCCACACGACCTGCGCGGGTCACCCGGCGGGTACCATGGGCATCACGCACCCCACGGCGGAGGTCCAAATTTTTCTATCTGGATTATCGGCAGAAGGGTGGGAAGCTTTAACCCCCGATGGGAGGCAATCGCCGGAATCTGCAGCCATTGTTCGTCCCGGCGGTCCCGGCTCCGAACACGGCGGGGCCTGCTGCGGCCGGACGATGGGCAGCGGAGGAAAAAAGGGCGGTGGACACCGTTCAACGGTCGCCGGCCGGGACCGTTTCGGCCGCTCCGGTACCGTAGATCAGCAGTTGTGGCGTTCAGGCGGACAGGTCCAGCGGGACGTAACCGGGAGGTACCTGGCGCAGCAATTTGCCGTGGCGGTCGTAAACCTTGACCGTCAGCTGACCGTCTTTAAAATCGAACTTGCGCTCCTCGATTTCCACCTCGGCACCTTCGGCTTCCATGCCGCGGCCGTCGCTCATGCCGTGGCCCTGATCCCGTACCCGCTCGCTTTCCGGGCTGTGGGACACCCTGGCCGGCGGCGGGGTGATCTGCTGCATGGCCTGGGAGGCGTCCCCGTCGGAGATCACCGCTGGCGGCGTGGACAGCTTCTGCCGCTCCGAACCCGTAAAAGCGGGGGCCTCGATTCCCCGGACAATGGATCCGATGAAACTGCTCATGGTGTTGTCTCCATAGGTCTTTCAGAAACAGGTTGTGTCTTTCGGCGTCCTACCCCTTTCACGGTATGCAAGAATCGTGCATTTACCAACCCTCCCCCCTGCCCGCGCCGTATTGCCCGCCGGAAGCGGTCCGGTAGCCTTTCCCGGGGAAAGCGCTTTGCGGCCATTACGCTGCAGAGTCGCAAATATTGTAATACGAACGACAAAAATCGCCGTCGAAGGGCTTTACCTCCGGGCGGCGGTGGGCTATAGTGTATCCTGAATCGACTTCCGGGGGATCCAGGTGAAAATCGACACCCGCTACCCACTCATTGCCCGAGACAGCGCCCGGCAAAAGTCGGCATCCGTTCCGACGGGACGGTTGCTCACGTCCGCCGGCCCGGCGGCAGCGGCCGGTCGGCCCGCAGCGCCCCCCTGCGGCCGATGGCGCCCAACCGCTGGAAAGTCTTACGGTCCAGGGGGCCACGCGGCGGGCGCGGCCGACGTTCCCTTCAAGGGGCGACGGGTGGACGTGTACGCCTGATTCCAGCCCCCCTTGCCCGCCCTCCTAAAAGTCCCTGAAGTCGTCTTCCGTCGGCGGAATCGCCTGTTCGGGCGAGAGACGTTCATCGGCGCCAGCGGCACCCGGAGGGACTACCGGCGCCTGCACCGCAGTCCCTTCCGCGGAAGCGTTCCGCGGGTTCTGGCGCCGCCCGGCCCCTTGGCCCACCAGGAGCTGGAGTTCGTTCACGAACAAACGCATCTGCTCGGTCTGGTCGTCGAGCTGCTCGGAGGCCGAGGCGAACGCTTCCGCCGGAGCCGCGTTCTGCGGGATGGCTTGATCCATTTCCGCCGCCGCAGACGATATCTGCTCGGTCCCTTGGGCCTGTCTCCCGGAGGCTGCCGCGATTTCGCCTACCAGCTTTGCCCACCTTGTGGGCACTCTTGGTGACCCAGGCAAAAACCTGGTTGGTCGCGGCCGCAAGATCGGCTCCTTGGCGGATCTTGCCGGTGGCGACTTCGATCAGGGCGGTGGTCCTACGCTGTGCGCCGGGGTCAGGCCCTTTTAAGAACGCTCACAGCGGTCTGGACCTGACTGCGGATAAAATCCCTTTTTTCGGACCAGCGGTTCAAGGCGAAAGGATTTCTGCCCTCGACGGCCGTCCTCTCGTAGCCGTGCAACGGTACCGTCGCCAGCTTCTCGATGCGGGATACGACCATTTTGCCCGTCTGGCGGATCTGCCACACGGCCACCGCTCCCATGGCGACGGCCCTCACCACCACCAGCAACAGGCCCACTATCAGGGTGATTCTGACATTCAGTTTCATCCCCACACCCTCTCGGGGTGTGAATGAAGACCTCCTGATTCAGATATCGGCAACCGCGTTGAAATCTTGAAAAGAAAAAAGCCCGCACACCGGGGGCGTGAAGGGTTGCGGGCGCCGACGGCCGGGCGGGGCTTTATCCGGAAGGAGACGTCACCACAGACGGATCAGGCGCACGCCGTCGACCAGTGCGCCGCGCACCTTTTCCATGTGGCGCAGGGCGGCGATCTGCCGCTCCACATCGGCCGGTTTCATCTCCAGGCGCCGACAGAGTTCATCCAGAGGCAGGCCGCCGGACTCGGCCAGCAGGCGAAGGATCCGCCGCTGGATCTCGGTCAGTTCGGACGCACCGGCCCCGCTTCCCGCCATGGTCTTGGCGCTGTGCACCGCCCACGGGTCGCAGGTTCTGGCCGGCGAGAGGGTGTCCATGTAACAGTCCTCGCACAGGGTCTGGCCCAAGTGGACATGTGACTCGGCCTCGGGGATCTCGGCCTGGCATCGATCGCAATGCAGCATGGCAACAGCACCTCCTTTCATGGACAACCTGCTTTTTTATTTTGAAATAATCAGCTGCGGGCCGCCTGTCAACTCGACCTTGCAGCGGGGCCGCCCATCTGTTAGTTTGCGGCAAACATACGGTGGCCCCGGCTCATCCGGACGACGGCCATCATCCACCGACGCCCCCGTCCGCGTGCGCCGCCGAAACCGTGACCTGCCCCGACGTGCCGAAGTTTCCGCGCCTCGACGGTTTCGAGGCGTCACCGTATCTGCGAAGCGGGACACTCAGGAGGGAAACCGATGCCGTACAACCTGGACATTGCCACGCCACGCAGTGAGCTTGCGGCACGCATCCGCCGTTTTCAGGCACGCCTGCAGCGTCTCGGGATGGACGGCGCCCTGATGCTACAGAACAGCGACCTGTTCTATTTCGCCGACACCGTTCAGCAGTGCCATCTCTACATACCGGCCGAGGGGGAAGCGTTTCTCATGGCCCACCGTCATGCGCAACGCGCCCGGCACGAAAGCGGTCTCGAACAGGTGGCGGTCATCGCGTCGTCACGGGAGGTGCCGAAGCGGCTCCGGGAGCGGGGCTGCTTCCCGCACGCCCGCCTGGGCCTGGAGCTGGACGTGCTGCCGGCCGCCCGTTACCTGGCGTTGCGCCGCCTCTTCGAGGGGGTCGAGATCGTCGACGTCTCCCACGCCATCCGGCTGACACGCATGGTGAAATCGGCCTTCGAACTGGAACGCATCGGACACGCGGCCCGCCTGGCCGACAAGCTGGCGGCGCAGGTCCCCGGCCTGCTGCGCCCGGGCATGACCGAGATCGAACTGGCTGGCCGCCTGGAAGCCGAGGCCCGCCGCTTGGGTCACCAAGGCATCGTGCGCATGCGGCTCTGGGGGGCGGAAATCTTCTACGGGCACCTGATGGCCGGCCCCGCCGCGGCCGTACCCAGCTACCTGTCCTCACCCACCGGCGGCATGGGCCCCGGGCGGGCCGTGGCCCAGGGAGCCGGTTTCCGGCCCATCGGCCGCCACGAGCCCATCCTGGTGGACTACGCCTTCGGCTACCAGGGTTACCTGGCGGATCACACCCGCATCTACTGCCTGGGCGAACCGGCCGAAGACCTGCTGCGGGCCCACGCGGCCATGCTCGGCCTCCAGGAATCCCTGAAAGAGGAAGTCAGGCCCGGCCGGACCGCCGGACAGGTCTACGAACAGGCCTGCGCGCTGGCGGCCGAAGCCGGCTACGACGAGTATTTCATGGGTGTGGACGGGGCGCGCGTGCCCTTCGTGGGCCACGGCGTGGGGATCGAACTCGACGAGTACCCGTTCCTGGCCCGGGGCCGGGACACGCTGCTCGAAGAAAACATGGTGGTCGCCCTGGAACCCAAACTGGTGTTTCCGGGAAGGGGGGTGGTGGGAATCGAGAACACCCACGTGGTCACGGCCGCGGGTCTCAGGCAGCTCACGTGCGCCGCGCAGGACGTGGTCGTGGTGGAATAAAAAAGGGGAAACCGGCACCCGGCTTCCCCCCAAAAGTCGTGCAATAAAAAAACGGATCAGCGCTTGGAGAACTGGAACCGCGCGCGGGCGCCTTTCTGGCCGTATTTCTTGCGCTCCTTGACCCGCGGGTCGCGGCGAATGAAGCCCGCCTTCTTCAAGGCGGTGCGCAGATCGGGGTTGGCTTTCACCAGGGCCCGCGAGATGCCGTGCCGAATGGCCCCGGCCTGGCCGAAATAGCCGCCGCCCTTGACGTAGACGCGCACGTCGAAGCTCTCCAGGGTGTTGGTCAGGGCCAGGGGCTGTTTGAGCAGTTGCTTGGCGCTCTCGACCTTGAAATAGTCGTCCAGTTCCCGGTCATTGACGGTGATGTTGCCGCTGCCCGGCATCAGCCAGGTGCGGGCCGTCACCGTTTTGCGTTTTCCTGTGGCGTAAAAGACGTTTTCCTGTTCCATTGATCGAATGTTCCCCGCGTGATTTCTGCTTGGCGCGTTTACAGCGACAGCACCTCTGGATTCTGGGCTTCATGGGGATGCTGGTCCCCTGCGTAGACCTTCAGTTTCTTGTAGAGCCTGCGCCCCAGCCGGTTCTTGGGCAGCATGCCCTTGACGGCGAAACGGATGATGTCCTCGGGCCGTTTTTCACGCAGCTTCTCGGCGCTGATCTCCTTGAGACCGCCGATGTAACCGCTGTGCCGGTAATACGTCTTCTGCTTCCACTTGCGGCCCGTGAGTTTGACCTTCTCGGCATTGATGACGATGATGCTGTCACCGGTATCCACATGGGGCGTGAAGAGCGTGCTGTGCTTGCCCCTCAGACGGGCGGCGATCTGGCTGGCCAGCCGGCCCAGAACGGCCCCGTCGGCATCCACCAGGTACCATTTGCCCGGATTGTCGGATGCTTTGGCGCTGTATGTATATTTTTTCACCTGTCGACTCCCGTAACTTTTTGAAATATCGATCTCTGTGTACTGAAAAAAGCGGCCCGCAGGCGTTTCGAAAAACACCCGGCCAAAAGAATTTGGCACTATTAAAGGAAATTCGGGCTTGTGTCAAGAAAAAAATATGTCTATGCTGCCCGGCGGTATTCAACGCAACCGCTGACCTTCCGGCGTCGTCATTATGGACCATCTGGAAATCGAAGTCAAATTCTGTGTCGAAAACCCCGACGAGCTGCGCCGCGCCATTGCCGCCCTGGGCTGCCGCAGCCTCGGCCGCGTTTTCGAGCGCAACCACTGCTACGACGACTCCCGCCGCTCCCTGGAGGCCCGCAAGGCCCTGCTGCGCCTGCGAAAGGACAAGGCCGTGCGGCTGACCTTCAAGTCCGTGCCCCCCACCGCGGACGCCGATTTCAAGGTGCTGCGCGAGCTGGAAGTAGCCGTCGACGATTTCGACACCATGGCCGGCATCCTGGAAGCCATCGGGTTCCGGCGCACGCGGGTGTATGAGAAGTGGCGCGAAACCTTTGCCTGCCAACAGGCCCTGCTGTGCCTGGACGCCCTCCCCATGGGCACTTTCCTGGAAATCGAGGGCCCCCGGCCGGCCATCGAGGACCTCGCCCGCAGGCTGCATCTGCCGTGGCAAGAGCGCATCCTGGCCAATTACCTGGAAATGTTCGACCATCTCAGAGCCAGTCTCGGGCTGTCTTTCGGCGATCTGACCTTCGACAACTTCAGGGGGGTTTTGCTGGATCCGGGCTGGCCCCGCGTTTTCGCGGCGGGCGCATGAGCACGGCGTCACCCGACAGCTCCGACGGCGCCCGCCGGGAAGCGACGACCTTCACCGCCATGACGCTGAACCTGCGTTTCGGGCGTGCCGACGACGGTCCCAACGGCTGGCAATTTCGAAAAAAGTGCCTCCCGCCGCTGCTGGCGCGCTACGACCCGGATTTCATCGCCCTGCAGGAGGTCAACAATTTCCAGCTGGACTTCCTGCGCCGCATCCTGCCGGCACACGCTTTCATCGGGCAGCGCCGGCCGGCACCCGCCTTCTGGCAAGACAACATCCTCTTCTACCGCCGCCGGTGGCGCTGCACCCTGCAGCGGCATTTCTTCCTGAGCCCCACGCCGGACGTGCCCAGCCGTTTTCGTGCCAGCCGCTGGCCACGGCAGTGCACCCTGGGGCTGTTCCGATACCGCGGGCACCGGCTGGCCTGCGTCGACACCCACCTGGATTTCGACCCGCAGGTGCAGCTGGACAGCGCACGCCTGATCCTGTCGCGGCTCGCGCCGCTGCCGCCGGAGACACCGGTGCTGCTGATGGGGGATTTCAACGCGGACCGCAGCAGCCCCTGCTATCGCCTGCTGACCGGGACGGGGGAAAAGGAGGGCGGGTTCGAAGATGCCTTCGGCGGCACGTGCCCCGGCACCCACCACGGCTTCACCGGCCGCAGTGACGGCCGCGCCATCGACTGGATACTCTACCGGGGAAAACTCGAGGTCCTGCAGGCCCGCGTGGTGCGGGAGCGCTTCGAGGGGCGCTACCCCTCGGATCACTTTCCGCTTTTGGCCTGCTTCCGCCCGACCGGCTGACCGGACAACGGCCGGCCGCAACGCACACGGGCATTCAGGTGCGCGCCCTCCTCCACCACCAGGTCCATGCAGTGGATTTCCCCCCGGCAGCTGCCCGAGGCCAGCACCGCGACCTCCCCGTCGACCTTCACCTTGCCTTGGCAGCGGCCGGCGATGGTCATCCGCGCGGCCTGGACGTCGGCAATCACCGCCCCGCCGGCCGCAATGGTCACCCGTTCACCGCTGAGGGCTCCCCGCACAGTCCCCTTGATGATCAGTTCACCGTCTCCGCTGATGTCGCCCTCCACGGTAAGCCCCTCGTCGATGATGGTGATGTTGTCGGACGGTTTCCTGCCCACGGAAAATCCTCGCATGTTTGACATTTTTCAAACCGGGAGTGGCGACGGCACGCGCACTCGGACCGGGTCCCCCACCGCCAAGCCGAGCACCTCGCGGGCGCTGCCGCAGTTGATCCCGATCTCCAGGTATCCGCGGCTGCCCACCAGGGCCAGCGCCTGGCCTGGCGGCACGCTGGTGTAACTCGACGACAGTCCTACGATGCGGCATCCGCCCAGGCATACCTCGAACTTTCCGGCATCCGGCAGAGCGGCAAGCTGCTCCCCGCTGATGTTGGTGAGCGCGTTTCCGAAGCGGTCAAAGGTCATCACGACTCCCCTCACCTCGCCCCCGCCGGTGATCACCGCGGGCGGAATATCCAGACGCACCAAGTCGTCACAGGCGATCCGGGGGCCCAGTTCGTGGATATCGGTGCCGGCGGCCAGGTGGGCGGCCACGGGGGCGAAGATGTCCCTGCCGTGAAAAGTGCGGCTCACCTGCGGCCGGAAAAACGCCCGGTTTTCCACCCGCACCGCGGCCTGCGGCGCCGCCTCGCCGAGGACGCGCGTCAGCACCCCGTTGTCCGGCACCAGATAGGTGTACTCTCCGGTGCGGACCGCCACGATGGCGCGCGATCCGCCCACTCCGGGATCGACCACCACCACGTGAACGGTCCCCGCGGGGAAATAGCGGTGATAGCCCTCCAGCAGGTAGGCCGCCCGTCCCACGTCCTGGGGAGGGACCTCGTGGCTGATATCCACCAGGGTGACCTGCGGGGCGACGGAGAGGATCGCCCCTTTCATGGCACCGACGTACTCGTCCCGCGTTCCGAAATCGGTGAGCAGCGTGATAACGGCCATGGTCGACGTCAAAAAAGCCTGCGCTGGGGGCCGTCGAGGTTCAGGTGCCGGTACGCGCGCTGACTGGCGCGTCGCCCAGCCGAGGTGCGCAGCACCATCCCGGTCTTGAGCAGGTAAGGCTCCACCACGTCCACCAAGGTGTCGGATTCCTCCTGCAGGGTGGCCGAAATGGCCTCGATGCCCACCGGTCCGCCGTCGTAAAACTCGATGATGGTCCTCAGGTAGCGTCGGTCCAGATCGGTGAGCCCCTCCTGGTCCACGCCTTCCAGCGCCAGCGCGGCCTGCACCACCGGCCGCGTAATGGTGCCGTCGCCCTTTACCTCGGCGTAATCGCGCACGCGCTTGAGCAGCCGGTTGATGATGCGCGGGGTGCCCCGCGAGCGGCGCGCCAGCTCCTGCGCGGCGTCGGCGTCGATGGCCACCTCCAGCAGGGAGGCCGAACGCCTGGCGATGCGCACCAGATCGTCTTCGCTGTAGAAATCCAGGCTGCGGAAGATGCCGAACCGGTCCCGCAGGGGTGCCGACAGCAGTCCCACGCGCGTCGTAGCGCCCACCAGCGAGAAGCGATTGAGGTGAAAGCGGTGGCTGCGGGCGTGGATGCCCTTGTCGAAAACGAAGTCCACGGCGAAATCCTCCATGGCGGGATAGAGGAATTCCTCCACCGTCTTGGAGGTGCGGTGGATCTCGTCGACGAACAGCACGTCCCCCTCTTCCAGGTGGGTCAGGATGCCGATGAGGTCGCCCCCCTTTTCCAGGGCGGGACCGGACGTGACCGTCAGCCGGCTGCCCATTTCCCCGGCGATGATATGCGCCAGAGTGGTCTTGCCCAGCCCGGGCGGTCCGTGGAACAGGATGTGGTCCAGCGGCTCGCGGCGCTTCTTGGCCGCCTCGATGGCGATCCGCAGCGTCTCGATGACCTCGGGCTGGCCCACGTAATCGTCCAGGCGCTCCGGTCTCAGGGACAGCAGTTCGGGCTCTTCGTCCATGGCCAGGCTGGCGCCCGACACGATGGCCTGTTTCCCGGAACCGGGTTTCAACACCATTTCCGCCATCGGTTTTTTTCCGTATGCATCTTCAAGGGTTACAACCCGCCCCGGCGCGGATCAGCGCGCCGGCCGGGTCTAGGCGGCACGAAAGATTTCGTCCAGCAGCGCCTCGGGCGCCGCGATGGCCGGGTTGCGCTCCAGGGCCTCGTCGATGATCCGGCGGGCCTCGCCGCGGTTGTACCCCAGCTGCTCCACCAGCACCTCCAGAACCGCGTCCACCAGTTCCGGGGAACGCTGCTGCGCGGGCCGCCCGGCGCCGCTCCGGACGAAGGGGTCCATCTTGCCGCGCAGCGAGGCGATGATCTTGCGCGCGGTGCGCTCACCGATGCCCTTGAGTCGCTTGAGCTGCGCCACGTCTTGGGACTCGATGGCGGCCGCGATCTCGTGCACCGGCAACGTCATGGCCTTGACGGCCTTGATGGCGCCGATGGCCTCGACGCTGATAAAACGCTGAAAGAAGTCCTTCTCCAGCTCGTGGTTGAACCCGATCAGCACCGGCTTGGGCTGCCGCTCGGTCTGCTGGTAGTAAATGTACAGCGACAGCGCATCCCCGGGCGTCCTGCGACGCACAGTCTCCATCACGAAGGCCGGCAGCATGACCTCGTAGCCCACCTGGCCCGCCAGCAGCAGGATCCGGTCCTCCTCGATCTTGAGGAGCTTGCCCTCCAGATAGCCGATCATGGCGGTGGTTCTCCGTTGCCCGGCACACCGGGCGACCGGCGTCCGTGGGGATCGAAGCGGTACAGCCCCACCAGCGCCAGGCCCAGGGCGTCAGAGGCGTGAAAGGGACGAATGGGTTCGGCGGCGCCCAGCATGTGGCGCACGGCCTTCTCCAGCTGCTCCTTGCTGGCGTTGCCGTTACCCGTCAGGATCTGCTTGGCCTCCCGCACGGGAACCTCGCTCACCGGCACCCCGGCGCGCTGTCCGGCCAGCAGGATGACACCGCAGACTTTTCCCAAGGTTATCCCGGATTTGGGGTAACGATCAAGGGAAAACACGTCCTCCACGATCATGGCGTCGGGGCACTCGTCCGCCAGCACCCGGGACAGGCAGTCGTAGATGCCGGCCAGGCGGTGCGCCAGCGCTTCCGCCTTGGACGTGCGGATGCAGCCCGACGAGTAGCTGACGACGCGCACCCCGCTGCCCCGCACCACCCCGATGCCGGTAGCAGCCAAGCCCGGGTCGATGCCGATGATTTTAATCGTCGCCATGAAAACATCGCTGCGTGAGCACGACGGAAGGGGGGAGTGGCCGTGCGCGTTTCCGCCTGTGGCGGACGGGGAAAAGGACCCGATGGAGAGGAAAAACGGCCGCCGCTTCAGAAACTTTTGAGTTTCTTCTTGGCAATCTTGGCTTCCCGGGAATGCGGATACTTGGCGATGAGCTCGTTGAGAATCAGGCGGGCGTTGGCCTTGTCGCCGATGTTGTAAAATGCCAACCCCTGTTTCAGCAGCGACGCCGGCACCTTGTTGCCCTTGGGGTATTTCTCGATGACCTTCTGGTATTCCAGGATGGCCTTTTCGTACCACTTTTCGCGGTAATAGGTCTCGCCGATCCAGAACTGGGCGTTGTCCGCATTCTTGGCCTTGGGAAAGCGCTTCAGGAAATCCTGGAAAGCGGCCCGCGCCCCGGCATAGTCCCCGGCGTCGAAGGTCTGCTTGGCCTTGAGGTAGAGTTCGTTCTGCGAAAGGTTAAGGCGGGGGGCCTGGGCAGCGGCGGCCGGCGGCGCTCCGCCACCGGGTGCGGCCGCCTCCAGGCTCAGGTACTGCTCGATACGCCGCACCCGGCGCTGCAGGTCCGACAGGCGCTGCTCGATGGTGCCGGCCTGCGATTCCCCGGCGGTCCCGGATTTGCGCACCGCGTTGAGCCGCTTTTTGAGCAGATACTCGGTTTCGTCGAGCCGGCCGCTCAACAGCCGGATGTCCTCCTGGACCTTGTCCAGGGTTGCGTACAGCACGGCCGTCTGGTCCCGGAGCTTCTGGTCCGTGGCGGTCTGGACGCGGTCGAATTTTGCGAGGCGTTTCTGAAGGCTGGCATTTTGCTGTTCCACGGCGGCCAAGCGTGCATCCAGACCGTACATGTCGCTCTGCGTGGCACAGCCGGCCAGCGCCATGACGCCCATCAAGACAACCCAACAGAGCGATTTCATGGTGATGCGCCTCTCCTCTTCCGGCAGCTGTCGGTTCAATCGGGCGGCTCGCACCGCCCCGCCTTCATCTACCACGGTCCACGTCGCAGACGCACCGCCGCGCCGGGTGCCCCCGCCGGGAAATCCCGTCGTCGGCACCCGGCGGCGATGTTCACGCCTTCCGACACGTGCATTCATGTTGCCGTGGCAACACCCGCGCGACTACGCGACTACTTGATGACGAACTGGTCCCTTCGGTTCTTGGCCCAGGCGGCCTCGTTGTGGCCCGGATCCAGGGGGCGCTCTTCCCCGTAACTGATGGTCTCAAGGCGATTGGGATCGATCCCCAGGTTCACCAGGAACGTCTTGGCGGCCTCGGCGCGCCTTTCGCCCAGCGCCAGGTTGTATTCCACGGTGCCGCGCTCGTCACAATGACCCTGGATGATCACCCGCACGTCGGGGTGGGCCTGCAGGTAGGCGGCCTTTTTCTTCAAGATCTCCTGCGCCGTGGCGTCCAGCGCGGAGCTGTCGAAGGCAAAATGGATCATCTCGTTGACGAATTCTTCCCTGGCTTGGCGGGCTTCCCTCAGGCGCTGCTCCTCCAGGGCACGTTGGCGCGCCGCTTCTTCCTCGGCCTTCTTGGCGGCCTCGTCGGTCGCCTTCTTCTCGACCTTGGGGGTCGTCGGGGCGACCGCTTTCTTAGCACACGAAGCGGTAAAAAGCATCGTGGGGACAACGAGTAAAAGGGCAAGGGTGATCCACATTCTGTTTCGCATCGCATTTCCTCCTTTGGCCTATCAGGTGTATCGGTTGATCCCTTCCCCCTCCTGCTGCCGTTATCGGGGTTGCGGGTCTGCCCGTCGCACTACGGTCTGCTTGCATCCCGCGGGGTGGTCCACCGCGGCGCTGTCATTCGAACGCACCTACCGGTCCGCTTCACGGCCCCTCGATGTTGGGCGACCAGTTCGGCTCGCTCTGCTCACCGGGCATCGCCAGCAGCCGCCGCTGGTCGGTTCCATAAGACGTCATTACATACAGCCGCGACGGCCCCTCACGATTGGTGCTAAAGACGATCAGGCTGCCGTCCGGGGACCAGGAAGGCGATTCGTTGTCCCCCTGCCCCTCGGTGAGCTGTATCAGTCCGCTGCCGTCGACACCGATGACGCGGATGTTGATCTCCCCGTCCGCGAAAGCCGTATAAGCGATGCGGTCTCCTTTCGGGGACCAGTTCGGCTGCGTGTTGTGTTTCCCCTCGTACGTCAGCCGACGGACCTCTCCGGTGACGATGTCCTTGATGTAGATCTGGGGGGTTCCGGAGCGCTTGGAAACGAAGGCCATCTTTTTCCCGTCCGGCGACCATGAGGCGGATACGTCAATCCCCCGGTTATGCGTCAGTTTCTTAATAATTTTTCCCCTTCCGGTCAACAGATAAATTTCCTGGTCGCCGGTAAACGACAGCGTGGCGGACAGTTCGAACTTGCCCGGCACCCAGCACGGGGAGATGTTGATACCTTTGCGCGCCACCACCGTGCCGCGCTTTTCGCGCACGTTCTTGATGTACAGGTCGGGGTTTCCCTTAGCGTAAGAGGTGTAAGCGATCCACTTGCCGTCCGAGGACCACATGGGGGTCAGGTTGATGCTCCGGTTGTTGGTGAACTTGTGGGGCCGGTAACCGTCAAAATCGCAGATGTAGATCTCTTTGTTACCGGAGGTGGTGGAGACGAAGGCGATCTTGCTGCCGAAGATGCCCCGGTGTCCGGTCAGTTTGTAGATCACCTCCGAACAGAAACGCCGGATGATGCGCCGCTGGTCGGCCACGGCCCCCTTGTAGCGCTTGCCCAGCAGCAGCTTCTCCTTGAAGGTGTCATAAAGACGCAGTTCCATCTCCACCAGACCGGCGCTCTGCACGAGGCCGCCGGTGATCAGCAACTCGGCGCCCACGGTGGTCCAGTTCTTGAAGTGGATACGGGGCGCCACGATGCCGTCCTTCTGAGGGTCGAAGAGAAACGAGGCCGGATCCAGGATCTTGAAATAACCGGTGAACGCCAGGGTCTCGGCCAGCAGCCGCGACGAACTGTGGGCCAGTTTCATCTCCTCTGGCGTGCCCGAAAAGGACTTGAACTGCGGCACGGCGATGGGAATCTTGCGCAGGAACGGGTTGCTGATATCCACATAGTCGTAGCCCGCCCGGGAGACGCCCGGCGCCAGCACCAGCAGAAGCATCATGGCCGCGAAAACGACCGGTCGACACCTGTTTTTCATGGGGTTTTCCTTTCGTGAACCTTTCATCTCCAATCACCGCAATCCCGTGGGGGTGAAACGCACCGCCAGGTTGTAGAACGGCCGCAGGTAGCCGTCGGGCAGCCGGGGCAGCGGGTTGGCTTTCTGGATGGCCTTGTACGCCGAGTCGTCGAGATACCGGTTTCCGGAACGTTTCTCGAACCAGATGTCCGCGATTTCTCCGCTGGGCAGTATCTTGATGACCAAAACGGCCTCGAGTTTCTTGTTGATGCCGGCCAGTTGTTCGGAAAAGGCCCAGTGTTTCTGGATCTGGTAGGCCACCTCGGCCTTGTAGATGTCCAGCTGGCTCAGGACCCTGGCGCTCAGTCCGCCGGTGCCCCCGCCGTAGCCGCCGCCTGCCCCCGGGGTCTGTTTCACCGTGGGCGGGGGTCCCTCACGCTGCACCTTCTTTTTCAGCTGTGCCAGGGCGCTCTCGATCTTGCGCGAGGTCGATTCGCTGGTCTTGCGCTCGAGCTTGCGGATGGCGCGCTTGACCACCTTCTCCGGCTTGTAGGTTTTTTTCTTCAGCGATCTTTTGGGTTTGATCTTCTTGGTCTTGGGCGCCAGCGAGACCTCAGGTTTGGGTTTGGGCTGCGGTTCGGGCGCGGCTTCCGGCGGTTTCTCCGGCACATGCACTTTTTTCTGCTTTTCGGGCTTCTTGACCGGTTTGGGCGCTGGCGGCGGCGCCTTCCTGGGAGCCGGTTTGGGTGCCGGCGGCCCGGCCGGTCCTGACGCTTCGGACTGCAGCGTGACCATGCGCACGTTCATCACCGCCGGGGTGAACGGCCGGCTGGGCGAACCGAAATCCGGCATGAACAGCACGGCGGCGAACAGCGCCACGTGGAGCAGCAGCGAAATGGCGAAAAACTTGTACCACGTCCGCCGTTCGGCATCCGAGCCGTAGAGAGAATATGCGTGGGCCTTGGCGTGGTCCTTCATGAAGATGTCGGATACGGGTCGCGTTGGCGGTTTATTTCTTCTTGGGCGCTTTCCTGGGCGGCGGTTCGGTGACCATCCCCAGGCTGGTGACCCCGGCCCCCTGGATCGCGGCCATCACCTGCGCCACGATGCCGTACGGGATGCTCTTGTCCGCCCGCAGGTAGACCTGCTTGTCGGTCCGGCCGGCCAGGATGCGGCCCAGTTTCTCGCCCAGGAAATCCACGGACACCTCGAAATCGTTGATGAATATTTTGGCATCCTTGTCGATGGTGATAATGAGGTGTTCCTGTTCCGATTTGAGCGGCTCGGAGGTGGTCTGGGGCAGGGAGACGTCCACGCCCTGCATCATCATGGGCGCGGTCACCATGAAAATGATCAGCAGCACCAGCATGACATCCACCAGAGGCGTCACGTTGATGTCCGCCATCAGCCGGTCAGCGTTGGTTTCGATGGCCATTTCAAACCCCTTCAGCCATTGCGCATGATGTCGCGTTCGATAATATTCAGAAAATCGGCCGAGAAACTCTGCAGTTCGGCCTCCAGGATGCGGATTTTCTGCATGAAATAGTTGAAGGCGATGACGGCCGGTATGGCCGCCGCCAGGCCGGCGGCCGTGGCGATGAGCGCCTCCGAGATCCCCGGCGCCACCACGGCCAGGCTGGCCGAACCGCGCAGGCCGATGCCGTGGAACGAATTCATGATGCCCCACACGGTGCCGAACAGCCCGATGAACGGCGTAGTGTTGCCGGTGGTGGCCAGGAAAGGCACCAACTGGGTCATGCGGATGACCTCGGTGTTGGTGGCCCGCCGCAGGGCGCGCTTGATGTTGTCCATACCCGTGGCGCGGCTCTGCCAGCCGGCGTCGTGGGCCGCGGCCTCGGCCGACGCCCGCGTGGTCTGGCTGATTTTGCGCAACTCGACGTAGCCGATGCGAAACACGCGGGCGATGGGACTGTTACGCAGCTGCTTGGACTTGGTGAAGGCGTCGGAAAGATCCCGGCTCTTCCAGAAGAAATCGGTGAACAGCGCCGATTCGCGGAAAGCCTTGCGGATGTAGTTGTACTTGATGAAGATGACCGCCCACGAGGCCACCGAAAAAAACACCAGCACCAGCAGCACGAAGAAGACCACCGGGCCGGAATGACTGATCATACCGAAAATACTGATGTCCTGAGGCATATAGACTCCGTGGAAAATGGTTGGCAGCGGCCGCGCGCGGGCCGCTTCGTGCGGGGGCACGTCCACCGGAACGCTCCGGCGATTTTTTAATCGTGTACGTATATTATGCCGGTTTGCGGGGTGTCAAGGACTTTGGCGTCCGGGTTTGACTTCGACCATCGCTTCTGGTAGGAAACCATGTCACTCTGGCCTGTAAACTGGATCTGCGAGGGGTTTTGGGCATGCATCCTGGCGCCGTTTTCGGCATACATCTTCCGACCACTACCCGGCCCTGCAGCCTGAGGGCGGCGTCATGAGATTCGCTCCCGGCATCCGGGCCAAGCTGTTCGGCTGGTATTTCGTCTTCCTGCTGATCTTCTACGGCACCATCCTGGCGTTGTATCTCAACATCCACCGCATGATGGCGGTCACCGAAAAGATCGTCAACACCCAGTACCGCATCTCCTCGGCCGCCAAGAAGATGAGCGAGAGCCTGCTCAACATGGAGGAGGCTGAAAAAAAGTACCTGCTTCTTAAGAAGAAGGAATACCTGGAACGCTTCCTGCTGGAGAAAGCCGAATTCGAGTCCAACCTCGAAAACATCCTGCAGCTGCTCCCCGAGCCTCCCCCTCCGGGCCCCTGGCACAAGCTGGCGGACAACTACCGGGAGGTGATGGCCCGGGCGGACCCCCTGGACATGGCAGACCCGCCCAAGACGCTGTGGCTGCCCGAGGCCGCCATCAATCGCTGGATCGATATGATTTCCAGCGCCCGGGCCGGTAACGAGGAGCAGATCGTGCTCAACAACGTGGAGTTGAACCGACGCGGCCAGGCGGCCGTCAAAACGGGCATGATCGGCTTGGCGCTGTCCACCCTGGTAGGCCTGGTGTGGAGTCTGTTCCTGGTCTATTCCACCATCCGCCCGCTGCGCACCCTGACGCGGGGCATTCGGTCCATCTCCAGCGGGCAGTTGGGACGGCCGATCTCCATCACCTCCCGTGACGAATTCGGCGAAGTCGCCCGGGCCTTCAACGAGATGGCGCGACGCCTGCAGGAGGAGGAGAGCATGCGCGCCGACTTCATTTCCATGCTGAGTCACGAAATCAGAACACCCTTGACATCGATCCGTGAATCGGTGAATATGATCGCCGAAGAGGTCATGGGCAGCATCAACGATCGCCAGCGGAAATTTTTAAAGATCGCCAGCTCAGAAATCGGCCGTATCAGCGACCTGCTGAACCACCTCATGCAGGTCACGCGGCTGGAGTCCCACGCCATCAAAATCGACCTCCGTGCCGTTGCCCCCTTGCCCTGGATCAGCGGCTGCATCGAGCAGATCAAGCCGGCCGCCGCCCAGAAGGAGATCCGTGTCACTCTGGACGCCCCGCCCCAGCTTCCCAAGGTCACGGGAGACCCCAAAGCGCTCCAGCAGACCCTGCTCAACCTGTTGGGGAATGCGGTCAAGTTCTGCCAGAACGGGGGCACCATCGAAGTGCGTGCCCGGACGACGAACGACGGCGGGCTGGAGGTGTGCGTGGCCGACAACGGCCCCGGTATCTCCGAGGATGAGCAGAAACTGATCTTCAACAAATATTACCGCGGCGCTCATTTCCGCAACCAGATGGACGGGGTTGGGCTGGGGCTGAGCATCACCAAAATGATCGTGGAGGCCCACGGCGGGAAATTGTGGGTCAGCAGTCGCGTGGGCCACGGCAGCACCTTCTACTTCACCCTGCCCGGCAGGCCGCAGCAGAAGCAGGCGGCCTGAGGCGCGGCGCCGGAGCAAACGGGCACTCGGCCGACCGACAATATGGGAATCGACATGACAGACGGGTACGCATGAAACACCTACCGCACGAAATCATCCTGCCCCCCCGGGAGCGGAAACGCCGGCGACGGTGGGCCACGCTCGTGTTGACGGCGGCTTTGCTCCTGCTGGCGTCCGGCTGCGCCTTGGCGCCCGGCGGCAACGGCAGCAGAAACCGGGCGGCCGGCGTGACGGCGGACCAGCAGGCCCTGAACCGGGGACTGGAGGCTTTTCAGACCGGCGATTACCGCCGGGCCGGGGAGCTGTTCGAACGGTTGCGCTCCTCCGGTGACCCGCAGGTGGCCCGCAAGGCGCTGTACGGCCTTGCATGCGCCCGCCTGGTGCTGGCCGAGACCCCCGCCCAGTACGCGGCCGCCCTGGTGCTGTGGCAGGAGTGGAACCGGCGGGCGCCGCTTAAATACCGCGACGAAGATCCGCGCATGCTGGCCCCGCTGCTGGGCCGCCTTCTGTCCCCTCGAGCCGTGCGCAAACCGGCGCCGGCCAAGAAGACGGCCGGCGGACAGTCCGCCACCGTGCCGGCCAAGCGTTACCGGGCCTGCCAGGACCGGCTCAGGGAGATGGAAACACGCATCTCCAACATGGAAGCCCAAAAAAAACTACTGCAATACTACGTGGACTACACCGGTAAACTGGAAGGGGAGATCTGGAACCTCAAGCACAAAATCAACAGCCTGGAAGCCATCGACAAGAAGATCCTGGAAAAAAAGAAGGAGCTTTCATCCCCCTGACCCGCACGGCAGCCAGTGCGGCCCGACGGCCGTCCAAAACAGCGCCGAAGGCCCCGGGACCCGTCCGAAACCGGGCCCGCCCGACACTGCCGGCAATCACCAGACCCATGGGAACCGCGCCGCGATACATACTGGTGGTCGACGACGACCGCAACGTCCTTGAAGTCATCGAGGCCCGCCTGTCCTCCGCAGGTTTCGAGGTCTACCGGGCCGAAGGCGGCCCCGAGGCCCTCGAGATCCTGGCCACCCAGCGCGTGGACGTGATGGTCTCCGACGTTAAAATGCCCGATATGGGCGGCATGCAACTGCTGACCGAGGCGCGCCGCATGCACGCCGAACTGCCCGTCATCCTGCTGACCGCTTTTGGCACCATTCCCGACGCGGTTCAGGCGGTAAAATCCGGGGCCGTCGACTACCTGACCAAACCCTTCGACGGCCAGGAACTGATCCGCAAACTCAAGCGCATCCGCGTCAGCACCGACGCCACAGATGACCAGGTCCCGGCGGCCGCCGCCGATCTGGAAGAGGTTGCGAGCCCGGCCATGCGGCAGCTCTACGACCTGGTCGGACGGGTGGCCGCCAGCGACGTCAACGTGCTGGTGCTGGGGGAAAGCGGCGTGGGAAAGGAGCGTATCGCCCGCCTGATCCACCAGATGAGCCGCCGCAGCGCCGAACCATTCGTGGTGGTCGACTGCGGAGCAACGCCCACCGGCCTGCTGGAGAGCGAACTGTTCGGTCACGTCAAGGGGTCTTTCACCCACGCTATCCGGGACAAGAAGGGCCTGATTGAATCGGCCGACGGCGGCACCCTCTTCCTGGACGAGATCGGAAACGTGTCCCCCGAGATGCAAACCCGTCTGCTGCGCTTCATCGAGGAGCGCAAGATCCGCAAGATCGGGAGCCTGGAGGAGTCCGACGTGAACTGCCGCATCATCTCGGCCACCAACGCCGACCTGGTGGAGGACATCCGCAACGGCAGGTTCCGTGAAGACCTGTACTACCGCTTGCGGGTGGTCACGCTGAAAGTCCCCCCGCTGCGCGAGCGCCGCGAGGACATCCCCCTGCTGGCG
>CAYZCL010000042.1:0-27334 GCA_964476595.1 uncultured Desulfobacteraceae bacterium
GAAACCGACGAAGATGTCGGCGTTGGCGGGTTTTACCTCGGCACCGGCCGGCACCACGTCGATGGCCGCCGACAGCGTCACATCCCGCGGGAAACGGCAGGTGCGTGCATCGCAGGTCTGGTAGGTGACCTTGAGAGTGACTGTTCGGGATCCCGGCGCTGCCCGGGGGGCGACCTTAACGGGCAGGTAAACCACCGCCCGGCCGGCGAAGGACATGACCGGCTCGGCCACGTAGTCGGCCTCGATGGGCTCGGCCCTGGGGTAACGGGGGCGTTCGACGGTGAGGTCCCCGTCAGCCGCCGTCACGGCCACCGAGGTGGGCACGGGGTTGAAATCGCCGGCCGGCTTCAACTGCGAGCGGTCGGCGTTGATGTGGAAACCGTCGGCGATGTCGAAAACCACGGCCAGGGCCACCATTTCGTCGGGCCGGGCGGCGTTCTGCGACCACAGCGCGCGGACCTTGACCGGCTCGGCCGGCGTGTCCCCGGCAGTCGAAAAAAGCCCCTCCGCCGCCGCTGCCGCCGGCAGCAGCAGGATCCCCAGCATTACCGCGAGCCACACCCCCCGCACCCGGCGCCCGGCTGTGCGGACCCCTCCCGAAAGCGGATGTTGCACAACGCGGATATGCGAAAAGAAGGGCATCGAAACTCGATCCATGAAAAAAGGCACCACCCGGCGGCGGCCGGGCGGCCCGAAAACAGCCGGCGCCGTCACCTCTCAGGCGGCGGCGCGGTCACGGGGTGGTGCGGCAGGTGGTTTCGATCCGGCGATACGGTCCCTCAGGATTCATCCGGCGGATCGACGGCTTCTTCATCGGCGATCTTCAAGCCGCTCCGGGCCGTCTTGATCTTCAGGTCCTCGTTCAGGTTCTCGTCCGAATCTTCGGCCAGCATGCCGTCGATGCTCTCATCGTCGTCTTCGAGGATGGTCTCCTCTTCGACCTCGGGGGGCTCTTCCGCCGCCAGGGTGTCGATGTCGTTGAAAAACACCTCGATGGACTCCTCGTCGCTGGACTCCAGAAGCTCCATGACGCTCTCGGCGATTTTTTCGGCATAGATGCCGGGCGGATACATGTTCTTGGTTCTCAGGGTGGCGATCAGATCGTTTTTGCCCCGCCCGGCCGCCTGCGCGATGGTGTCGTGGTCGAAGGTTTCCTCGCACAGCAGCGAATAAATATCCTTGTCCAGTTCGCCGTATTCACGGATGACGAATTTTCCGCTCTCCAGATCGTTCTTGATCAGAAATTTCTGTTTCATGTCTTCCTCCCGGTATCCGGCCGGCTGAATTGTGGTTTCCGAATGCAAAGGCCGGAGAAATTCCTGTCTTGGAAACCACAAAACCGGTAGCAAGTCAACATTTTAAATCTTTTGCCGCCCCCCTCGGGTATTGGATGCCAATAAAAATATTGACCGTCTGCCCGGGCGATGTTATGTTATCGGGTCTATAGCGTGGAGGGATGGCTGAGTGGTCGAAAGCGGCGGTCTTGAAAACCGTTGAGGGTAACACCTCCGTGGGTTCGAATCCTACTCCCTCCGCCAAAGACCCGAGGAGAGATGGCCGAGCTGGCTGAAGGCGCTCGCCTGCTAAGCGAGTGTGGGGCGAAAGTTCCACCGAGGGTTCCAATCCCTCTCTCTCCGCCAACCAAAATCAAGCCCGACCGTTCGCCGGTCGGGCTTTTCTGTTTCTCCGGATTTCTCTACGGAAACATTATCCGCAACCCTTTCCGAGAAAAGCCAAGAGCTGATCGGCCACGTCCCGGGCCGGTTCGGCGAGATCGCCGTCGTCCAGGGAGCCCCGTGCATCCTGCGCGGAAATGGCCACCATGCTCTTTTGTCGCCGGTCGGTTTCCGCACGAATAGTGCTTCCGGCATTGGTGTTCACCAGGCGGATCTCCACACCGAATACGCCCCGCCCTTTTTCCGGCGTTACGCCGAAAGCTTTCAATTCCTTGTTGGCGCCGTCGCCATCGAAACGGCCGGGAAAACCCCGATGGGCAATCTGGTGACCGATTGTTCATGTCGATCCCTGTTGTCCTAGACTTTTCTGTGTCGTGTTTCCTGAGCGCCGGTTTTAATAGGAGTCTGTAATCTGCCGGCATTCGGACCGGTAATCCCGGCCGCGCCGCATGCGGGAGAAGGCCTGTTGACGCCGGCCCTTCAGGCAGGCCGGGTCTCAGGCGCCTGGGGGCAAAAGTGCTTGCACAATGACGGCCTATGCAGGATCCTTGGGCAGGTTTTCAGGATGGGGTCTTGGAAAAGACCGGATTTGCAACCGCACGAAAGGAGGCGTCATGGAATTCTTTTCACCCATCGAAAGCTACATGGTTTCCTACATCGCCGGCGGCGAGAGCGCCGACAACGACTACCGGGCCATGATCACGCTGAAAAACGAGGGGCGGCCGGTGGGGTTTCTCTATTTTCACCGGGATACGGCCACCATGCCGGCCGGCGACGCCCTGACGGGCCGCGACACGTCCCACCCCCAGGCGCACCTGCACTTCCTGGCGAAAGATCTTCCCCGGGTGGTCGACCTGCTCAGGAACGAAAAGCCGGTCAGCCTGGTGTACTACTACGGGCCGGAGTGGGGCGCCGGTATCGGCTCCCTGGAGACGGCCTATGAACCGGTGGGTGACGGCGAAATGCCCGTGTGGTCCAGTCCGGCGCCCCTGGCATAGAGACGGTTTCGGAACCGTTCAACGCAACAATCTTCATTGCTTCGAGGAGGTCTGCCGTGGACAGGGAAAACACCACCAGAGTAATCATCACCGACGTCAGGATCCCGTTTCTGTCGATGGTGATTCTGATGATCAAATGGGTGCTGGCATCCGTTCCGGCCTTCATCATCCTGGGCTTGCTGGCGGCTGTGGCCACCGCCCTGTTCGGGGGGATTTTCACCGCCGTGCTGGGATTTTGACAGCCTTCCATCGCCGTAAAATCGGTCGGAGGGTCTAGAAGTTGAGATAGCGCGTTTCGCGGAAGATCAGGGGCACATAGCCGAAGATAGCGTTAAGATGGTGCAGGTAGGCGTGCCGCCCCTCGGTCTGCCAAGTGTGATCGACCTGCCCGGAAATCCTGCGGTAATCGTCGGTCAACCGGGCGACATCGGGCTTTCCGGGTGCGGGGGGAGATGCCTGGCACAGGCGGTCGATGAGGTTCAGCCAGGTCTGGCTGGCGCCCATGGCGAAATAGGGCCAGCTCTTCTGCACGGCCGCCGACCAGTGGCGGTCGCTGGTGTCCGCGACGCCGGGTCTGCGGGGGTCATCGGGATCGTCGAACACCACGCGGGCCAGCAGGTGCCCGTCGTAGAGCAGCTGCAGCGTGGGATCCCGCGCGATGCGGTCGAAGACGGCCCCGGCCGTTTCGGGCGTGGCGTAGAAAATGAAGCTGAACTGGTGGCCGGCGGCGTCGCGGGCCGCACGGCGGTGGAAACGCCACAGGGGGATGCGGTCGCTGAAATCCCTGATCACCGGCCGCAGCACCCGGTGGGCGATGAGCGGGCCCAGGTACCATCGGGGCTTGCTTTCCGGCTCCCAGACCATTCGGAAACGGGCATACCACCAGTACAGCGGTTCGGCCGTCGGCCGGTCGGGAGGCCCGGGCATGGGCGGGCCGGCCACGGGGGCGCAGCCGACGGTCAGTCCCAGCAGGATGATCAGCAGCACGGCCACGCCCGGGAGGCCGATCGGCCGCCGGCCGCAGCGCCGTCGATTGGGTCTGTTTTCGTTCAATACAACCCCCTGCGTGTGAATACGGGTTGGCGGAATCGGGAAAAACCGGTCCTGCTACAGGCTGTATCGACCGAACGGCGGATTGGATTAGCCCGTGGCACAATCCGATGCGGGCGCCCATCCGCGTGTCCGGCGGCGATGCCCGGATGAAAGTTCCCGCGGCAGCCGCCCGTGGGGCGCCGGGCGTCAGTCGAAACGCTCCTGGACGTACTCCAGCATCTGGCTGGGTGTCAGGTCCCGGCTGGAGGGGCCCGACCGGATGTAGAAGTGCTCGTCTTTTTTGTTTCGCAGGAACACGGGGCGGGTGGATTTGCGGCAGGTCACCACCAGCACGTGGCGGTCCCCCACCGGCCGCAGGGCAAAGTCCACGTACTCGGAGAACTCCAGGCCGATGTGCTGCTTGAAGATATTGGAGAAGTGCTGCAGGTACTTGTCGTCGTTCTCGAACCGGTCGGCGGCGGTGCCCGTGACCGTTCCGTCGTCGGAAACCCCTACCAGCAGCGTGCCGCCGTCGGAATTCATGAAGGCGGCCACCGTCTTCAGGCTCGCCAGTTCAATCTCCTTGCCGGGCCGACCGGCCTTCAGGTTCCAGCGTAGGGTGGACTTGAATTCCAGCCGTTCGCTCTCGCCGGCCGCGATCATGCGCCGGATGGCCTCTTCGGACAGCTGCCGGATGTCGAATGTACCCCGCTGGCGCGCGGCTTCGCGCAGGTACTTGCGCGAAAAAACCAGCAGCCCGATCCACAGCACGGCCAGGGCCGCCAAGATGTAGAGGTATCCCTCGCGCTGCTGCAGCGCCTGCAGTTCTTTTTCGGGCACCACCACGCCCATCCCGGCGCCTTTGCCCTTGCTGCCCTTGAGCCGCACCAGCTGGCCCCACCACTGTGCCCTGTCGACCTGGAACCTGAAGGCCTCCCCGGTTTTACCGCGCTCCCGCCACACCCGGATGGCCTCCCGCAGAACGGGACCCGACCTGCCGGGCGCTTCCTCGCCGGCGATGACGTCCGGCAACGGATGCGGCTGTCCCCCGGAGATGGTAGGCGGGTCGGGATCGAAGAGAAAAGTGAATCCGGACTCGGTGAAGCGAAGCGACGCCAGCTGCTGGTGAATGTCGCTGACGCGGATATTGAAAGCCGCGGCATAGGGGCGGCCGTTTTTCTTCCAGGAGACGACGCTGCTGTAGGCGGAAATTTCCTTGAAGGGCAGGGGCTGAGGGCCGGTCCAGAACGGCCCCCGCCGCCCCGCGCTCAGCACGTCCCCGAGCCATTGAAGGTCCGCACTGCCGATGGCCTCTTCGGCCGGCCAGCGTTTCATCTCGGTGCTGTCGGCTCCCAGGTGAATCCACAGCGGCCGGCCCCCGCCCCGGGAGGAAGGCACGTTTTCGTATGCCAGCCAGCCCCGGTCGTCGCGCCGCAGCATGTACAGCACATGCCCGGCGTCGAACACTTCCAGGGAATACACCTGGGGAAGCTGGTCCAGCAGGGGGACCACCAAGGCGTTGAGGGTGGCGGCGGAAAGACGGTCGAGCTTGCCGCTTTCGGCCCATCCCTTGAAAACGCTGGCGGCGGACTGCACCGGGTCGAAGAAATTGGAGAGCTGGTTGCCGGCCTTCTCGGTGGACCGCTGCATGAAGGCCTCCGCCCGGCTGCGCGCCGCGGAGAAGTAGGTCATCAACACCCACGCCACGATGAAAACCGTGACGATACCGAAAAAAACCAGCAGGCGCTTGAGCAGCAGGGCCCCCCTGGGAGCGTTGGCGACTCCCGGAGAACCCCCATTTTTAGGGTTTGACACCTTTCCTCCAATCCTGTTAATTTGATGACCGGATGTTCACCAGCCGTTATCTCCTTTGAGAAGGTACCTCCTATCACAGTGCCACCGAACGCTCAAGCAATCAGCCGGGAAACGCCTTTCGGCCGCCACGGCAAAGCGGCCGGGCCGCCCGGGAGCCGGACATGAGTTCGTCGAATTCGGGTCCCTCCGCCCCGGCCGGGCTGTCTTTCAGCCGTCCCGCCCCCGATACCCTCTGCGTCCGATTCGGAGGCGCCTGGAAACTGGGCTCGCGGCGCCCCGCTTTTTCCGAGTTCGAAAAGGCCCTGACGCCGGACGTCCGGCGGCTGGTGTTCGACACCGACGGCCTCGAGGACTGGGACAGCCTGCTGGTGACCTATGTGCTCCGGATCGTGAAAAGCTGCCGCGCCCGCGACGTGGCCGTGGATCAGGGCGGACTGCCCGAGGGCGCGCGGCGCCTGATCGCACTATCGACGGCGGTTCCCCGCAGGAAAGACGCGGCGCGCAAGGTCACCAAACGCTCCTTTCTCTTCATCGTGGGGGAAGACACGCGTGCTTTCGTACTGGCGGCCCGCGACATGCTCACCTTCATCGGTGAAGTCAGCGTCGCCTTTGCCCGGCTGGTCCGGGGGCGGGCCCGCTTCCGCGCCGGCGACCTGGGCCTGTTCATCATGGAATGCGGGGCCGAGGCGCTGCCCATCGTCTCCCTGATCAGCCTGCTGGTGGGCCTCATCCTGGCTTTCGTGGGCGCTGTTCAGCTGGCGGTCTTCGGGGCCCAGATCTACGTGGCGGACCTGGTGGGCATCGCCATGGTGCGCGTGCTGGGCGCCGTCATGGCGGGCATCATCATGGCGGGCCGCACGGGATCCTCCTTTGCCGCCCAGCTGGGGACCATGCAGGTCAACGAAGAGATTGACGCCCTGCAGACCCTGGGCATCTCGCCTATCGAATTTCTGGTCCTGCCCCGTATGCTGGCCCTGATCGTCATGATGCCCTTGCTGGGCATCTACTCGGACCTGATGGGGATCCTGGGCGGCGTCATCGTGGGGGTGGGCATGCTGGACATCAACCTGATGGAATACCTCCACCAGACCCAGAACGCCGTGCGGCTGACGGACTTCTGGATCGGGGTGTTCACGGCGGCCGTTTTCGGCGTACTGGTGTCCCTGTCCGGCTGCCTGCGGGGCATGCAGTGCGGCCGGGACTCGGCGGCGGTGGGCCAGGCCACCACGTCCGCCGTGGTCACCGGAATCGTGGCCATCATCGTGGCCACTTCGCTGATCACCATCGCCTGTAACATGGTGGGGCTGAATTGAACGCCGAGGCAGTCATCAAGGTGCGCAACGTCACCATGGCCTACGGCGGCTTCGTGGTCATGCGCGACCTGACTTTCGACATCCGGCACGGGGACATCTTCATCATCATGGGCGGCAGCGGCTGCGGCAAGAGCACACTGATGAAAATCCTCGTCGGCCTGAAGCCCCCGGCCGCCGGGGAGATTTTCTACCACGACACCAATTTCTGGCAACTGCCTCCCGGGGGGCGCAAGGACATCATGAAGGGCGTCGGCGTCACCTACCAGAGCGGCGCCCTGTGGAGCGCCATGACCCTGGCGGAAAACGTGGCCCTGCCACTGGAAACGTACACAGACCTGTCCGCGGACGAAATCGCCGAGCTGGTCTCCTACAAGCTGTCACTGGTGGGGCTGGCCGGGTTCGAGTCCTACTATCCTTCGGAAATCAGCGGCGGCATGCGCAAAAGGGCCGGACTGGCACGGGCCATCGCGCTGGATCCGGAAATCGTCTTCTTCGACGAGCCTTCGGCCGGGCTGGATCCCATCAGCTCGCGCAGCCTGGACGACCTCATCCTGCAGATCCGCGACAGCCTGGACGCCACGGTGGTGATGGTCACCCACGAACTGCCCAGTATTTTCGCCATCAGCAACAACTCGGTTTTCCTGGACGCCGAAACCCGCACCATGATCGCCAGCGGCGACCCCCATACGCTGCTGAGGGAATCGAAGAACCCCAAAGTACGGGCTTTCCTGACCAGAGGTGAAAAACAATGAGTAAACCGGTAAACAACACCCTCATCGGCGCTTTCGTGGTGGGAGCCCTGGTGCTGTTGGTGGCCGCCGTCATGATCCTGGGGAGCGGGAAGATCTTCACCAAGACCGAGAAGTTCGTCCTCTACTTCGACGGCTCGGTCAAGGGCCTCGACAAGGGCGCCCCGGTGGTCTTCCAGGGCGTCAAGATCGGATCGGTGACCGACATCTACATGGTGGCCGATCCCATCAGCCTGAAGACCTGGATCCCGGTGATCATCCAGATCGACACGCGGGGCATCAAGCTGACCAGCGGCAAGCCCCACATCCGCGAAGACATCGAGCTGCTCATCCGGCACGGCCTGCGGGCCAAGCTGGACATCCAGAGCCCGGTGACGGCCAAGCTGATGATTCAGCTGGGCATGTACCCCCACACGCCGGTCCGGCTGATAAAGGGCGCAGCCGTTCTGAAGGGCGGCCTACCGGATTTGCCGCAGATCCCCACCCTGCCTTCCACCTTCCAGCTGGTGCTGCAGGCCATACAGGAGTTGGACCTCAAGGGGCTGGTGAAAAAATTCAACGGGATCAT
The DNA here is from genome assembly GCA_964476595.1 of uncultured Desulfobacteraceae bacterium. Taxonomy (GTDB): domain Bacteria; phylum Desulfobacterota; class Desulfobacteria; order Desulfobacterales; family JALSRD01; genus JALSRD01. The sequence goes on from CAYZCL010000042.1 coordinate 8,152, forward strand.
GGACGGGCTGGCGGTGATCATCAGTTCACCGGCCAGCCGCCGGCTGCCGGAGCAGCTGCAAAAGGTGCTGGCCGGCGCCGACCGGCTGATCGCCGGGATCGAGGCCGAAATCGGGCCGCTGGCCGGCGACACGCGCGGCGCCATCCGGGACTACCGCGCCCTGGCCGGCGCCGCCGGCGAAAAACTGGAGATGCTCTCAACGGACCTCGAAAAAACCCTGGCGCACACGGACAAACTGGTCGCGGGCCTCTCCGGCGAGCTCGATCAGCTGAAACCCGGACTCAAAAGGTCCCTCGCCACCTTGCAGGACACACTCAAAAGACTCAAGGGATTTTCGGGCGGCCTGGAAACCATGGTGGGGGCCGACTCGGCGACCGTCTACGACCTGCAAACGGCCCTGAAGGAGATCGCCGCGGCCGCACGCTCCATGCGGTCCCTGGCAGACTACCTGAGCCGCAACCCGAACGCGCTGATCAAGGGGCGACAAGCACTGGAGAAAAAGTAACCATGAAGACTGCCTTGACGGGAAAGTACGCCTGCTGCCTGGTACTGGCGGCCCTGCTGGGCCTGACGGCCTGCACCGGCGGCAATGCACCCATCCGGTTCTACATGCTCACCCCCCTGCCGGGGCCGGCCGCGGCCTCCCGGGCGGGAGAGACGCTTCCCCCCATCGGTGTGGGGCCGGTCCACATGGCCGACTATCTCAACCGGCCCCAGATCGTGACGCGCTCGGAGCACAACCGCTTGCAGATCAACGAAGCCTGGCAGTGGGCCGAGAACCCCCGCAGCGCCTTCCTGCGAGTGCTCGTCCAGAACCTGACGCAGCTGCTGGGCAGCAACCAGGTGTTTGCCTTCCCCTGGCGACGGGAAGCCCGCATCCGCTACCAGGTGATCGTCGACGTGGACCGCTTCGACGGTGAAGACACGCACACGGCGGTGCTCAAGGCAGGCTGGTCGGTCGTGGACACCCGGAAAAACAAGATCCTCGCCAAGCGCCGGGCCGACATCCGCCAACCCGCCGACGGGACCGGCGTCGACAAGCTGGTGCAGGCCGAGAGCCGGGCGCTGGCCGAGCTCAGCCGCCAGATCGCGGACACCATCCGGGAAATCCTGAAAACGAACCCATGAAGAGGGCGCAAGGCCCGCACGGGAGGAAAAGCATGTCATCACCCGATTTCAAACGCGTACCGGGTTCCGGAAACGTCACCCTGCAGTGTGCCCGCTGGGCCGGCGGGGACGACGCGCCACCGGTGCTGTGTGTTCACGGGCTCTCGGCCAACTGTCGCTGCTGGGACGTGATGGCCGACGCGCTCACGCCCACCCACCGCGTGCTGGCGGTCGACCTTCGCGGCCGCGGGCTCTCGGACAAACCGCCCCGCGGCTACTCGGTGGCGCACCACGTGGATGACCTCGCGTGCCTGATGGAGAACCTGGAGCTGCAGCGCCCGGTGCTCATGGGGCATTCGCTGGGCGCCCTGATCGTGTTGCGCTTCGCCGCACAGCACCCCGACAGGGTTTCGGGAATCGTTCTGGTCGACGGCGCGGGCGTCCTGGCGCCGGAACAAATGGCCCGCGTGATGGCCGGCATCAAACCTTCCATCGACCGCCTGGGGCAGGTCTACCCGTCCTTCGACGCGTACCTGGCGCACATGCGCAAAGCGCCCTTTCTGAATCCCTGGCTGCCCGCCTACGAGGTCTATTTCCGCTACGAGGTCGAAACGGTGGACGGCGGAGTGCGCTCACGCGTGCGGCCCGACAGCATCATGGAAGAACTCGCCAATCTCAGGGGCGTGGGCGCCGGCGGGCTGTACCCGCAGGTATCATGCCCCGTGCTGATCCTCAAGGCCACCGAGGGCATGCTGTCACCGGACGACATCCTGCTGCCCGACGAGGCGCTGGCGCGCATGCTGGCGGAAATTCCCGACGCCCGGGCCGAGGTGCTGGCGGGCACCAACCACTTCTCGATCATCTTCCAGGCCAATGCCCGGCGGGACGAGGCGGTGCGTAACTTCCTGTCCGACATCGCCGCTGCCCGGAAAGGCTGAACGGCCGGCGCGGAGAGGCACGGTCACTTCTTGCGGAAGGGAATGATCTTCCGCATGATCCCGGACAGTTCGGCCCCCACGGCCGAGGGCGCCAGGGGCCGCACGCTCGGATGCCGCCAGGTCCCCTTGACCTTGATGGGCACCGAAAACATGTCGTTGAGGATCCCGCCCACCAGCGGCACCTTGTCCAGCGCCCGGTTGACGGTTTTCACCACGGCCACCAGCAGGTTCAGGTTGAGCCGCTGGTCCCGCAGGCCGATGGTCCCCTGCCCCGCCACCTTGATGATTTCGCTGTCCATTTCCATCTCGTGGATGACGATGCGGTCATCTTCCAGCCGGCCGCGGATGGCCATCACCCGGAAGGTCCTGCCCCGCTTGCGCACGTCCCTCACGTGGCCCGTCAGCAGTTTTTCGGCGTCCAGGTACTCCAGCACCGTCAACAGCAGCGTGTCGTAGTAGAAGCGCCCGTCGCGGGCCCGGAATTCCAGGTCGCCCTGCAGTGCATCGGCCAGCCCCGCCGCCGGGGCGCTGCCGGACACCCGGGCGTGCAGTTCGTAGCGTCCCTCGATGCGGATCTGGTCCTTGAACAGGCAGGGCACCGTGTCGGCCAGCCGCCGGTCCACGGCCGTCGGCCTGAAGTCCACCCGAATGATCTTCCGCGGGCTGATGTGGATGGTCCCCGGCGTGGCGATGCCACACAGGTCGGCCCCGGCGACGTCGATATCCAGGCCCGTTGCGCCCAGCGACAGGGTCGCCTGAAGCCGCCGCCAGGTCAGGGCGCCGTAGTCAAAACGACCGATGTCCACCCGCAGGCGACCCTTGACGGTAGGCGGCAGCGACAGCCGGGACGTTTTTTCGCCGGAATCCTTCCGGACGTCCCCCAGCGCCGCCGCCAGGTCGGTCGCCCGCACCTCGTCGGCCTTCAGGCGCAGATCGATGTCGATCCCGCCGGTGGTGAAAGACACCCGCCCGGACAATTCCATGGGGCTTTCCAGCCAGGTGAACCGGGAGTCGTCCAGGTCGATGCGCGGCCCGTCGGCCCGCACGGTGAAATGCTGGATCTTCACCGGCATTCCGATTCCCCAGACCGAATTGAGTTGCGTTCCCGCAAGCCGCCCCCACGCCTCGGATGCGTATGGGCGCCCCACATCGACGCGCGCCTTGAAACGGCCGCGGATGGAGCCGTCGAGGATGTCGTTGGCGGCCAACAGCCGGTCCAGCGAAACCCCGGTGAGGTTTCCGTCGAAGGAGAGTTCCAGGCACCTTTGGCGCAAAACGAAAGCCATGACCGCATGGGACTGCCGGTCATCGATCTGCAGTTTCGGGATGTGGAGCCCGTCCGGTCCGTGGACCAGCTCCAGGGAGGCCCGGGCGCCCTCGTCGGTGGCCACGGAAGCCTTCAGCGCGGTCTCGCCGTGCGCATCCCAGTCCAGCCGGGCGTCGGACAGTGTGAGCGGCCGCAGTTCGACCCGGCCGGGAAGCAGCCGCCGGCGGGAAAACCACGCCACGCTGCGGGCGCCCAGCCGCCCCCGGGCACGCAGCCACCCGTTGCCGTTCGTCTTCGTCAGGTAGTTTCGGTAGCAGGCCGACAACGTCAGGTCGGCGTCCATCCAGCGAACGCGGGCATCGGTGCAGGTGAGGGTGTCGTTGTCGACCGCAACCGCCGACGAGACCACCGTCACCGTCGCCAAGAGCGGGGGCACGTTCAGCGCCAGGTCCGCGATCCGCCCGGAGGCGGCAAACCGCCACTCGCCGGGACGGTAGAGCGGCCCCTCGAAACGGATCGAGGCCAGGGACAGGACGCCCTTTCCGCCGGAGTAGTAGGCCCGCAGGCCGGCCGGCTGCGGGAAAGACGAGAGCCAGGGCAGCAGGTCTTCGAGAACGGCTTTGAGCTTTCCGGCGCCGATTTTAAGATAAGGCGTCCCGTGCCAGTCCACGCGCCCGGCGAGGCCGGAAAAAGACGACGTCCCCAGGCGGCCGGTCAGCCCCTCGACCGCCAGGCCCGTGTCCCGGTAACTGCACCCACCCGAGGTCACCTCGATGGGAAACGGAATCGGCCGGTAGCGCGCCCGGAGCCGGATGTCGTCGACATCGGCCCTGACGCTGACGTCGTCGGTGCGCTCGCCCAGCACCAGCCGGCCGCGGGCGGTGCCGCTGAACTCCCGGAGCATGGCCAGCTGCCGCCGGAAGCCGCGGTCATCGACCAGACGCTCCAACACCGGCGGAAGATCCGCCAGGTCGGCCTGCACACCGATGTCCAGGTGAAACGGCCGCGCATCGCCCACCAACCCGAGCCGCAGGGTCCCCCCCAGGCCCCGGGAACGGCCCAGCCGGGCGGAGAGGTTTTCGCCGGTCAGAATTCCCCCGGAGATCACGGCACGGCCGGAAACCTCCCGGAGATCCAGCGGGCCGCCGGGGACGCGAATCCGTCCTTCATGCATTTCCCCCCGGATGACCAGATGCCGCATGTCGCCGAGTTCGGCCGCAGACCGGCCGGCGGAGGTTACCGTGATGCGGGGAACCCGGCCGCCCCGCACCACGTCGAAGATGGACCGCACGGTGCCGCTGCCCGGCAGGAGCCCCAGCGCCGCCTCCCGCAGCGCGTCGACGTCCACCTCGCGACCCGCCGCCGTCATTTCGATGCCGGATCCCGCCGGGTCCAGGCGCAGGCTCCCGGAAAGCGTCATGGCGGGCTGGGTCAGCTGCACCTGTGAAAAGGACAGCACGAGGGATTTACCGGTGAGCGACAAATCCCCCCGTATTTCGGGGCACCGGATGTCGAAGGTCTCTCCGGACCGCCGCAGCCGCAGAAGGGGCACGGCCCCCTCCAGGTGCGCCTTGAGACCAGCGGGTCCGTCGGTCTGCAGGCGCAGCTCCAGGCGGCCGGGCTCTCCCTCGACCGCCAGGTCGGCTGCCGGGAAGAGCTGCTGCGCCAGGTTGCGCAGGTGCAGGCGGGACAACCGGACGACGGCCCGGCCCTTGAAGGTGCGGACATTCAGCGACGCCTGCACGTCGATCTGCTGTCCCAGAGTCGACGTGCAGGTGAAAACCATCTCCCGCTGTTCACCCTTGCCGCGGAGGGTGCCGTCGATGTGGCTGTACTTGATGACCGGGTGCCGGCCGACCCAGAGGTTCAGGCGGCTGTCGGAAACCCGCATGTCGATGCGGGGGACGCGCATTTCCGGAAGGGAGGCAATCATCTTCTCGAGGCGTTGCCGTGCCTCTGCAAGCAACGCAAGGCCGCCGGGGGCCGCCTCCCGCGGACGCGGCTGCGGCAGGGTCAGGTCCAGTTGACCGGATTCCAGACGCACGGTGGAGACCCGCACCTCGCCCCGCAGGAGCGGCAGAAACGCGATGGAGAGGCGCAGCGAACCGGCCGAGGCACGAATGTCGGGCGGCATGGAAAAATCCAGGCCTTCGAGCGCCAGGTTGGGGCGCGGCAGGAGGTGCAGCGCCAGCCGCCGGAAGTCGACGGCCGCGCCCCAGCGCTCCCGGGCCATCCGCTGAATGCGGGTCTTGACCGCAGCGGAATCGACCAGCCGCGGCAGCACCAGGAATTGAAACACCACCGCGGCCGCCAGCAGCACCCCCGCGCCGGCCAGCAACAGCCGGCCTCTCTTTCTCCTCGATACCCCCATAAACCACCCTGCCGGCCGTGTGCCGGGTGAATCACGACAGCCTCAACCCGTACGCTCCCGGCACCTGGGCCCTGAAATTCCGGAAAACGTAACACACAACCCCCGGAGCCGCAATGCCTCGACCGACGGCGGACAGGGCGATGGCAAGTAACGGCCGGCGAGCTGAATGCAGCGGCACTTTATGGGTGTCGTGAGCCCGGGTTCAAGGGCGGGCGGACAACGGCCGTGCGCAGTTGGCGAACCGGCGAAAGCCGCGCAGGCCGGCGGCGCGGCAGGAAAGGCGGGCCGTCCGGGTGCCGGCGGCCTGCGAATGCCCCGGGACGGCGGGGCCGGACGGGTCATCCCCTGAGCCGGTCGACCAGGGCGCCGTCCATCACCAGGTGCAGCAGGTGGTGCACCACGCACACCGTCAACGCATCCGGGTACTGGGGAAACAGCGAGACTTGCAGCAGGATGGAGAGCGGCAGGGTCTTCTGGGCGCCCATGAAGATGACGCTCTCCCGGCGCCCGCGGGGGATACGGAAACGCCACACCAGCAGCCCGGCGGCGGCCAGCATCAGGCCGTGAAACCCCACGCTGACAAGGGCGATGACGACCAGGCGCGTCCCGCTGAGCAGAATGGCATCCCGGCTGCGGGAAAGCGCCATCCACACGATGAGCAGGATGAGGAACTGGTTGAGCCGGGTCAGGACGGTCTCCAGCACCTGCCTGGGACGGGGCGCAAGGCGATCGACCAGCAGGGCCTTGCCGGCCAGCCCCAGCAGCAGGGGCACCAGCACCAGGAGGCCGAGCTTGATCATCAGGGGGAGCTTGTCGATGGCGATGCCCCCGCCGGCCGCGCTCTCGTGCACCAGCAGGGGCAGGCTCAGGGGAATGGTGAAAATGGCAAGGGCGTTGGCCACGATGGTGATCACCAGGGCGTGGGCCATGTTGCCGCCGGCGGCGCCGCTCATCACCACCCCGCTGGACAGCGTGGTGGGCATGACGGCCACCAGGAAGAGTCCGACGACGATGCCGGCCGGCAGCGGGATGCGGGCCATCGCCCAGGCCAGCAGCGGCGCCGCCAGGAAGATGAGCACCAGCGCCAGCAGGATCCCCCGGATGTCCAGCAGCCCCTCGCGGACCTGGGCCCAGTGGAGCATCAGCCCGGAGGTAAAAAAAATGACGAAGATGTTCATCTCCGGGCCGTGGTGCTGCTTCAGCCACATTCCGGCGGCCGCGATGCGGCCGGAGACGTCGGCGAAGGTGACGATCACCACCAGCACCAGTCCCAGGGGGAACCAGTATTTTTTCACCAGATCGGACATGGGAGGTTTCATATCCCCGGATGCGGCCCCGGGGCAAGGTCCAAATAGGCGGCAAGGGGGAAAAGCGGCAAGATTTTTCTTGTGCAACCCCTTGATCTTCCGTAGACTCCGGGATCTTGCCGATCATTTTGCGGCGGGTCGTGACGTTCCCGCCAAAGCAAGGTTGCGAAAGGAGGTGCCTTCATGAAAATCACCATTCTGACCGCCCGTGACATCGAAGCCGCACTGTCCATGCGCGATGCCATCGAGGTCATGCGCAGCGCCTTTGCCCAGCTGGCCGACGGCGAGGCCGAGCTGCCCCTGCGCAGCCACCTGCCCACCGCCGGCGGGGTGACCCTGGTGATGCCGGCCTACCTGCAGCGCAGCCGGGCCCTGGGCATCAAGGTCGTCTCGGTCAACGAGGGCAACGCCTCCCGCGGCCTGCCCGTGGTCAATGCCGTGGTGCTGGCCGTGGACCCGCAAACCGGTGTGCCGGCCGCCCTGCTGGAGGGCTCGCGGCTGACGGCCCTGCGCACCGGGGCCATCGGCGGCCTTGCGGCCGACCTGCTGTCCCGGTCGGAATCCGCGCGCGTCACCCTCTTCGGCGCGGGCGTCCAGGGCCGTTCCCAGCTCGAAGCCGTGTGCTGTGTGCGCGACATCCAACAGGTGACCGTCATCGACCGCTCGGAGGCCGCCGCCCGGCGCCTGGCGCAGGAGGTGGCGGCCTGGCCCGGGGCCCCGGCCACGCGAGTGGTTGCGGATCCCCGGGAGGCCATCCGCGACGCCGACATCGTCATCGCCGCCACGACTTCACGCACGCCCCTGTTCGACGGACGTGAACTGGCGCCCGGCACCCACGTCACCGGCATCGGATCCTTTACCCCCGAAATGCAGGAAATCGACGCCGAGACGGTCCGGCGCGCCCGGGTGGTGGTCGATCAGCGGGATGCCTGCCTGGCCGAGGCCGGCGACCTGATTCAGGCCGGGGCGTCCATCGACGCCGAGATCGGCGAGGTCGTCACCGGCCGCAAGGCCGGCCGCAGCGCGCCGGAAGAGATCACGTTCTTCAAATCGGTGGGGGTGGCCGTGCAGGACGCCGCGGCGGCGGCCGCCGTGCTGGCCGCGGCCCGTGAAAAGAAGCTGGGCCGGCAGGTGGACCTGTCCTGACTCAGGCCACGATGTCCCGGAGTTCGCGGCGGATCAGGCCCAGGTGGCGCCGCATGGCGGCCGCCGCCCGCACCGGGCTGCCGGCCGCGATGGCCGCCACCACCTGGCGCGCGGTGTCGACGGACTCGGCGCGGTAGGCCGAAGACAGCCGACCGGTGCGCAGCCGCGCGTGATGGCCGGCAACCCGCGGGATCAGCAGCTTCATCATCTCGCAGATCACGTGGTTGCCGGTGGTCTCGGCCACGGCCTCGTGAAAGGCCAGGTCGCTGGCAAGGAAGGCTTCGTAGGAGGCGGAGGCCGCGTCCAGCTTTTCCATGACGGCTTTCAGGCGCCGGACCTGCTCCTCGTCGGCCCGTTCGGCGGCCAGTTCCGCCGACTTGCACTCGATGGTCTCGCGCACCTCCATGAGTTCCAACAGGCTGCCGGCGCCGAAGGCCGCCTCGAACGGCAGTGAATTCCGGTCGGTGGCCGGGTGGTCCTCGCGGACGAAGGTCCCCAGGCCGTGGCGCACGTCCAGGTAGCCCATGACCGTCAGGGCGTTGATGGCCTCGCGCACCGAGGAGCGGCCCACCCCCAGGGCGGCGGCCAGCTCCCGCTGGGCCGGCAGGCGGTCTCCGGGCCTGAGTTCACCCGCACCGATCTTCTGCAGGATCTGCTCGGCCACCTTCTCCGGCGCGCTGCGCTTGCGAATGGTCTCGAAATCCGTCACGGCTCCCTTCCCCGGCGCGTCACAGCGCCTCGTGCTCGGTCCTGCGGATGATCTCCTCCTGCAGTTCCGGCGTCAGGTCCACGAAGTAGTCGCTGTAACCGGCCACCCTCACGATGAGGTCGCGGTACTGCTCCGGGTGCTGCTGGGCCCGGCGCAACTGGGCGCTGTCCACCACGTTGAACTGGATGTGGTGCCCGTCCATGCGGAAATAGGACCGGATCAGGTGCGCCAGCTTGGCGATGCCCTCGTCACCGGCCAGCACCTGAGGCAGGAACTTCTGGTTGAGCAGGGTGCCTCCGGTGCGCAGGTGGTCGATCTTGGCCGCCGTCTTGAGGACCGCCGTGGGGCCGTTGCGGTCGGCGCCCTGCACCGGCGAGATGCCCTCGGAAAGCGGCGTGCCGGCCTTGCGCCCGTCGGGCAGCGCCCCGATGACGCTGCCGAAGTAGACGTGGCAGGTGGTGGGCAGCAGGTTGACGCGGTGCACCCCGCCGCGGGTGTTGGGACGACCGTCGACGGCCGAGAAGTAGGCCTCGAACACTTCCCTCAGGACGTCGTCGGCCGCGTCGTCGTCGTTGCCGTACTTGGGCGTGTCGTTGCGCAGCTGCCAGAGCAGGTCCTCGTGGCCCTCGAAATCGTCGGCCAGGGCCTGCAGCAGCTCACCCATGGACAGGCTGCGCCGCTCGAAGACGTGGGTCTTGACGGCCGCCAGGGCGTCGGTGATGGTGCCCAGGCCCACGCCCTGAATGTAGGAGGTGTTGTACCGCGCGCCGCCGGCGTTGTAATCCTTTCCCGTGGCGATGCAGTCGTCGATGAGCAGCGACAGCAGGGGCACCGGCATGTACTGGGCGTTGATGCGCTCGATGATGTTGTTGCCGCGGACCTTGATGTCCACGAAGTGCTGCAGCTGTTTGCGGAAGGCGGCAAAAAAGGCGTCGAAATTCAGAAACGCGCCGGCCTCGCCGGTGCGCGGCCCCAGGCGCTGCCCGGTGCGCGGGTCGACGCCGTTGTGCAGCGTGATCTCCAGTATCTTGGGCAGGTTGAAATAACCGGTCAGGAAGTAGGCTTCGCGGCCGAAGGCGCCGGCCTCCACGCACCCGCTGGCGCCGCCCTCGCGGGCGTCCTCCACCGATTTCCCCTGGCGCACCAGTTCCTGCACGATGGCGTCGGTGTTGAAGATGGAGGGCTGGCCGAAGCCGGTGCGCACGATCTTGAGCGCCCGCCGGATGAAACGGTCGGGGTTCTTCTTGCTCAGCTGAACCATGGACGAGGGCTGCAGCAGGCGCATCTCCTCGATGACGTCCAGGATCAGGTAGGACACCTCATTGACCGCGTCCTGGTTGTCGCGGGTGACACCGCCCACGTTGATCAGCGCGAAGTCCACGTAGGTGTTGCTCTCCTGGGCAGTGACGCCCATCTTGGGCGGGGCCGGGTGGTTGTTGAACTTGATCCAGAAGGCCTGCAGCAGTTCCTCGGCCTGCTCGCGGGTGAGGCGGCCGGCCTCGGTTTCCCGCTGGTAGAAGGGGTACAGGTGCTGGTCCAGCCGACCGGGGTTGAAGGCGTCCCAGGGGTTGAGCTCGGTGATGACCCCCACGTGCACGAACCAGTAGTACTGCAGCGCCTCCCAGAAGGTCTCCGGCGCCTGCGCCGGCACCTTGCGGCAGATGCGCGCCATCTCGGTCAACTCGCCCCGGCGCTGCGGGTCTTTTTCGGCGGCCGCCATCTCGTCGAGCAGGGCGGCGTGGCGGTGGGCGTACCCGATGAGCGCGTCGGCCGCGATGGCCATGGCGCGCAGTTCTTCACGCTTGTCCAGGGCCTGGGGATCGTTGTAGAAATCCAGCCCGTCCATGGCCTGCCGGATCTCGGCCCGCAGGTCCTCGAAACCCTTGTGGTAGATCTTGTCCCCCATGGCCGTGTGCCCCGGCGAGCGCTGCTCCTGGAATTCGGTGAAAATACCGGCCGCATAGGCGGCCTTCCAGTCGTCGTCCATGCGGGCGAAGATCTTCTCGCGGATGGTCTTGCCCTGCCAGAAGGGGATGATCTTCTCCCGGTAGATCCTGCGGGTCTCTTCACTCACGCGGTAGGCCGTGCGCGGACGGCTGTCCAGCACTTCCAGGTCCTCTTCGGAGTGCAGACTCACTTCCGGGTAGGTGGGCGTGGCCTTGGGGGCCGGACCGCGCTCGCCCACGATCAGTTCGCCCGGGTTGATGCAGATGTGCTTGTTTTCGAGGATGTGGGCCAGGGCCAGGGCCCGCTGGACCGGCACCGACTCCTTCTGGGCGATGCCGCTCTCGTAAAACTCGGTGATCAGCAGCGCCCTTTCGGCGGAAACTTCGGGTACGGCCTCCAGGCTCTGCCGGCGCAGTTCGGCGATGCGTTCGTTCATGTTCAACCTCCTATGGTGACGTCGAATCCGCTGTCCGTCAGGAAAGAGCGGATCCCGGCGATGGTTTCGGGTGACAGGTCGGGCATCCCGGCCATGGCATTGGCCATGCCCAGGCGACGGTACTTGTCGTCTCCGATGCGGTGGAAGGGCAGCAGGTCGATGCGCCCCGACCAGCCGCAGCGGTGGAGAAAGGCGGCCATCCGTTCGATGTTGGCGTGCGTGCCGGTGACGCCGGGGACCAGGGGCACCCGCACGCGCAGCGCAACTCCCTCCTGGCAGGCCGTCCGGAAATTCTGCAGGATGGGCTCGTTGGAAACCCCGGTCCACTTCCGGTGGGCCTGGTCGTCCATCAGTTTGAGGTCGAAGATCAACAGGTCGGCCCGCCCGGCCACTCTCCGGAAAACCGAAGCGTCGGCGTAACCGCTGGTATCCACGGCCGTATGGATCTCGCGTCGACGGCACTCGTCGAGCAGGTCCGCCAGAAAATCCGGCTGGGCCAGGGGCTCTCCCCCGGAAAAAGTCACGCCCCCGCCGGAATCGTCATGGAACAGGGTGTCTTTCTCGATCTCCGCCAGGGCCTCCCCGACGTCCAGGGTCCACCCCACCGTCTGCGGCCGGCCGCCGTCGGCCCGGCTGCCGGCCATCTGCTCGATTTCGCGGGAGCGGCCCTCGGGGTTGTGGCACCAGGCGCACGCCAGCGGACATCCCTTGAGAAACAGGGTGGTGCGGATGCCCGGCCCGTCGTGCAGCGCGTAGCGCTTGATTCGGAAAAAGGTGCCTTTAACGCTCATGGACATATCTTCCGGTCATCAGACCAGTTAATTTGAAGCCCGCCGTCCCGGGCGATCCGGATTCCCCACCGCGTTCCCGCCCGGGATTTCGACTTCACTTTTAAGCCAACTGCCCCCGGATACCTCCTTTGAAGGGAAAATGCAAGGGAAAATTCAGGTGATCAGACCACCGGACCTTATTCCGGGTCCCGCCTGCCGGGTGGAAACCAGTGGCGGGGACCGACGCCGTCACCGCAACATTCAGGGTTTCCCGGCCCGGCGCATGGCGCGGCCTGAACGCCGAGGGCATTTTCATCCATCCGACGGAACCCCCTCTCCCCGAAAACCGACAAACCAACGGCGGGATCGGCATGGCCGACGGCCACGGGATCATGACCGGGGCGTCCCGTCACCCGGCGCCGCCACCGACGGGATTCCCTGCGGCTGCGGGGTGTGTCCCCTGCACCTCCCCACCCCGGGCCACCTCCTGAAACGTGGACAGGCCGCCGGTGTTTCCGGCCGTGAGTGGCACGCGGCGGTTGGCGGCACACCCAGCGGCATCGAAACAAAACCAGTGTGAACGCGGAGAACGTACGGCCTGCCGTTTACTACTTTGCCTCGGGCAGTATTTTCCCACCGGATCCGAAATACAAATGCGTCCTGCTGGAACCGGTCCCCGGGGTGCATGGGAAAGAATCGTACTTTCCGCTTCCGAAAAAGTAACGGACGGGGATGAGCACAATATGCTTCAAATGGCAATATACTATTTAAACAGCATGTTGGCATTGTGGCATGCAGATTGCTCGCAGAAAGTGACAGAGGCCGCTTCCGGAAGAAAAGCCCTGGGCAAGAGAAGGCAATCCCAAACCGACTCACATGGAGGTAGAAAATGCGGAAGAACAGCAATCTCATACGTTGGATATCGATCGCGATCCTCGCCTGCTTCATCACGGCAACGGGGGTTTATGCCATTGAAAACACCTCGATTACCGGCAAGGTCATCAAAACGGAATCAGGTGTGGTCCTGATCCGGACAGCCGACGAAGAGCAGTATATCGTCATCGGCAGTAACCTCTCCAAGATGGTAGGAAAAAAGGTCAAGGCCACCGGAACCGTGCTGAATAGCCCGAATGGGAAATCCATCATGGTCGTCAAGGTGAAGGAGGTAAAAAAGTAAAGATAACATGACACCGAATGGCCGGAGGAAACGCTTCTTCCGGCCTTTTATCCTTCCCCGCGGTGCAACGCCACGCGCTTGCCTCGTACCGTGTCGGAAGAAGTGTATTCAACCGCGCGCAGCGGGCACGAGGCAGGTGTCATACGCCCCCCGTAGCCGGCAGGTACTCCAAACCGCCACTCCAGGGGGTTGGTCCGCGCTTTCGAGACCGGCCGTACCGCCATGGCCGCCTTTCCGGGCGCATGTCAACCTTCTTCGGTTCGGCCACTTCTCTTTCCGATACTTCCCGTAAATCCGACCGCTTTGAAATACCAGAAGGAGATGAGAAATGAAAAAGTACCTCCCAAGAGGAAGTTTGATCGTTTTGATGGCGATCTCCTTGCTTTTACTTGTTTTCCTCTCCGTATCCCTTGCCCAGGTTCCCGTCATCTTTCTGCAGAACACGAACTGGAGCGCCAAAGAACAACAGGAAAGCCGGCTTCGGAAAATCATCGACGACGAGTTTTCCCTCTCGGACGAACGGTATCTGTCGGTGAGGGTCAAGACCCTCTGCGACGACGATGGAAACACCGAAGCCATGCTCGTGTACCTGCTACACCGAGACACTTACCTGCTCGACACGGCATTGGTCAAACTGGGCGAAGACCTGGAAGTGCTGTACGTCGAACGCAATTTCGATGAAACGCCGGCCGAAGCGGCCGGAAATGCAGAGGAGGAGTGGGCCGCCTGCCCGGACACCGATATCGAAATCGTCTATTCCAGCATGGAAACCGGAATTCCTTCGGCCATGCAGGCCATTGACAAGGCGGCCCAGATCGCCCGCAGCAAAGGCTACAAAGTCAAGGTGCTCAAAGGCCACGAGGAGAATGTCAATGCGATCAGGAACTGGCTGAAGTGTGGCAACCTGGTTCTGCTGGGCCGGGTGGGTCACGGCAATACCAAGGGGATCATGCTGGACGACGGATTCCTCAGTTACCACTATTTCCAGGGACTGCCTTCCACGGCGCTCAACGGCAGGGTGCTGTTTTTCAATTCCTGTCGTGTACACAACGACCCGTTGAAATCGGCTGTCGTGAACGCCGGCGTCCAGAAATTCATCGGCGGCATTTCCAATCTGGCCATCGGTGAATCCGAGGAGGTCTTCAAATGCTGGATGGACGAGGTCGTTCACAAGGGCGGGAACATGGCACCCTCGCTCCAGCTCTGCGGGGAACAGCACCCCGATGCCGGCGTGTTCGGCATATCGGGAAAAGGCTCCGACCAGCTGCGCGGTCCGGGCGGTCCGCCCCCTGCGCCGTCGCCCGGCGATGAACTGAAAAACGGCGAACCGCGCACCAACCTCCAGGCCGACGAGGGTCAGTGGCTGTATTTCAGGATCCAGATTCCGGAGGGCGCCCGCAACCTCAAGATCCGGATCGAAGGTGGCCGCGGTGATGCGGACCTGTACACCCGCTTCGGCGCCAGGCCCACCGACACCGCCTTCGACTGCAGGCCCTGGATGGACGGCAACGACGAGGCCTGCGGACCGATCCCGGCACCGCGTGCCGGTGAATACCACATCGGCGTCAAGGGGTACGAGGCCTTCTCGGGCGTCACGCTCACCGCCGGTTATGAAACGTATGGTGGCGGATCGACACCCGACCTGTCTTCTTCGATTTGCCCCCAGGACGAGGAATGGTATTGATGGCATCGGCGTCGAAATCCGCCTTGACGGGCCCTTTCCCCACCGGAAAGGGCCCTCCCCGCCGTTGCTTTTCCCGCAATGCCGATGATGCCGCGTGTTCCGAATGTGCAGGAGGGCTTCGATGGACAAGATACAATGGGTTTATCCGTGGTTACTCGTAATCTGTTTCCTTTTTCCGGGGGTGTCGATGGCAACCGAAAATCATAAAGTTCCCATACTCGTGATTCCTCCTGAAAATCCGCAGGACACCGTGTCGCCGAGGGAAAGCGAGGCCACCATCCGGCTGGTGCGCCGCTATTTCCACCTGGAGGCAGCGGACACGCCTTACGGCCAGGTCAAGGTGAATGTCCTCAGGGACGCGGACCGGAAAATCAGGCGCCTGGTGGTGTACCTGATGCACCGCGACACCTACCTGGTGGATATCGTGCAGTTGACCGTCGACGACGACTTCAACGTTGTCGCCGTCGACAAGT
This sequence comes from uncultured Desulfobacteraceae bacterium, assembly GCA_964476595.1. Taxonomy (GTDB): domain Bacteria; phylum Desulfobacterota; class Desulfobacteria; order Desulfobacterales; family JALSRD01; genus JALSRD01. Next base: position 23,484 of record CAYZCL010000042.1, read on the forward strand.
CCCCCGGGTAGGCCGGCGGGAGGCGGGCGTCCCCCAACCGGCCGGGCGGAGCCTGATGTGCTCCCGATTCACGCGGAAAACGGCGGGGCGCATGGACCGGTGTCCGTCGAAGGGCCGTGCGCCTTCCGCTCGTGAATCGGGCGACCCGGCCTGCAACGGTTACAGCAGCATGGCTCCGTAGGACTTCATACGGGCGTTGAGCGCCTTGACGTCGCCCACGATCTTTTCCAGCTCGGACCAGAAGCGGGGGCTGTGGTCCAGTATGCGCGTGTGCATCAGTTCGTGCAGCAGGATGTAGTCCCTCAGGTCCGGCGGCAGGCGCACGATGTTGATGTTGAGGCTGATGTTGCGCCGCGCCGAGCAGCTGCCCCAGCGGGTTTTCTGGCGACGCACGAAAACGCGGTTGTAGACAAACCCGTGGCGCCGGGCCAGTTCTGCGAGCCGCGTCACCAGCTGCTCGCGGGCCGCCTCAGGTGTGGCCGGGGGCCTGCAGCGGCGCTCCAGGGCCAGGTGGCGGGCCTCCTGCCGGCGGGCCCTCTCCAGCTGAGCGGCGATCCAGTCCCGTTTGCTGCGGGCGAAGGCGGCCGCCTCGCCGAAGGACACGCCCCGCGGAACGGCCACGCGCACACCCCGGAAAGGGCGCACCGTGATGTTCATGCGCCGCGCCCGTGCGCTGCGCTCCATCAGCACCCGGCCGATCCCCTCGATTTCGACCCACCCGGCCACGCTACTCGTAGGCCACCACGCGGATGAGCCCGATGGTGGCGCCGGTGTCGTCGGTGGTGCAGGTGTCGCTCACCGAAACGACCCGCTTGACCTCGCTGCGGGCGATGAAGTCGTTGACGCGCTGGTCCAGTTCCTCCAGCTGCTGTTTGACGAAGAATACCTTCAATGGGCAGGCAAAGGTCTTGACTTTCACCATGGGGATCTCCTCGGTTTCCGGTTGGAAGAACAAATCACCACCAAGCTAAGGCCGAAAAGAGCGGATGGCAAGAGGTCTGCGGCATTGCCATGGCGGGCGGAAATGTGCCATAGTTGCGGACACGTCATCCCCATGTGAAAGGAGCTGGCCATGAAACGTTGTTGGATCCTCTGCCTGACCGTACTGGCGGTCCTGTCCCTGCCCCCGTCGACCGCTGCGGCCCCCACCGAACTGCCGCTCACGCAAGTGGTGCTGTTCTCCAGCGGCGTGGGCAACTTCGTGCACAGCGGCACCGTGGAGGGCAACGCCCGGGTGGTGCTGCACTTCAGCCCGGACCAGATGAACGACGTGCTCAAATCCATGGTCGTCAACGACCTGGACGGCGGAACGGTGGGCGGCATCTCCTACCCCTCCCAGGACCCCCTGAAAAAGACCCTGCAGAGCTTTGCCGTCGACCTTTCGGGAAATCCGCCGCTGGCCGAGCTGCTCATCCAGCTGCGCGGAACGCCGGTCCAGGTCGACGCCCCGGACACCGTCAGCGGCAGGATCCTGGGGGTGGAAACGCGCACCCGAAAGGTCTCCTCCGGCGGGGAAACCACTCTGCTCACCGAACACATCCTCAACCTGGACACGACGGAGGGAATGGTGTCCATTGCCCTGGACACCGTTGCACGCATCCGCCTGGCCGACGCGGCCCTCAACCGGGAGCTGCAGCAGGCCCTGGACACCCTGGCCCGCACGGTGGACCGCCGGCGCAAAACGCTGGTGGTGCGGTTCCCGGGCAAGGGCCCCCGGCGGGTGCGCATCGGCTACATCCTGGAGACGCCGGTCTGGAAGACGTCCTACCGCCTGGACCTGCAGAAGGAGCGATTCTTTCTCCAGGGCTGGGCCATGGTGGAAAACACCTCCGACAGCGACTGGAAGCAGGTCCGGCTGGTGCTGGCCGGCGGCCGGCCGGTTTCTTTCATCCAGGACCTGTACACGCCCCGTTATCTGCAGCGGCCGGTGGTGGCGCCGCCCGGAGAGGCGCCGGTCCAGCCGCGGCGTTACCGCCAGGGCATGACCGCCAAACGCCTCTCGGACAGCGTCCGCTCGAAAGCGCCGGAAACCGCCCTCATAGCCGCGCTCCCGGCGGCCGGCAGCCCCCGGAAAGCCGCGCGGGAGACGGGCGGCATCCAGCGTGGCGTGCAGGCGGCCGCGGCAGTGGGCAGGGCCGGGGAACTGTCCAGCTTCACCGTCCGGCAACCCGTGGACCTGGCCCGTCGCCGAAGCGCCATGTTTCCCATCCTCAACCGGGCCGTCAAGGCCGAAAAGGTTTCCATTTACAACGCGGCGCAGCTCGCGGATCACCCCATGAACGGCGTCTGGTTGCACAACGACACCGGCAGCGGCCTGCCGCCGGGCCCCGTCACCGTTTACGACAACGGCACCTACGCCGGCGACGCGCTGCTGGACGGTCTCTCGCCCGGCGATGACCGCCTGCTGAGCTACGCGGTGGACCTCAAGGTCCTGGTGGACGCCTCGGCAAAGAGCGACCAGCAACTGACGGCCGTCAAGGTCGCCGACGGCACGCTGACCGAAACCCGCCTGGTGGTCTGGACCCGCGCCTACCGTCTGAAAAACGGCGCCGACACCGATCGCCTGATCGTCCTGGAACACCCCTTCACCTCCGGACGCAAACTGGTCGAGCCCGCCCGCTATGCCGAAAAAACCGACCGCTACTACCGCTTCAAGGTTCCCCTGTCGGCCGGCGAACAGAAAACCTTCGAGGTGCGTGAGCAGCGCGTGCGCCGCCGGCGCACGGCCCTGCTTGATATGCCCGTGCGGCAGATGCTATATTACGCTGGCAATGCCGAAGCCTCCCCGGACCTGAAAAAGGCCTTGGAGCGCCTGGCCGAAATGAAGCGCGGTCTCGAAAAAATGAAACGTGACCGGGAGCGGCTGGACGAACGCGTCCAAACCATCACCCGGGACCAGGAGCGCATCCGCAAAAACATCCAGTCCGTGGGGCCCGGCTCCCAGCTGGGCAAACGCTACCTGGAAAAACTCGGCGAACAGGAAGACCGGCTGGACGACATTCGCAAGCGCATGGAGGCGCTCGACCGCCAGATCCGGGAGAAAGAACAGGCATTGTCCGACGCCATCGCGAAACTGGCCGTCGGGTAGCGCATGATACCCCGCACGCCGGAAAGCCATCGGCCGGGGAGGCCATGACTGATCAACGACCGACGGACCAGGTTGCGCTTGTCGCCCGCGACGCGGGCATCGACGCCCTCGGATTCGCGGCGGCATCCGAATTTTCCGGGCATCTCCTGGAGCGGCACCCGAGGAGAGATCCCGCCCTGACGATGCCCGACGCCAGGTCCATCATCGTGGCGGGCATCTACATCGGCGGTGTCACCCTGCCCGGGTGGCGGGACCCGTGGTACGGCCGCACCAGCCGGCTGTTTCTCTCGGGCTTTTTTCTCGACGTGGTCCGGCCGCTGGAACCCGTTGCCGCGTTACTGCGCGCAAACGGTTACCAGGCCGTCATCTGCAACGGATCGCAGGAGGGCGGCTCCATATTGCCGCTGAAACCGGCGGCCGTGCGGGCCGGGATCGGATGGCAGGGCAAGCACTTCCTGCTCGTCTCGTGCAGGTACGGAACCTTCCTGTTTCTCGGCGGCATCATCACCGACGCCGAACTGCCCCGCACGGCTCAAGAGGAACCCGACCGTTGCCGCAAGTGCAACCGCTGCCGGGAGGCCTGCCCGGTTTCGGCGCTGGAGGTTCCCTGGGTGCTGAACAAAGAACGCTGCATGTCCTTCCGGCTCTCCGATGACACCCTGCCCGCCGAGGTGCGCGCCGTCATGGAAAACCGTGTCGCCGACTGCGAGATCTGCCAGGAGGCCTGCCGTGGAACCGCAGGCCCCTCGAAAAGCCGCTGCCA
>CAYZCL010000043.1:0-9069 GCA_964476595.1 uncultured Desulfobacteraceae bacterium
AAATCTGTAGCAGCAGCAGGGGGTTGGCGGCGATGTCCTCGGAGCCGCCGAAGGCCAGGGTGTCGTCCCGAATCTCAAGGCCCGTGACGGCCGTGGCACGTACGCTTTTGCGCCCCGGCCGGGCGGCCCGCCGGGCGCCTGCCAGTGCGTGCAGAAACAGCTGGTGCTGCTGCTTGACATGCTCCATCTCCCCGTGAAGCCGTCCCAGGAACTGCTCCACCGGTTTGAGGCCGTTGTCCCGGTAGCCCAGTGCCTCGGCCAGTTCCACCTGGTAGTCCAGATAGAGCTGGTCGCATTTGCGGCCGGTGAGCAGGTGCAGCCGGTTGCGCACGGTCCAGATGAACCGCAGCGCCCCCAGCAGTTCCTGGAATTCACCGTGGGAGAAGTGGCCGTAATACTCGAAATCCCGCAGCTGCTTGAATCCGTACTTGATCTTGGCCACCCAGAAAATAGTGTGGTAGTCGCGCAGGCCGCCCTGCCCCTCCTTGAGGTTGGGCTCCAGCAGGTAGGCGCTGTCGCCGAACTTCTCGTGACGCGCCAGGTTGCGTTCCACCAGCCAGTCGATGATCTCTTCGCTGTGGCGGCTCAGCAACCGGCTGCGCAGGTCCTCCATGAGTCGGCTGAACAGAGGCGAAACGCCGCAGATGAAACGGGCATCCAGATAGGATGTGAGCACCTCGTGGTCCTGGCGGGCCCAGGACAGGCACTCCTTGAGCGAACGCGTGGCGTAACCCACTTCGAACCCCAGGTCCCACAGGGGGTAGACCACCTCCCGGATGAGGTCCTCGGCCATGGCCGGTACCTTCTTCTGAAACAAAAACAGCAGGTCCACGTCCGAGTGCACGCACTGTTCCCGGCGGCCGTATCCGCCCAGGGCAACGATGGCATAAGGGTTGCGCAGAATGTCCATGCGGGGCCCCGTCATGCTGGACTCGAAACACTCCCGGAAATACTCGTCCAGCACGTCGCTGTGGGATTTCAGGAACTCCCCGTCGCCGGCGGCCATGAAAGCGTCGATCAGCCGCTGCCGTCGCTGCTGGAGCCGGGCGGCTTCGGACGGCATATCGTGGTTGGCGTTTATCTGGGACATGGATTCATCCTGACCATGGTGCACGTTTCTGCGGTGGACCGATCAATCTGCTGTGAAAAACTGCCCGAAGATATCGCAATTACGGTGCCATCCCAAAAAATCGCGCAACAATCTGAGATTATAGTAAATCGATCGTCGCATAAAAATCGCTGATCGGCACCATCACAACAAATTTGTAATTTCACCCCCTATTATAATACATTTTTGTAAGAGATTGCCCCATTTTATGGATTTTCCGAAAACAGGCCGCCCACACGATCGCCGCCTGTCGGTAACCCGCCTTCCGCTCTGGAATGAATTCGACCCCACCGCTATTACTTTTTATTACCAACCTGTGCACTATTTTTCACAAACTGTTTCTGCCATACCCTATTTGCGGATCGGGCACCCCTATATACTGTGCCCCTCATCGTATGACCCACTATATACAGCACGGCACATTTATTGCTTACCTGTAATGGCAAAGCAGACAGAGTGCACTCGCCGGATCGACCATGCTTGCGTGACGAAAACGGCTCACCTGCGCGCTCCACGGCGTTTTACCATTTCTCTCCACCCATCTCTTCACAAGCCGTCGGCGCCTCCTCATCGGCCGAATCCTTTCGCAGCCGCTTTCGACAGGCCGGCCGAAACCCCAGCTCTTCAGCACCCAACGTATACGGAATCAGCGGAAACAACCCGTTCGGATTTCACGGCCGCCGCCCGTTGCACGGCAACGGTGCGCTGCACATCAAGGCAGACGACGGCCTTTTTACCGGCCTCGGGGACTGCCCGATTACCGGAAATTCACATCGTGGACCCGGGAAATCCATTCCCGGACCATTCCACGGAAGGGAGGCTTTTCATGAGACGCAATGGGATCTGGCTTACGGCAATCTTTTCGGCGCTCCTGATTTTAGCGGGGGTCCCGGCCCAGGCATCATCCACCTTTTTCATCGAAACGGCCCCGATGTTCGCCACTTCCGGCGGGGCCGATATCGAGACGGGATCCTTCGGAACCATCTTCAGTGAAAGCTTCACTTTCGGCACACCGGTCAACACCGGCCCGCTGGCGGATTACAATTCTTCGATACCGCTGAATTTCGGGCTGGATTTCTGGATCAAGTCGGAAGCCGGCGCCTCCGGACCGGCAAAACAGATGGTCATTCAGCTGGAGGGGGCCGACAACGGGTTCAACGGAGGCATGTTCGACGTCATGAACAACGTCCACAAGCACGACACGTCGCAGGCGCCCCCCGCGGGGAAGGAATTCTACAGCGACATGTTCCGGATCGGCGTGAACGACATTCCCTTCGCATCGGCACCTACCGTGCTCACCAACTCGCGGATTCAGAACTACGTCACATTCGGCGGTCACGACCCGGCCACGGAAACGCTGGACCCAAATTCGTCGAACTGGCGGAATATTCTGGACGATTTTTCACACCTGCCGCCGGTGATCCACTCCACCTTCGATGCCGACGGACTGGACATCTACTTCGAATTTGCGGGGGCCGGATACTGGGCGGACGCACTGGAAGACCAGGCCGTACGGCTGGTCACCTTCTACCGCGGCGATCTGCCCGGCGACGGTGGGGATGATGGTGACGGCGACAACGACATTCCCGAGCCGGCCACGGTACTGCTGCTGGGGCTCGGCATTCTCGGGATCTCGGCTTCGCGGAAAAAATGGACGCGTTAGAAAGGGACGATTCCCGCCCCCGGGGGCGGGGCCGCGTGGCGCCGCCCCTTTCCATTCACCGGCGAAAAGCCCTGCCCCAGCGTACCGCCGCACTCAGGACAGCTGGACCGTCTGGCCGTGGGAAAGGTCCACCAGGCGGTCCAGCAGCCCCTGCCGGCGCAGTTCACGACGCAGGTCCAGCGGCGGGAAGTGCACCGGTTCGTCCCCCAGGCGGAAAGTCCCCCAGTGCACGATCATCAGGCGGCGGGCCCCGAGTTCCAGAAAAGCCTGCACGGTTTCGGCCGGGTTCATGTGGCTGCCGGCCATGAACCAGCGGGGCTCGTAGGCCCCCAGGTTGAACACGGCCAGGTCGATTTCGCCTTCGCGTCCCAGTTGCTCGTAACCGTCGAAGTAGGCGGTATCGCCGGCGATGAAGATGGCGGCGCCCCCGGGGGTGCGCACCAGGAACGATCCCCACAGGGCGGTGTTAGGCCCCGTAAAGGGGTTGCGCATGGTCCAGTGGTTGCAGGGCAGCAGGGTGATGCGCCAGTTCTTCCAGGCAAATTCCCCGAACCAGTCCAGCTGGGTGTGGCGGTGAAAGCCGTTGGCGGACAGCAGCCCCCCGTAGCCCAGAGGCGACACCGCCTGCAGACCGTTTCCCAGCGCGCGGAGCGAATCGACGTCCAGGTGATCGTAGTGCCCGTGGGTGATCAGCACCAGATGCGGCGACGGCATCTGTTCCGGTTCGAATCCCAGCGGGCTGAAATCCTTAATGAAAGGCATGATCCTGCCGAAAACCGGGTCCACCAGAACCACCTGGTCGCCCTCTTTGATCAGTACGCAGGAGTGCTTGATGAAAGTGACGGTGAGGCCACGGGAAGATCGCACGGCCTCCCAGTCCGGCCGCACCCGCACGGTGGGTTCCTGGGCGTAGAATCGCCTGAAACGGTTCCCGGAAAACAGTTTCCACTGCAGCAGGCGCCGCAATCCGCCGTGCCGGCCGGTGCTGAAAGGATTGACGAAGCGGTCCCTGCGGCGGTGCGCCCCACGGGCAACCAGCTCCCGGAGATCGCGTCCGTCCAGCGGGACGTACGGCCGGCCGCCTTCGTCGGCCGACACCCGTCCGGCGCCGGGCAGCAGGGGATGTCCGGCGGTCATGGAACAGGCCGCCGCCACCGTCAGCCAGCGTCCGACGGTTCCCATGAAACCGCGCCGTGTCATGTCGTCGTTTTCCAAGGGTTGTGGCCCCCGGCCCCCCGGCGGCGTATGCACCGGCCGGGCCTACTTGAAGGCGCTGTAGTCTACGCCGCGCGCCCGGGCCCGGGCCTCCATCCATGCCTTGCCGTTTTCGGGCGGCGGTGACAGATCGCTTTGCGGGCGCGCCGCCAGGCGGATGGCCTCCTCCGGGCAGGTGGACACGCACAGGCCGCAGCCGATGCACCGTTCCGGCATCACCCGGTAGACCTCGTCCGCCGCTTCGATGGCGTTCACCTGGCATCGTTCGTCGGCACAGATGCCGCAGCCCACGCAGGCCTGCGGGTCGATGACCGCGGCGTAGGCGGTGTGGATGATTCCCTGGAGGCCCAGTTCATTGATGCCCCTCAGGACCTCGCAACAGCAGCCGCAGCAGTTGCAGATGAAAAAGTGGCCGTCCTGCATATTCTGGGTGAGGTGCACCAGCCCCGCCTTCTCGGCCCTCTCCAGCACTTCGTAGGCCTCCTCGCGGGTGATGGTTCGGCCCCAGTGGTCGAAGTCGTCCAGTACGCCGGGATAGGGCGCAACGGCCAGGCAGACCTCCCTAGGCTTGTCACAGGGCTGCCCGACGAGGGCTTTTTCCTTCTTGCAGATGCAGTCGGCCAGCGCGAAGGACTGCGCTTTTTCGATGATCTCGGAAACCCGGTCGCGGGGCAGGGCCTCCTGCCGGGCGTCCACCCGCCGGCCCACCGGCAGCACCTTCATGAGCTGCGGGCGGATGCTCAGAAAGCGGGGGGCGAAAGAGCGGAAGTATTCCTCGCACAGTTCGGCGAACTCGCGGTCCATGCGCTTGGCCTGATACTCGTAGATGCCGATCACCCAGGGAATCATCCGGAATACCCAGACGCCCTTGAAGCGCACGCCCAGGATCTGTCCCTTGCTGCGCATCTGCAGCAGTTTTTCCTCCAGCCCCTCGACGGGCCTGCCGGTGCGCCTGGCGATCTGGCCGGCGGTTTCAAACTTCAGCCGCAGGTCGCAGAACAGCTCGGCCTCGTCCGGTGCAAAAACTTTCTGGAGCAGCCGAATCTCCACACCGTTGTCCGTGGCCGGAAAACCGTTGGGCAGGGTGTCCAGCACCTTGGCCAGCCGATGATAGACGTCGTCGTTCATGGGTCAATCCCTCTGCGGAAAAGTGGTGGTCTCGAAACGTTGCACGCCTCTTGGCAATCCATTGTATGCGTTCCCCATTTTTTTGCCAAGCACAATTCCGTGCGGCAACGCGGGGGGGAGGTGAAAAATCTTTTCCGCAAAAGGCCGTATCCGGGGAAGCGGGGGCGCCGGCCGGGGGCAAGCCGGCGCCCTTGGGGAGCAGATGTGCGGGCGTGCTTCCGCATTCGCGGGCGGCGCGCCGCGGCATGCTCGAGAGAGCACGCGGCGCGGGGGTGGCCCGACCTTTTTCCGCCTTTTCCCGGGCGGGAACGGGGCCGTCGCGGGACGGGCTCCGCCCCTGCCGCGGAAAACGCAGGGGAATCACGCCAGCAGGCGGGATACCAGGTTGACCGTACCCCAGATGGCGTCGGCGGCGAAGTGTTTTTCGATACTGCGGTCGAAAAGTATCGACAGGCGCGGCGCGAACTCCTCGTCGCCCTGCCACAGCAGGTAGTAAAGCGGAATGCGCGGAAACGGCCGCAGCTCGAAGGCCGCATCGGCCATGTCCAGCGGCCGGCCGCCCAGGCGGCGGGCCGCGGCGCCAAAAGCCGCGGCATCGCCTCCGTAGCGCCGTACCAGCCTGCCGGTGTCCAGCAGGTGCGGCCCCTGGAAAAACTGCGCATCGCGCAGCTGAGCCACGCCGATCATCTCGCCCGCCAGACCCGCGGGCTGCACCCGGAGCAGGTACACCAACGCCAGCAGCTCCACCAGCGAGCGGTCGGCCTGCCGCCACAGGGTTTCGTCGGCACAGGCCACGCTGCGGCCGGGGATGTCGACCACCAGGGTGCGGTGCAGGAAGGGCAGCCCGATCACGCCCGGCAAAAGCGCCTCCGCCCGGGCCACGGCGCACAGCAGGTCCAGATCCTTTCCGGCCAGATCCTCCCAGTGCGTTTCGGGAATCCGGATGAGGGTCCCGTCGGGGGTGCGGGCCGGCGGTTTTTGATCGTTTCGGCAAAGTGTCATGACGTGCCCCGGCGGTCCGGTTCCGCCGCGGGAAACCTGCCCGCCGAAATCACAGCGGACGCGAAGGGGGTTTTGCGCCCTCTTCGCGTCCCCTGCGAATTCCACGGCGGCTCCACTTCTCCGGACCGCCTCACGGTCTTTCAGGGTTTCGTCGGCCGGAGCACCCCGTTCTTGTCCCGTTTGAGGGGATAGGGCTGCTTGGGCAGCGGGGCGCCGGGGGCCTCGAGCACGGTTTTTCCATACTTCCAGTCCGGGGGACAGATGGCGATGTAACGGGCATACCCGCCGGTACCGCCCAGGGGCTTGGCGTAGCCGATGGCGATCAGGGCCCCGGCTTCGGGAACCTGGTCCAGATTGGTCACCCCTTCGGCCTGGCAGAAATAGTGGTGCATCAGCCAGTATTCACCCTCCAGGTTGGGGGTCGTGTCCGTGTCCAGCGGCTCGTGGCCGTGGAAGAGGATCTTGCGCTCCAGGTGCAGGAACTTGAGGGCGTCGAGTGAAACACCGGGGAAGGGCTTCTCGTTATAGCGCTTGGGGTCGTTCCACTTCTTGTGCCAGTCGGAGCGCACCATGACCACCGATCCCTCGGGCACCCTGCCGTGCTTGGCCTCCCAGGCCTTGATGTCGGCCACAGTGCAGTGGTAGCCGGGGTCCTTGGCCACCTTTGCGTGAATGTCGATGACCACCAGGGGCCGCACGGCGTACGTGGCCGGCAGATCGCTGATGGTGGCGCCGTACTCGTCCCAGTGGGCCGGCGGATCCAGCTGAGTGCCGTACTGGTCGGTGGGCAGGTCATAGGCCGTGGCGATAAAGCCGTGCTGCTTGTAGGTGTACACCTGGCCTTTCTTCACATAGTCGGGGATGTCGGCCCCGGCCCGGGCGGCCTTGAACCTGGCCTGTCCGAATCCGGGCCACACCGGGATGGTGGGCGAAAAGGCGAAAGTCAGGTCGACGTACTTGCAGTTCTTGAGCACCTTTTCATAGAAGCCCCATAAATCGGTCTGTCCGGCGGTCGCCGGACCCGTCGCCAAAATGAAGCCAATTACCAGTGCAATCAACAGCGCAAATCTTTTCATACAGCCTCCTTTCACTTGATGGGTTAGCGCCAGACCTCCGGGACAGCGCCGAATAAAAGGCGCTGGGCCAAGAGCCGGAGGCGGCAATGGAAAACATCTGACGTTTCATTTCGACGTTCGGGTCAACCTCGATTCCTGGTTTCAAAAGCAGACCACCATCTCGAGGTTCAAGGCTGCCGCCCCCCTTGACGGGGGGCCGTGTGCGGCTCGTGCTCGGGATCCCCCAGGTGCCGCCGCCACAGCCGCCAAACGCGACCGCACGGGGCGGCCATGTGCTGCCGGGGCACGCGCGCCGGTTTCTCCTGCAGGTCCAGGCGGTGGACCTGCTGGCGGCAGGCCAGGTACGTCTCCCGTAGCAGGTAGGCATCCGTATCGGAGAGCACTCCCGTGTGGGTCAGTTCCTCCAGCAGGCGCACGTTGTCGGTCCAGCGCAGCAGTTCCGCATGGCTGCGGGCGTGCAGCAGCACCAGAAACTGCACCAGAAATTCGATGTCCACGATGCCGCCGTGGTCCTGTTTGAGATCGAACGTGTCCGCTGACGGTTTCAGACGCTCGCGGCGTATGCGCTCGCGCATGTCGGCCACTTCGTGGCGCAGCTTTTCCGCCTCCCGGGGCAGACGCAGCACGCGGCCGCGGATCTGCCGAAAGCGGTCCATCAGCGACGGGTCGCCGGCGATGGCGCGCGCCCGGATGATGGCCTGGTGTTCCCAGGTCCAGGCCTTTTCCAGCTGGTACTCCTCGAAGGCGTCGATGTGGCTGACCAGCAGCCCCGAGCTACCCGACGGACGCAGGCGCATGTCGGCTTCGTAGAGCACCCCGGCGCCGGTATGGGCCGTCAGGATGTGGACCACGCGCTGCCCCAGGCGGGCGAAAAACTCGCCTTCGTCCACCGACTGCCGCCCCCCGAGGGTCTGTCCTCGGCGGCCGGCGTGCAGAAACACCAGGTCCAAGTCCGAACCGTAACCCAGTTCGATGCCCCCTAGTTTGCCGTAAGCCACCACGGCAAAACCCCGCCCGGCGGCGGACCGTTGGGAGCTGCAGGCGGGCAGGCCGTGGCGCCGCACCAGGTGCCGCCAGGCCAGCTCGAGCACCTCGCCGACGATGACCTCGGCAATATCGGTCAGGTGGTCGCTGGTGCGCATCAGCGGCAGGTGGCCGGTGACGTCGGCCGCCGCCACCCGCAGCACACAGGCCTGCTTGAAGACGTTCAGGGCCTCGATCTGGTACTCCAGGTCGTTGGGGTCGATATTGGCCAGGCGGGCCCTGATATCGCGTGCGATCTCGCTGCGACGCGGCGGGGTGTACAGGGTCCGGGGATCCAGCAGCTCGTCGAGGAGCACCGGGTGCCGGGTGAGGTGGGTGATGATCCAGGGGCTGGCACCCGCCAGGCGCACCAGGTGCGTTAGCGCCGCGGGATTCTCCAGCAGCAGGGCCAGGTAGCTGCTGCGGCGCAAGATGGTCCTGAGCAGATCCGCGATGCGCCCCAGCACCAACGGTGCCTCGGGCGCCGAGCGCAGGCTGTCCAGCAGGCGGGGCATCAGCCGGTCCAGGCGGCGGCGGGCCTCCAGGCTCAGGCTGCGCGTGAGCACGTCGTCGCGCAGGTGATCCAGCTGGCTGAGGATGTCCCCGGGCCGTTCGAATCCCGCCCGCTGCAAACGCCGGAGGGCCTCTTCGCCGCGCACCACTGCCTGCCAGATGTCTTCCAGGGCGGTGAGGGCCGGCTCCTGCGCCCCGGAAAGCGACTCCCCGCGCCCGCCGGCGAGCAGTTGGCCGAAATGGCGGTGAACGACGTCCATGACGGCCCTGAGGCGGCCGTCGAAGGCCTCCCAGTCGTCGAACCCCATGGCATAGGCCAGCCGTGCACGCGGCACGGGGTC
>CAYZCL010000044.1:0-7181 GCA_964476595.1 uncultured Desulfobacteraceae bacterium
ATGTTCTCCTCGGTGATGGCGTCTACGATGCGTTTCATCTCCCCGATGCGGTCTTCGGCCAGGATGCACAGCAGGGTTCCCGGTTCCCCGATGCCCAGCACGTTGATAAAAGCCCGCAACAGGTCACGCACCGAGATGATGCCCGTGAGCCGGCCCCGGTCGTCCACTACCGGCAGGGCGCCCACTTTGAGCTGCTGGATGAGCAGCAGGGCGTCCTGGATGGTGTAATGCGGCGTGATGGTGGTCGGGTCGGGGGTCATGATTTCCCGGATGCGCATGTCCTGGAGCTTGTCTCGAACTTCCTGGCAGTCACCCTGGTGCTTGATGAACTCCAGCGGCATGGCGCTGCGCAGATCGCGGTCGGTGACGATGCCGATGAGTTTGCCATCGTCATCCACCACCGGCAGGTGTCGGATGTTGTGTTCACTCATCTTGCGCTGGGCCTCGAAGATGTCGGCGTCGGGCCCGATGGTGATCACTCTGCGCGTCATGGATTTGTTGATGAACATGACTGGTTCCTTTCCGTGCTCCTGTTCACACGTCTTCGCCCAGAAGAATGGCGATGTGGTCCCTGGCCAGTTCGGGCAGGCGCCCGATGGCGTAGCCGCCCTCCAGCACTGATATCAGGCGGCCGCCGGCGTGCCGTTCGGCCAGCTCCACCACGGTTTTCATGATCCGCGAAAACCCGGTGGTGGAGAGGGAAATGCCGGACATGTCGTCGTCTTCGTGGGCGTCGAAGCCGGCCGACACCAGGATGACTTCGGGGGCGAATGCATCGAACGCCGGCACGAAGTCCTCCCTGAGCATCTTGTCGTACGCATCGTCCCCCTGGCCGGGCAGGATCGGGTAGTTGCGCGTGTATCCGGTGCCGGCGCCGGTGCCCTTTTCGAAGGCACGTCCGGTTCCGGGGAAGGCGAAGGAGGGGTGTTCGTGCACCGAGTAGTACAGCACCGTGGGGTCTTCCTCGAAGATGTGTTGGGTGCCGTTGCCGTGATGCACGTCGAAATCGAAGATCCCGATCCGCCCGACGCCCCACTGCTGCTGCAGGTAGCGGGCACAGATGGCGATGTTGTTGAAGTAGCAGAAGCCCATGGCCTGGTTGACCTCGGCGTGGTGTCCGGGGGGGCGCACGGCGCAGAAGGCGTTGTCGATTTCGCCCTTCATCATCATCTCGGCGGCCTTGAGCACGCCGCCGACGGCCAAGGTGGCCACCTCGTAGGTCTCGCAGCACATCTGGTTGTCCGGATAGTCGAAGGTCCGCCGGCCGCACAGGCACAGCTCCTCGAAACGCCGGATATAGTCCACGTCATGGACCGTCTCGATCCACTTCGGCTTGGCCGGCACGGCCGGGATGAGGGTCAGGTGAGGCAGCAGGCCGGCCTCCTCGATGCCCTTGTAGACCGCTTCGAGACGCGCGGCCACCTCGGGATGGTAATCCCCGGTGTCGTGCAGCTGGTATCTTTTGTCGTAAACGAATCCTGTCTTTTTCATGGACATCCCCGGGGCTACGGTATCACCTTGTCGAAAATCTCATAGACGGCCTTGACGGCGGGGTTGTCTTCCCCGATTTCGATGGTCGGGCGCCCCTCGAGGTCGTAGTCGTAGACCGTACTGTCTTCGGGAACGATGCCGATCAGCTCCAGGCCGCCCTCGCTGGCGATCTCGAGCATTTCCGGCGGCGGCGTCTCCCTGGCCTGGTTGATGATCAGGTAGCTCTTGCCGACGCCGATATTCAGTTCGCCGGCCAGCTTGTTGATGCGCACGGCGGCCTGCAGGCCCCGGCGGGAGGTGTCCGACACGATCAGCAGGATGTCCACGTTGCTGGTGGTCAGGCGGCTGATGTGTTCCATGCCGGCCTCGTTGTCCATGACGATGTAAGGGTAGTTCCCGGTCAGGCGCTCCAGGAAGCCGGTCAGCAGGGTGTTGGCCGCGCAGTAGCAGCCGGCGCCCTCGGGCTGGCCCATGACCACCAGGTCGAAGCCTTCGTGCTCCACGATGGCTTCCTCCAGGCGCATGGACATGAAGATGTCTTTCGTCATCCCCTGGGGCACTTTCCCCTTTTTCATATCCTCGCGGGCGTTGCCCAAGGTGTCGGTCACCGCCACCCCCAACACCTCGTTGAGGTTGGCGTTGGAATCGGCGTCCACCGCCAGAACCGGTGTTTTGCCGTGTTTTACCAGATACTTGACGAGCATGCCGGCGATGGTCGTCTTTCCCGTACCCCCTTTTCCGGCCAGGGCGATCGAAAATGGCATGGCGAAAACGTTCCTTTCAGTTGAATGGCTGAAGCGGGCAGGCCGCTTTCGGGCTTCGGCTGTCAGGCCGTGGGACCCGGTCGGCGGCCTCGACGGCTGTGCCGGTAATCCCGATCCCCGGCAGCCGGTTGATGTATGATCAGACTTACAATAACTAAGGCAGGCGGTGGGATCAGTCAAGAAATTTTGGCCGCCCGGAGCGTGTCGCGGGCGCCGCCCGATCCCCCTTCGCCGGGCGGTGTCACGGCCGGAAACGGGCACCGCCCGGCGCAATTAACCGTTGCCATAAGCCACGGGAAACGGTATTAAAATGAACGGCGGCCTGCGGCCGCGATCCCAACGGAACAACCTCAAGCGAGCGCCCCGTCCCGTCACCCCGACGGGTCGGGGCCGGGGCGGGGGACGGCGCATTGCTCAGTATTCGAAAAATCGGCGTTGTCGGCCGGACCTACCGGCACCTCAACCGCTACCGACAGATTCTGACCATCCTCTTCAAATACGGGTATGGCAATCTGGTCGAGCGGCTCAAGATCGAGCAGTACCTGGAGATCGGGCTGCAGCTGATCTCGCGCAAGCGCCGCGAACGGCTGGAACGCCTGTCGCGTTACCAACGGTTGCGCATGGCTTTCGAGGAGCTGGGTCCCACCTTCATCAAGCTGGCCCAGGTACTGTCCTCGCGCCCCGATCTGGTGCCGGTGCCCCTGCTGGCCGAACTGGCCAAGCTGCAGGACAAGGTGCCGCCCTGTTCCTTCGATGAGGCCCGCAGCGTGCTGGAAGAGGAACTCGGCGCCCCCCTGGAGGACATCTACGACGATTTTAACCCCGTGCCGCTGGCCTCGGCCTCCATCGGTCAGGTGTACCGAGCGCGTCTCAAGAACGGCGACTCCGTGGCCGTCAAGATCCAGCGGCCCGGCATCCGCAAGATCGTCGAAGTCGACCTGGAGATCATGCTGCACTTGGCCACGCTGATGGAGCGGCACATCGAGGAGATGGCCTTTCACCGGCCCGTGAAGGTGGTTGAGGAATTCGCCAAGGCCCTGGAAAAGGAGCTGGACTACCTCACCGAGGCCGGCAACGGCGAGCGTTTCGCCCGCAACTTTCTGACCGACCCCAAGATCTACATCCCGGCCGTGTACCGCAGCGCCACCACCAGCAAGGTGCTGACCATGGAGTTCGTGGACGGCATCAAGATCTCCGACATGGACGCCATGTTGGCGGCCGGCGTCGACCCGCACATCGTCGTCAACCGGGGGGCCGACTGCATCCTCAAGCAGATCTTTGAACACGGGTTCTTTCACTCCGACCCGCATCCCGGCAACCTGTTCGTGATGCCCGGAAACGTCATCTGCCTGCTGGATTTCGGCCAGGTGGGCAGCATCGACCAGAAGACCAAAGAGGATTTCGTCGACCTGGTGGACTGCGTGGTGAACCGGCGCCCGGGCCTGGCCACGCGGGTGCTGCTGCGGCTATCGCTGTGGGATCAGGAACCGGACCTGCGGCAGCTGGAAAAGGACGTGGACGAGTTCATGAACCAGCACCTCTTCGTGCCGCTCAAGGACATCCGCATGGGCAAGCTGCTGCAGGACCTGCTGGAACTGGCCGCCCAGCACCGCATGCGCATCCAGCCCGACCTCTTCCTGATGATGAAGGCACTGGGCACCATCGAGGGCATCGGCGCCCTGCTGCACCCCGACTTCGACATGATCAGCCAGGCGGAGCCCTTTATCCGCAAGGTCAAGCTCAACCGCTACAATCCCCGGCGCCTGTTGCAGGATCTCTTCCAGACCGCGGTGGACCTCAAGCACTTCAGCCAGCAGTTCCCCCAGGACGTGCTGGAAATCACCCGGCTGTTGCGCCAGAAGAAGCTGCCCATCCGGCTGGAACACCAGGGGCTTCCCGACCTGCTGGCCACCCACGACCAGATCAGCAACCGCATCGCCTTCGCTATCATCATCGCGGCGTTGATCATCGGTTCGGCCCTCATCGTGGTGTCGGACACGCCGCCGCTGTTTTACGGCATCTCGCTCATCGGTATCATCGGCTTCCTGGCGGCCGCCGTCATGGGGTTCTGGCTGCTGATCGCCATTCTGCGCAAGGGAAAGCTCTGACCGGTTACGGGCGCAAAGGCCACGAAGCTCAGGATCTTGGACTGAAAAATCCAGTTTCCCGATGGGAAACGGGTGGGGAGGTTTGCCATGCAACACGTCATTCTGGGAAACGGGATCGCGGGCGTCAGCGCCGCCGAAGCCATCCGTCGGATGGACCCGCGCGCAGGCATCACCATGATCTCCGACGAGCAGACGGTGCCCTACAGCCGGCCCATGATCAGCATGGTGCTGGACGGTTCGGCGGCGCCGGAACAACTGCCCATCCGCGCCGAGCGCTTTTACGAGGAACTCGGCATCACGGCGCTGCTGGGAAAGCGCGTGGAAGAAATCGACTTTAGGGCACGGCGTGTAGCGGTGGCGGGCGGTGCGCCGGTCGCCTTCGACCGCCTGCTGATCGCCACCGGCGCCGACGCGCGCCGCATCGAGGCCGAAAATGACGGCCTGCAAAACATCTTCACCATGCGCCGCCGCGAGGACGTCCAGGCCATGCTGGCGGTTCTCACCGGGACGCGGAGGGCCCTGGTGCTGGGCGGCGGCCTGGTGGGCTTCAAGGCCGCCTACGGCCTGATGAAACGGGGGTGCCGGGTCACCATGCTGATCACCTCGGCCTACCCGCTCTCCATGCAGGTGGACGAGACCGCCGGGCAGATGATCCTGGACGAACTGCTGCGCCACGGCCTGGAGGTGCGTGTGGGCCTCAGCGTAACCGCCTTCGAGGGCCGCGGCGTGGTCACCGGTGCACGGCTCTCCGACGGCGGGAGCGTGGCCTGCGACATGGTGGTCATCGGCAAGGGTGTCTCGCCGGCGCTTGGCTTTGTTCCTCGCGGCCGGATCGCCGTGGACCTGGGCATCCGCGTCGACGAACACCTGGAGACCGGCGTCGAGGGGGTGTACGCCGCTGGCGACGTGGCCCAGTGCACCGACATCGCCCGCGGCCGGCCCTGGATCAACGCCATCTGGCCGGAGGCCGCCGATCAGGGCCGCACCGCCGGGCTGAACATGGCCGGCCGGGCAGTGACCTACCGCGGCAGCCTGGGCCGCAACGTCATGCGCGTGTTTGACATGGACGT
Organism: uncultured Desulfobacteraceae bacterium; assembly: GCA_964476595.1. GTDB lineage: Bacteria > Desulfobacterota > Desulfobacteria > Desulfobacterales > JALSRD01 > JALSRD01. The sequence goes on from CAYZCL010000044.1 coordinate 5,434, forward strand.
TATGACTCTGGGACTGGTCGACCCGCCCGACGACGGAACCTGCACCGCCTTGACGTGGCAGGACCCGCGGCGCCGCATGTACCGCAAGTTGGTGCTGCGCGGAAACGTGCCCGTGGGCGCCGTGCTGATCAACGGAGTGGAGCAGGGCGGCGTGCTGCTCTCGCTCATCCGTAACCGTACACCCCTGGCGATCCCGCCCCAAAGGCTGCTGGAACCGTCTTTCAACGTACGGCGGCTGATGGACTGGGGATAGTCGCCACCGGACGGGTTCGTGGTTCGTTGTCAATGGCCCGTTGTGGGGCATCGCCAAATTTGGGTGCCCCCAACGGACAAGTCGGCCACAGACCCACACGAACGAAGGGGCCAGGGGGCCGCCGCTTTTGGTTTGCCCCTGGAACCGGAAAGAGGAAAAACGACGTTTGTTTTTCCCTATGCCGGCAGCTGTCTGTACCTGATTTCGGGACAACGGACAGCGGACCGCCGACCACGGACAATGGACAAATGACAACCGACAACCTTCACAAGGAGGGCCCATCATGAAACAAGTGGTAGTTCACCCTGAACGATGTGTGGGCTGCATGCAGTGCATGGTGGCCTGCGCCGTCGCCCACTCCCGGAGCGGGCGGCTGTACACGGCTCTCGTCGAGAAGCCGCGGCCACGGCCGCGGGTGCACGTGGGCGCCGGCCTGTACAACGAGGGGTTTCCCAACCGCTGCCGCCACTGCGACCCGGCGCCCTGCCTGCTGGCCTGCCTGGCAGGCGCCATTTTCCGCGATGCGTACACCGGCACCGTGCTTATCGACCCGGACAAGTGCATCAACTGCGCCTCCTGCGCCATGGCCTGCCCCTACGGCGTGATCCGTTTCCACGAGGACCCGGTGGCGCCGCCGGGGAAAACGGTGGCCATCAAGTGCGACAACTGCGACCAGCGCGTGGCCCAGGGTTTGGCGCCGGCCTGCACCGAGGTCTGCAAGAGCGGCGCGTTGACCTACGAGGAGATGGACGAGGCCATGCGCAGAAAGACCGCCGAGGTGGCCCGCAGCGTGTCGACCGGCGCCGAGACGGCGGCCGTTCCCCCGGCCCTGGCCCTGCTGGCGGCCGTCAAGAAGGCCGAACTTTCCCTGTAACCACCGCATGCCCGACAGCGAGGAGGAATCACCATGGCGACATTCGAAAATATCAGCATTACCGAGGATGCCCGGCTGCTGCTGGAGAAAACCCACCAGGACGGCATTGAGACTGTGTGGCAGCGCCACGATGCCCAGCAGCCCCAGTGCGGTTACTGCGAGACCGGCCTGAGCTGCCGCATCTGCATCATGGGACCCTGCCGCATCGACCCCTTCGGCGAGGGCCCCCAGCAGGGCGTGTGCGGCGCCGACGCCGACATCATCGTGGCCCGCAACCTGTGCCGCATGATCGCCGCCGGCGCGGCCTCCCACTCGGACCACGGCCGCGACCTGGTGGAGGTGCTGGCCGCCGTGGCCGCGGGAAAGGCGCCGGGCTACCGCATCCGCGATGAGGAGAAACTCAGGAGCGTGGCCGCCGAGTACGGCGTGGAAACCGACGGCAGGGATACCCTGGCCATTGCCGCCGACGTGGCCGACGCCATGATGGAGGACTACGGCATGCGCCGCAAATCGCTGACCCTGCTCAGCCGCGCACCGGAAAAGCGCCGCAAGCTGTGGGAAAGGATCGGCGTCACCCCGCGGGGCATCGACCGCGAGACGTCCGAGATGATGCACCGCACC
>CAYZCL010000045.1:0-1510 GCA_964476595.1 uncultured Desulfobacteraceae bacterium
GCGGCAGGTAGAGCACGTCGCCCGCTTCCAGCACCCACTCCTCGTCGGGTTCGAATTCGGCCAGGATGCGCACCGGCAGGTCGGGCAGCAGGGCCTCGGACCTCGGGTGCCGCTGGATCTGCCAGCGACGCCGGCCTGTGCCCTGCACCAGGAAGACGTCGTAGGTGTCGATGTGTGGACCCACGGAACCACCGGGCGCGGCGTAGCTGATCATCACGTCGTCGAAGCGCCAGGCGGGAAGGAAGCGGAAGGGCTCCAGCAACCGTGCCACTTCGGGCAGGAACTTGTCCACGTCCTGCACCAGCAGGGTCCAGTTCTCCTCGGGCAGGTCCAGGAGGGTCTCCTCGTCGAAGGGGCCGTGGCGCAGTTCCCAGCGGTCGTTTCCATGGTCGAGCACCAGCCGGGATTCCAACTCCGTCTCGCAGGCCAGCCCCGCCAGCTCTTCAGGGGAGAGGGGAAAGTCGTACTCGCGCAGCGCGCCGCGCATGAGCAGAGGGCGCCGTTGCCAGTACTCTTCGAGAAATCGGCCCGGATCGAGGCCGGGGGGCAGATGCAGCTTCATGGTGAAAATGGCGGAGAGGGTGGGATTCGAACCCACGGATCCCGTGAGGGATCACTTGATTTCGAGTCAAGCCCGTTCGGCCAGCTCCGGCACCTCTCCAGAAACGGTTGCTTCGGGTGAACGGGCCTTGGGCCCGTTGGGTTTCATCCATGGCCGGCCCGCATGTTACCGGGCGCCGGCGATTCGGCCAAGAGACGATGGCGGAGAGGGTGGGATTCGAACCCACGGAGGGCGTCAACCCTCGACGGTTTTCAAGTCGCCCTATCCTATTGATTTTACAGCAGTTTTTCTCGCAACCACTTGATCCGGAATCCCCGGTGTCTTCCGGTTTTGACCAGTCACCACCCGTTTTCACGCCGCGGTGTCCCGAGATTGTCTCACAGTTTTTTCTAATATGCGAGCGGTTCTCATTTGGAAGTTCGAAAAATCGCTGATATATCAATGGCTTGGGGGTTGTGCAGAATACCGTCGAGATCGCGGCAACGGCGGGGACACTCTGGGACAATCAGGGACAATCCGGCAAAAACCGTGACTCGCGTCACGTTTTGAAACATCAAAGGTTGCGGGCAGGCGGGAAATCTGCATCGGCATTTGGCGCTTTGCGATTTAGCCGTTTCCTGGAAAATCAGTCACTTACGATGAGAATGATTCGCGTTTCTATACTATCGTATACACGATAGTATGTGATAAGGCATTGATTTTTCAGAAAAAAATCTCTTGACCGCGGGGTGGTGGGGGGGGTATGTTTTTGCTCGTGACCACTAGATGGAGGCATGAGAGATGGAAAAAGAGCTGATGACCGCATTTGAGCTGGCAGAGGCCCTAGGCACGACGGAAGGGGCGGTCCGCACGGCCTTGTACCGCGGGCAGGTCGGCTCGCGCATCCCTGCCCCAATCCGGATGGGGCGTTCAGTGCGCTGGGTGCGGAAAGAGGTGGACCGCTGGCTG
>CAYZCL010000046.1:0-39355 GCA_964476595.1 uncultured Desulfobacteraceae bacterium
GAAGTCTACCGGGACCTGGCCCTGCTCAAGCTCACCAAGGACCTCTCCTTTGGCGAACGCAAGCTCTACGACACCGCCCAAATCCTGTTGGTCAAGGAGCTTTCGACCGCCAAGAACACCTCCGAGGAAGCCATCATCTCAGAAATCGAATCCCTCTTCCCGGCCCAGAACTGATCCCCCCATGAACGACGGCGGAGCCTTCCGCTACTGCGTACGAACGGAAGAAGCCGGCCGGCGGTTGGACGTGGTGCTGGCCGCCCGGCTCAACGGGCCGTCACGTTCGGCCGTGGCCGCCGCCATCCGCCAGGGGGCCGTGACGGTCGATGGGCGGGTGCGCAAGCCCGGCCACACCGTCCGCCCGGGGGAGATCATCCGCGGCGCCCTGCCGCAGCCAGCGCGCCCCGACGCCGTTGCCGAGCCCATCGACTTGACCATCCTCTTCGAAGACGACCGCCTGCTGGTGGTCGACAAGCCGGCCGGCATGGTGGTGCACCCCTCGGCCGGCCACTTCTCGGGAACGCTGGTCAACGCCCTGCTGCACCACTACCCGGAAATCGAGGTACGGCGCGACGGGGAGATCCTGCGCCCCGGCATCGTGCACCGCCTGGACAAGGACACCAGCGGCTGCTTGGTCATCGCCAAGGACAGCCGTACACAGCAGCGGCTGCAGGAGCAGTTCCGGGCGCGCCGCATCCGCAAGACCTATCTTGCACTGGTGGTGGGACGCGTGGCCGCGGATGCCGGGCGCATCGACCTGCCGGTGGGGCGCCATCCGCGCGACCGCAAGAAAATGTCGGTTTTCAGCCACCGCGGCCGCCCGGCCCTGACGCTGTGGCGGGTGCGCCGGCGTTTCTCCTGCGCCACCCTGCTGGAGCTGGACCTGAAGACGGGGCGCACCCACCAGATCCGGGTGCACCTGGCGTCGCTGGGCCACCCCGTCGCCGGAGATCCCGTGTACGGCGGTGTCCGGCGCCTGGCCGCAACGCCCCTGCAGGCCGCCGGTCGGCAGATGCTGCACGCCTGGCGTCTATCCTTTTCCCACCCGCAGGGGGGCACACGCATGTCGGTGACGGCACCGCTGCCGCCGGACATGCGGCAACTGCTGCGCACGCTGGCCGACGCCGGCAGTAACGCCTCCGGGACCCGGTGAGGAACCGCCCTTTCGGCCGCCACCGATCTCCGGGCGCGCTCGCCGCGTCGCGGCCCCCGTCCCTGCGGTTTACGCGGACACGTCGGCGGCAATGTACGTGTGGCGGGCTTTCCACTTCTGCAGGGAAACCGGCAACCATAACCCGTAAATGCCCAGCGTGATGATGGTCAGCAACCACCACTTGATCCAGCTGCCGAACAGCCCCATGCCCGTTCCCCGGAACACCAGGCGTTTGCCGTCGATCACCGTGTGCCGCGTCTTCCAGTTCAACATCAGGCAGTAGGCCCACGGGTGGGCGATCCCCAGGGTGAGAAAATCGATGGCCATGCCCAACAGCATCCATCCCCAGTACCCCAGGATGTCTCCGTCGAAGTAGGATCCGTTCGAAGTCGTCTTCATTGTTTTCCGATCTCGAGGAGGTGGCTCGGGGTGCCGCGGACCGCTGCCGGTCGCGCCCGCTGTCCTCGAACCCCTTGTGTTTGTGTCTTTCAGCGGCGTGTCAACGCCCGTAGTAGGCCATCAACGAGGCCTTGGCCAGGGCGTTGTGGTTGAGAAAAAAACCCACCATGGCCGGGGGCGTATCGGGTCCCAGGTCCAGTTTGTCCACGCCCAGAGCATAGACCGTGAAGATATAGCGGTGGGGCCGATCCCCCCTGGGGGGGCAGGCGCCGCCGTAGCCCGTTTTGCCGTAGTCCGTCCGGCTCTGGACGCTGCCGGCCGGCGCCTGTTTTCCGGCGGGGTCGCCGGCACCGGCCGCAAGCGCGTGCACGTCGGCCGGGATATTGAAGATCAGCCAGTGCCACCAACCGCTGCCGGTGGGGGCGTCGGGGTCGTAGACCGTGACGGCGAAGCTCCTGGTTCCGGCGGGGGCGTTTTTCCACTCCAGGTGCGGGGAGATGTTTTTGCCCGTGCAGCCGAATCCCGAAAAAACCTGGTCCAGGGACAGCTGTCCGCCGATGTCCGGGCTGGTGAGGGTGAATCCGCCCGCCTGCACGGCGGCGGCCGAGAAAAGGCCGAAAAACAGAACGACGCAAAGCGTTCCCAAACCGTGTTTCATGGTGCACCTCCTGTGGGTTGAAAAAAACAAAGGCGGTCCGGGGAACCGTCCCCGGACCGCCTTTGGCCAGAATCGTTTCCCGATGTCCCGTCCGTCGTCAGACCATCCCCTTGAAGGCGAAAAAGGTCAGCGACAGGATGCCGGCGGTCACCAGGGCGATGGACGTGTCCTGAAGCGGGGTGGGGACCCGGGCCAGCAGGATACGCTCGCGCACACCGGCGAACAGGATCAGCGCCAAGCCGAATCCAGCGGCGTAACTGAAAGAGGCCACCAGGGCCTGCAGAAAAGTGTACTCCTCGTTGATGTTGATCAGGCAGACACCCATGACGGCGCAGTTGGTGGTGATCAGCGGCAAGAAAATCCCCAGGCCGGCGTAAAGGGTCGGGATGCTCTTTCTCAGGAACATCTCCACGAACTGCACCAGGGCGGCAATGACCAGGATGAAGGATATGGTGCGCAGGTACTCCAACCCGAAAGGCTTCAGGATGAAGGCGTCCGTCATCCAGGTGAAGACACCGGCCATGACCAGCACGAAGATGACCGCCATGGCCATGCCCACGGCGGTCTCCATTTTCTTGGAAGTCCCCAGGAAAGGGCAGTTGCCCAGGTACTGTGCCAGCAGGATATTGTTGACCAGGATGCAGCTGATGGCCAGGAGAATGTAGTCACCCATGGTGGTTCTCCTTACTTTTTACCGATGAGGTTCATGATGCACAGCATGAGGCCCAGGCACATGAATGCGCCCGGCGCCTGTACCATGAAGGTAAAGGGCTCGTAGTGCGGCCCGAACACCGACATGCCCAGGAAAGTGCCGTTGCCGAACACCTCGCGCACCGCCCCCAGCGAACCCAGCGCCAGGGTGAAACCGATGCCGATGCCCAGGCCGTCGAGCGTGGAACGGATGATGTTGTTTTTAGAGGCAAAGGCCTCAGCGCGGCCCAGCACGATGCAGTTGACCACGATGAGGGGGATAAAGATGCCGAGCTTCAGAAACAGCGGGTAGGTGAAGGCCTGCATGAGCAGTTCCACCACCGTGACGAAGGTGGCGATAATGATGATAAACGCCGCGATGCGCACCTTGGAGGGGATCACCTTGCGCAGCGCGGATACCAGGATGTTGGAAAAGACCAGCACGAAGGTGGTCGCCACTCCCATGCCGATGCCGTTTTCCACGCTCTTGGTCACCGCCAGCGTCGGGCAGAGTCCGAGCACCAGCCGGAAAGGCGGGATTTCCTCCCAAAGGCCTTTGGTAAACTCCTGCGCTAACGATTTAGCCATCTTCCACTCCTGTGAGCCGGTTCCGGATCACGCTCTGGCGGGCGGGATCCGGAATCGTCCCTGCTAGTTGAACTTCTGTATGCCCTTTTCGATCTCCGGCTTGAGTCGCTTGAAGATTTCCCCGGCTTCGGTGGCCGCCAGGCAGACCGCGCGCGAGGTGATGGTGGCGCCGCTGAGCGCCGTAATCTGCCCGCCGTCCTTGGTCACCTTGATGGGTTTCAGAGCCGGTTTGCCCTTGAACTGTGCGGCAAAGGTGGGGTCCGTTTTGGCGCGGGCTCCCATGCCGGGCGTCTCCGAGTGGGTGGTGACCGCCACCCCCGCCAAGGTGTTGTTTTTCAGATTGATGCCCACCATGACACCTACCGGGCCGCCGAATCCCTTGGCGAAGGTCTCGAAAGCCACCACCTCGGGCTTGCCGTTGAATTTGCCCACGAAAATGCTGCGCTCGACCTTGCCGTCCTTGATCTTGAAACGATCCTTGATGGGGTCGTTGGAGGCGCCTTTCATGATCTCCTTGATGGCCGGCCCCTTGACGAATTGGAGCTGCTGATTTTCGATGCGCTCGAGGGTCCCGTTGCGGATTGCGGCCAAAAGGCCGCCGGAAACCACCGTCAACACCGTCATCACCACAACCATCTTCGCCATTTCGTTCATCTAAGCCACCTTTCCAAGTGCCTTGGGTCGAATCTTGTCCAACAGGGGGTTTACCAGGTTCATGGTCAGCACCGCGTAAAGGGTCCCGTCGGTGTGGGCTCCTATGTTACGGATCAGCACCACCAGCATCCCCCCGCCCAGGCCGTAGATCACCATGGGCAGCGGATTGACCGGGGATGAGGAATCCTCGGTCATCAGGAAAAAGGCCGCCAACAGCGTGTAGCCCGTCAGGATATGGAAAAGGGGTCCGGCAAAACGTTCCGGATTGACCATGTTGAAAATCTGCGCGGTGAGGAATACCCCCGCCAGGAAGGATATCGACACCTCCCAGCGAATAAAACCACGCAGCATTAGGTAAATGCCGCCCAGCACCAACGCCAGTCCGCATCCCGCGCCAATACCCCCCACCTGCCGGCCGAGAAAGAGATCCATCAGGTCGTAATGGGCGATCCCCCGGGGGCCGAAATTTTTGAGCATGCCCAGCGGGTAGCGCGACAGGAAGTCGAAGTTATAGGCCACGTAGGCCCCGTCGAAATTGAAATGGTTTTTCCAGGAAATAATCAGAATGGCCGTAGCCAGCACCGCCGGGTGAAAAGCGTTGCTGCCGATGCCGCCGTATATCTGCCGGCCGATGATAATAGCCAGGAAAGTGCCGATCACCACGATCCACCACGGCGTGGTGGCCGGAAGCATCATGGCCAGGACGAGGCCGAACATGGCCGCGTTTCCGTCGCCGATGGTGTCAGGCATCTTGGTCATGCGGGTGTAGGCCAGCTCCCAGAACATGGCCATGGAAACGGAGAGGCACACCACGCCCACCGCCGGCATCCCGTATCGCATGAACCCGGCCAACACCGCCAGCAGGGCCGCCCCCATGACGTTGTAGCTGCGTTCGGCGATCCCGCTGCCGTTGTGCCAGAAGGGGGCATGCGAGACGATGAGCTTGTTCTGATTAATCATTCTCGGCCTCCAGTGCTTTAATCCGCTCGAGTTCGTATTTGCCCAGTCGGATGTACTGGAAAATGGGGATGCGGGAAGGGCACACGAAGCTGCACAACCCGCACTCGATGCAGCAGTACAGGTCGTACTCCTCGGCCGCCGTTTCGTACTGTCCGGCTTCCAGGAAGCGGATCAGCATGTTGACCGGCACATGCACCGGGCAGATGCGGATGCATTCACCGCAATTAATGCAGGGGTAATCGGAAGACAGCGGCACGTCGGCGCTGTCCTGCACCATGAGGGCATCGGTGTCGGCCTGCACGGGGTGATCGGCGCTGTACACCGCGGTGCCGGTCATGGGGCCGCCCACGATCAGGCTGTCGCGGGCGCTGAGTGTGATGCCGCAGGCCGCCAGGATGGCGGAAAAAGGCGTCCCGATGACGGCCGAAACCATGCGCGTGGTCCCTTGCTTGTCGATGACGGTGATCAGTTTTTGCATTTCGACCCGGGCCGCGGAGATGCTGCGGCCGATGGCGGCCACGGCTTCGGCCCGGAAAAAGGCGGCGCCCACGTCCTCGACGCGCTGACCGGCGGGGACCATGCGGCCGAACACGTCGTACATGATCTTCACCGGCATGCCGGCCGGATGGCTGGCATCGGCAGCTTCAAATTCACAACCCATGTGCCCGTATCCCTGGATGCGGTCACGACCCACGACACCGATGATACGCTTGTCCCCCGCGACCTGCTTGAGGACGGCGATGCCCTTTTTGACATCCTCGACACGGCTCTCCATAACGTACTGGCTGGTGGCCACCAGAAGGTCACTGTCCAGCCCGCTGATGACGATGGTGTCGATCTCCGGTCCGTCCTCGTCGAGCAGGCACAGCGGGGGCGCCCCCGGGCAGTCGGACAGGAAACGGATCAGCCCCGCCAGGTCGGGCTCGGCGGCCACGGCGGCAAAGGCCTCGTCTTGGGGACCGTCGGGGTCCACCGCGATGGTCAGCCGCGTGAAACGCCGGCCGAAATCACCGCTGTACGGCGCCACGGCTGTGATGCGCCCGGCCACCGGAGACACCGTCCCCTCGGCATCGCCCGGCATGAGCTGTACGAACTGGCCGGCACGCACGCGGTCACCGACTTTCAGTTTCACGGTCAACACGGATTCAAACGGCTTTTCGATGTACAGGGAAACGGTCTCGGGGAACGGGATGTCCAGGGGATCGGCCGGCGGCCGCGGCGGGGGGTCGTACGGGAACAGGGGCGTTGCCAGACCGAAAAAGGATCGCTTTATCATATCCAAACCCTTATTTAGCTGTGAAGGCCGTCGGTGACGCCGGGAGCTTTTCCGTGTTGACGTCGACTCCCCGGCTGCATGGGCGGTATTATTCCATGTGTCGTGTTCTTCGTGTTTAAAAACGAGGCTCTGCGTGCATGATCAAAGCCATGATCTCCCGTGCGCGTTACTTGGTGTGGCACTCGGCGCATTCCACCGGCCCGGCGCCGAAGTCCTGGTGGCACGAAATGCACTGGGAGTGGAAAGCGTCGCTCTTCTTGAGCATCTCCGTATCTTCGATTTCATCGGGTTCGTGGCAGTCCAGGCATGCCTTGGCCGTTTTCTTGCTCTCCTTGACCAGATGGCATTCCCCGCAGGCGCGGGTGTCGGTGTCGTCTTCCAGGGGATGGTGATGGCAGTCCTTGCAGCTAAGGCCGACGCCCGGGATGGCGGAATGGGTCTGGTGATCGAACAGCACGTTGCCGACGGCAACCTGGTACATCATGCGCAGCGGCGGGTCCGGGGGATTGCGGGAAAAGGCGGCGTAGCTGAATGCACCCACGACGAACAGTACGATCGCCAGGCCGTAGGCGAACCGCAGTTCCTTTTGTGAACCCATCTTCTCTCCTCTCCAATCCAATCAAGCGTCGGGTTTTTCCGGAAAAAGCGCGCGCACGCTACCTGCAACCAACGGCACTGCAAGGTTAAATTGCGTACCACAACCCCAGCCGGCTTTCAAGATTTTTTTATGAAGACTCAATGCCTTCCGCGGGTCCGGCCACCCCCCGGCACAGGCCGCAGCGGTCGCAGGGAATCATGGGGCAGGCCGCCGAGGGGCGGGCCGCCAGGGCGCGTTCGTATTCGCGGCGCAGGAACCGCCGATGCACCCCGTGGTCGATGAACTCCCAGGGGAAGCGCTCGTCCTCCCCCCGCTCCCTCAGGGTGTAGAAATCGGGATTCAGGGGGCTCTGCCGGAAGACCGCCGGCCAGTTGCCGCCTTTATCGAAGGCGGCCCGCAGCAGGCCCCCCACCCGTCGGTCGCCCCGCGACAGCAGGGCCTGCACGTAGGCCCAGCGGGGCACGTCGGCGTGCACTCGCACGTTGGGCACGCGCGCCAGCTCCGACCGGATTCGGCGCACCTTGGCCTTGAGCCGCGACACGCCTTCCATGGGGGCCCACTGGAAAGGCGTCACCGGCTTGGGCACGAACGAGTTGATGCTCAGGGTGATGCGGCCCATGTGCCCCCGGGCGCGGCTGGACTGCAGGAAGGCGTGGCGGATGCGCCGGGTCAGCGACACGATGGCGGCCACGTCGGCATCGGTTTCGGTGGGCAGGCCGACCATGAAGTAGAGCTTCAGGTTGGGGATGCCGCCGGCCACCAGGTCGCGGGCGGCGGCGACGATGTCGTCTTCGCCGATGCCCTTGTTGATCACGCGGCGCATGCGCTCGGATCCGGCGTCGGGGGCCAGTGTGGCGGTCCGGGTGCCGCTGCGGGCCAGCACCTCGATGAGCTGCGGCGTCAGGGCGTCGGCCCGCAGCGAACTAAAGGACAGCCGCGTGCCGCGGTCCAGGGCGCGGCGGCAAAGCTCCGGCAGGTGGGGCAGGTCCGACACGGCCGCGCCCACCAAACCCACGCCGCCGGTGAGGCGGTGGCCCTCTTCCAGGGAGCGGTCCAAGGCCTCCAGGGAACGGAAACGCGGCGGGCGGTAGATGAACCCGGCGCTGCAGAAACGGCACCCGTGGGGGCAGCCGCGGCTCACTTCGACCAGGTAGCGCTGGCCGAAGGCGGTGTGGGAGGTGAGCACCGCGGTGCAGGTGGGCGTGCGGGAGACGTCCTCCAGGTAGACCCGCCGCACCACGGGAGGGATCTCACGGGTGGGGGTCATGGCCGCCAAGGTACCGTCGTCGTGGTAGCGCGCCTCGAAAAAGGCCGGCACGTAGACGCCGGGCACCTCGCGGGCCAGGTCGAGCAACTGCCGCCGGCGCGGCTTTCCCCGTTCCATCCGCCGGACGAAACGGGGAAGCAGCACCTCGGCGTCACCGATCAGGAAGCAGTCGATGAAGTCCGCGATGGGTTCCGGGTTCAGCTGGCAGGCGACTCCCCCCGCCACCACGAGGGGGTGGGGGGTCCCTCGCTGTTCGGATGTCAGGGGGAGATTCGCCCCTGCCAGCACACCCGGAATGTTGATGTAATCGTTCTCGAAAGAAACCGAAAAGGCGACGATGTCGAAGGCGTCCAGCCGGGCGCCGGACTCCAGGGTGCGCACCGGCCCGCCGCCGTGATCCGCCGACGGCAGGAAGGCCCGTTCGCAGACCACCTCATCCATGGCGTTGAGCAGCGCGTAGACGCTCTGCAGGCCCAGGTTGGACATGCCCACCGCGTAGGTGTTGGGAAAAACCAGGGCGATGCGCAGCCGGTCACGCCATCGCTTGCGGATGGCGCCCTGCTCGTCGTTTTCCGGCTGCCGTCGGTCTTTTGCGCGTCTGCGGGACATGGGTCGCGGAGCGGTCTCCCGAGGGGTTACGGTCCGACCGGCACGCCCGCCGCCGGTGTCGCCGGGGGCGCTCAGTCGGCCTTCTTGCGCAGGAACGTTGGCACATCCAGATCGTCGTTGTCAATGATGAGCCCTTTGTAGCCGCGGTACATACCGCCGGACTCCTCACCCACGGCCTTCTTGCGGCGGATAAAGGTGGGCTCGTCGTAGTTGACGGCCACTTCCAGGTCCTCGGGCGTGACGTCGCGGATTTTTCCCCGCAGCGGGGCATCCTCACGCCGCTCCGGGGAAGCCGAGCCCGTGCCCACGGTGGTCACCGGCTTGAGCTTGGCGGGCGTGCCGATGCCGGCCGGCCCGGAGCCGATGCCGGTGGCGATCACGGTGACGCGCATCTCGTCGCCCAGGCTGTCGTCCACCACGGCGCCCCATATGATCTCGGCGTCTTCGCCGACTTCCTCGTAGATGCGCTCGGAGGCCTCGGTCATCTCCTCCATGGTCAGATCGCTGGAACTGGTGATGTTCATCAGCACACCCTTGGCGCCGGCGATGGCGATGTCTTCCAGCAGCGGGTGGGAAATGGCCTTTTCGGCGGCGTCCAGGGCGCGGTTCTCGCCGCTGGAAACGCCAATGCCCATGATGGCCATGCCGGCCTTGGACATGGTGGTGCGCACGTCGGCGAAGTCCAGATTGACCAGGCCCGGCATCATGATCAGGTCGGTGATGCCCTTGACCGAGTGCAGCAGGATCTCGTCGGCCTTTTTGAACATGTCGATCATGCGGGCGTTCTTGGAGGCCAAGCCGCGCAGGCGGTCGTTGGGAATGGTGATGACCGTGTCGGCCACCTCCTTGAGCGCCTCGATGCCCTCCTCGGCCATGCGCATGCGCTTGCGCCCCTCGAAGGAGAAGGGCTTGGTGACTACCGCCACCGTCAGGGCGCCCACCTCCTTGCAGATCTGAGCGATCACCGGCGCCGCACCGGTGCCCGTGCCGCCGCCGAAGCCGGCGGTGATGAACACCATGTGGCTGCCTTCGAGCACCTTGCGGATGTCCTCGGCGTTCTCGTGGGCCGCCTCGCGGCCGATGTCGGGATTGGCGCCGGCGCCCAGGCCCTCGGTGAGCTTCTCACCGATCTGGATGCGCTGCGAGGCCCGCGAAACCTCCAGCGCCTGACTGTCGGTGTTGGCTACGATGAACTTGACCCCCTGCAGGTTGGACTCGATCATGTTGTTAATGGCGTTGCCGCCGGCCCCGCCCACACCGATCACCCGGATACGGGCCTGCTTCTCCGGGTCCAACATTGCGTTCTCGGGTTCCACAAAAGTAAATGTCATGTCCCCACCTCCTGTGAATAAAATAAAAAGTTAACGTTGATGGATGAAAAATGTCTGCCAGGACCGCTTCCCGTCGGTCCGTTCGAAACGATCTCCGGGGCCCCGCACCACGGCCGGGGAGCCCTGCTCTCTGCTGCGGCCCGACCGCAGCACCGGCACCTAGAGCACATCCTTGAACCACTGCTTCATGCGCGCCACCAGGCGGTTGAAGATGTTGCGGTCGCGAATCCTGAACTTCTTCTCGGACTGGTTCTTGGCGCCGTAGAGCACCAGCCCCACGCCGGTGGCGTACATGGGGTTGTTGACCACGTCCACCAGGCCGCTGATACCGGTGGGGGTCCCCAAGCGCGTGGGCAGGCTGAAGACCGCCTCGGCGATCTCGGTGGCCCCCTCCAAAATAGCCGTCCCGCCCGTGAGCACCACGCCCGAGGCGGGCACGTGCTCCATACCTACGCGGATGATCTCGCGCTTGGTCAGCTCGAAGATCTCCTCCATGCGCGGCTCCAGGATCTCTCCCAGGATCTGGCGGGGCAGCTTGCGCGGCTTGCGCCCGCCCATGCCCGGCACCTCGATGATCTCCTCGGGGTTGATGTTGCGCGTCACACAGGCGCCGTATTTCTTCTTGATCTTCTCGGCCTCGCTCAGGGGCGCGCGCAGCCCCACGGCGATGTCGTTGGTCAGGTTGTTGCCCCCCAGGGCCAGCACGAAGGTGTGCCGGATGTTCTTGCGCGCGAAGATGGCCAGGTCCGACGTACCCCCGCCCAGGTCGATGAGGGCCGTACCCAGTTCGCGCTCCTCGGGGCTCAGCACGGCTTCGCCCGAGGCCAGCGACTCCAGCACGATATCGCACACGTCCAGTCCGGACTTGTTGGCGCACTTGACCAGGTTGTGCGCCGAGGTGACGGCCCCGGTGATGATGTGAATCTTGGCCTCCAGGCGCACGCCGGCCATACCCACCGGGTTTTGGATGCCGGCCTGATCGTCCACGATGTACTCCTGGGGCAGCACGTGGATCACCTCGCGGTCCATGGGAATGGCCACCGCGCGGGCCGCGTCGATGACGCGCTCGACGTCCACGGCAGTGATTTCGGGCCCCTTGACGGCGATGATACCCCGGCTGTTGAAACTGGTGATGTGTCCACCGGCGATGCCGGCGTACACCGAGCGGATCTCACAGCCGGCCATCAGTTCGGCTTCCTCGACGGCCTTTTTGATGGATTCTACGGTGGACTCGATGTCGACCACCACGCCCTTTCGCAGGCCGATGGAGGGGTGCGTCCCAATCCCGATGATGTTGATCTCGTCCCCCGACACCTCACCGACTACGGCGCAGATCTTCGTGGTGCCGATATCAAGACCGACGACAATATTCTCGTTTACGGCCATTGCGAACCTCCCTGCCGGTCCCGGCAGCGGCGCTCAGGCCGCGGGGACTGACAACCACCCGGTTGATGTTTTGAATGTCGACCCATGCATAATCGGATACCGCCGCGTTCTTTTCCAGGAAGCCCAGAATCACGGCCAGGCGCCGGTACTTGCGCTGGTAGTTTTCGAACCCCAGCCGGATCTCCCGGCGGCCGTCGTCCACCAGCAGCGTGAGGCCGCAGTCGCGGTCTACGGCGATGCGCCGGATGTCGGCATTGGGCAACACGCTGCCGGGGGCGTTTCCCAGCCGCAGCACGGCCATGACGGCCTGGAAGGGCCGCGTGGTCGGCAGCCCCTCGACGCTGAAGTCGCCGAAACCCAGCCCCGTGATGCGCGGCAGATCGTGGGGGTCCTTCTTTTCCAGCGCCTTGAAAATCTGCCCGTCCCGGTTGATCAGGAAGGGCCGCCCCAGGTCGACCACCGCCATGGGCTGCTGCTCCCGGATACGCAGGACCAGGGTGTCCGGCAGTTCCCGGCGGGCCTGCGCCTCGGCCACCCAGGGATGGGCCAGCAGCCGCTTGCGCACCAGCGGCAGGTTGACAGCCAGGATGTTCATGCCCGGCCGAACACCGGCCTGGCGTAGAATCTCGGCGCGCTTGAGCCGGTGGGCGCCCTGGACCACGATGCGGCGTCCTTTGAAATAGTCGCACTGGGTCAGCACGTCGTAACCGAAGATGAGCACCAGGCTCATTGCGCCCACCAGCAGCAGCCCACCGCCGATGCGTACGGCCTGCACCAGCCGCCGCCGCAAGGCCATGTGCTCTTTCCGGATTCTCCTGCGGTAACGGTTCTTCTTTCTCATGACACCACCCGTCGCCCGCGTCCCACGATCACCACTTCGGGCTCCAGCCGCACCCCGAAGCGCGCCTGCACCTCCCGCTGGACCTGATCCGCCAGCGCCAGCACGTCCGAAGAGGTCGCCCGCCCAAGGTTGACGATGAAATTGGCGTGGCGGCGCGACACGGCCGCATCCCCCACCCGCCGTCCCTTGAGGCCGGCGGCCTCGATCAGCCGGCCGGCGGGTTCGCGTCCCGGCGGATTCTTGAAGAAACTGCCGGCGCTGGGCCGTGCCAACGGCTGCTTGCGCAGGCGGGTCCGCGCCAGCCGCCGGGCCCGGGACCTGATCCGCGCCGGATCCGAGGGCCGCAGGCGAAACGCCCCGGAGACGATGACGGCCCGCCGTCCGCTCCCGTCTTCCGCCAGCTCCGGCGGCAGAGCGAAGCGGCGGTAGCCGAAGGAGAGCCGGTCGGCACTCAGCCGGTGCAGGTCTCCCCCGGGCGTCATCACCGTGACGGACGTCAGCACGTCCCCCATACTGCCGTCCGCGGTTCCGGCGTTCACGGCGACGGCGCCGCCCACGCTGCCCGGAATGCCCACGGCGAACTCCAGGCCGGCCAAGCCGCGGGAGAGGGCGAAACGGCACAGGGCCGCCAGCCGGGCACCGGCCAGGGCCGTCACGCTGCGCGTGCCGCCGGGTTCCGGCGCCTCGCGCAGCGTGATGGTATGCAGCGCCGACAGTTCGATCACCATGCCCTCAATTCCCCCGTCCGTGACCAGCAGGTTGCTGCCCCGGCCCAGCACCAGCAGCGGCAGTCCGCGTTGCGCCGCGCCGGACACCAGTTCCCTGAGCTGGGCCACGTCCCGCGGGCGCACCAGCGCCTCGGCCGGGCCGCCCACCCGCAGGGTGGTGTGGCGCGCCATGGGCTCGTCGAAGCGCACCGCTCCAGGTGCCGTCCGCTGCAGCCACCGCCTGTCCTGTTCGCTCAGGGCCATTTTCCGCCGCCATGACTCACTTGTCCGTTTCCAGCTGCGCCAGCAGCATCTCGCCCACCCGCACTACGTCGCCGGCCCCCAGGGTGAGCACCAGGTCGCCCGGCCTGACCATGTCCCTGAGGGTCTCCACCGCCTCCTGCAGCCCCTCCTGGTAGCGGGCCTCGCGGTGCCCGTGGGCCCCGATCTGCCGGCACAGGTCGGCGGCTTCGACGCCCTCGATGGGGTCTTCGCCGGCCGCGTAGATGGGCAGTACCAGCAGCACGTCGGACTGGTAGAAGGACGTCACGAAATCGTCGAAGAGCGCCCGCGTGCGCGTGTAGCGGTGGGGCTGGAAGACCACCACCAGGCGCCGCTCGGGCCAGCTCTCGCGCACCGCCTGCAGGGTGTGCTTGATCTCGGTGGGATGGTGGCCGTAGTCGTCCATGATGCGGATGCCGCCCACCTCCCCTTTGAGCTCCAGGCGCCGCTGGACGCCCTCCACCGTCTCCAGGGTCCGCTTGATGGTATCGAAGGCGATGTTCAGCTCGCGGCCTACGGCGATGCTGGCCAGGGCGTTGTACACGCTGTGGGTGCCCTGCAGGTTCAGCACCACCTCCCCCAGGTGCTCACCCTGGTGGTAGACCGCAAAACGCGTGCGCTGCCCCTCGAAACGCACCTGCTTGGCGTGAAAATCCGCCTGGCTGGTCATGCCGTAAGTGGTGAAACGCTTGTCGATACGCGGGATGAGCTCCTGGATGGGGCCGCTGTCCAGGCACAGCACGGCCAAGCCGTAAAAAGGCAGCCGCCCGATGAACTGCAGGAAGGTCTCCTTGATCTCCTCCAGGTCGCGGTAGAAATCCAGGTGCTCGCGGTCGATGTTGGTGACCACCGCGATGGTGGGCGAAAACTTCAGGAAGGACCCGTCGCTCTCGTCGGCCTCGGCCACGATGAAGTCCCCGCCGCCCAGAACGGCGTTGCGGCCGATGCTCTTGAGCTTGCCGCCGATGACCACCGTGGGGTCCAGTCCGCCGTCTTCCAGCACGGCGGCGATCAGCGAGGTGGTGGAGGTCTTGCCGTGGGCGCCGGCCACCGCGATGCTGTACTTCAGGCGCATCAGCTCGGCCAGCATCTCGGCCCGCGGAATCACCGGGATGGCCGCCTGGCGGGCGGCGACGACCTCGGGGTTGTCGTCGCGCACGGCCGAAGACGTGACCACCACGTCGGCCCCCTGCACGTGTTCGGTGGCATGCCCGCGAAAGATGGTGCCGCCCAGTTCCCGCAGGTGTTCGGTGATGTCCGAACCCCTCAGGTCGGATCCGGAAACGTGGTAGCCCAGGTTGAGCAGCAGTTCGGCGATGCCGCTCATGCCGATGCCGCCGATGCCCACGAAGTGAATATGGTATTTTTTACGATACATTGGCTTTTCCGTTCCCTTGCCTCAGCCCCCCGCCGCCAGTCGGCAGCACTCGGCCACGATGCGTTCGGCGGCGTCGGGGCGGGCCTGGGCCGCCGCGCAGGCCGCCATGCGCGTAAGCGCATCGCGGTCCGCCATCAGTTCGTCCACCAGCCTCGCCAGCGTGGCCCCGTCGGCCGCCGACTCCTCCATGAGCCTGCCGGCGCCGGCCTCCACCATGGCCATGGCGTTGTGCAGCTGGTGGTTGTCGGCCGCAAAAGGGTACGGGATGTATACGGCCGGCTTGCCGGCCGCCGCCAGTTCGGCCACCGTGGTGGCCCCCGCCCGGCAGATCACCAGGTCGGCCCGGGCGTAGCGGCGGGGCATGTCGTCGAAAAAGGCCTTCACCGTGGCGGTGAGTCCGCGTGCCCGGTAGGCCGCCGCCACCGCCTGTTCGTCGGCCGGTCCCGTCTGATGCGCGAAGTGCATGGCGCGCGGCCGGCGCAGGTGGTCCAGCGCTTCGACCACCAGCCGGTTGACGCCGCGGGCGCCCTGGCTGCCGCCGGTGACCAGCAGGGCAAAGGCCCCGTCGCCCGCCGCACCGCCGGGGGTTTCGCGCATGTCGCGGTAAAACATCTCCCGCAGCGGGTTTCCGGTGACTCGCACGCGGGCTGTCGGAAACCGCCCGGCGCTTTTTTCGAAAGATACGCAGATACGGTCCGCCAGCCGCGCCAGCAGCCGGTTGGTCAGCCCCGGCAGCACGTTCTGCTCGTGCAACACGATCCTGCGGCGCAGTATCCAGGCGGCCAGCACCACCGGGCCGGCCGAGTAGCCGCCCACGCCGATGACCACCTGCGGCCGGAAACGCACCAGGTGCACCAGCGACTGGACCGTGCCTAGCAGCACCTGCAGCACGGCCCCGGCCCGCCGCGCCGCGCCTTGGCCCTTGATACCCGCAGCGCGGATTACGCGGTGCTCGAAACCGGCCCGCGCCAGCTGCTCTTTTTCCAGGGGGCGCCCGGTGCCCAGGAACAGGATGCGGCTGCGCGTGTCGCGGCGCCGGAAGGCCTCGGCCACCGCCATGGCCGGGAACAGGTGCCCGCCCGTGCCGCCGCCCGCAATGACGATGCGCAGGGGTTCCGGTTTCATGCCGCCGCCCTCGATCCGATGTTCATCAGGATGCCCACCGATGCCATGCTCAGCAGCAGCGAAGTGCCGCCGTAACTCAGAAAAGGCAGCGGCAGCCCCTTGGTGGGCAGCAGGCCCAGCGCCACGCCCATGTTGACGCACACCTGCAGCCCGATAGCCGAAATCAGTCCCAGGGCCATCAAGGCCCCGAAGGTGTCCGGGGCGCCCCGGGCGATGCGGATGCCGCGGTAGAGCACCAGACCGTAGAGCGCCAGGATGACCACCACGCCCACCAGCCCGAGTTCCTCGCCGATGACCGAGAAGATGAAATCCGTGTGGGGCTCGGGCAGGTAGAAGAGCTTCTGGTAGCCCCTGCCGATGCCGGTTCCCCAGATGCCGCCGGTGCCGAAGGCCATCAGCGAGTGCACGATCTGGTAGCCCTGGTCCGAGGAATACTGCCAGGGGTCCAGGAAGGTCATGATGCGCTTGAGCCGGTAGCTGGCATTCATCATCAGCATGAAGCCCGCCGGCAGCAGCACCAGCAGGGCGGCCGACAGGTGCAGCAGCCGCACGCCGCCGACGAAAAGCATGATCCAGGTGACGGCCGCCAGGATGGCCACCGAGCCGAAATCAGGTTCCAGCAGGATGAGCCCCGACAGGACCGCCAGCACCACAACGTGAGGCACAAAACCGATGGCAAAGGCCTTGATCATCTCCTGTTTCTTGCTCAGCGAGTAGGCCAGGTAGATGACCATGGCGAAACGCGCCAGCTCCGAGGGCTGAAAGGTCACCGGCCCCAGGTGCAGCCACCGGGTCGAGCCGCCGGCCGTGTACGCCAGGGGCGTGAGCTTCAGGGCCAGCAGGGTCACCAGGGCCACGGCCAGCAACGGGTAGGCCATCACCCGGTAGAGCCGGTAGGGAATGTGCCGGCAGGCGATCAGCAGGGCGATGCCCAGCACCCCGGAAACGATCTGCTTCTTGAGGAAATAATAGTCGCTGCCGTATTTCTTCATGGCCAGGGCCGAACTGGCGCTGTAAATCATGACGATGCCGATGCCCACCAGGAAGAGCACCGGAAACAGCAATCCCACGTCGTAGGAAAACGACCGCGGATGGGTTGTCGCGCTGTTTTTCTTTTTCGTCGTCATACCGGTTCAGCCACTTTCCGTAAGAAGTCCTCGCCACGCTGCCGGTAGTCGCGGTAGGCGTCGAAGCTCGCGCAGCCCGGTGCCAGCAGCACCACGTCGCCGGGCCGCGCCAGTTCCCGCGCCAGGCTCACGGCGGCCCGCATGTCGGCCGCCCGGCGGGTCGCCACCACGCCGTCCAGCTTTTCCAAGATACGGCCGGCGGCCTCGCCCATGACAATCAGCGCCCGTGCCCTGCGGGCCAGGGGTTCCCGCAGCAGCCCGAAATCGTCCCCCTTGTAGCGGCCGCCCATGATCAGCACCACACGGCGGTCGAAGGCCTCCAGGGCGCGCAGCACGGCGTCCACGTTGGTGGCCTTGGAGTCGTTAACGTATTCCACGCCTCCGCGCACGCCGGCCGACTGCAGGCGGTGGGGCAAGCCCTCGAAGTCCGCCAGCGCACGGCGGATGCCGTCCGGGTGCGCGCCGGCCGCCAGGGCCGCCAGGGCGGCGGCGGCCGCGTTTTCGCGGTTGTGGGCGCCCCGCAGGGCCAGCGCCGAGAGGTCCAGGCGCACCTCGCCGCCGGTTTCCGCCGTGCGGATGACGAGCGTAGAGCCCTCGATGACCGCGCCCTGCTCGCTGGGCAGCCGGTCCCATGCGCCGGGCATGTAGGTCAGCAGGCGGCCCCGTCCGCCGACAGCGGCCGCCATGGCCCGCTCGTCGCCGGCGTTGACCACCGCGGTGTCGTCGGCGAACTGGTTTTCGAAAATGCGCGCCTTGGCGGCCGCGTAGTCCGCCAGGCTGTCGTAACGATCCAGGTGGTCGGCCGCAACGTTGAGCAGCACGGCCACCTGCGACCGGAACCGCTCGATGGTGTCCAGCTGGAAGCTGCTCAGTTCCAGCACCAGCCGCTCCCGCGCCTCGCGCCGGTGTACGTACTCGATCAGGGGCCGGCCGATGTTGCCACCCACCCAGACGTCCCGTCCCGAGGCTTTGAGCATCTCCCCGATGAGCGTCACCGTGGTGGTCTTGCCGTTGGTCCCGGTGACCGCCACCACGGGCGCGTGGATGAAGCCGGCGGCCAGCTCCACCTCGCCGACCACCGGCACACCGCGCCTGCGGGCCGCGTTCAGCACCGGCAGGTCGTGGGGCACGCCGGGGCTCAGCACCACCAGGTCGGCCCGGACCAGCGTGTCGGCGCCGTGGCCGCCGGCTTCCAGGGCAGCCCCGAGGTCCCGCAGCTCGCGCCGCAGATCCCCCAGCGCGGCCAGAGGCGCCCGGTCGGAGACCGTCACGCGGGCGCCGCGGGCACTGAAGAAGCGCGCCAGGGCCATGCCGGTCTTGCCGGCCCCGACGATCACGATGGCTTTTCCGCTGAAATCCGTTTGCACGTTGCAGCGCCCCGGCCGGCGACGCGTGACGGCCGCCGGCGTCTTCGCAGAAACCGTTGTCAGAACAGGCGGCACAGGTTCTTCCAGTCCGGCTCCGACTGGCTTCCGGTGAAAAAACGCTGGCCGCGGCCGTACACCTGCCGCCGGTCGTCGCGCCCCAGTTCCAGTTCCCCCTCCAGCACCACGCCCCAGTGTCCCGCGCTCTCCCCGGCCACCGGTTCGGCCAGCAGCACGCGGTACTGTTCGGATTCGGCCAGGAAAGCACGCACCTCCCGGTGGCGGTGGCGGGTATCGCTCAGCATTTCCAAGGCTTCGGAAAAAACGTCAGTCACGGCAACCTCCCTCTGGCGATGGTCGTCAACGCAGTTTCAGGGTACTCATGGACAGCAGGGCCAGCGCGATGGAGATGATCCAGAAGCGCACGATCACCTTGGGTTCGGGCCAACCCTTGAGTTCAAAGTGGTGGTGCAGCGGCGCCATGCGGAAGATGCGCCGCCCCTTGGTCATTTTGAAAAAGCCCACCTGGAAGATGACCGACAGGGCCTCGATTACGAACAGTCCGCCGACCAGCATCAGCAGGATCTCCTGTCGGGTGATGGCCGCCACCGTGCCCAGGGCCGCCCCCAGGGGCAGCGAACCCACGTCGCCCATGAAGATCTGGGCCGGATAGGCGTTGAACCACAGGAAGCCCATGCCGGACCCGGCCAGGGCGCCGCAGAAGACCGCCAGTTCACCACAGCCCGGGATGTAGCCGATCTGCAGGTAGCGGGCGATCTTGACGTGCCCGGCCACATAAGCGAAAATCATGTAGGTGCCGAAGGCGATGATGGCCGGCCCGATGGCCAGGCCGTCGAGCCCGTCGGTGAGGTTGACGGCGTTGGAACAGCCCACGATCACCAGCGCCGCAAAGGGCACGTACCCCCACCCCAGGTTGAGGTCGGCGTGCTTGAAAAACGGCACCGTCACGCGTCCGTCGAAATCCGCCTGCAGGTAGATCAGGGTGCCGATGACCAGCGCCACCAGGCCTTGCATGGTGAACTTGGCGGCCGCCGTGAGGCCCTTGCTCTGCTTGCGCACCTGCATCAGGTAGTCGTCCAGGAACCCGATCAGCCCAAAGCTGGCGGTGGCCGCCAGGGCGATCCAGACCAGCGGGTTGGCCAGGTTGCCCCACAGCAGGGTGGCCGCCAGGGCGGCGAACAGGATCAGGATGCCACCCATGGTGGGCGTACCCGCTTTTTGCAGGTGACTCTGCGGTCCGTCGTCACGGATGTACTGCCCCACCTGCCAGCGGCTCAGCCTGCGGATCAGCCAGGGGCCCAGCAGGAAGCTGATCAGGAAGGCCGTCAGGCTGGCGTAAATGGTGCGGAACGTGATGTAGCGAAACACGTTGAGCACCGACAGCGAGGTGTGCAGCGGATAGAGCAGGTGGTAGAGCATGCCTAAGCCTTCCCCGGGCGACGGTCGCCGCCCCTTTCTTTCAGCCGCTCGACAACGGCCTCCATGGCCATGGCCCGGGACCCCTTGATCAGCACCCGATCTCCGGGCTGCAGCCATTGCGGTATTTGTGCGATGATCTCCTCGCGTTCGGCCACAGTCACCGCCGCCGGCGCCAAGCCGGCCGAACGGGCGCCGGCGGCCAGGTCTTCGGCGAACTGTCCGCACACGACAATCCGGTCGACGCCGCAACGCGCCGCCAGAGCGCCGACTTCGGCGTGCAGCGCCCGCTCCCCGGGGCCCAGTTCCTTCATGTCACCGGCCACGAAGACCGCCCGTCGCCGCCCCGACAGTTCCATGAGGGTTTCCAGGGCCGCTTTCATGGAACCCGGGTTGGCGTTGTAGGTGTCGTCGATGACCACGATGTCGTCGTCCAGTTCCAGGATGTTCAGCCGCCCGGCGACGGGCACGAAATCCTCCAGACCGCCCGCGATCTCCTCGATGGACAGCCCCGCCACGGTGCCCA
Source organism: uncultured Desulfobacteraceae bacterium (assembly GCA_964476595.1). Taxonomy (GTDB): domain Bacteria; phylum Desulfobacterota; class Desulfobacteria; order Desulfobacterales; family JALSRD01; genus JALSRD01. The sequence goes on from CAYZCL010000046.1 coordinate 20,354, forward strand.
CGGCTGCGGCGGCCAGGGCGTTGACCACCATGAAGCGCGCCGGCGTGCGCAGCTGTACGCGCTCGGTCCGGCCGTCGATGTGCAGCCGGAAGGCCACGCCCTTTCCCGTCGCCCGCACGTCGTCGGCGCGCACGTCGGCCGAGGGGTGACGGCCGTAGAAAACCACCCGCCGGTCGACCTCGTCGGCCATGCGCGCCACGTTGGCGTCGTCACGGTTGAGGACCGCCGTGCCGCCGGGGTTGAGCTCCTCGAGCAGTTCGCGCTTGGCCAGGCGCACGCCCTCGATGGACCCCAGGCCCTCCAGGTGCGCCGGGGCGATATTGGTGACGGCGCCCACGTCGGGCAGACAGATGCGCGCCAGCTGCCGGATTTCGCCGGGGTGGTTGGTACCCAGCTCCAGCACGGCCCACCGGTGCCGGGTTTCCAGTCCGAAGAGGGTCAGCGGCAGCCCGATCTGGTTGTTGAAATTGCCGGAGGTCTCCAGCACCGAGAAGCGCCGCGAAAGCACCGCCGCGGTCATGGCCCGGGTAGTGGTCTTGCCGTTGGAGCCCGTGACGGCCGCCACGGAGACCGCCAGGCCTCGGCGCCGGTGACGGGCCAGATCGCCCAGGGCCCGGGTGGTGTCGGCCACCGCCAGGCAGAAGATGCCCTCCCGTCGCCATTCGGCCACGGGCAGGCCGCCGGCGCGGTCGGCCTGGATCACCAGGCCGCGGACCCCCTTGGCCAGGACATCGTCGATGAAGCGGTGGGCGTCGTGGACCTCGCCGACGATGGCCACGAACAGGTCGGCGGGGGCGATGCGGCGCGAGTCGATGCCGATGGCGGAAAACACGCCCGCCTCCCCCGGGCTGAGCACTTCGCCGCCGCAGGCCGCCACCACCTCGGCCTTTTTCCAGGGCGCCGCGCTCATGAGACAGCCTCCCTTTCCAGCCGCTCCAGGGCCTCGCGGGCCTTGCGGCGGTCGTCGAAGGGCAGCGTGCGGTCTCCGACGATCTGGTAGGTCTCGTGCCCCTTGCCGGCGATCAGCAGGGCGTCACCCGGCCGCGTGGCGGCCACCGCCAGGGCGATGGCCCGGCCGCGGTCGGGGTCCACGACGTAGCATTCCAATGCGCTGCTCAGGTCCGCTTCACGCCCGCTGCAGGGCCGGGCGCCGTTCTCCCGCACCCCGGGCAGGATCTCCTCGATGATGGCCATGGGCGGCTCGCTGCGCGGGTTGTCCGAGGTGACCACCGCCAGGTCGGCGTAGCGCGCCGCGATGGCGCCCATCTGGCGGCGCTTGCCGCGGTCGCGGTCTCCGCCGCAGCCGAAGACGCACACCAGCCGCCCGTCGGTCAGCTCCCGCAGGGCCCTGAGGGCGTTTTCCAGCGCATCCGGCGTGTGGGCGTAATCCACGCAGATCAGCCGGCCGGCCGGATCGGGTACCCGCTCCAGGCGCCCCGGGACGCTGGCCAGGGTTTCGATGCCCCGGCGGATGTGCGCCGGCGTCAGGCCCAGGGCCAGGGCCGCGCCGGCGGCGCTCAGGATGTTCTCCAGGTTGTGCCGCCCGATGAGCGGGGAGTTGAAGTCCAGCGGACCGGCGGGGGTTTCCAGCGTCCCCCGGATACCGTCCAGGTCGATGCGCACTCCGCGCGGCCGCACGTCGCCGTTCGTCCCCGTGCACAGTGCCCGGCCGCCCAGCAGGTCCAGCAGCTCCCGGCCGCGGGGGTCGTCGGCGTTGACCACCGCCGATACCCCTCCGTCCTCCGGGGGGATCTTGAGATGGTCGGTGAAAAGCCGTTTCTTGCATTCCCAGTAAGACGCCATGTCGCCGTGGTAGTCCAGGTGGTCGCGGCTCAGGTTGGAGAACACGGCCACGTCCACGTCGCAACCGTCGACGCGGTGCAGGTCCAGGGCGTGCGAGGAGACCTCCATGACCGCGTGGGTGACGCCGGCGGCCAGCATCCCGGCCATCAGGCGCTGCAGGTCCAGCGACTCCGGCGTGGTCATGGGCAGCGACACCTCGCGGCCGCCGTATCGGCAGTTCAGGGTGCCGATGACCCCCACTTCGTGGCCGGCCGCGACCAGCATGTTTTCCAGCAGGCTGGCCGTCGTGGTCTTGCCGTTGGTGCCGGTGATGCCCACCACCGTCAGACGTCCGCAGGGCCGGCCGTAGAAGCGGGCTGCGGCCAGGGCCATGGCCCGGCGGGTGTTTTCCACCGCCACCACCGTCGCTCCCCGCACTTCGACGGGCCGTTGACTGAGCACGGCGGCGGCGCCCTGCGCGACGGCCTGTTCGATGAAGGCGTGACCGTCGCGGGAAAACCCGGGCACGGCGATGAACAGGCCGCCCGGGCGGACATCCTGGGAACGGTAGTGCAGCGACCCGATCTCCGGGTCGTCCGGCAGTACGTCGGCAAGCGCGCCGCCGTCGCACGCGCCCACACCGCTGACCCACAGGGCGGTGGTGTCCTTCAGCAGGTGCGAGAGCTTCATGGGCGCACCTCCTCCACCAAGGCCACATTGAACTTTCCGCCCTCCGGCCGCTGCGGCGGCACCCCCAGGTAATCCATCACGCTGCGGGCGATGGTCTTGAAAGCCGGGGCCGCCACGGTGCCGCCGTAGTGAAACCGACGGGGTTCGTCGACCACCACCAGGATGACGGCCTCGGGGTTCTCGGCCGGCACGAAGCCCACAAACGAGGAGACGTACTTTCCACGGGCGTACCCGCCCTCGGGGCCCACTTTCTGGGCCGTGCCGGTCTTGCCGGCCACGGCGTAGCCCTCCAGGGCGGCGTTGACGCCCGTGCCGCCCTCGGTGGTCACGGTGCGCATGATGCGGCGCAGCGTACGCGCCGTCTCGGCCGAAACGGCGCGGCGAACCTTCCTGGGCGCAATCTTGCGGACCAGCTTGCCGTTGGCGTCGGTGATGGCCTGCACCAGGTAGGGCCGCATGAGGATACCGCCGTTGGCGATGGCGCTGACGGCCGTGGCCAGTTGCACGGCGGTCACCGCCAGGCCCTGCCCGAAAGCGATAGCGCCGGCGTCGATGCGTGTCCACTTGCGGTAGGACATCAGCAGCCCGGCGCTCTCGCCGGGCGCGTCGATGCCCGTGCGCGAGCCGAATCCCAGCGCACGCAGCTGTTCGTGCAGCCCCTTGGCACCCACCAGGGCGCCCACCTTGACAGCGCCGATGTTGCTGGACTTCTTCACGATCTGCTGCAGCGACAGCCACCCGTAGGGGTGGGTGTCGTGGACCGTGCGCCGCCCGATGCGATAGGCGCCGTTTTCACAGAAGAAGATGCTGCCCGGCGATATCTTGCCGGACTCCAAGGCGGCCGCCGCCAGGAAAATCTTCATGGTCGAGCCGGGTTCGAAGGGATCCGTGATGGCCCGGTTGCGCCAGCGCGACTTGCTGTAGTCGCGGTAGCTGTTGGGGTTGAAATAGGGGTAGTTGGCCAGGGCCATGATGGCCCCCGTGTCCGGGCGCATGACGATGGCCATGCCGGCCTTGGCGGAATACTTGCGCACCGCCTCGGCCAGCGCCTTCTCGGTGATGTGCTGCACGGCGGCGTCGATGGTCAGCACCAGGTTGTTGCCGGCATCGGCGATGTAGGGCGGCCGGTCGGCCTCGAACCAGCGTCCGCGGGCGTCGCGCCACACGGTGAAGCGGTCCTCCGCGCCCTGCAGTGTGCGGTTGTAGAAAAATTCCAACCCTTCCAGCCCCTTGCCGTCTACGCCGCAGAACCCGATCACCTGGGCCGCCAGGCTGCGGTTGGGGTAGAACCGGCTGCGCTCGCGAACGAAGGCCACGCCCTTGAGGGACAGGGCCTTGACGGCCGCCACCTGGCGCGGGGAGGCCTTGCGCTTGAGCCACACGAAGTTCTTGCCGGACTTGAGCTTGTGCCGCACCTGGCGGCGGGACATTCGCAGGGCCTTGGCCAGCTTGACCGCCGCCCGCCTGCGGTCGGCGATCTTGCGGGGGTGGATACCGATGGAAGTGACGTCCAGGCTCACCGCCAGGTCATGGAAACGCGCGTCGTAGATAGCGCCCCGCTTGCCCTGCGAGACGTAGGATTTCTCGTACTGGCCGGCCGCCATCTCCGAGAGCCAGCGGTGCCGGTAGACCTGCAGCTGCACCGCCCTGCCGGCGATCACGGCCAGCACCAGCGCAAACCCGGCCCCCACGATGGTGACCCGCATGCGCAGATAATTTTTGGCGCCCTTCTTTTTCATGGCAGCGTGATGACCTGGTTCGCCGAGGGACGCACGAGCCCCAGTTTGTCCCTGGCGATTTTCTCGATGCGGGCCGGCGACTTGAGCCGGGCCAGTTCGACCTTCAGTCCGTTCTGCAGGGTCATCAGGGCGGCGTGCTTCTCCGTGACCCGCGACAATTCGTATCCGACGTTGACATACTGCACCCGGCACCAGGTGTAGATCAGCAGCTCACCGACGAAAACCAGCAGCAGCACGATCCAGGCGCGGGTGCGGAAGGGTTCCTTCCGGCGGCTGTTTTTGCGATGCGCGGGCACCCGTCAGGCCTCCCCTTCGGCCAGGCGCTCGGCAGCCCTCAGCCGGGCGCTACGCGCCAGGGGGTTGCGCCGCACCTCGGCGTCATCCGGGCGCACCACCCGCGGGGTCAGAATGCGCAGCCGGGGTTTTCCGCCGCAGCAGCACTGCGGCAGGTCCGGGGGACACACGCACCCGCGCGCCAGCGCACGAAAGCGCTGCTTGACGACGCGGTCCTCCAGCGAGTGAAAACTGATGATACACAGGCGCCCGCCGGGATTGAGCAGGTCCACGGCGCGGTCGAGGAAGCGCTCCAGCTGCGCCAGCTCGTCGTTGACCGCGATGCGCAGGGCCATGAAGACCCGGGTAGCCGGATGGATGCGCGCCCGGCGCCGCGCGGCCGGCGGGACCGCCGCGCGCACCACCTCGGCCAGCTGCCGGCTGGTGCGGATGGGACCCCGGCGCCGCGCGGCCACGATGCGGCGGGCGATGCGCCCGGCGAATCGTTCCTCCCCGTATTTGCGAAAAATATCCCTCAACCGGCTCTCGCTGCTCTCGTTGATGATGACGGCGGCGGGCGTGCCGTCTTCAGGGTTCATGCGCATGTCCAGGGGCTCGTCGGCATCGAAGCTGAAGCCCCGCCCGCTGGACCGGATCTGGTGGGAGGAAATCCCCAGATCCATGAGAATCCCGTCGACCGTCGTCAGGTTCAACCGTGATAAAAACTCAGGAAGAAGTACAAAGTTGCCGTGAAACAGGTGGACGCAGGCGGATGCGTTGCGGAAAACTTCCCGTGCGTGACGGATCGCATCCGGGTCCTGATCGATGGCGATCAGGATCCCGCCCGGGACGACGGCTTCGCTGATGGACCTGGCGTGCCCCGCCCCTCCCAGGGTGCAGTCGACGTAGATACCGCCGGGTCGGCAGTGGAGGTAACGAAGCGCCTCGGACAGCAGCACAGGCGTATGCCTGTAAGCCATGGCCTAGAGTCCCAGCTTGGCGATTTCGGCACTGACGGTTCCGTTCTGCATGTCTTCCCGCATGCGGAGCTTTTCCGCTTCCCAGTTCTCGCGTGACCAGACCTCGAAATGGTTCAGCAGGCCGGACAAGACGACCTCCTTGTCCAGCCCGGCATCCTCGCGCAGCACCGGGGGAATCAGGATACGGCTCTGTTTGTCACACAGGCAGCGATGGGCGCCGCCGATGAAAAACAGCCGGAACCGGCGCATGGATTCGCTGGTTTCGGCCATGGAAAGCACTTTGGCTTCGATCTTGTTCCACTCATCGAACGTGTACGCGTACAACCCCTGACCGAGCACGGTCATCATCACCCCGCCGCCGGCGGCGTTGATCACATCCCGGAAGCGCGCCGGAATGACCAGCCGCCCTTTGGGATCGAGACTGTGAAAAGAGTTGCCGCGGAACATCTGAAAACCCCTTTGACCCACTTTAAACCACTTTGGAACCTTTTAAGACTATTTTCGGCAGCATGTCAAGAAAAAAGAAGGCTGCCCTTGAAAAATTTTTAATAATAATTCATGAAAGTTAAAACTAAAAAAACCATCCTCCCAAGTAGTGGAGTATTGTGGAGTAAATATCAACAAACCGGGGGCAAAACGGTAGGCCCGATCCCGGGGCCGCGGGACGGCCGTCCCACCGGCATCGACAGGCATTCACGGGGACGGGAGAGCGGCGGATGGGAGGTTTTTTTCCGGACCGCGGCGTATCAAATGCGGTCCGTTGTGGGATTTTGCTTGCATTGCGGTGGCGGAGAGGGTAGGTATTTTTCTTTTTTTGAAACGGGCTCATCCGCGGGAGCGCACGAAGATGATACTGGGCTACAGCACCAACGCATTTACCCGATTCGACCTCATGGAGGCCTTCGCCGAGATCGCCGCTTTGGGTTTCGGCGGGGTGGAGATCATGTGCGATCGGCCCCATCTCTACCCGCCGGACTACGGCCCCGAGCGTCTTGCGGCGGTCCGCACGGCGCTGGCGGAAAAGGGCCTCAAACCCACCAACCTCAACGGCTTTACGCTCTTCGCGGTGGGCGACACCTACCTGCCCTCCTGGATCGAACCCGAAGCCGAGCGCCGCGATATCCGCGTGCGGCACACGCTGGAGTGCCTGGAAGTGGCCCACCAGCTGGGCTGCGCCAACATATCGGTCCCGCCCGGCGGGCCGCTGGCGGGAATCTCGCGCAGCCGGGCGACGGCGCTTTTCCGGGAGGGGCTCGAACGGGTGCTGCCCACGGCCGAGCGCCTGGGGGTGCGGGTACTCATCGAACCGGAACCCGACCTCTTCATCGAACGCACCGCCGAGTTCAGGGACTTCATCGCCCGGATCGAGTCGCCCGCGGCAGGCCTCAACTTTGATATCGGGCACTTCTTCTGCGTGGGGGAAAACCCGGCCGAGGCCTTCGAAGAGCTGTTTCCATGGGTGGGGCACGTACACCTCGAGGACATCGCCCCCAACCGGCGCCATCACCATCTGGTCGCCGGCCACGGCGCCATCGACTTCGAGCAGGTCCTGGGCGTCATGCAGCGCCTGGGCTACGAGGGGGACATCACCCTGGAACTCTACCCCTACACCGACGACCCGCAGAGCGCCGGCCGCGAGAGCCTGGACCACCTGCGGCCGATTTTCGAGGCGTGCGGCCTTCCCCTGGAGCCGCCGGTCCCCGCTGGCGGCCCGGCATCGGACCGGGGGGAGGTGCGGACATGATCGACCGGAAGTATCGCTGGTTCGACGAGCGGAAACGGCGTCAGCAGCTGGACGAGCATATCACGCGCTCCAGGACCGCCAACTTCGGCTTTCAACAGGTGCCCGAAGAAGAGAAGGTCCAGTGGGTCTGCCGCCATTTCAACACCGTGGCGCAGCGCTACGATTTCATGAACACCTTGCTGAGCTTCGGGATCCATCACGCCTGGAAGCGGGCGGCCATCCGCATGATGCACCTGCGGTCCGGCGACCGCGTGCTGGACGTCTGTGGGGGAACCGGGGACCTGGCCCGGCTGGCGGCCCGGCGCGTCCAGCCCGCCGGACGGGTGGTCATCTACGACATCAACCACGCCATGATGCAGGCCGGCAAGCCCCGCCTGGACAGCGACATGCTGCGGTGGACCATCGGGCACGTCCAGGGGGACGCTGAGCGGATCGCCTTTCCGGACGACTGCTTCGACGCCGCCATGGTGGGATTCGGCATCCGCAACGTCACCCACATGAAAAGGGGATTCGCCGAGATGCACCGGGTGCTGAAGCCGGGCGGCCGGTTCATGTGCCTGGAGTTCTCCAAGCCGACGGCACCCGTATTCCGCTGGCTCTACGACATGTACTCTTTCTACGTCATGCCTTTTCTGGGCGAACTGCTGGCCGGATCAAGGCAAGCCTACACCCACCTGCCGGAAACCATCCGCCTGTTTCCCCTGCCCGATGAGCTGGCATCCATCCTGGAAGAGATCGGCTTCTCCAACGTCCGCTACCGGCGCCTGACCAACGGCATCGCGGTGGTTCACACGGGCACCAAAAAATAGTCGCGCGCCGTCGCGTTGCCGGAAAGGGTCATTTCATGGGACTGTTTCTGCTGGCAAGCGCCAGCTTCGTATCGGGAATCAAACTCACCGCCCTGTATGAACGCCTCTTCAGGGGCGTCAAGTTCAGCCTCAACGACTACCACGTTCACCACAGCCTCTACGGCGTGGCGCTCATCGCCGCCGCGGCGGCGCTCCACCTCAATCAGGCGTCGGCCGCCCTGACGCTGGGCATGATCGCCTTCGGCCTGGGCAGCATCTTGCAGCACACACGCTCGGAACATTTCGTTTTCATCGAGCGCGAAAACCGGGAACTGAACCGTCTGGAAGGGTGGACGATTACGTCTGAAACCGCTTTCGGCGGGCCGATCCGCATCACTTTCTACCGCAACGGCCGCCGGCCGCTCACCCGGACCGACGCGGCGTACGGCACGAAATCCTCCTGAGCCGCCGGCGGTAATCGCCGCCCCCCATGCGCACGGTCGCACGGCGCGATCGCATGCACGGGCGGGCGGCGGCGCAGGCCGGTCTCCCACCGGGGGGATTTCAGGCCAGCAGGCGCGCCAGCACCACCAACAGCAGCACGGCCGGGAAATAGCTGGCGCGGTTGAACAGCCGCATGGCGCCGTCTCCACCGGGCCGGCGCAACAGCGCAGCGGCGGGCAGCAGCAGGAGCACGCCCCCCAGCACCGCAACGGCCAGCAGCCAGCCGAAGGTGAACCCGGCCGGCGAGAAGCCGAACACGATCACGCTCTCGATCACCGCCAGGAACAGGAATACCGCGATGAGCACCGCGGCGCGCCGGGGTCCCAGCCGCACCGGCAACGTGCAGGCGCCTTGGCAGCTGTCGCTCTCGAGGTCCGACCAGTCGTTGGGAATGTTCTGACCGCCGATCTCCCAGAAGAAAAGGCACAGAAAAAGCCCGCCCAGGATGGATGCCTGCGGACGGGGATCGACGGCGAAAACGGCGGCCACGGCGCCCAGGGTCTTGACCACGCCGCTGACGAAAACCCGCATCTGGCTGAAACGCAGCATCAGGCAGTAGACCGCCTCCAGCAGGCAACCGAGGGCGAATATCAGTACGCACACCGGGTTGAGCAGGTAGGCTCCCGCGACCGCGACCGCCGACCAGCCCACGGTCCACAGCAGGCCCTGGCGAAAGCTCAGCAGCCCCTGGGCCATGGGGTGGCGCACCAGCAGTGCATCCAGGTCTCCCCCGGCGTCGGACAGAAGCCCCTGCCGGTATTTTTCCCGATCGACGCGCAGATCCACCAGGTCGTTGAGGGCGTACACCGCCGTGTAGCCGGCAAAGGCCGTCAGCAACCCCACCAGGGTGGTGCCCGGCGAGGGGAAAGCCCCCAGGTAGAGGACGACCGCCAGCACGGGCGTGGTCATGTCCAGCAAACCGTGGGGCGTTCTGGACAGGGCCAGGTAAGGCCTCAGCCGGTCGATGAAGCCGCTGCGCCGTCGCTGCCGCACGCTGGACACGGCGCTCAGCACCTGCCGGCCGCGCGGGTTTCGGGAAACGAATCGGCCATCCCGCAACGGCGGGGGCGGACTATGCCTTCGTGCGACATTCGACGTCTCACTCCAGACAAACCTCCTACATCTGTGCCTCGTAGTGCGCCATGCACTCGCTGCACTCCATCTCCACATTAGGCACATCACCGTAACGCGCCTTCATCTCTTCTTCGGAAAGCACGGTCGCACCGCTGCAGCCGCCCTGCGGACAGGCGGTCTGGATGGTGTAACGTTTGTCTTTGGCCATGGGTGACCTCCATCGTCGGTTGGGCGACCGGCGCGGGGGGGCCACCGGTTACGGATTCCCGCCCGCGGTCGGTGGCATATAGCCTGAAACATAGTGCCTCCACGGGCCGCCGTCAAAACAGTTTTTTCAGATCCTCCTCCCCCATGAGCCCTTCCTCGGACAGCACCCGACCGATGGTCTTGCCGGCCAGGTGGGCTTTGCGGGCCACTTCGGCGGCCCTCTCGTAACCCAGGCGCGGCACCAGCAGGGTGGCCAGCGCCAGGCTCTTTTCGACGTTGCCGGTGCAGACCGCAGCGTTGGCCCGGATGCCGGCGACGCACTTGCGGGCCAGGTGTTCGGCGGAGGCGGCCGCCAGCGAAACGGACTGCAGCAGGTTGTAGGCCATGAGCGGCATCATGACGTTGAGCTCGAAATTGCCGGACATGCCGGCCAGGGCCACGGCGGCGTCGTTGGCGGTCACCTGCACGGCCGCCTGGAGCACGGCCTCGGGGATCACCGGGTTGACCTTGCCCGGCATGATGGAAGAGCCGGGCTGCAGGGCCGGGATCTCGATCTCCCCGATGCCGCAGCGCGGCCCCGACGCCAGCCAGCGGACGTCGTTGGCGATCTTGGTCAGGCTGACGGCCACGGCGCGCAGGGCGGCGCTGGCCTCGACGACCGCATCGCGGCAGGCCACGGCCTCGAAGGGGTTGGCCGCACGCACGAAGGCCAGTCCGGTCCACCGGTTGAGGCAGTCGATCACGCCCGCGGCGAGACCGGGGGGGCTGTTGACGCCCGAACCCACCGCCGTGCCGCCCAGCGCCAGTTCCGCCAACCGCGGAAAAACGGCCCTGACCCGCTGTACGCCGAGTTCGACCTGCCGGGCGTGGGCCGAGAATTCATCGCCCAGCGTGATGGGCACGGCGTCCTGCAGATGGGTGCGGCCGATCTTGCGCAGGCCGGCAAATTCCCGGCTCTTTTCCGCCAGCGCCCCGCGCAGCATCTCCAGGGCGGGCAGCAGGCGCTCTTCGATCCGCAACCGGGCGCTGACGTGCAGGGTCGACGGGATCACGTCGTTGCTGGACTGGCCCAGGTTGACGTGATCGTTGGGGTGTACGGGGGAACGGTCCCGCTTTTCACCGGTCAGCAGTTCGTTGGCCCGGCAGGCCAGCACCTCGTTCATGTTCATATGGGTCGAGGTGCCCGATCCGGTCTGGAAGACGTCCACCACGAACTGGTCGTCGAACTTTCCCGCCATGACCTCGTCGCAGGCCCGCCGGATGGCGGCGGCCGGCGAGGACTCCAGCAGCCCCAGCCGCTCGTTGACGGTGGCGGCGGCCTTCTTGATCAGGGCGAGGCTGTGGATGAACGCGCCGGGCAGACGCAGACCGCTGAAGGCGAAATTCTCCACCGCCCGCCGGGTCTGGGCGCCGTAATAAGCGTCGGCCGGCACCTTCAGCGTTCCCATGGTATCGCTCACCTCGCGGTCATGCACGGCATCCTCCTTTCCACCACCCGGCTTGCGGGGCAAAAGCGGTCGCGAGAATCCGGGGAACGCCCCGCCTGGCCCCCTCTCCAGTTCGCCCGGCAGGTACCACAAAAGACACCTCCCCGACGTGTCGCCAGACTCGTGATTATGCCCCAAAGACCGGTGCGGGACAAGAAAAAAGGGCCGCCGGCCGCAACGGTTGACAAGCACGGGCGATTTTGGCTAGATGAACGGCACGCAACCCGTATCCACCACAAGGTCTTCGATGCAGCAGTCCCTCTTTTTCGCCGGGCCGCGGGGGGAGAAACTGGCCGCCACCCAGCACACCCCCGAGGCGCCTTCCCGGGAAGCCGTCATCCTGGGGCACTGCTTCACCTGTTCCCGCCACACGGGCATTTTGCGCGCCCTGGCCCAGCGACTGCGCGGCGACGGCTTCGCGGTGCTGCGCTTCGATTTTTCCGGCAACGGCCAGAGCGGCGGTGATTTCGCCGAGGCCACCTACTCCGGCTACGTGGCCGAGATGGGCGCCGCCGTGGCATTCATGCGGGAGCGGGGCGCCGACTGGATCGGCCTGGCGGGCCACAGCATGGGCGCCGCCGTGGCCGTGCTGGCCGCCGCCCGCTATCCTGACGTCCGGGCGGTATGCACCCTGGCCGGCCGCCTCGCAGGCCTCGAACCCGCCGGTTTCCTGACGCCCGCCCAGCGCGAAACGCTCGCCAGGCGGGGCGAGGTCTCCTTCGTCAGCCGGGGACGAAGGCTGCGGCTGCGCCGGGATTTTTTCGCCGACGCCCGGCGCCACGACCTGGCCGCCAGCTTGGCGTCCCTGAAGATCCCCCTGCTGGTGGTCCACGGTCAGGCGGATGAAACCATTCCCGTCGGCAACGCGGACGAAGCCCGGCGCCGCAAACCGGAAAACACCGAGGTGTTGATCGTCCCCGGCGCCGACCACATGTTTTCGCGCCCCGAACACCGCGAGCAGGTCACCGCCGGCGTGTGCCGCTGGTTCAATCGCGTTCGTCCGGCGACAGCGGGCGGACAGGCGCCGAAAGCCCCTATGGAGACACCACCATCATGAATATCAGTGAAACCCTGAACGCTGCCTACATCGACGAACAGTACCGCCGCTGGAAAAGCGACCCCGGCAGCGTCTCCCGCGACTGGCAGTTCTTCTTTGAGGGCTTTCGCCAGGGGGCCGGTGCGGGGCCCCCGGCCGTCGAACCCGATGCCGCCCGGCTGATGAAGCAGGCCAGCGTCCAGATGCTTATCGACCGCTACCGCAACATCGGCCACCTGCTGGCCTGCTTGGACCCGCTGTCGGCCTGTCCCAACGAGCACCCCCTGCTGAACCTGGCGGCCTTCGGCCTGACCCCCGACGACCTGGGCACGGAATTCTGCACCCCCGACCTGGCCGGCGTCGAACGCGCGCCGCTCAAGGACATCGTGGCCCTGCTGCGCGAGACCTACTGCCAGTCGGTGGGCGTGGAGTACATGCACCTGCAGGACCCCGAGGAGCGCCGCTGGCTGCGCCAGCGCATGGAACCGGTGCACAACCGCCCCCAGATCGACACCGCTTCTCGGCTGCGCATCGTCACGCGGCTCACCGAATCCGTGCTTTTCGAACATTTCCTCAATCGCAAATACGCGGGCCAGACACGTTTTTCGTTGGAAGGGGCCGACGTGGTCATCGCCATGCTGGACGCCCTGGCCGAGCACAGCACCGCCCAGGGCGTAGGCGAGATCATCCTGGGCATGGCCCACCGCGGCCGGCTCAACATACTGGCCAACATCCTGCACAAGCCCCTGACCGACATCCTCGCCGAGTTCGAGGTCTGCTACAACCCGGACTCGCTCACCGGCGCCGGGGACGTCAAGTATCACAACGGCTACCTGGCTGAAACGACCACCCCCGGCGGCAAGTCCCTGCGCTGGTTCCTGGTCAACAACCCCAGCCACCTGGAGTCGGTGGACCCGGTGGCCGAGGGCCTGGCACGGGCGCGGCAGGAACTGCTGCCCTCCGGCGACGCCGGCCGCGTGCTGCCCCTGCTGATCCACGGCGACGCCGCCTTCGCCGGCCAGGGCCTGGTGGCCGAAACCCTCAACATGTCCCAGTTGCAGGGATACCACACCGGCGGCACCGTCCACCTGATCATCAACAACCAGATCGGCTACACCACGTTGCCCGAGGACGCCCGCTCCACGCGCTACTCCACCGACGTGGCCAAGATGCTCATGGTACCCATCTTCCACGTGCACGGGGAGAACCCCGACGCCGCCGTGCACGTCATGCGTCTGGCCGTGGAGTATCGCCAGACCTTCGCCAAAGACGTAGTGGTGGACGTGGTCTGCTACCGGCGCTACGGGCACAACGAGGGTGACGAGCCCTATTTCACCCAGCCCCTGATGTACGAGCGCATCCGCAACCGCCCGCCGGTAAACGAGCTCTACGCCCGGCAGCTGACCGAAAAAGGGCTCATCCGCGCCCAGGACCTGGAGCGCGTGGCGGCCAGCATCCGGCAGCGGCTGGAAAGCGCCTACAACGAGATCCACGGCACGGCCTGCGTGTTTCCGGTCTACGATTTCTATGAAAACTGGAAATCCTACCCCGAGACGGACCTCTCGCTGCCGGCCGACACCGGGGTCCCCAAAAGCACCCTGACCACCCTGGCACGCAGGCTGGCCGCCGTTCCCGAGGGGTTCGGTCTGCACCCCAAGCTCGAAAAACTGCTCGAAAAGCGGCTGCAGGCCGTGCGCAAGGGCCGCGGCATCGACTGGGCCAACGCCGAGCAGCTGGCCTTCGCCAGCCTGCTGGCCGAGGGCACACCGGTACGCCTGAGCGGCCAGGACAGCCAACGCGGCACCTTCAGCCAACGCCACAGCGTGCTGGTAGACACCCGCGACGGCAGCACCTACACGCCGCTCAACCACCTGTCCGCGGACCAGGCGCCCTTCGCGGTCTACAACAGCCTGCTGGCCGAAGCCAGCGTGCTGGGATTCGAGTACGGCTACGCCATGGTGCGCCCCGAGACCCTGGTCCTGTGGGAGGCCCAGTTCGGGGATTTCGTCAACAACGCCCAGGCGGTCATTGACCTCTACATCGCCAGCGGCGAAGAGAAGTGGCAGCGGTTGAACGGCCTGGTGCTGCTGCTGCCCCACGGGCTCGAGGGGCTGGGCCCCGAGCACTCCAGCGCGCGTCCCGAACGTTTCCTGCAGCTGTGCGCCAACGACAACCTGCAGGTGTGCAACCCCACCACCCCGGCCCAGTACTTTCACCTGCTGCGCCGCCAGGTCGTGCGGCCGGTGCGCAAACCACTGGTGGTGCTGACCCCCAAGAGCCTGCTGCGCCATCCCCGGGCGGTGTCGGAACTGGCGGAACTGGCCGGCGGCGGCTTCCGCCCGATCCTGGCCGACGCGTCGGCCTTCGACGATGCCGGCACCGTGATCCTGTGCAGCGGCAAACTGTTCTACGAACTGGAGCACCACCGCCGGATGACCGAAAACCGGGAGACGGCCATCGTACGCATCGAGCAGCTCTACCCTTTCCCGGAAAAAGAGCTCCGCGATCTGGCCGCCGTCTACCGCCGCGCGCAGAAGTGGCTGTGGGTGCAGGAGGAACCGGAGAACATGGGGGCTTGGCGCTTCGTGCGCCCCCTGCTGGAAAGCGCCGGCATCACACCGCTCGACTACGTGGGACGGCCGGCGGCCGCCAGCCCGGCCACGGGGTATCCCAACCGCTACCGCCTGGAACAGCAGTCCATCCTGGAACAGGCCCTGGGCAGCGTGCCGGACAAGTCCGGGGCCTGACGGCGGCACCCGCCCTTCCGCAGCAGCCACCGCCCGTGGGAAAACCGGGCACCGGCGGCCGGGCGGCCCGAACCGACAACCCTCTCATCGACTACGGGAGCAGCCATGCAGATCGACATCAAAGTGCCCAGCGTAGGCGAGTCCGTCCAGGAGGCGGTGCTGGCCCAGTGGTTCAAACAGGACGGCGACCGGGTTCACCGGGACGAACCCCTCTTCGTGCTCGAAACCGACAAGGTGACCCTGGAGGTGGCGGCCGAAGCCGAGGGCGTCCTGCACATCCGGGTGCCCGAAGGGGAGACCGTGCGCATCGGCGCGGTGGTGGGCACCATCGAGACGCAGGCCGGTTCGCCGGCGGAACCACCGGCGGCCGAGCCGGAAGCGCCGCCCCCCACCGGGCCGGCGGAGCCGGAGACACCGGCCCCGGAGACGGCGCCCGAAGAGGAGACGGCCGACGCCCCGCCGCTGTCGCCGGCCGTGCGCCGACTGGTGGCCGAACAGGGGGTGGACGTCGGCGCCGTGCGCGGCACCGGGCCGGGGGGACGCATCACCAAGGGGGACGTACTGCTGCACCTGGAACAAGCGGCCGCAGCGCCGCGGCAGGAAGCGGCGCCCGCCGACGACGCCGTTCCGCCGCCCGGCGGCGTGCGCCGCCGGGCCATGAGCCCCATCCGCCGGCGTATCGCCGAACGCCTGCTGGAGGCCCGCCGGAACACGGCCATGCTGACCACCTTCAACGAGATCGACATGAGCGCCGCCATGAACCTGCGGGCGCGCTACAAGGCGGCTTTCCAGGAGAAGCACGGTGTCTCGCTGGGATTCATGTCGTTTTTCATCCGGGCCACGGTGGAGGCCCTGAAAACCTTCCCGGAGATCAACGCCTTCATCGACGGCACGGACATCCTCTACCACGACGCCATCCACATGGGCGTGGCCATCGGATCCGAACGCGGCCTGGTGGTGCCCGTCATCCGCAACGCCCAGGACATGGGGTTTGCGGAGATAGAGCGCGCCATCGTGGAATTCGTCCGGAAGATCAAGACCAACCGCCTCTCGCTGGAGGACCTGGAGGGCGGCACCTTCACCATCAGCAACGGCGGCGTCTACGGTTCGCTGCTGAGCACCCCCATCCTGAACACGCCCCAAAGCGGCATCCTGGGTATGCACAAGATCGAGAAACGCCCCGTGGTGGTGGACGACCAGGTGGTCATCCGGCCCATGATGTACGTGGCCCTGAGCTACGACCACCGCATCGTGGACGGCCGCGAAGCCGTCGGCTGCCTCAAGCGCATCAAGGAACTGGTCGAGAACCCCGAACGCATCATGATGGAGATCTGAACATGGCACCCACACAACGTTTCGACCTCATCGTCATCGGTTCAGGCCCCGGCGGGTACGTGGCGGCCGTGCGGGCCGCCCAGCTGGGCATGCAGGTGGCCTGCATCGAAGAACGGGACCGCCCGGGAGGGGTGTGCCTCAACGTGGGCTGCATCCCCAGCAAGGCCCTGCTGGACTCCAGCGAGTATTTCCACCTGGCCCGCGAGCACTTCGCCGAACACGGCATCCGGACCGGCGAAGTCGCGCTGGACCTGGCGGCCATGATGGCCCGCAAACAGCGCGTGGTCGAGGAACTCACCGACGGCGTGCGGCGGCTGCTCGAGAGCCACAAGATCTCCATCGTGCACGGCACGGCGCGCCTGGCGGCCCCCGACCGGGTGGCCGTGACCCCCGCCGACGCCGGCGACGGCGACCGGCCGGTGGTCTATCGGGCCGACAACATCGTGCTGGCCACGGGCAGCGTACCGGTAGAGGTGCCGGGGCTGGCCTTCGACGGACGGCGCATCGTCACGTCCACCGAGGCGCTGTCCTTTTCATCGGTGCCCCGGCGCCTGGGCATCGTGGGCGGCGGGTCCATCGGCCTGGAGCTGGGCTCGGTGTGGCAGCGGCTGGGCAGCCGGGTGACTGTCATCGAGATGCTTCCCCGCATCGCCGCCGGACTGGACGGGCAGGTGGGACGCACCCTGGACCGCATCCTGCGCAGCCAGGGGCTGGATATCCGGGTGAACACACGGGTGGTCTCGGCCGAGGTGCGTCCCCGCAGCGTGCGGGTGACCACCGAAACGGACGGCCAACGGCAGACCGCCACCTTCGACCGGCTGCTGGTGTCGGTGGGCAGGCGGCCCAACACCGCCCGGCTGGGAATCGAGGACCTGGGCATCCGCACCGCCGGTGACGGCGGCCCGGTCGTGGTCGATGAAAAGTACCGCACCAGCGTGCCGTCCATCTACGCCGTCGGCGACCTGATCGCCGGCCCCATGCTTGCCCCCAAGGCCTCGGCCGAAGCCGTGGCCGCCGTGGAGTGCATGGCCGGCCGGCCCGGCGAGGTCAACTACGACGCCATCCCCTCGGTGATCTACACCTGGCCCGAGGTGGCCGCCGTGGGACTGACCGAAGAGGAGGTGCGGCAGCGCAGAATTCCCGCCTGCATCGGCACGTTCCCCTTCTCCGGCACCGGCCGCGCGCGCTGCATGGGCGAAAAGGAGGGTTTCGTCAAGCTCATCAGCCACGCCCGCAGCGACCGCATCCTGGGGGTGCACATCATCGGGCCGCGGGCCGCCGACCTGATCGCCGAGTGCGTGCTGGCCATGGAGTTCGGGGCCAGCTCGGAGGACATCGCCCGCAGCATGCACGGGCACCCGACCTTCGCCGAGGCCTTGCAGGAAGCGGCCCTGACGGCGCAGAAGTGCTCCATCTACACGTCCTGAAACGTCTGCGCGCCCTGCCGGGGCGGATGTCGGGTGGATCTATTCGTCGCGGGCGGGGGGTGGTTCGATGCGGATGGGGTCGCCGGTGCGGATGGTGCCGCCGGACAGCACCCTCGCGAAAACCCCCTCACGGGGCATGATGCAGTCGCCGGCCTGGTAGTAGATGGCGCACTTGCGGTGGCACTCCTTGCCGATCTGGGTAATCTCCACCACGGCCCGCGCGCCCAGCCGGACCCGCGTGCCGGGGGGCAGGCGCTTCCAGTCGACGCCCTCGGTGGCGATGTTTTCGGCGAAGTCACCGAAGGTGACGTCCAGCCCCTGCCGGCGGGTCCGGGCGATGCTCTCAGAGGCCAGGAAACTCACCTGGCGGTGCCAGTTGCCGGCGTGGGCGTCGCCTTCCAGGCCGTGGTCTTTCACCAGCCGTGCCCGGGGTACGGTCTGTTTGCGGGTGCCCTTGCGGCGGCTGAGGGCGATGGACAGGATTTTCATGGAGCGGCGGTCCCTATTTCGGTGCCGAAAAGATGCCGGAACACCTCGCAGCTGCGGCACTTGGCCATCTTTTCCCTCCAGTTGGGCATGGCCTCGCCGTCGCAAATGGTGCCGTTGATGAACCAGCAAATCTGGGTGGCTTTGAATTCGGTGGCCGGGCACCTGGCGCGCAGCTTCGTCGGGCAGTGCTTGACCTTCCAGCAGGACAGGGCCTTGCGGGACGTCTTGCGGCTGACCAGAAACAGCACCTGGCGCTCGGCGTGCGGCGGAATGGTGCGCCATCCCTGCTCGTAGCTATGGATGGCCTTGATGGACGTCCCCAGCAGCTGGGCCATCTGACGCTGGGTCTTGTTCAGCCGTTTTCGCAACGCTTTGAATTCATTTGCAGTCATGGGGACTCTTTCGTGGATTTGCAGGTTGAGGTAGACACATCGGCCGGGCTGTCTTATACTTGTCACCCTGTGGTATTAAATCGGATCTGAAATTGCAAGAGAAATTTACCATTCCATGATTGCGAAAGGGGACATGCGCCCATGAAAGCACTGGTTACCGGGGCGTCCGGTTTCATCGGTTACCACGTGGCGCGCCAGCTGCGCGAAGAGGGCGTGTGTGTGCGTGCCTTGGTGCGCCGTAACAGTCCCGTGGAGGACCTGCGCCGGCTGGGAGTGACGCTTTTTTTCGGCGATCTGCGGGATTTCCA
>CAYZCL010000047.1:0-38789 GCA_964476595.1 uncultured Desulfobacteraceae bacterium
CTCCGGGCACTGGTCCACGCAGTCCGCCTTGCCGTCCCCGTCACTATCATCCTCGGCTTCGCCGCAACCGCACTGGCCGGGATCTGTCTTCTCCGGATCCTCCGGGCACTGGTCCACGCAGTCCGCCTTGCCGTCCCCGTCACTGTCATCCTCGGCTTCGCCGCAACCGCACTGGCCGGGATCTGTCTTCAGGGCATCATTCTTACATCCGTCAACGCAGTCAGGAACGGTATCCTGATCGGAATCCGTGTCAGGCGTTCCGCAGCCACAGATGCCGGGTTCCGTTTTCTGGGGATCATCCGGGCACAAATCCTTTTTTTCCCCTCCCGATAGCAGGCCATAGCCTGTAGCGCCTATGCCCAAAAGATCATTGGCTTTTAAACCTCTCTGGGCTGCCTTGATAAAATCATTTGTCTTGCCGGCGATAAATTTACCCCCTCGCTTTATCGCCTCCCCAAGCGTGGCCGCCTTACTGTTTATATAGTCGAGCATCCGCGCTGCCGCCTGTCGGACGGATCGACTGCGCGGATATTTATCCAGGAATTTTTGGATCTTGCTGGCTTTATTGATCAATTTACCCTGTTCCGCCTTGAAGGCCCGAAGTTCACGAGAAATAGTCCTAGCATACTTGACAGCCCCCTCGGTTATTTCACTTCTTCCCCAGTACCCCTTGATGACATCGCGACCGCCCTCGATAACTTTTGCCACGTTATAAATGGTTTCCAGTGTATCGATCCGCTCATTCATGGTTTTCCTGACATTCGGATCCTTCACAATCGCGTTGCCGGCCGATCTTGCGGTGGCCAATGCGATGTCGGCCGTCATCTGGGCTTTAAAAGCCGCCCCCGCCGCGGCCAGAACCACCGGAGCCGCCGGTCCCGCTGCCAAGCTGCCCACTGCCACCACTCCGATAACGGCATAATTGACCGCGTTCTTCTTTACCTGCTGGTAGACCGAACTCCCCCAGCTTTTGATACCGCTGAAAAACCCGGCGTAGGCGGGCGGAACGAAAAAAAGATCGTTGATGTAACGGGCCCATCCCTGTCCGTTATTCGCCTGCATGCGGCGGTCGACGGGAGGCGTCAAGCGGATATGGCCTTTTTTGGAGAAACCCTCTAGTACTTGTCCATCATGACCTAATCCAAGCAGAACAAAAATTTCGTGTTCCCTGTTCTGCCGCATGTCCAATAACAGGTCCGCTCCGGCCACGATATCCAGCATTTCAACGGCTGCGACTTCTTTCTTCTTGCCGGACCCCGCAAGCCTTTTAAAGCTTCTTTTAATGTGAGGAAGCCGGGCAATAAATTTTTCGAGGCTGGAGAATACGGCACCCTGCCCCCGGAACTCGTGCCAGAAACGTTCTGTCGAAATACCAAACAGCCCCTTAAAAACGGGATCGATCGCCTCGCGTTCAAGGAGCTCTTTTTTGGCCTTCAGGGTTTTCCGGTACGCTTCGATCCGATTCTGGTTTTCCGCTGCAACCAGGTCGAAAAACCGTTGTATCGTATGGGGAGTGCTCCGAAGAAGCCCATGGTTACGATCAAAATACGACTGCAAATTTTCCAGTGCGCGCTCGTATCGTTCAATGACGTCCAGCTGGTAACGCCTGAAAGCATCAACGGCGGCATTCCATGCCGCTTTTTTCGCCGCCCACTTCGCAAACCAACCTGAGATGCCGTCCAGGGCGCGCCTCAGTTCATTTTCCGGGGATGCGCCCTGAAGGAACCCGTCCTCTCCCAATTGCCCGATCCCGACGGATATGCTCAGCTCCCAGGACAGGATGTCCTCTTTTAAATATCCCAATTCCTCATAGGCCGCCGACAATTCTTTACTTTCAACGGCATCGCCGTCATGCGGCTTGAGTGCGTCAATGCGGGAAATGACTTCGGACATCCTTTGAATAAGCACGCTTTCAAGCGCAATGGACTCCCGCAACCAGCGTGCCTTCTCACCTTGCCTTTCCAATCTGGGAAAAAGGACCTGATTGCGCCTCGTCAAAAGACCCGCCAGACGCAAAAGGTCAGGGCGCATTTCCTCGAGTACTCGAATCAGTCTCCTTGCCATTCGCCGTTGGCTGGACGCTCCCCCGGCGCCTCCGGGAACATAGAGCAGGGACCACAGATTCTCGTCACCAAGGGTCGAAAAAAGCGCATCTTGCGCCATCAACCGCTCCGATTGGGCGTTGGCCAGTCCCGCCAATCGAGAAGAGACCTTCGGATCCATGGTGGCTTCATGGGCTTCCGGCGTTTTGCCCCCCGTTTCAAGGCGGACAGCGATCTCTCTCAGGCGCTGTGCCTCTTTTTGCAGAAAAGACCTTGAATCCTTATCATATAATCCCTTCAACGCTGATAGAAACTGGACACTTCTTTCGTACTGCTCCCTACTTTTAAAATAGGCCTTAACCTGCTGACGGCGCAAGTGATCGAACTTGTTTATATCTTTAAACAAAGGATTTGAGGAACCTAACGGCCAGCGTTTGGACAGCAGGCGAAAAAGTTCATCGATATCTTTTTGCGACTGGACTTCGAAAAAGGATATTTTCTCCAGATACGACAGCAGCGTGTCCATCTCAAGATGGGTCGATAGTATCGTATCCATTTGAGGCTCTTTATTAAGCCAGACACTTTGCTCAATTTCCGACAGCCGCTCTTTGAACCGCGTGGCGTAGGCGGTTATACCGGTAAATAGCGATTGGGTGCCGGCGAGATGAGCCTGCATAACAGGCTTAATCGGGTCGGTATCGGGGAGACTCTGTATCAGCCGCTGACAAAATACGAACTGCTTTTTGTATTGCGTGTGAAGTGGAGCCAGGGCATCACTCATCTCGGTGACGACAGGCAGCAATAGACGCACACGAAAAATGAAGAACTGCCGATAGTCGGACAGCGGGCTGGTGACCCCATTCTTTTTTCCCGTGGAGTCGGCATCTTTGTTGGGTGAAACTGCGGCAACCGATAGGGGGTTCAATAGGCATAAAAGCAATATAAAGGCGAACAACACGGAAAGGCGACCAAAATTTCCTGGCTTCACTTTGGCAACTCCATTTGGGGAAAACCTATTTACTGGGTCGGATGTCTTCAAATTCAACTGATCGATCATTGAAACGTCTCACCCCCGCCATCGATATCGAAGAAACACTGCCGTGTTTTCATAATACCCGTCGCTTGATCAAAGTCGTTAGTTCGCGGGCAACCAGCTAAAAGCATGTCAAAAAGAAAAAGCGCTCTTTTTCAAAGCGCTCTTCCTTTTCCTGCTATCCAATTTGGCGATGAATCCTCCAAAGACGCAAACGCATCATCTCCATTTCCTCCGCCAGGCGTTCGCCACGGAATCAAGAGTCGGTCTCGACCAGTTGCGCATCAAGCTTACTGTCCGTTACGCCGATCACCTTCAGACGAAAATACCTCGGCTTGGCCAATGTCAGCGCCTCGGCCAGTTTTTGGCAATCTCCCTTCCAGTATACATCGAAAACGGCAACACCCGAAACAAAGCTTCGCTGCACGACATCGTCTACACCGCCAATCTGTTTCCGGAGAAGTTTTTTCACTGCAGCCACCTGCCAAACCTGATTGACGTTGCCGATCATCAAACGAATCTTGCGTGGCTGACTGTTGTCGCTAAGCGACCAGCGGCTGAGAATCTTCGGCATCATGCGTTTTGCTATCAACGCTGTAGCAGCTCGAATGGCTTGCGATCCTCCCTGGATGTCATCCACATGGATCTTGGCCGCCGTTGCAGAGTCGACCGTCAGAATTTCCGCCGTATCTGTCCGAATGGCTTTCAGGCTGACCGTGGCTTGGTAGGAACGAAAAGAGGTGTCCTTGACCCGATCAGCGGACCCCTTGGCGATCGCCCGGCCCACGATAATCACATCCGCACCAAATGACAGTCCGAGCGCGGCCGCCGCCCTGGGCCCGGAAGCCATGGTCTGCAAGGCTTTGTCGCGGTTGACCTGTGTTTTGACAAGCTCTGCATCCACAACTTCGACTCCCCGCGCAATGAGGTAGTCGTCGAGGACTTGTTCCGCGTCCCCCATACTGTATGTCCCCATGTTTTTTTCATCGATCAGAATCATGAAACGCGGGGAGTGGGTCTGCTGTGCAGCTGCAAACGGGGCGCCTAATATCATCCAGATGACAGCGGCAACAATATACTTTTTAATGCCCGTTAGCATGATGGGATTCCTTATGAAGGACTGTGAATGAGAATCATTTGGGAATGATTACCGTCACCCCTGCACTCGGCGGACTTTCCAGGTTGTCCCGGTCAACGGCAACAATTCGAAAGACTTCCTTCGATCCCGGTTTTACTTTCTGCGTATAATGAAAAACCGGTTGCGCCGTCTTTCCCAAGAGGCTCCAGGAAATAAAGCTGTGTCGGTATACCTTGTACGCCGCAATATCCTTCTCAGGGTTCGGCTGCCACTGCAGGATGATTTCACCCGCCCTAAAGGCGCCGGTCAGTCCCTGAGGCTTGGCCGGGACGGGTTTCGTTCGGGAACAGACGGTTTCACTGAATTCACCCAACAGCCCATCTTTATCTACTGCACGAAGCTTGTAGCAGTACTGCTTTCCGTCCTTCAGCCCATCGTCCACGAATCGGGTTTGAGCAGACTTTACCCTGGCGATGCGCTTCTCCACTTTCATGGTGGAAGCACCCCGGTACAATTCATAACGTTCGATATCTCTTTCCGGATTGGGCTGCCATTGAAGCGAAACTTTCTTCACCTCCCCCTGACTGCAAACCAGGTTGGACACCGCCTGCGGAACGGGCTTGGTGACCGCCGATGCCACCATCGAATCCTCACTGGATACATCGACAATATTTACAGACCGGATTTTATAGAAGTACTCGGTGTTGTCCTTCAGCTTTCCCCTGTCATCCCATCCGCCGGATTTCCCGCGGTCGAGATACTCTGATTTGTCCCGACCTTTGACGAACACGATCTCCTTGAAAGGGCCGGATTCGTTTTCGCTGCGCAAAATTTTATAACCCTTGACCTCTTTGGCATCCACAGGCATCCATTTCAGCTCCACTTTTCTGGCCAATCCGCTTTGGGCCATAAACTCAGTCACGGCTGGCGGCGCCCCGCGGGTAACCGCTGCGGCCACGGGAGAGTCCGGGCTGTGTACGTCAACGATGTTGATGGCCTGGATTTTGTAGTAGTATTTCCGGTTGTCAGCCAGTTTGCCGGCTTCACTGCGGCTGCTGCCCCCCCCGGCATCGACATACCGGTTGACGCGCCTGTCCCTGATGACTTTGATTTGCTTGTAGGGCCCCCTCTTGCTGGTGGCCCGATAGAGCGCATATCCCTTCACAAGGTCGCTACGGCTCGGCGTCCAGCTCAGTGTAACTTTTCGAATCTGTCCGCCGGTCGCTCTCAGATCCGTAATGGGGTCCGGCGCACCGGCGGTCGTGATTTCAAAAGGGCCCTCCGGGGGTGAATGCAGACCCGAGGCAGCCACCGCATCCACTTTATAGTAATAGGTCTCCGCATCCAGCAGGCCCTTTTCCCTGAAAACGATC
Organism: uncultured Desulfobacteraceae bacterium; assembly: GCA_964476595.1. Lineage (GTDB taxonomy): Bacteria > Desulfobacterota > Desulfobacteria > Desulfobacterales > JALSRD01 > JALSRD01. The sequence goes on from CAYZCL010000047.1 coordinate 5,527, forward strand.
GTTTTTTCCCCCGTATTTTTCCGGAATGCCACCTTTTGAAAAGGCCCTCTTTTGGTACGGCTGCGGTACAGGGTATAGCCTCGAATTTTGTCCGGCAAGCCGGCAAAAACCTTGATCTCCACCGAGCGAATGCCCCCCCTGCTCATAGTCACCTGCGGCGGCATGAGATTGACCGCGTAAGTATCTCCGGTTCGAACCCACTCGAGGCGCAAACGCCGGATCATAGACTTTATGAGCCGACGTGCAAAAGCCGAAAGGCTGATCACCTTCTTGGAAATAGCCGAATCGGTGATGGTCCAAATAACAGACCCGGTTTCCGTATCGATCATGCGAATATTGATACCGACCGCAGGCAATTCCAGGGAGCCGACGGCCCGCATGCCGTATTCCGGAACTGTACCGATAATAACACCCTCGACCCCCAGAATACGGCCGACTTTCATGGCCAACGCACTGTCGGTAACGCCTTTGAGGCCAAGCGACTGCTCTCGCAGCACCTGTTCCATCTGGCTTCTCTCGATCAGTTCATACTTATATGTTTTTAAGATCTCGGTAGCCACCATGTCGGCGATGCTGGCTCCCACGAGTTCCACCGGAGCCCTGAAAGGCATGACAGCCACCTTGCGGTACACTTTGTCTTTGGCCCGGGGGCTGACGAAAACATCGGCCCGGCTCTGGCTCTCCTCGTTTTCCTGGTAGGCCGCATCATCGGACATGAAATCCGTCCCCTCGGGCTTAGGGCCCGATGCGCAGGACCAGAACAACAGTCCGACTCCAAGCAAAAACATCAGCAGTACAACAGCCCGCTTCCATTCATGGTGTTCTTCCGGGCTGTCTTGGATCGACCCCTCGCTGCAGCAAACCGACATACAGTCTCTCCTTTCTCGAACTGAATCAGTTGTTATCACTCAAGCTCGACCAACTCACCGCTGACGATGATACATTCCATACGTCGTGTGGAGCCACCTATTCTATTTTTGGGCGGGGGCACCATCATCGTTTTTTCCCTGACCCGGACGTTGATCAGCACGTCGCCCTTAAACCCCTGATCATGACCGTTGGCGATGGCTTCGTCCATGGCCCGCTGAATGCGGTTTTCCCGGGGCCCACTGAGGTATTCAAGGCTACTGGGATCCACCTCGATGCAGCTTTGTCCCTTTACTGCATAACGAATCTTTCCGGTTGGCTTGGTTTTTAGACCGGTGACATTCTGGGTCGAGGCCACCGTAAACATACCCAGCTGCCGGTCTACGGGCGGCGGTTTGGCACATCCATAAGGCCCAAAAAACAACAGTAGACACATGCCTGCGATCCAGTGAATCCTCATCTGCACCTCCATGCTTTTCAAGCCCATGAATTTTATCATCGGCCCCTACGTTAATCCGCTTTAACCGGCACCCTCTCTATTCAGACAACTATCCAATTTTACTTCGTTACCCGTATATCATTACTTTTACTATTTTTTCAGATAATTTTCAACCTTAAGGAATAAAGAGAAAACGCCCTGAATCATAGGGCGCTCAAATAGGTCTCGACACGAACAAATTCGCTCAGGCCCCAGGCCTGGGCGTCGCAGCCGCGCGGGGTGTGGGGGAAATCGCCGTCCAGGATTTCGGGGATGTGGCCGGCACAGCCGCCGCGCAGGAGCCGCAGACTGCTGGCCAGCCAGGCGCGCGCCGTGCCGGCGGCCCTGGGGCCGTATGCCTGCACCCAGGCTTCGCAGAAGACCGGGAAGGGCCAGGTCCAGGCCGTACCGTTGTGGTAGGCGGGCTTGCGGCGGGTGTCCTCGTCGCCGGTGTAGGTACCCTGGTAGGGGTGGTGGGGATCGTTGAGCAGCCGTCCCTGGTGCCATATCTCCAGGGGGTGCCGTACGGGGCGGTCGGCCAGGCTGCGGATGGCGCCGGGCACGACCAGCTGCCGGCAGGCGTCGACCACTGCGCGGCACACCGTGCGGTCGGCGATCGCGCCCAGGGTGACGGCCAGCAGCTGGTTGGGGCGCAGCGCGTCGTCGGGCGGCGCCTGCCGGGCCGGCTGGCCCGCTTCGGCCGCCAGGCAGTCGGCCAGATAGCCCTGATCGGCCAGAAAGAAAAGCTCGGCCAGGGAGCTGCGCGCCCGTGCCGACAGCGCTTTCCATTGCGCGGCGCGGCCGTCGATGCCGGCCAGGAAGTCCAGCGCCGCGATCCACAGGGCCTGGATCTCCACCGGGTATCCCTGCCGGGGCGTGCCGGCCGGGTAGTTGGTGTCCATCCAGGTGAAGTGCACGGGACTGAACACCAGGCCGCTTTCCGGGTCCACCGCGATGCCGTTGGGCGTGCCGGCGAGGTAGTGGTCGGCGATGGACACCAGCACCTCGTGCACGCTGCGGCCGCCGCAGTCGGCCTCCAGGAAACGCCGGCTCTTCTGCCGCTGCACCAGGTCGGCGCAGGCCGTCACGAACCACAGGGCGGCGTCGGAGGTGTCGCGGTTGGCCGGCGTGTCGCCCTGGATCATGTTGGGCAGCGTGCCATTTTCCTCGAAGCGGCCGAACTGCAGCAGAACCGCACGGGCCGCCCCGGTCATGCCGGCCGCCACCAGGCCGCGCACGAAGATCAGGGCGTCGCGGCCCCAGTCCAGGAACCAGGGATAACCGGCGATGACCGTCCTGCCGCCGGAGCGCGCGGCCACGTATGCCTCCAGGAAATTCCGGGCCCACGCCAACGCCGGCTGCCGACGCCGCTCGCGGGCCGGCAGGGGGGGCTCCGGCACCGCACCCGTCTCTCCCGCGGCGGCCGTCTGGACACGCGCCGTCAGCCGGGCGGATTGGCCGCCGGAGAGCAAGGTGTCGAAATATCCCGGGCTGAACAGGTCGGAGTCCGGGTCCTGGCCCCGCTGTGCCTCCTGGGGACGGTGCACCATGTACTGCCACTCGGGTTCGGCATGATAACGCCCCCCGGCCAGCTCCAGTTCCAGCCACCGCCCGGGATCGGGCTGAAAGCGCATCCCGCTCTCACGCGGCGTGACCGCAGCCGGCCAGGTGAACTCGGGGCCGGTGTGCGCCTTGGTGACGGCGTGGAAGCTGCGATCCTCGATGTCCGGGCGCAGAATGAGGCGCACCGGGCGGTGGTCGTCGAGCATGTCCGGGCGGCTGCCGCCCGACCCGCGGATGAAGGTCAGGCGGGTCTCGTTCCGGCCGGGGACCATCTGCACGCAGATCTCCAGGCGCACGTACTGGCCCTGGCCCACGGGCACCCGGAAGTGCCAGCACCCACCGTGCCGGTCGTAGGCGAAACGGTGCAGACAGTTCTCGCCGATTTCCACCGAAAACCCCTGGTAGCGCAGCCAGGCCCGGCAGCGGGTGAACATGATCCGGCGGTCATCGGGGCACTGCGGGTTGAGGTTGGCCGCCAGCAGGGCGTCGTAGCGGCTGTAGAGGCGTCCCCAGAGGACCGCGGCGCGTGACATGGCGCCGCGTCCGTTGGTGGCGAGCATCAGCAGGCCGTCGTCCAGCAGTTCCGCCCGGCGGTAGCCGGGGCTGACGGCGGCCCTGCCGGCATCCGGCAGCAGCAGCAGGGGGCAGTGCCGGTGCGCGGCGCCCCCGTCGTGGTAGACCGTCATCTTCAGCGCCAGGGCGCGCGGCACCCGCGGGGGCTCCACCGGGGAAAAGAGCGCAAAGAAGGTGCCGTCCTCGCTTTCCAGCCCGTCTTCGCAGGCCAGGGTGCGGCCGTCGCAAACGAGGCCGGCGCGAAACGACCGCTGGCTGCGGACCAGCAGGAAATGGCCGGGCGGCACCATCACCTCGCGCCGGGCGTCCACGGGCCAGTCCCACGGGATCACGCGGGACTCCCCGGTGTCCGGATTCATGCGCCGACAGAAGGCCTCGGGATCGCGGGAGAGCCGCCGGCCGCCCTCCAGGGGGTCGAAGGTACCGATGTCCACGGTGCCGTGAAAGGCCCGGAAAACGTCCAGGGCCTTGGCCTGCAGCAGCTGCCGGCGCGTGCGCGGGGGCAGGCCCGGCCCGCCTGCGCCGGCGGGCGGCCTGTCGAGCAGCTCGAAATCCCGCCGGTCGGCGGTCAGGCACAGCACCTCGCCCGGGGCCAGTTCCACCCGCAGCCGGTCCCCCTCCCGGCCGGGATGGACCTCGCGGCCGCTCAACAGGTCGAAAAAGGGCGCTTCACCCGGGCCGCCTTCGGGCGCCTGCCAGGCGGCCGCGGCCGGCCGGTCGTCGCCCAGGTTGACGACGATGACCAGCCGTTTGCCGCTGGGCCGGTGGTGCCGCAGGAGCACCAGGCTGTTGTCCGGCCCCCGGCCGACGATGCACGGCTCGCACCCGTCGAAAAAGCAGGGATGGTACTGCAGCAGAATGTTGAGGCGCCGCAGGTGGTCCACCAGGTTTTCCGCCGCCCCCCAGTTGAGCGAGGGCGCATCGTGCACGTTGATCTTCTCGGTGGCCAGCCACTCCACGCCGTTGGCGAAGCCGAAGGCCCCGCTCAGGGACCCCAGGGCGCACAGTGCCGTACGCATGCGCGCCCAGACGGCCGAACGCGCCGCCAGGCGGTCGTTGTCGTGGGTTTCGGCAAAGTGCACCATGAGGCCCTGGCGGCGGGAGATCTCCACGGCCCGGGGCAGGTAGGCCGACACCTGGTCACGGTCATAGTTCTGGAAGAGCTCGGAGTAGGCCCAGTTCAGGTTGGCGTTGTCCAGCAGCCGCCGGGTGACCGACACCTTGCCGCCCAGGCCCTCCAGCAGGAAGACGGTGTCAGGGTACTGCTCACGCACCCGCGCCACGATGTACTCCCAGGCCGGTTCGGGGATCATATAGCCGGCGTCGCAGCGGAAGCCGTCCACCCCCCGACGGCACCAGGTCAGGAAAACGTCGGCCATGTACCGCCACAACGCGGTGTGGCGGTAATCCAGACGGGTGAGGTCTTCCCAGCGCACGCCCCAGGCCCCGGGCACCTCGATGCGGCCGTCGGGATCGCGCACCAGCCACTCGGGGTGGGCCTCGTGCAGGCGCGCGGCCCAGCCGGTGTGGTTGATGGCGATGTCGATAATCACGCGGCCCTGGCGGGCGTGGACGGCGTCCACCAGCTCGATGAACTGCTCCACCGGGGTGGCCCGGGGGTCGAACTCGGCCAGGGCGGGGTCCACCTCGGTGAAACTCAGGGCCGCGAAGGGGCTGCCGAAGCGCCCCATGCGGCCGTAAGTGGTGGGCGTGGGGTGGATGGGCAGCAGTTGCAGGATGCGGCATCCCAGGTGCCCGATGATGAAGTCCAGTTCGCGGATCAGATCGCGAAACTTTCCCGAGGGCGGGATCAGGGTGTAGCCGGCGGCGTCGAGTTCTTCCACCGCCACGCCCGCCAGCAGGCCGAAGCCGCCGCCGGCCTTGTTGGGCCCGAACTGCCTCACGAAGGCGTTGTAGATGATGTTGGCACAGCAGGTGTGAGCCGGTTCCACGTTGATGATCACGTTGGGGCCCGGCGGCCAGGCGGGTTCCGAAAGACCGTCTTCCAGGAAGAAGCACTTGGCTTCGAAGTGGCCCACCTCGGCAAGGGGCAGGGTCAGCCGGAAAACGCCCGGTGCCACGGCGGGCATGGAGATGTCGGCCCAGTCCTGCCCGAGGCGCGCCTCGCGGTGGTCCACGTGGCGCAGGATTCCCCTCCGCTGCAGGCCGGCGCGGCCCAGGTTGGTGCGCAGCCACGCGCCGCCGGGCCGTGGGTGGCCGACGGTCAGCGTGAAGCGCTGGCAGTCGCCCCGGAAACGCAGGCGGCGGTCCCCGGGCGGCGGGTCCTGGACCAGGTCGCCGGACACGCTCATGACGGCCCCTGCACCACCAGGCGCCCGGTCGCACAGCCCACGTGCCGGGCGATGACCGGGCACTTGGCCTTGAACAGGAACACGACGGGACTCCGCTCGTCGGAAAGGGTCTCAAAGTTGCCCTGACCCTTGGCGATGACCAGATCGGCTTCGCGGAAACGGTCCCTGAATTGCGGCGTGCATTCCGCCAGGACGGTGCCGGGGATGTCCGAACCGTTGTCGATGACCGGGACCAGTTCCGTCATGCCGGTCATTTCGGCATCGGCCATGGTGACGTCGTTGATCACGGGCCGGCCCCGCACGACGAAGGTGACCTCCCGCGGGAGGAGCTGTTCGATGAGCAGGCGGTCGAAAACGATTTCGCCGCAGTTGTCGCCGAGGTAGAGAATCCGGTCGGCCCTGTCCAGCGCGTCCCGGAACCGCCCCGGGTCACCGAACAGCTCGGCGTCCAATGCCTGTGAAATGGAAGCCGACACCGCCTTTTCATCCAGATCCGACACCGCCCCGAAATCGATGACGTTGCCGGCGATGGCCAGCCGCACGGCGGTTTCGAAGGGGTCGTCGGCGCCGTCTACGATGGATTTGCACCGCGGATAGAGCGCCAGGGCGACCCGGTTGAAACGCCCCTTGACGGCCCGGTAAGGATCGGCGTCGCCGCACAGCTCGCGGATCAGCCGGTGGATGCGGCGCCCCATGACCGGCGGCGACTGGTCCATGGGCATGCCTCCCGCCATGTCCAGCACCCCGCGCAGCACCGCCTCGTGGATCTTTTCATTGGGGGTGGCCATACGGGCCGCCTCCAGGGCCTGGCGCACGAAGCAGGGAATGCAGTCAAGATAGGTTCGCATGGCAGATGCCGCCTTCCATATTCCAGGTGAATGCCATTTTACCGCGCAACGCTTCCGGATTCATCTCCGTTGCGCCCGGGGCGTTACGAATCATGCCTTCCACCGGGTTTCGTCATGTGGGCCTTCACATAAGACCAGTGCAGCAGGATGTGCACCGTCACCGTTGCCATAAATGCCAGGGCCGTCCACTCATGGACAACCCGGCAGAAATGCCGCAGGGGTACCAGGGCGCCGGCGCCATATCCCTTGGGCAACACCAGCCAATTCAACAGACCGGTGCCCCCCAGAACGACCAAAAGGATGAAAGAAATCACGTTGACGGTCCACAACCTTGACGATTTCATGGAAGCCATACCATCCCCCTCTCGCCGCCGCGCGTGTCAAAGCGCATGACCGGCCGCGGGTCCCGCCGCCGATCGACGGCAGGGCCCTTCAATTCGGCTATTTGCCGCGCACGGCGGCTCGCTTCGATGGCCGCCCCCGGCCGGCGCTTCCCTTCCGGGCGGCGCCGGCCGGGGGGACAAACAGCTTTTCAATCTCCCGGAAACGGCGCTCGCCATCGGCATCCAGCGGCCCGTCGGCCGTGTTGATGCGGAGGATCAGGTCGAGCATCGCGGGCCCCTCTTTTTCGTGTCCGGCCATCAACCTGGGGATGGCCGCTATGGCCCGTTTCTCGTCCAGCAGCAGCATGTAGAACTGGTCCCGCAGCACCTCCTTGAACTCGGACAGCGGCAGGCTGCCGACATGCCCGGCCCGGAATCGGCGGATGACCTCGAATTCGCGTTCGTCGACCACCTTTTCCGGCATGTTGACGTACAGCATGCCGCGCAGCATGGCCTCGCGGGGACCGCCCTTTTCGATCGCGGCCAGCAGCTCTTTCTTGCGGCGCGCGACGCGCTCCAGGTGGAAGGGTTCCTTTCCGGGGTGTCTCCTCGGCGGGTCGTCGGTGGCCCGCAGCCCCACCAGGGCCTGGAACCACGGCTGGCCGTAGAAGGCGAAAAAAGCCTGCTCGGTCATCATGTCCCGCCAGTCGCGGTAGGCGTCCAGGCTCTTGACGACGAGGTCCGAAAAGGCCTCCTGCCACTTCAGGAAGGGGTTGTCCGGGTCGACCGGACGCCGGTTTTCCCGCACCCAGCGGGCGGCCGGGGGCAGCAGGCTCATGAACGGATTGCGGTCGGAAAAAATGTCGTAGCTCATCCGCAGCGGGTGCAGGCGCCGCAGCCACTCGGCCGTGGTGTCGTTGACCGCGGCCCGCACCAGGGGCTGGAGCGTGGTGCGGTAGAGCCCCAAGTTGGTCTCCGAAAGACGCGCCACGCCGGCGAAACAGCGCTCGTCTTCAAGGTCGTTGCCGCCCAGGGTCCGGATATCGTCCAGGGTGCGCTCCTCGAAGCGCGAAATGTAGTTGCCGCTCACCAGGTCCTCGTTGAGTGTGTCGTCGGAGGCCTTCTCGATGACCGCCTCGTAGAGGCCCGGCGGCAGGCAGTCGATGAGATCGATGTTGCTGGCGAACTCGCTGTGCTCTTTCCTGGCCACACTGCCGGAAACGAAAATGCCCAGGTGGCCGATATGGTCGTGAATGGCGTAGATGATGGTCTGGCCCATGGCGCGGATGTCGTCCACGCTGTCGTAGAGATCCAGGATCCAGTCCAGGGCCTGCTGGGGCGGGGTGATGTTATCCCCGCGCGAACAGAAACAGATGATGGGCGAACGGATGTTGCGCAGGTCCACGCGCTTGTTGTCCGAAGTGATGATCTCGGCCGTGCTGAGCTTGTTACCCACGAAGAGGTTGTCGACGATGTACTGGATCTCCTCTGCGTTGAGCAGCACGTGACCGGTCCACCAGCGCTCGAAGCCCAGGTAGCGCGGCACCTCGGTGTCGATGCGTGCATAGAGATTGTACTGCTTGGTCCAAAGGGTGTTGGCCGGGTTGAGGTTCTCGAAATTCACCACCAGCCAGGAGCCGTCGAAAATGCCGTTTCCCATGTCGCTGGTGAGCGCCGTCAGCCAGCTGCCCCCCAGCATGCCGCCGCTGTAGCGCATGGGGTTTTTACCGTGCACGCCGGCCCAGTACGACAGCGGCGCCCCGGCGGCGATGATGGGGCCGCACAGTTCGGGATAGACCGCCGCCATCATCATGACGGCCCAGCCGGCCTGGCAGTTGCCGATGATCACGGGCTTTTCGTCCGCATCGGGGTGCAGGTCGATGATGTGCTTCAGAAAATGGGCCTGGGCGCGCATCACGGCCTCGATGGTCTGTCCCGGTTCGGGATGCGGCGAAAACCCGATGAAGTAGCAGGGGTGGCCCTCCTCCATGATCACGCCGATCTCGCTGTCGGCCTTGAAGCCGCCGATGCCCGGGCCGTGGCCGGCGCGCGGGTCCACCACCACGAAGGGTCGTTTGCGTTCATCTATGTTGGTCCCCCTGGGGGGGAGAATCTTCACCAGGCCGTAGTTGACCGGTTCAGGCAGGGTGCGGCCGTCGACGATCAGTTCGAAATCGTAGTCCAGCACGTTGGGTGTCTTGCGCGCCATGTGCCGGTGATACTGGTTGCCGCGGCGGCGCATGGTATCCCAGTAAAGAATCGTGCGCTGGGCGGCGTCGACCAGATACTGCATCAGAGGGTCACCGCCGGGCGGATGCCCGGCGGTCTGTTTGTCGTCTTTCATTTTACACGCTCCAGTCTGCGGCCGTGTACCCCGCACGGGGCCCGGCGGCAGACAAAAAATGGGGATGGAGGGGTGAAGGGAGTCCCTCCTCGGGTATCCGGTGACCGGGGTCGTCTCCCGGGGGTTATCCCCTGGATCCCAGTCGCAGGCCGCCGTGAATGAAGAACACTTCCCCGGCCAGGGCCTCGTTCTTGTAAATGTCGCCCACCAGCTGGGCCACTTCCCCAGGCTCGATGAGCCGCCCGATGGGCACCTGGGACAGAATCTTGTCCAGCGCCTTCTGGTTCATTCCCCTGACCATGGCGGTACCCACGTAACCCGGCGCCACGGCCACGCAGCGGATCTTGTCGGCCAGTCCGCGCCGGAAGAACTCCGCCGTGATGACCTTGGGCATGACCGACATGGCGGCCTTGGTGGAGGAATAGTTGATCTGACCGGCGGTGCCCAGTGAACCGGTGGAGGAGATCAGGCAGATCAGCCCCTTGCAGTTGTGGTTGATCATGCGTTCGGCGCACTCGCGCACGGTTAGGAAGACGCCGGTTAGGTTGATGTCGATGACCAGCTGGAAGTCGGCCAGGGACATCTTGCGGGTCACCTTGCCGGTTTCACGGTCCGGGGAAACCATCATGCCGTCGCGGATGATGCCGGCGAATGGCGCCACCAGATTGATCCGTCCGAATTTTTCGATGGCCGCATCGGCCAGCTTGCTGTTGTCTTCCTCGGTGGTCACGTTGGCCACCACCGAAAGGACCTCGCCTCCCAGTTCCTTGAGTTCCGCCTCGGCCTTGTCGAGCAGTTCCCGGGCGATATCGGCAATGACCACTTTTCCGCCGTTGTTGACCCAATACTTGCCCAGTTCCAGGCCGATACCGCCGCCTCCGCCGGTGATGACCGCCACGGAATTTTTGATTTCAAGCATGATATACTCTGTCCTGTGTGTTTATGACGCATTCGAATCGATATGAAAAAGAATGACCGGATGATACAATATCAGGTAATCACCGGGATAGAAAGAAACAAAACGGCGACGCGTCGGAGGCCACGCGGAGCGGCACTTCGCTTTCCGGCGTTGCCGTCATTGCTCTTCCGTGTCGGTTCGCGAAAGATCCTGCAGGATCTTTTCGACCGACATGGCGGGTGCCGACGCGGACAGCATCGCCAGGTGGGACTTAAGCAGGGCCAGCCGCCGGGCCGGGCCGGCCCCCGCCCCCTGGAGCTCGGCCAGGTCGGCCGACACCAGGGCCAGCTGCCGCTGAACCCGGCTTTGGGGATGTTGGCGGATCTTTTCCAGGCCCGAGAAATAGGCGTTGGTCAGCCGGTCCGTCAGCGCCCGGCAGACGGCCAGCCGCTGGTTGAGATCGGCCATGTTTTCCCTGAGCGACTCGAACTCGCTCTCGGGCAGTTTTTCCTTCTCGATGCCGCCCAGCATGTCCAGTTCATTCTGTAGCTGCCGGCAACGGGCGCTGGTGTTGACGATGGACTCGGCCGTGAACAGCGTCTTCCAGATCAGGGCGCGGGCGGCCTGGGCCTCTTTTTCGATCTTCAGGCCGGCGCTCTCGCGGAGGTAGTCCCGCAGCCGGTCCAGTTGGCGGCGGTCGGGTCCGGCGCCGGCGGACAGTTTTTCCAGATCGGCGACCAGGGCTTCGGGGGTGGCGGTTTTTTCGGAGGTCTCGGCGCTCGGCGCCACCGGGGGGTGCAACGCGGCCCACTGCCGACGCAGCATGTCGGTGCGGCTGGCGGGCGTCACGATGCCCGAAAGCACCACCCGGAAGCCCAGGTCCCGACTGCGGTAGGATCCCCGGTCCAGGAAGAAGGGCATCTCCTCACGGCGGCCGGGCATGATTTCATCGCGGTGCTTGCGAAAACTGCCGCCCTTGATGACGAACCCGCCGGCGGCGCCGTGCAACCGCTGGTCCACCGAGAAGCGGAAAAGGTCCAGGGTCATCTCGGCGGCATTACCGGCCGTGTCGAACAGGCCCAGGGGATTGGCGCAGCGCGTGCCGATCCAGGCCAGCTTTTCCGGGGACTTGGCGGCGCCGGTCTCGGTGAACACGGCATAGTCGGAAAGCGGCAGGCCGTGCAGGGGAAAGAAAGCTTCCCGGTCGACGGCGGACACGTCCACCCGCTGCCCGCCCCGGGCGGCGTACTCCCACTCGGCTTCGGTGGGCAGGCGGATATAGGCCCGGCGGCCGTCGGCCAGTCGGGGGAGAGCGTCGGGCCGGTTCTTGAGCAGCCACTCGGTGTAGCGGCGGGTGAAATCCACGGCTTCGAACCACGACACATCGGTGCGCGGGCGCGGATCCTCGGCCGTGTATGTGGCGTCCCATCCCGGGCAGTCCTTCTCCATGACCACCTGCCACTGGTAGTTGGAAATCTCGTACTTGCCGATGAAATAGTACAGGCTGCCCACGGTTCCGTCCCCGGGCGGGGGGCAGGCGCGCCCGGCCGCGGCCGCGGCGGCCGCCTGCTCCCGCCAGGCCGGCGGCAGATCCTCGAGCCGAAAGGCGCCGGCCAGGGCCGCGCGGTGCCGCGCGTCCATGAACCGGTCCCGCGCCCGGCCGCAGTCGGTGCACCCCAGTTCCAGGTCCAGGTCGTCGAACAGGTACACCGCCGGTATGCACACCAGGCGCAGGATCAGCTTGGCACCGCAGGGCATGGGCAGTTCGAAGTCGCCGGGCAGGGGCGTGGGGTTGACCATGTCCTTGACGATGGGCACACGGTCGCTGCGTTTGTGTTGGTAGGCCGGGCAGTCCACGGCAGCCGCGGGCGGCACCAGCAGCACCAGCAGCAGCACGACGGCCGCCGCGATCCGCAGCACCCGGCGGCGGTCGCCGCTTTCAATTCTCGCGAAGGTTCCAGACACCCCTATCCTCCCGAAAAATGCTCCGCTATGGCAAGTCCCTTTTCGCCGCCGGATTCCGGCGGCTCCCTCCCGGGCCGGCACGCAGCCGTCCCCCGCAGGCCCGTCGTCAAACATCGCGGATGACCGTAGAGGGCTCGATCCGGGTCACCCGGTAAGCCGCCAGGCTGGCGGCGATGACGCCCAGGGCCAGGGTAACGGCGAAGGCCGCCGCCAGGTGCAGCGGCGACAGGCGGCAGACGTACTCGCCGGCTGCCAGGTAACGGGCGAACAGGCGGTTGATGACCAGCGCCGACACGCCGTAGAGGCCGGCGGCCAGGGCCGTGCCCAGCACGCTGGTGGCCACGGACTGTACCACCGGGAACCAGACGATGCTGGAGGTGGAAAAGCCGATCAGCCGGATGACGCCCAGGTGACGGCGCTTGCGGTTGACGCCCGCCAGCACGTTGCTGGCCATGGAGGCCAGGTAGCCGCACACCGCCACCAGCGCGATGAGCCGGAAGATCAGGCTGAAGGAGCGGTCCAGGCGCTGGACCACCTCGATCTGCTCGGCCCGCGTGTAGATCTCCAGTCCCTCGGCCTGCAGCCGGTCGCGCAGCGTGATGAGGTCGTATATCGACCGGGCATAGAGCCGGAACCCGGGATACTGCCGCGGTCCGGTGGGCCTCGGGGGACCGGGCCAGCCGAACAGGGCCGAACCGAACCCGTCGCGGTAGTCCTCGGTGGCCTCCAGCAGCGACAGGCGGACGAAGGCCGCGTCACGCGAGAAGGTGCCCACCGGCAGCACGGCGGCCACCTCCAGGGGCAGGGTCACCTGCTGCTTGACGCCGCTCACGGCGCGGCCCACGCGGCCCGTGACGGTGTCGCCGGCCTTGACGCCGATCTTGCGGGCGGCCGACGCCGAAAGCACCACCTGGTGGTTGTCGGCCGGCACCCGGCCCCACTTTTCCAGCAGCGGATCGCCCTCGCCCGTGGGGATCAGGTCCACGGCCAGCGTGCGGGTGCGCCCCCCGCTGCGCCGGGAGAGGATCATGCTGGCGGCGATGGAGCGCGTGCGGGGAATCACGAAGGCCACTTCCGGCAGGGCGGCCATTTCGGCAAACCACTTCTGTCCGTAATGCCCGCTGCCAATGGGCGATATCTCCAGGTTGCGCGGATCCCGCACCAGCCGGTCCACCATGGTGTTGATGATGCCGCTCTTGACGCCGAACAGGATCAGCAGCGGCGCCAGGATGGCGGCCAGGCCCATGACGGCGCAGGCCGACAGCAGGCGTTCGTGGAAATAATCCCGCAGGGAAAGGCCGACGATCGTCCGGAGTCCGTGCATCGGCGTCTACTCCTCTCCGCGGACCTCGGCGCGCACGGCGCCGCCCGTCCCCTGGGTGAGCTCAAAGCGGACCGCGCGAAAATCCAGCGCCTCGACGCGGTCCCATTCGTGGGTGGCCACGATCAGGGTGACCCCCTTTTCCTCGGCCAGGCCGGTGAACAGGCCCATGATCTCGCCGGCGTTGATGGGGTCCAGCGAAGCGGTGGGTTCGTCGGCGATGACCACCGCCGGCCGGTGCGCCATGGCGCGGGCGATGGCCGCCCGCTGGCGCTCGCCCACCGACAGCTGGCCCGGATACTTCTTCAGGTGTCGCGCGATGCCCAGCTTCTCGGCCGCGCTTTCCACGGCCCCGTCGTCGGGCAGGCCCAGGCCCCGCCGGCTGAGGGCGATGTTGTCGCCGATGCGCAGGAAGGGCAGCAGCCCGCCGGTCTGCAGCACGTAGCCGATGCGCCGCATGCGCGCGCGGGCCAGGCCGTCGATGTCCCCGCGCCGCCAGGCGGCGCCGACGTCCAGCGGCTGCCCGTCGCTCCCCTGGAAAACGAACTCGGCCGCACCGTCGGGCTCCAGGATCATGGCCAGCAGGTCCAGCAGGGTGCTCTTGCCGCAACCGCTGTACCCCACCAGGGCGATCTTTTCGCCCCGGCGGATGCTCAGCCGGGGCACGGTCAGCTCGAACCCCGGCGCCCCGTCCCAGCGCTTGACGACCTCCACCAGGCGAAACACCTCTCCGCTGCCGCCCGATTCGGAATCGGTGGCCGCCGGGGACCGCGGCTGTTGTTCTTTTTCCGCCAAGACCGTCTCCTGCCGTCGGTGAACCCGGGATCAGGGCATCATGCTCAGCGGCACGCGGTAGACGCTGTCGCCGGGATCGGAAGCCCCGAAACTGGTCCAGTTGGCCACGTCGTCGTGGTACTGCCGGTAGCGCTTGAGCTTGAGTTTCAGGTCGTCGATGAGGGCCTGCTGCTCACCCACGCTCATGCGGTACCAGTCCTCCTCGGTCAAACGCATGATGTCGCTGCGGTAGGGCAGGTCGTCCAGGAATTCCCCCAGCAGCCCCATCTGCCGCAGGTTCTCGGCCGGCTTGAGGCTGAACTGGTTGGGATCGCGGGAGATGCGCGCGGCGGCCGACAGGATACCCTGGAAGAAATCCCGCGCCCCGGTGCGCTTGGTGCGCTGGGCCTGGTCCAGGATCACCTTGAGCCGCTGGTACAGGTCGCTCAGCTGGTTCTTGGTGAGCAGCACCGTGACTTTGAAGGCCGGGATGTCCGGGCGCGCCAGGTCCATGTCCGAAACCCACGAGGTGACCACGTGGGGCGCCCGGACCCGTTCGCGCTGGCCCAGGAAATCCAGCTGCATGGCGTATCCCAGGATGGCGGCCTTGCGCTCGGCGTCGGCCACCACGTCACCCCCGCCGGCGGCCCGCGCCGGCAGCTGCAGGCGCCGGCCCTGTCCGGTGGCCTCCACCAGACGGACCATCTGGGTGGCCACCTTCTCCACCACCCGGCCGAAGGTGCGCGTGCCGGACGACACCTCGGTGGCGTCGATGGGCACGTAGAGGTTGCCCAGGGTGGGGTCGGACTGCCCCGTGAGCACCTTGTACTGGGACTCGGCATAGGAGATGTTGCCGAGTTTCCTGCCCAGGGGGGTGCGGATGTGCAGGGCGAAGATTTTGACCCCTTTGGATTCGGCCATATCGGCGATTTCGCGCTCGTTGAGCCCGGTGGAGGACCAGGGATCATCGGCGCGGATGGCCCCGGCATCGGTGATCAGGAAAATGATGCGCGACTGGTAAGGGCCCCAGTTCATCTCGTCCAGAGCGGTCTTGATGCCGGCGAAGGCATCCTCGTTGAAGGACTGGGTGGAAACCCGGGCTTCACGGGTCTGTTCCAGGGCTTGCTCGAAGGCCTGGCGGTCGGTGCCGTCACGCAGGCCGGACATGACCTTGCTGACGTACTCCAGCCCGGGCGTCTTCTCGGTGCTGTTGCGGAAGGCCACCAGTCCAAAGGCCACCTTGTCGGCCAGGCCGGCCTGCTCGATGGCGTCGTAGATGCGGCGCACGGCCCGGCGCGTGCGTTGGATGTACGGTTTCATCGAAATGGTGGTATCAATGACGAATACGATGGCCGTGCGCAGCTCACGGCGGGCCACGGGAAGCTGCCAGTTCCCCGGGTCGATGGAGGCCACCTGCAGGAACTTGACACCCTCGAAAAGCTGCACGGTCTGGAAGATGGGCATCAGGTAGAAACGTTCCCGGGAGACGGCCTGTTCGGCGGGTTCCATGGCCACCACCGGCAGGTCCGCCGGACGACCGGCATCACTCGAACGCGCGGCGGCGAAACGCTGCGCCAGGGCAGCGGCTTCCTCGCCGGGGGACCCGGCACCCGCTACGGTCTCCAGGGACTTAAGGTCCTTGAAGAACAGCACCGGCTGGCGACCCGACCTTTCGGTGAACACCAGGGTCAGGGCCTGGCGCCACTCCGACGCCTTGTCGGCCTGCAGCCATCCGCTGACCTCGCAACTGCTGGAGGGCCCCACCCTGAGCCACTGGGTGCCGTCTTTCTCCACGCGCTCGTAGATGTAGAACACCGTAAAGGGCTTGACGGGCGATTCAACCACCGGTGAGGCCGCATCGGCGGCGGCGTGCAGTTCGGCGCCCGGGTGGGTGATGACGCGCTGAAAGAGGGTGCGCTTGCCGGGCAGCAGCAGGGGTTTGCAGGGCTGGGCCAGGGCGGTGGCCGCGCCGAACACCGGCAGGCCGGACAGCAGCAGGGCGGCCATAGCCAACAGGGAGGCTCTCGCGGTGCGCATGATCAAAGGTCTCCTCGGATAATCTGTCATGGGTTTGCCTCACTCCCAGTGGTTCAGGAGTTCCCGGGCTTCCCGGGACCCCTGTCGGGCCTGCTCCGCGAGCCAGTCGTGGAGCCGGTCCAGCAGCCGCTGCGCTTCGGGCCGTCCGCCCTTGAGCGCCTCGCGGTACCAGTCGCGGGCGGTCTCGGGGTTCTTGCGGATGGTGCCGCTGGGACCGTCGTCGGCGGGGTCGTAGTAGCGCCCCACGGCCAGGGCGGCCGCGGGGTTGCCGCTGTCGGCGGCGTACTCCAGCAGCAGAAAAGCCGCATCGGCCCGTTCGGGACTGTCGGGCAGCGAACGGGCCAGGGTCACGGCCTCCTCGGGGGTGACGCCTTTTTTCAGGGCCCCGCGGGCTTTTTCGAGCACCGGTGCATCGGGCGTGTAGTCCGGGGGCGGGGGCGGTTTGACCAGCGGTTTCCGGACCGGCTGGTTGGCCATGCGCGGCAGTCGGGTCTCGACCTTCGGTTGGGTTGCCTTGCGCTCGGCGGCCGTCTTTGCACGATCCTTCATCAGGAAGTACCCCACCGCCGCGGCGGCCAGAACGACCAACGCCACAATGATCAGCAGGGGGGCCAGCCGGATCTGGCCGGCCTCTGCAGCCCCTGCCCGGTTCTCACTCGTTGAATGTCCCATGGCGGACGTGCCTCCCGGCGTCTGGTTTCAGAATCAGTTTCCCGGCCGCGTTCCGGCGTCAGAGAGGACGGCGGCAGACACGGTCGGCAAGGGGCGAGGGCGTTTCGTCGGCGCAGGACGCCTCTTCGGGCGCCGCCGCTTCCTCGCGCAGCATGATACGGGCGTCGGCCACCACGCAGTCCTGCGGCGTACCGAATACCGGGTTGAGATCGATGGAAGTGAAACGGCCCTCGAGCTGCATCACCAGCTCGGAGAATTTGATCATCATCTCCATCAGACGCCCGGAATCGACCGCCGGGCCGCCGCGGTGTCCCAGGATCAGGCGGCTGCCCCTGAGGCAGGTGACCATGGATTGCACGTCCCGGGGCTCCAGGGGCGCCATGCGTACGCTGACGTCCCTGTATATCTCGACGCCGGTGCCCCCGATGCCCAGCAGCACCACCGGGCCGAACTGGTGGTCCATCTTGGCGCCCACGATGAGCTCGACTCCGCTCAGGCTCTCCTCCACCAGCACGCCGGCGAAGCCCTCGAGGCGCCTGAATCGCTCGAAAACCGTTTCCAGCGCGGCGTCGTCCCGGATGCCCACCGCCACCCCGCCGACCTCGGTCTTGTGCACCACCTGCGGCGAGACCACCTTGGCCACCACGGGATAGCCCACCTGGCGGGCGAACGAAAGGGCGTCGGCCTTTTCCCGCGCCCAGACGTAGCGGGGCGTGGACAGGCCGGCCAGCTTCAGCAGCCGCTTGGCCTCGGGCTCCAGCACCCAGCCGGCGCTTTCGGCCGCGGAAAGAATGCTTTCGATGGTCGGATCTAGCATGGCTGACACCTCCTCATGGCATCCGCCATGTAAATGGCCCGCTCGATGGAAGCGGCCACGGGAATGCCGTTGAGCTCGAACCCCTCGATGAGAATGCGGTAACGTTCCGACGAGGGCACGTAGGCCACCAGGGGCTTGCCCTCGTGGCGGTACAACTGGCTGATGCGCGCCCCCAGGTCCCCGCTGATCCCCGGTGAGTACGGCAGCAGCAGGATGATGACGCAGTCGATCTGGTCGGACTGGCACAGGCCCAGGGCCGCCTCGTAGAAATCGTCGTCCACGGCGCTGCCCGTGACGTCCACCGGGTTGCGCAGCGAAGCGATCTCCTGGATGTTGGGGTGCAGGCGCTTGCGGATGCGCGCCTGCTCATCCTCGGTCAATTCGGGCACCTCCAGGCCCAGCGAGGCGCAGATGTCCACCGACAGCACCCCGTGTCCGCCGCTGCCGGTGAGGATCCCCACACGGCCCTGGATGGCGTCGGGGTAACACGAGAGGGCCTCGCAATAGGACACCAGCCGGTACTCGTCGGCCACCTCCACGATGCCGTGCTGGGCCAGGACCGCGGAAAACACGGCGTAGTCGCCGGCGATGGAGGCCGTGTGGCTGGAGGCGGCCCGCTGCCCGCCGGGGCTCTTGCCCGATTTGAGCACCACCACCGGCTTGGGGCAGCGGCGGGCGGCCTGCACGAAGGTGCGGCCCTCACCGCGGGCGAACCCCTCGATGTAAAAAGCGATCAGGCGGGTCTTGGGGTCCTCGGCCAGGTAGTTCAGCAGGTCGATCTCCCGGATGAGCGCCTTGTTGCCGATGCTCACCGCCAGGGACACGCCCACCCCCTCGCCCGCGAAGGTCACCATCTGGTCGACCAGCACGCCGCCGCTCTGGCTCACGAAGGCCACGTTGCCGGCCTCGGGCCGGACCAGGCGCTCGGCCGGGAGGAAAAAAGTGTCCACCACGTTGGGGGCGTAAATGCCGAGGCAGTTGGGCCCCACGAATGGGAAATCCGCTTCGCGGGCCATGTCCACCAGCCGCTGCTGGAGGTCGGTGCGGCCCACTTCGGCAAAGCCGCCGGAGATGACCGTGGCCCCTCCCACGCCGGCGCGGATGCAGGCCGCCATCACGTCGGGCACCAGGTCGGCCCGCACGGCGATGACCGCCAGGTCGATTTTATCCGGAATCTCGGAGACGTCCCGAAAGACCGGGTTGCCCTGCAGCACGCCGCCCCGCGGATTCACGGGGTACACCGTGGCGGGGTAGCGGTGCAGGGCCTTGTTGTAAATCACGTTGGCCGGGTGTCGCCGGTGACTCAGGGAGACCCCGATAACCGCCACCGTTTTGGGCTCGAAGAGGGGTTTGTAATTCACTGTCCACCTCCTGGCTGCGCCTGCATCCCGGCATCGCCCGGATGGGGGGGCGCCTGCTCCGGATGCCGCTGCATGTCTTTTTCATCGGCAGGCCGCAACATTTCCGCAATCCTGCGCCGACGGAACGGCCGCAACGCCCCTTAGCGCGGCGTCACCGTGATGACGTTGTTGAAGGTGCCGAAACAGTTGCGCACCACTTCGCTGTTCTCAGGGTCCGAGATCCACCGGCCGTCCACCTGGAACCGGTACTCGTAACGGCCGGGCGGAATCATGACGACTTTCTTCCAGGCGCCGTCCTTTTCGCGGCGCATGGGGTGCTTCTTGGGATCCCACTGGTTGAAATCGCCCAGCAGCCGGACTTCCCCGGCGTCGGGCTGCCTCAGGATGAAGGTGACACGGCGTCGTTTGATTCGGGTCTGGGTTTTATGGGTTTTCTGACGCATATCAAGCTCCTTCTGGGTGTAATGGCGTTTTCAACGGCCGGGGAAACAGCGCCTCCCGGCAGGATGACCTCAAACCGGACTTTCATTTCAAATGATGCAAAAGTTTAAACCTGCCGTCGGTCCTGATGCACAACGGCTTAAAAATCTTTTCCCTGTATCCGCTATCCGCGACATACGCGAAAATCGATCGACCGCTGGTCCGGCTCGGAAATGCGCTGAGCATCGGCGCCGGCAGGGCGCGAAAAACCGTCATGTCGGGAGGATGCCGTGGTTTTCGCAACGCAGCCGGACAGGATGCACGAGTGGATGAATGCCGTCGTATTGATGAATCGGGCCACCTGGGTACATTGATGCACAATGATGATTCTTCCGAAAATTTTCCGGGCGGTGTGACGGCCGCTACAGGACAAGGTCACCGGCGACAACCGATCCCCGCCGCACAACGGCCTGACGGCTGCCTTCGTTGACGATGGTCACCCGCCCGCGGATAACAACGTCCGCCTCGAAGCGCACGTCGCCCCTGACGGTCAGCGATTCACACGCCAGCAGGGAAGGTGCGCCCTCGGGGAAACGGGCGTCGAACTCGTCGATTTTTTCGAAATACCGCGGATCCAGATCAATGTGGAGGGAGTCGAGGGAACGGGAAGGATTGATCCGGAATCCATTTTCTCGATCGTAAACATAGCAGTCCGACCGCAGGGCCAGCAGCTGGTTGCACTTCTTGACCGGCAGAAAGCGGCTGCGGTTCACCAGAACGCCGGCCGCATCCTCGAACAGGGCAACGGCGGCCCCCATGGCGGTTTCAATCTGATAGACCGGCGGGCTGTTCCTGTCCCTGGGATCGAGGGTCTTGGGGTTGACGATGATGGGCAGCCGGATGGTTTTCTCGCGCGCCACCAGCGCCTGCAGAAACGGCAGATCGATCCACAGGCTGTTGGTGTTGAAATAACGGTAACGGCCGATGTCGCGAAAAGCGTCCAGCTCCCCGCTGGGGCACTGGGCGGCCTCGCGCAACACCAGGCGGCCGTCCATGCATCGCGCCAGGTGTCCCCCTTTCAGGTCCGCCGGCGTACGCTCGGCCACCTCCATCATGAAATGCAGCCGCCGCTGGACAAAGTATCCCAGCAGCACGGGGTCCAGCACGGCGCCCAGGTTGTCCGAATTGCAGATGAAGGCAGTGCGTTTGCCCTCGTCGAGCAGCTGCTGCAGCGTGCCCGACGTGACCAGGGCGGTGTAAATGTCCCCGTGGCCGGGGGGATTCCACTCCAGGGCCGGGTTGGGCGGCCACACCGCCGGCGAAAGGTCTTTTTGCAGTATCTTTGGGAACTTATGCTGCACAAAGAGAACGGGATCCTGGGGCGGGCGGATCTTCTCCAGTGCCCGGCGGGTGGCCTCGTGGGTGTTGAAGCTGTTCATCAGGGCCAGTTCCGCCCCCCTGGCGGCCGCCTGTTCCACGATCACCTGCAGAAAACTGATTCCGGGCTTGACTTCCAGCAGGGACTTGGGGCCCTGGAGCCCCATGCTGGTACCCAGGCCGCCGTTCAGGACGATCATGACGGTTTTGTGCAGGGCATCTCTGCCGGCGGGGGCGTATGCGCCGGGGTCCCCGGTCATGCGCACTTCATCCGCCGACACCGGCGTCAGCTCGGCGTCGCAGATGAACCCCCGCTCGCCGGCGGCCACCTCCCGGTAGTAACCGGCAAAGGTGTCGATGACCATGGCCGGCAGGCCCTCGGCCTCCATCTTGCGGATGAACGCCGGCAGGTGGCGATATGGGCCCTTTGTGTTCATAAAATGAACGCCCTAAACCACCGTTTCGACCCAGCCGTGGATGTCATCCACCCGGCCGTACTGGATGTCGGTGATGGCGTCAAAGAGGCGCTGTGCCACCGGCCCCACCTTGCCGCCCCCCACGGCGATGATCTTTTCGCCGTATTTCAGTTCACCCACCGGGGAAATGACCGCCGCGGTGCCCGAACCGAAGATTTCCTCCAGGGTGCCCTTTTCGTGGGCCGCGATGACCTCGTCAATGCTGATGCGGCGCTCGGAGACCTTCATGTCCCAGGATCGCGCCAGGGCCAGCACCGCGTCGCGGGTGATGCCGGGCAGGATGCTGCCGCTCAGCTCGGGGGTCACCAGCTCGCCGTCGATGACGAAAAAGATGTTCATGGAGCCGACTTCCTCGATGTACTTGCGCTCCACGCCGTCCAGCCACAGCACCTGGGTGTATCCCGCCTCCTGCGCCTTTTCGCCGGCCAGCAGACTGGCGGCGTAATTGCCCGGCGTCTTGGCCTCCCCCACGCCGCCCCTGACGGCGCGCACGTGGTCGTGGGAGACCATGATCTTGACGGGGTTGAAACCCTCGGCGTAGTAAGCCCCCACCGGTGACAGGATGATGAACAACCGGTAGGTGTGCGAAGCGCGCACCCCCAGATAGGGGTCGGTGGCGATGATGGTGGGCCGGATGTAGAGCGACGTGCCGGGGGCGCCCGGCACCCACTGCTTCTCGATCTCCACCAGCTTTTTCAGGGCCTGCAGGGTGAAATCCTCGTCGATGCGGGGAATGCACAGCAGGTCGCAGGAGCGGTTCATGCGTTTCATGTTCTCGGCGGGACGAAACAGCTGCACGCGCCCGTCGGCGGTGCGGAAAGCCTTGAGTCCCTCGAACACCGCCTGGCCGTAGTGCAGCACCATCGTGGCCGGATCCAGTTCCAGGGGGCCGTACGGCTCGATGCGTGGGTTGTGCCACCCCTGTTCCGGGTTGTAGTCCATGTTGAACATGTGGTCGGTGAACAGGGTACCGAATCCCAGGTTGTTCTCGTCCGGCCGCGGCTTGAGTTGATCCGCGATGTTGACGGTGAGCTGCATGACGCCTCCTTTTACTTGCTTTCGTTGCTGCCTGCTGTCCGTGGTTCCTCACCGTTGGCGACGCCGGTTGGAGGCCGTTGCGGCCAGAGATCCAGGCCCAGCGATGAGTCATAGCGCCGGTCGAAGACGGGCGCGGTGATTTCCAGCATATCGATTTCGGCCTCCCGCAGCCGGGTGGGCGAAAAAAGCCGTCCGGCCACCACCCGCCCGTGGATGTCGGTCAGGCAGACGTACGCCCGCACGAAAAGCGCGCCCGCCTTGCGGGAAACATTTCCGCGGCAGGCGGCGATGTCGAAAGGGGCGTTTTCGTTTTCGGTGACGTGGACCTGCTGATCGGGGTCGAATGCGCCGAGGGTGTATTCGCTCACCGTCCCCATGACCGAAAAGGCGGCCGTGTGAACGCCCGCCTGCCGACAGAAAGCGACGATCGCTGCGATCAGATCCCGGCCGTCCGGCAGGCGCCCCATCCAGCGCCGCCCGGTTTTCACCGGCCTGATTCCGCCCAATTCCATTGTCGTCTCGGGATCCACCGCTGTCGCGCCCCCATCGGCCCGACCGGAGCGGGCTTCCGCGACAGGTTCCCTCGGACCACAATACCCCGTCACGGCAGTGAAAATCAAGCCCGGCGGAAAAATTTTTGCATCACCGTCCGGCCGGGTGGTCAATAAATGGATTCGCCCTTCTCGGCATCAAAGATGTGCAGGTGCTCCAGGTTCATGGCCAGCTGAAGGCGGTCGCCGCGTCGGATGAGCCGGCGCCCCTCGCTCTTGGCGATGAACGCCGTGCCCTTCAGATCGACGTGCACCAGGGTTTCGCTGCCCAGAGGCTCGACCACTTCCACGACGCTCTCCACCCGCCAGTCTTCCGGGAAGCGCCGGCTGTCGATGAGCAGATCCTCGGTACGCAGCCCCATGATCACGTCCATGCCCGCCTCGATGGCGGCCCCCGGTTTTTCGGGCACCGGCACCTGGAAGCGGCCCTCGAAGTCCAGCTTCAGCCCGCCGTTGTCGGCCACGACGCGGGCCGGCACCAGGTTCATGGGCGGTGTGCCGATGAAGCCGGCCACGAAAGTGTTGCGCGGGTGCTGGAACACCTCCAGGGGCGTGCCCACCTGCTCGATGTAGCCGTCCTGCATGATGACGATGCGGTCGGCCAGGCTCATGGCCTCCACCTGGTCGTGGGTCACGTAGATGATGGTGGCCTCGACCTTGTGGTGCAGGCGCTTGATCTCAATGCGCATCTGGGTGCGCAGTTTGGCGTCCAGGTTGGAAAGCGGTTCGTCGAACAGAAAGACCTCCGGCTCCCGCACGATGGCCCGCCCCATGGCCACCCGCTGGCGCTGCCCGCCGGAAAGCTCGAAAGGTTTGCGCTTGAGCAGATCCATCAGGCCCAGGATGCCGGCGGCGGTTTCCACGCGCTGCTGGATCTCCTGACGGGGGACCTTTTGCAGCCGCAGACCGAAGGACATGTTCTTGAAGACGTTCATGTGGGGGTAGAGGGCGTAGTTCTGGAACACCATGGCCACGTCCCGGTCCTTGGGCGCCAGGTCGTTGACCACGCGGTCCCCGATGCGGATCTCGCCCTCGGTGACCGTCTCCAGCCCCGCTACCAGGCGCAGGGTGGTCGACTTTCCGCAGCCCGAGGGGCCCACCAGCACGACGAACTCGTTGTCTTCGATATCCAGGTTGATGCGGTGCAGCACCTCGGTCCTGCCATAGCGCTTGACCACATCCTTGAGGGTTACAGCAGCCATTGGTGATCATCTTTCCTGCGGTTGATAAACGCACCGCCGCGTGCAGCCTGCGCCGCGCCGGCGCCCCCTTTAAAACCACGTTGCTCCCGGCAAAGTCAAGTCGCCCGGCAAAGTTTTTTTGATCCCGGGCTTCCCGCTTCGCGGGTCCGGCCGTCCCTTGGAGGGACCGCTCGGAGCGCAGCGGCATTTATCCCTTGACGGATGGCTAAATCACATTTAGTCTATGACCTTCTTTCGATCCCCGACGGACTGCACTCGACAGCGCCGTCAGCGTTCACTTTTCAATTTTTGCAAGAAGGAGGACATCACCATGAGGAAACGAAGCGTCATCACAGCTGTAGGCATCATCGTCCTGACCCTCTTCCTATGCGGCCAGGTGATGGCCAAACCGATCACCATCCACTGGTGGCACGCCATGCGCAGCGCGCGCGGCGAGGTCGTCAAGGAAATGATCAAGGAATTCAACGCCTCCCAGGACAAATACGTGGTGGTGGGCACCAACAAGGGCAACTACGACGAAACCGTCAACGCCGGCATCGCCGCCATCCGGGCCGGCAAGCAGCCCCACATCCTGCAGTCCTTCGAGGTCGGTACGCTGACCATGATGCTCTCGGGGGCCATCTACCCGGTCTACAAGCTCATGGCCGACATGGGCTACAAGGTCAACTGGAACGATTATCTCCAGCCGGTGCTGTCCTACTACGTAAACGACGACGGCCACCTGATGTCCATGCCCTTCAACTCCTCGACGCCCGTCATGTATTACAACGTGGACATGTTCAAGAAGATCGGCATCGCCCCCCTGTCCAAGACCGAGCCCATCACCTGGGACCAGCTGGGCGAAATCTGCGCCAAACTGGTCAAGGCCGGCGTACCCGGCGGCATGGTGACCGCCTGGCAGTCATGGATCCAGATCGAGAACTACAGCGCCATCCAGAACCTGCCCTTCGCCACCAAGGCCAACGGCTACGCCGGGCTGGACTGCGAACTGACCATCAACAACGACAAGGTCGTGCACCACATCGCCCAGCTCAAGTCGTGGATGAAGGATAAGCGCTTCGTTTACGCCGGTCAGAAATACCAAGGCGCCAAGAGCGAGTTCATCGGCCAGAAGGTGGGGGTCTACATGGACTCCATCAGCGCCATCGCCAAGCTGCAGAAAGCCGTCAAGGACTTCAAGTGGGACGCCGCCCCGCTGCCGGTGGAATCCTGGAACAAGGAACCCCAGAACAGCATCATCGGCGGGGCCTCCAACTGGGTGCTCAAGGGCCACAGCAAGGAAGAGTACAAGGGCGTGGCCGCCTTCCTGGCCTTCCTGGCCACCAACAAGATGCAGGAATTCTGGCACGAGAAGACCGGCTATTTCCCCATCACCCTGACGGCCTACGAGGACCTCAAGTCCAAGGGGTACTACGAGAAATACCCCTACCAGGAAGTGGGCATCAAGCAGATGACACGCCGCAACCCCAACAAGAACTCCCGCGGCCTGCGCCTGGGCTACTTCATCCAGATCCGCAACATCATCAACGAGGAACTGGAACTGGTCTGGAACGGCAAGAAGACCGCCAAGGAGGCCCTCGACAGCGCCGTCAAGCGCAGCAACGTCAAACTGCGCGAGTTCGAGAAGACATACAAGTAGCGCTGTGCGTTACGTGTGAAACAACCGTAACAACATGATCCCGCAGCGGGGCGGCCCCTCCAGGGGGTGCGCCCCGTTTGCGGTGTCCACCGCCCGCCATGATCAAACGCTCCCTCTTCAAAAACCGGCTGTTGCCCTACCTGCTGATTCTGCCCCAGATCCTGGTGACGGCCACCTTTTTCTACTGGCCGGCGGCCCAGGGCGTCTATCAGTCCCTGATGCGCTCCGACCCCTTCGGGCTGCACAACCGCTTCATCTGGTTCGACAACTTCATCGCCCTGTTCACCGACCCGCTGTACCTCAAGTCCATCGGTATCACGCTGGTCTTCAGCGCTTCGGTGGCCGCCGTCTCCATCTCCATGGGGCTGTTCATCGCCACCATGGCCAACCGCGCCTTCAAGGTCAAGACCGTCATCCGCACCATGCTGATCTGGCCCTACGCCGTGGCACCGGCCATTTCCGGCATCCTGTGGCTCTTCCTGCTGCACCCGTCTTACGGCGTGGTGGCGCTGTTCATCGAAAAATACCTTTCGATTCCCTGGAATCCGGTGCTCAACGGCAACGACGCCCTGGCCATGGTCATCATGGCCAGCGCATGGAAGGAAATCAGCTACAACTTCGTCTTTTTCCTGGCCGGCATGCAGTCCATCCCCCACTCGCTCATCGAGGCCGCCGCCATGGACGGCGCCAGCCCCTTCCGCCGTTTCTGGGCCATCACGCTGCCCATGCTGTCGCCCACGCTCTTCTTCGTGACCGTCATGAACATCATCTACGCTTTCTTCGACACCTTCGGTGTGATCCACACCGTCACCCAGGGAGGCCCGGGGGGCGCCACCAACATCCTGGTCTACAAGGTCTACCAGGACGGCTTCATCGGACTGAACCTGGGTTCCTCGGCGGCCCAGTCCATCGTGCTGATGGTCCTGATCATCGTCATCACGGTGCTGCAGTTCAAATACGTGGAGAGAAAGGTGCAGTACACGGGGTAATTCGAAATGGTTGAAAAGACGCCCATCCTGGACACATTCACCTACGTCTTCCTGATGCTCGGCATCCTGGTGGTGGGTTTTCCCATCATCTACGCCATCATCGCCGCCACGCTGCCCCTGGACCAGGTCAGCCGGGTACCCATGCCCATGATCCCCGGCGACCAGCTGCTGGTCAATTTCCGCGAGGCCTGGCAGCGCGGCGACCTGGGCACGCAGCTGATGAACTCCTTCATCATGGCCAGCGGCATCACTTTCGGCAAGATCGTGGTCTCCATGCTGGGGGCCTTCTCCATCGTCTACTTCGACTACCGCTTCCGCACGGTGGCCTTCGTGACCGTCTTCTGCACCCTCATGCTGCCGGTGGAGGTACGTATCCTGCCCACCTACGAAATGGCCGCCAACCTGCTGGGCCCGTTGCAGCCCCTGTGGAAGTTCCTGCACATCGACAGCATCATCTCGTGGTTCGCCGGCCACGAGATCAAGGTCTCCCTGGAGCTCAGCCTGCTGGACACCTACACCGGCCTGATCCTGCCCCTGGTGGCGTCGGCCACCTGCACTTTCCTCTTCCGGCAGTTCTTCCTGACGGTCCCCGAGGAGCTGTGCGAGGCGGCCAAAATGGACGGGGCCTCGGCCATGACGTTTTTTACCCGCATCCTGCTGCCGCTCTCCAAGACCAACATCGCCGCCCTGATCGTCATCGAGTTCGTCTACGGCTGGAACCAGTACCTGTGGCCCCTGCTGATCACCACCAACCCCAAGATGACCACCGCCGTCATCGGCCTGCAGAACCTGATCCCGCAGGCCGACGACCTGCCCGAGTGGAACGTGGCCATGGCCGCCGCCCTGATCGTCATGCTGCCGCCTATCCTGGTGGTGCTGTTCATGCAGCGCTGGTTCGTGAAGGGGCTGGTGGACCCGGAAAAGTAGGTTTATCGAGCTGTCAGGTAACCAATCGTCTGGCCCGTGTACTGTGTAAAGTTATGGGGGTGGCAATGGCCGCGAGCGCCCTTTGTTTTCCCGAAAACAATCGCCGCTTTTTTATTGACATAACAACTAATTAAGATTAAATTTTTTGATTATTGTAAATTTCTTGATTATTGAATAGTCGCGGGCACCCTGAGGGTATCTGCGGTGACGTATGGGGGCCAACCAGCGGGAAAATGATGGCAAAAATAGGCATACTAATGGTGGCAGTAATGATAATGTTACCGTCGGCATTTTCCCGCGGCGCCGAGGGGCGGAACACACCGGACCCCGGCCAGCAGCTGAAACCTTTTCTGGACCGGATGGCGGCCCACTTGAAAAGTGATGCCTTCCAACGGGAAAGGGGAAGCGGACAGTACCAGGGCACTGCTGATGTGGCCTCGGAAGGCATCGACTTTCGTGAAATGTCACGCCGCGTGCTCGGAAAGCAATGGAAAACCCTGACAGCGCAACAACGTGAGCAGTTTGTCGATCTTTTCTCGAAGCTTCTGCAGTACACCTACATCAAGAAAATCAGTCAAGATGTCGATAAAAAGAAGGTGGAAATCAAAAGGCAGCGCATTCAGGGCCGACGGGCAGAGGTCAAAACCCTGGTGAGGGATCGAAACGGCATCAAACCGGTCGCATATCGTATGATTTTAAAAGATGATCGATGGATGATTTACGACATCATCGTGGAAGGAATCAGCCTGGTTCAGAACTACGGCGAGCAAATGCGGGCGATTCTGCGTGACAAGCAGATCGCGGGCCTGTTGGCGATGCTGACCGAAAAAATCCACAAGCTGGAAGCCGGGCGGGGAAATGGTTAAGATCATTTATCACTGTGCGCTGCGCAACCTGCTGCGCGTGAGACTGCGTACGTTTTTCACCCTTTTGATCATTAGTGTCATCTTCGCGCTTTTCCTGGTGGTGACCTCCATCGGCCGGCAGCTCTCCACTCAGATCACCGACACCCTCGACGACAAGAAAATCGACATCGTTGTCCAGTCCAAGTTTGCCAGCAGCCCTTTTTCTTCGGCCATTGCCCGACCCACCGTCGAGTCCATTGCCTCCATGGACACTGTCGCCAATATGACGCGCCTGCTGATCGGCAAAAAGTGGCTCGACCTGGACACCTCCCTGCTGCTGCTGGGCTTCTCCGACTTCAGGCCGATTGCCAAGCGTCTGGGAATCGCCCTGATAGAGGGGTGTCCCTTTGATCCAAAGACACGGCAAGTCGCCATCGGGCAGAAAGCGGCCCGGGTACTGAAACTCGGCATTGGGGACCGGCTGCAGCTGGACGCCGATACGGCCTACACCATCACGGGAATTTACTCCATCGGGCTGGATTTCCTGGACGCTTGCGCTTACATGGATATCGGCGACGCGCAACGCCTGCTACAGCGACCCGACCAAACCGGCATGCTCTTCCTTTCCCTGAAAAATCCAGCCGATGTTCAGACCACCATTGCCCGCATCAATGCCAAGCATGCCCGGGTGGTGGCTTTCCCGGGCGGCGAACTCATCGAACATCTGGGTTCCCGCAAGACCACCATCCGTTTCATTCAGCTGATTTCGATCATCGCCTTCGTCATCGCATCGGTGGTGCTGCTCAACACACTGATCATCACCATCAACGAACGTACCAAAGAAATCGGTATCCTTCTGGCCATCGGCTGGTCACGGCGCATGATCATCACCATTTTCGGTGTCGAATCCCTGCTGCTGGCCTATTCAGGTGCCGTGGTGGGCCTTGCGCTGACCTATCCGGCTTTCCTGCTGCTAGGCCTGTCCCCCAATATCGGCCTCAACTTTCTGCCCAAATCTCCATCTCTGGAAATGTTCGGTTTGCTGATGATCGCCTGTACCCTGATGGGCATCCTCAGCGCTGTATTTCCCGCTTTATACAGCACCCGCATGCTGCCGGCCGAGGCCCTGCGCTGTGAATAAGCCTCCCCGCATACATCGGCTCAACGAAGATGACATTGTCGTGCGGGTGACGGATGTCCGCAAAGCCTATGATGGGGGCTTGGTCCCTGCGTTGCATGGCATTTCGCTGGCGCTGAAAAAAGGGCATGCCTATGCCCTGACCGGCCCGTCTGGCTGCGGCAAAAGCACGCTGCTAAACATCATCGGCACCCTCGACAGGCCTTCTTCCGGAACGGTGGAATACTTTGGCCAGGAACTCCCCACCGAGGGCCAGCGTCAGAAGATGCGGCGTGAATCCATCGGTTTCGTCTTTCAGTTCCACAACCTGCTGCCCATGCTGACACTGCTGGAAAATGTGGAACTTCCCCTCCTGTCCGACAGCCGGATCAGTGCGAAAGAGCGGCGGCGCAGGTCTTCATCAGTGCTGAAGACCTTCGGACTGGCGGCCAAGAGGCACCACTATGCCAGTCGCGTGTCCGGAGGGGAACGCCAGCGGGCGGCCATTGCACGGGCTCTGGTGCACAAGCCGAAACTGGTCCTCGCCGACGAGCCCACCGGTAACGTGGACTCTGCCACAGCGGCTCTTATTCTCGAAAAACTGATCGGCTACACGAACCACACGGGGGCGACTCTCCTGCTCACCACCCATGACGAACAGATCGCCGGCCTCTGCCGTACGGTCCTTCGCATGAAAGACGGGCTCATTGTGTCGAGAGAAAAGGTGCGGGCAGACACCCGCGCAGGCTCCCCCGTCGACCAGAATGACATTCGCCTTCTCAAACTATAGTGACCCGCAGGAAACGAAAATATCGCTTGTTTTGGTGGAGCCTTTTATCGGTAATCCTGTTTTCGGGATACCTGGTGAAAAGCTTTCCGGGAATCTACAATTTCCGTCTCACCTCCCCGAAATTCTACCTCAACGCGGGCGAAATCTACCGTCATTATTTTTCCGGATTCCGACTCAGCGCCGTGGCAAGGGAACAGGTGCTCACCGAACTCAGGATGCTGGTCAACGCGCTGGCCCTCGAGAGGGCGCGGGGTGAAGACCTGTCGACCACCTTGATCATTATGGACGCCATGGTACGGAAAAAGATCGCCTCGACGGAAACATCCTCCGAGCTGATCAACATCGACACCTATCTGCGGCCCTATGCGGACCGTGAGGCGGCCAAACAGAGACGTCTGGAACGCCATCCCGCGGTTTTTGCACCGGACGTGTCGGATACCCGGCACGTCCCTTTCGCGGCCTATATCCGATCGCAATCCGCACTGGTGGACAAGTATGACCTTCCCTACCGCATACCGGCCAGCACCCTGCAGGTAATGGATATCCGGGGAAACCGATTCCTGAAAGTGATCCCTCAAGAGGATCCTGAAAGCCATGGCGGTCGAACCGACAATAAACAAATGCTGGCAAAGCTGGAGCGTTTCAACTGGGAAACCGCCGACATCCTCTTCGGCCGCTCCAAGCGGTCAGGCGATCGGTTTTCCGTCCAGGGATACTGGAATCATGCCGGGCTTTATGACAGCAGTTGTGACTGCATCATCGACGCTTGGCCCGACGGCAAAACCGTTTCCGGCGGGGTGCGGCGGAGCTCGAAAGCTTTTTGGGCAGCACATTTTGACGAAATCGCCGTATTGCGTCTCAGCGATATCCCCCGAAAAATCCGAAAAGCGGTCGAACGCCACGCAGCGGCAAAAGTGGCCGAGCCCTACAATCTGGGCACCTACAAAATGAATCCGGCCGGGGGCTGGTATTGTTCCAAGCTCGTATATTATGCCTATCTGCAGGAGTGTATTGACCTGGATCCCAACGGGGGAGTGGCCGTCATGCCCGATGATATTGCAATCTCAAGGGGTCTGAATGCCCTCGAGTACCTCTCGCGATAGATGCCGCCACGGGAAAAAGACGGAAGCACCCAAATATCCCTTCCGTCTTTTCGTGCTCCTTTTAACGGCCGTCATTGTCATATCTGCCTATAAGCCTTACAACTGGCCTATGTGGTTCGCCCACGGCATCTGGGTGTTCATCGGCCTACCCCTGCTGATCGCCACACACCGCCGTTTTCCTTTCACCACACTGGCCTATTTGTTCCTATTGATCTATGGCTCCACTATGATGATCGGCGCCCATTTCACCTATGAACACGAACCGGTCTTCGCTTGGCTACGGGACAGCCTCCATCTGTCTCGCAATCATTACGATCGGTTTGCCCATTTCTGGCTGGGTGCCACATCGGCTATCATCTTGCGCGAGATACTTGTTCGCCGGCGTATCGTATTGAAACGGAACTGGACCATCTTTCTTGTCATCGCCACCAGTCTATCCATCGGCGCCGGCAATGAAATTATCGAGTGGTGGTTCGCCGTGGCGGTGGGAAAAAGCGCAGCAATCTCTTTGGGCATGCAGGGAGACGTGTGGGACACGCAATGGGACATGATGATCGACCTTATCGGCGCCGTGGCGGCAATATCCATAGGTGGTTTACACGATCGGCAACTACGAAATTTCACCAGCCTCCCTGCCACTTCCGTGTCCCCTCCCCCCTAAAGGGTATTGTCGATTTTCAGCCACAGCCCGCGTAAACGGCGGACCTCGTTGGTGCCGATCTGGAAAAACAGAAACGAAAGCCGTTTGCCCCCGAGGTCCGGTAAGGCCTGGGCAGCACAATCCGGCGGATGCAGTTGAGCAGGTTACGGGCAATCAGCCCCGTGATAAAGAGCGCATCGATGGCCCAGAAGTTGTTGGTTCGGATGACGGTGGCGGACAGATCGTTTTCCAATTCCTCGATCACCTGTTCGACTACCGCGCCTTGGCTGTTAAGATGCCGAACATTTGTAGAGACGAGCCTTTTTTATTCTCTTGAAAGCCGAGGCCGCAACCCTTAGAAAAGGATTATGAGGTAAACGCCAATCTCTACCGCAGGGCGGGATGAATTTGAAAAAGCTTTTTCCGCCGAGTGAATTTTTCGGGGTTCCTAAAGCAAAACACTGCTACTCCGGCTGCCTGTCCAAACACATGCCAGGAGATTGAAACAGCGACTGCATGTTATTTGCAGCTGCGGAGAAGGAGCTCTACGGATCCGTATGCCGGTTGAGAGAAGGATTTTCCCGGCTGTATCAGGGCAAGAGGGGCTTCCCGCAATTAGGACAAAAGAAAATCCACCATTTCAGCGAAGCCGTAACCGCCCTGTTCACGGGCCACCCAGGTCGGCTCGGACGGCAGGCGCCCTCGAAGGCCAGACGTTGGCGACGCCCACGGAGTGCGGGAACCAGGCGAACATGGGGGCGTCGTTGGGCGAATCGCCGATGTAGAGGGTGGATTCTTTCAGCGTCCGGCTGTCCGCTACGGCGAACACTTCCTCGAAGAAAACGCGGGTCATGACAAGCTTGTCGTAATCTCCGAACCAGCCGTTGACATGGATAGAGCTGATCTTGGCACGGGCGCCGGCCTCTTTGAAAATGGCCACGATACGGTCCACGGCGCTCCGGGGCAGCGGTGGCACGTCTTCACAGAAATCGATGG
>CAYZCL010000048.1:0-17079 GCA_964476595.1 uncultured Desulfobacteraceae bacterium
AGGACCCCGCCGTGGTCCCGCCGCCGCTGGACCCAGCCCATGAGTACCACTTCGCGACCCTCGTCCCTGCCGGTCAGCTCGCAGCAGGTGTGGGTCCTTCTCATTTCACCTAGGTTGTCTGACAATCTGTCTCGCTCCCCGAGCCGCGTTTCAGGAACTCCTTCCCGTCGGAAAAGGAGATGCCCCGAAACCGGTTCGTCTCGATTTCATGTGGTTGGGCGATCCGGCCCCGCGCCGGTCGCCGCGGACGGCGGTCGTCCTCAGCCCCGGGGCGCCGCCGCCAGGGCCCCTATCCTTTCGACGACCTCGGCCAGGGGCACCTCCTGCTGTTCGCGGGTGTGCATGTCGCGCAGGACCGCTCTGCCCGCCGTCAGTTCGTTTTCCCCGACGATCAGTACCCGCCGGGCCGCGAGGCGATTGGCACGCTTCATCTGGCTCTTGAGGCTGCGGTCGCCGTACTCCATTTCGGCCCGCACCCCGGCCAGGCCCAGGTCGCAGACCCACCCGAAGGCCAGCCGGCGGCTCTCTTCTCCCAGGGCGGCAATGAACACGTCGGGCCCCGGCTCGCCCTCCCGCCCCCCGGCCGCCACCAGTTCGGCCAGGCGGTCCAGGCCGATGGCAAACCCGGTGGCCGGCATTTCCGGGCCGCCCAGGGCCTCGACCAGGCCGTCGTAACGTCCGCCGCCGGCCACGGCGCTCTGGGCGCCCAGGGATCCGGTCTGGATCTCGAAAGTGGTGCGCGTGTAGTAGTCCAGCCCGCGCACCAGCCGGGGATCGATGACATAGGCGATGCCCCGTTCATCCAGCGCCGCGCGAAACGTGTCGAAGTGGGTGCGACAGTCGTCGCACAGGTAGTCGGTGATGGCCGGTGCGTCGGCCATGGCGCTGCGGCAGTCGGGCACCTTGCAGTCCAGCACGCGCAGCGGGTTCTGGGTGCTGCGGCGCCGGCAGTCACTGCACAGCCGGTCCGTGCGCGCGGCCAGATAGTCCGACAGCGCCCTGCGAAAATCCGGCCGGCAGGCCGGGCACCCCAGGGAGTTGGCGTGCACGTGCACGTCTTCGACCGCCAGGCGATCGAGCAGCGTCACCAGCATCAGGATCAGCTGGGCGTCCACCAGCGCCGAGGCGACCCCGAAAACCTCCACGTTGATCTGGTAGAACTGGCGGTAGCGGCCCTTCTGGGGCCGTTCGCGGCGGAACATGGGACCGATGGTGTAAAATTTGCGCACCGGCTCCTGGGCGTACAGGCGGTGCTGGATGTAGGCCCGCACGATGGAGGCCGTGGCCTCGGGCCGCAGGGTGATCAGTTCGCCCTTGCGGTCGGCGAAGGTGTACATCTCCTTTTCCACGATGTCGGTCTGTTCACCGATACTGCGGGCGAACAGCTCGGTGCGCTCCATGACCGGAATGCGGATCTCGTGGTAACCGAAACCCTCGAACAGGTCCCGCGCCGTGCGCTCGATGCGCTGCCACAGCTCCACCTCGCCGGGCAGAATATCCCTGAATCCTCTGATCAGCTGTATCATCTTCTCTTTCAGTACCCGCCCCGCCCGGCCCGCTTCGCGGGCGGCAGTGGCCGAAAAAAATTAACTGCCCTATCTATCCTGCGGGCCGCGGGTTAGTCAATAGCTAAGTTTCACCGGCTGATGACGGGCAATGTGAAACAAAACACAAGATTATGCTTGACAAGGCGGGGATAAAATTTAATAGCATACAGTCCTATCAGGGAAAGCGACCCCCGTTGGTCCTGCATTTTGTCCACGGCTCCGATTCCTATATCGCCCCGGAATATCGGTAACCATCCTGAAGACATTTTTATCAAAGGAGGCAATGTATTATGAAAAAGGCGTCCCGTTTTTCCACCAAGGCTTTGGTATGGCTGACCGCCCTGTCGCTGGTGTTTTTCTTTAGCGCCGCCGCCAGCGCCGGAAGCTACAAAAAGGAATACAAGATGACCCTCAACGTGGGTCCGCAGTTCTACTGGGGAATGGGGGCCACCAAATTCGCCGAACTGGTCAAGCAGAAAACCAACGGTCGGGTCAATATCAAGCCTTATTGGGGCAGCCAATTGCTCAAGGGCGCGCAGCTCAAGAGTCCCCAGATGGTGGCCAGCGGCGTTATCGACTGCGCCTATGAGTCGACCATCAACTCCTCGCCGGTGATGCCGGAGATGAACATCTTCTCGTTGCCTTTTTTTATCAACAACTTCAAGAATCTGGATAAAATGGAATACGGCGAGACCGGCAAGGCCATTTTCGCGGTCATGCGCAAAAAAGGCCTGGAACCCCTGGCCTGGGGGGAAACCGGCTTCCGCCAGGTGACCAACAGCAAGCATGAAATCCATCTGCCCAAGGACCTCAAGGGCTTGAAAATCCGGGTGGTGGGCAGCCCCATCTTCATTGACATTTTCCGGAAACTGGGCGCCGACCCGGTCAACATGAACTGGGGCGACGCGGTCACCGCCTTTCAGCAGGGCGTGGTCGACGGCCAGGAAAACCCGCTGCCTGGCGTAGCCATCACCGTTCAGATCTATCAATACCATAAATATATCACACGCTGGAACTACCTGGTTGACCCGGTTATCGTCTACTGGAACAAGAAGCAGTTCGACGCTTTTCCCAAGGATGTACAGAAGGCTATCCGCGAGGCGGCCGTAACTTCGGCACGTTTCGAAAAAGCACTCTGCCGGGCGGGCATTGACGACGGCACCTCGCTCAAGATCCTGAAAGAGGAGTTTAATTACACCCCCAAGATCACCGACCCGGTGGCGTTTGCCAAAAGCAAGGGTATGGTGGTAACCGATCTTACCGACGCCGAGCGACAGGCTTTCATCGATGCCACCAAGTCTCTCTATGATAAGTGGGTGCCCAAAATCGGCAAGGATCTCTACGAAAAAGCCAAGGCTGACATGGCGAAATAGCCGTTCATGATTTTTCCGGGCCCCTTGGATGCACAACGACGCCGAGGGGCTTTTTCGTTTGGGGATCAAGTGCCATGAATCGAAAAACCGAGTCCATTCGGCTGGACTACTGGATCGCCGCCATCCTGCTGTTCACCATGGCGGCAATCGCTTTTATCAACGTGTTGAGCCGCTACTTGTTCCATTTCTCTTTCGCCGCAACCGAGGAGATCACCATCAACCTGTTCGTGTGGCTGACGGTCGTCGGGACCGGTATCGCTTTCGAACGCGGCGGCCAGCTGGGCATGATCACCCTTTACAATGTCTTTCCACGAAGAATGAAACAATTCGTGGTGGTCTTCAGCGCGTTGCTCAGTGCCGCGCTGTTCATCCTGGTAGACATTTTCATGATCCAGGCCATTTACAACGAAATCACGCTCTTTCAGGCCACTTCGGCCGGCTTGGGAATCCCGGTGTGGTACTATTACGCTGGTGTGCCGTTGCTGTCGGTGTTTGTTTTCCGGGGGGTCCGCCGTAACGCCGCCGCCCAGTTGGCGGCACTCAGGGAGGAGGATGTCTGATGGAAATCGTACTCATCAGTATCTCTTTCCTGCTGCTGATGGCTTTGGGAGTACCCATCGGCACATCCCTGGGCATCGCAGCCGTGGCTACCATCTGGACTTTCGATCTGGGCATCGGCATGCTGGGCGTCAATTTCTCCTCCGGCATCGCCTCTTTCCCATTGCTGGCCATTCCGTTTTTCGTTTTGGCCGGCGTCATTCTCGAAAAGGCGGGTCTGGCGGCCACCATCGCCCATTTCTTCGAACTCATTGTTGGAAAAGCCGTGGGCGGACTGGCCACCGTTGCCGTGCTGACCTGCATGTTCTGGGGGGCGCTTTCGGGTTCCGGCCCCGCCACCACGGCTGCCGTTGGCCTGATCCTGCTCACCCCCATGGTCAAGCACGGCTACGACAAGAACTTCGCTGGTGCCCTGATCGCCAACTCCTCGGATCTTTCCATCATCATACCGCCCAGCATCGCTTTCATTATTTACGGCAATATCACCAGCGTTTCGGTCAGCGCCCTTTTTGTCGCCGGCATTATCCCGGGTATCCTGACGGGAATCGCCACCATGGTGGTGGCCTATTTTATCTCACGTCGACGCGGCTACCATGGCAGCCAGCGCCGCGGCAGTTTTGGTGAAATCCTGGTGGCATTGCGCCAATCCTTCTGGGCGATCCTGACACCGGTGATCATCCTGGGCGGCATCTATGCCGGGATCTTCACACCCACCGAAGCCGCCGTGGTTGCGGTTTTCTACAGCCTGTTCGTAGCCGTCTTCATTTACCACTCCATTACCTGGCGGGATCTGATTCACATCCTGGTCGACGCCAGCGTCACCAGTTCGGTGATCATGTTCATCGTGGTTTTTGCCGGCATTTTCACCTGGGCGGCGTCGGTCATCGGGGTAATCGACGGGGCCGCCAATTTCATCGTCCGAATGTCACCCAATGCGGCCACCATGATCATCCTGGTCAACCTCCTGCTGCTGGCGCTTGGCATGATTCTGGACGCCATCTCCATTTCCTACTTGGTGATGCCCATCCTCATACCGGTGCTGACGGCCCTGAAGATTGATCCCCTCTGGTACGGCGTGATTTTCATTTCAGCCTTGGCCATTGGTCAGGCCACTCCCCCGGTGGGTGTCAACCTGTTCACGGCCGCCAACCTGACCAAGAGCAACATCGACGCCATCGCTAAGCAGGCCATCCCTTTTGTCCTTATGGACGTGGTGGTGCTGATCATCCTGTCACTGCTGCCCCAACTGTCACTGTACCTGCCGGTGGTGTCGGGACTGTACAAACCCTGAGCCAACCGCTTTTCAAACGCTTTACTGGAGACCTGCATGCAGACAACCAATGACGAAAAACGGAAACTGCTCGAAACCATGCTCACCATCCGGGCCTTCGAAGAAAAGGCCGGCGAGCTGTTTCAGCAGAACATGATCCCGGGCTTCATCCACCTGTCCATCGGGCAGGAGGCCTCTGCGGCCGGCACCTGCTCGGTACTGAGAACCGATGATTACCTGGCCACCACCCATCGCGGCCACGGCCATATGATTGCCAAGGGAGCCGAGCTGAAGCGCATGTTCGCCGAACTGTTCGGCCGCAGCACCGGATACTGCAGGGGCAAGGGCGGCTCCATGCACATCGCAGATTTCTCCACCGGTTTCCTCGGCGCCAACGGCGTGGTGGGCGGCGGATTTCCGCTCATTGTGGGTGCCGGGCTTTCCATCAAGCTGCGTCAGAGCGACCAGGTGGGAGTTGTTTTTTTCGGAGACGGCGCCGCCAATCGCGGCACATTCCATGAGGCATGCAACATGGCGGCGGTCTTTAAGCTTCCCGTGGTCTTCGTGTGTGAAAACAACCGCTATGCCTCCACGACGCCGGCCGACAAAATGCTTGCCGGCGGATCGGTGGCCGGCCGCGCCTGCGCCTACGGCATCCCCGGCGTGGCCGTGGACGGCAACGACGTGCTGGCGGTGCGGGAGGCGGCGGCCGAGGCTGTGGCCCGCGCCCGCGAAGGCCAGGGTCCTTCCATCCTGGAAAACCGCACCTACCGCTACCGCGGGCATTTCGAAGGCGACCCCCAGAAGTACCGCAGCAAAGACGAGATCCAGGCGGCGGCCGAGTCCGGCGACCCCATCGAACGCTTCCGCCGGCGGCTGCTGGACGAGGGGGTGCTCACCGAAGCGTTCGAAGAGGGCCTGCGGCGGGAAATCGCCGGGCGTATCCAAGCGGCCGTGCAGTTCGGCCTGGAGGCGCCCGAGCCGCGGCCCGAGGAGGCCTTTGAAGACCTGTACGTCAATCCCTGAAAACACGGTACCCGGGGACCGGTGCAGCCGTTCGTCCCCGTTGATCAGGAGCGAAAAGACATCATGCCCGACAGAGAACTGACCTGCACCCAGGCCATGTGCGAGGCCCTGGAAGAGGAAATGCAGCGCGACGACACGGTGTTCATCATCGGCGAGGATCTGGTGGCCCACGGCGGCATTTTCGGCCAGTTCACCGGCCTGCCGGAGAAGTTTCCCGGCCGCATTATCGACACCCCCATCTCCGAGACCTGCCTGGTGGGTGGCGGCGTGGGTGCAGCGCTCACCGGCATGCGGCCGGTGGTGGACATGCACTTCGCCGACTTCGTGACCACCGCCATGGACGAAATCGTCAACCAGATGGCCAAGATCCGCTACATGCTGGGCGGCCAGGTCCGCATTCCCATGGTGCTGTGGGCCCCGGATGGCGGCGGCCTGTCGGCCGCGGCGCAGCACTCCCAATCCTTGGAGAGCTGGTTCGTGCACGTGCCCGGGCTGAAAGTCGTCGTACCTTCGGAACCGGCCGACGTCAAGGGACTGCTCAAGGCCGCCATCCGCGACAACGACCCCGTGGTCTTCTTCCAGCACAAGCGCCTCTTCGCCCAGAGCGGGCCGGTGCCCGACGGCGAGTACATCATCCCCATCGGCCGCGCCGACGTCAAACGGCCGGGCCGCGACATCACCGTATTGACTTATTCGCGCATGACCTACCACAGCATGGAGGCCGCAGAGCGTCTGGCCAAGGAGGGCATAGAGGCCGAAGTGGTTGACCTGCGGACCCTGAAGCCGCTGGACTTTGACGCCATCACACGGTCGCTACAAAAGACTCACAGGGTGCTCATCGCCCACGAAGCCTGCTTGACGGGCGGCTTCGGCGCGGAGCTGGCGGCACGCATCGGCGAGGAACTGTTCGACGAACTGGACGCACCAGTCACCCGCGTCGGAGCCCGGGATGTGCCGATACCCTTTAGCCCGGTGTTGGAGAACGCAGTGCTGCCCCAGGTGGACGACATCGTTGACGGCGTTCACAAAGTACTCCACGGCTAAGGAGAAGCCGTCTTGATCGAGATTCGTATCCCCAAGCTGGGACTGACCATGGAAAACGCCGTCGTGGCCGCCTGGCACGTTCCCGAGGGCGCCGAAGTCCACCGCGATGACCTGTTGCTGACCATCGAAACCGACAAGCTGACCTTCGACATCCCGGCACCGGGGCACGGATGGCTGGTGCGTGCGGCGGCCGAGGGTGAGGTGTGCGCCGTGGAGGCGGTGGTGGGCTACCTGGCCGGGGACCGCGAAGAATACCGGCGGCTACGCCGACGGCCACCCGCCGGCGGGGCAGCGCCCGGCTCCGCAGCCGCGCCGCGGCCGGCGGCCGGCCCCGCGGCGCAGCAGCCCCCCGGCGGACGCGTCAAGACCTCGCCCCTGGCCCGGTCCATGGCAGCCGAACGCGGACTGGACCTCTCCAGAATCAGGGGCAGCGGACCGGGCGGTCGCATCGTCCGGGCCGACATCCTGCGGGCCGCCGGCGATTCATCCCCGGCCTCCGGGGCGTCGGCTCCCGGCATCCCGAACGCCGGCCCGGTGCTTCGGCGCATCCCCATCACCGGTGCACGCCGGCGCATCTACGAAAGCATTTACCACAGCATGGCGGACACCGCCCAGTTCAGCCTCCACACCGACGCCGACGCCGGCGCACTGCAGGAACGGCGCCGGCGACTCAGGGACGAGGGGCTGCGCATCTCCTACAATGCCATGCTCATCAAGATCGCCGCGGCGGCGCTCCGCCGGCACCCGAATATCAATGCCGGCGTGGCACGGGGAAACGAGATCCTGGTCTGGAAGAACGTCAACATCGGGTTGGCCATGCACATCGACGGCGTCCTGATGGTGCCGGTCTTTCGCTCCGCGGACTCGCTCAGCCTGCGGCAGATCAACACCCGCATTAACGCCTGCATGCGACGCATCAAACGCAAACGGCTGTCTCCGGACGAGCTGACCGGCGGAACCTTCACCATCACCAACCTGGGATTCGCCGACGTCGACCATTTCACCCCCATCCTGCGGGCGCCGGAAAGCGCCGTGCTGGGCGTGGGCCGCATCGTGGAAAAGCCCGTGGCTGCACAGGGGCGTATCGCCGTCCGGCCGATGGTGGGCCTGAGCCTGACCGTGGACCACCGCATCATCGACGGCGCACCTGCGGCCCGTTTCCTGCACACCGTCAAGCAAATGGTCGAAAACCCCGATGACGTGCTGCGGGGCTCAGATGTGACTGACCTTTAGCGGCATGGACGCCAGGCGGCGGTTGGCCTCCTCGAGCTGATCGGGCCCGGAGATGACGGCCACCGCGTGGGGGCCGTGTTCCGTGCCGAAATAGGTGCGGGCGGCCTGCCGCACTTGCCGGCGGGTGATGCCCAGCAGGTTCTGTTTGAACCGGCGGCGCATCTCGTCGGAGATGCCCACC
Source organism: uncultured Desulfobacteraceae bacterium (assembly GCA_964476595.1). Classification (GTDB taxonomy): domain Bacteria; phylum Desulfobacterota; class Desulfobacteria; order Desulfobacterales; family JALSRD01; genus JALSRD01. Next base: position 8,233 of record CAYZCL010000048.1, read on the forward strand.
AGCCGCCGGTAGAAGGCCTTTCCGGCCGCCGGTCCCGGCGGGTCGGGCTTGTCGATCTCCGAGCAGACCTGCAGTACGGCCTCCTTGATGTCCTCGTCCTCGAAACTGTCCGAGAGCAGGAAATCCGCGGCGCCGCGGTACACCTCGAGCGTCTCGACGATGTGCGGGTCGCGGTAGGAGGCCAGGCTGAAGATGCCGGCCTCGGGGCTGTAGACCGCAAACCCGCCGTAGGCGCCCCCCTTTTCGCGGATCTGGCGGTGCAGGTAGAGCGAGCGCAGCAGCTTGCTGATGACGGCCAGCACCGCCGCGTCGGGGTGGTCCAGGCGCACCACCGGGAAAGTCTCGGCCACAAAGGACACCGCCGAAGAGGTGGCCCATCCTTCTCGGGGCAAATCGGATGCGGGAGCCACGGCGGGCGCCTCGAAGCCGCTGCCGCTGCCGCTGCCCAGCGCTTCCAGCAGCGTGCTTCCCAGGTCGGCGGCCTGTGTCAGTGCCCGGTCCTCGCCGATCAGCGCGATTTTCAGGTTGTCGCGCGCAAAAACCGTCCCGGCGATGGCGGACAGGTCCGCGCCCAGGGAAGCCAGCGCCTTTTCCGACAGGTCCCCGGTGATCTGTTTGATGAAGCGCAGCTGGTGAATGCCGTGCCAGTTCTCGGAAAGCGCAGCCGTGGCCGAAAAGGCCCGCGAAGCCAGGGAAATGGCCAGCTGGTGGCCGTTGTGGATGACCATCGACTCCAGGGCGGCGCGGTACTCCAGCAGCAGGTTTTTCAGGCGCTCGGTGTCCTGGAAGCTGAACTGCGCCGCCAGTTCGGTGATGATTTCGAACATGCGCTCCTGGTTCCGCACCAGACACTTCCCGTTCAGGGTCACGAAAGGCACGCACGCGCCGTCGGCGTCCGGCCGGGTGCGGGCCTGGGGCGCCGAGCCGACGCCGCCGGTGTACGTGTCGATGAGCCGCGCCATCTCGGTGTAGTCGCGCCGGCGGGTGCCCACCTGGGTGAGGGCGTGGCAGAAAAAAGGCACCAGCGGCAGCAGGCGCTCGTCCAGCCGGCCGCAGCCTGCGGCGGCCGACAGGTAGAAGATGCCCGAGGTCGGCTGGTCGTAGAATTCGGCCGGCAGCGCCCCGTGCGGTTGCGATGGCGTGACCACGATCACGTCCGGGGGGATGTCGGCGATCTCCAGCGTGGGCAGCACCGACACGTCCTCGTGGGTTTCCTGCAGCTCCTTGAGGCGCCGGGCGTCCTCGCGGATGCGGGCCGCTTCTTCAGGCGTCAGGCGGGCCTGCAGCGCTTCCAGTTCGGCGCGTACCCTGCGGGACTGCTTTTCCTCCAGTTCGTGGTCCGGCTCCAGGAGGAACCGCACACGGTGGGGGTTGTCCAGGAAGTACTGCCGTATCTTGGACTCCAGAAATCGGCCTTTTTCCATTTCGCCGCGCAGCCGCTCCAGGTCCTTGTCGAAACGCAGGATGGCCACGGGGTCGCCGCCGTGGAACCAGGGCCCCGAAAAGGCCAGCAGCAGCTTCAGGCCGTAAGGATAAGGGGTGTTGGTGACTTCCCGGCGGTGGAACTCGATCTGGTGGATGGCGGCCTCGACCAGGCGCGGGTCCACGCCCCTTTCGACCTGTCCGGCCAGTACGTCGAAGATGATCTTCTCGATCCTGACGTCGTCCTCGCGCGACACGTCCTTCAGGCCGGCCACGAACATGGCATCGCGGTTGTCGGCGTCGAAGCCGGCGCCGTCGCACAGGGCCGAACCCAGCTGGGAGTCGATGAGCGCCTTGCGCAGGGGAGAGGCCGGGTTGCCCATCAGCACCTGCTCGAGAATGGTCAGCACCAGTACTTCGAAGGAGTCGGTGATGTCGGCCGTCAGCCAGGCCAGGCAGGCCTGGTATTTTTTCCCGCTGTCCTCGCTCTTGTCCAGCGGGTAGGCGTAGCGCGCGGTCCTGGGCTCGTCCCAGCGCGGCTGGGAGGGCACCTCGGTGCGCGGGTCGATGCGCTGGAAGTGACGCAGCACATGTTCTTCGATGAAGTCCAGGTGGCCGGTCAGCGGCATGTCGCCGTAGGTGTAGAAAAATGCATTGCTGGGGTGGTAGTGCCGGCCGTGGAAGGCCTTGAGCTGCTCGTAGGTCAGCGATGGAATGTCCTGCGGGTCACCCCCCGAGTTGAAGCGATAGGTGGTGTCGGGATACAGAGCGTTCATCAGCGAGCGCACCATGACCTGGTCCGGCGCCGACATGGCGCCCTTCATCTCGTTGTAGACCACCCCCTTGTAGGTCAGCCGGCTGCCGCTGTCGGTCTCTTCGAACTCCAGGCGGTGCCCCTCCTGCTTGAAGGACAGCTCGTTCAGGCGCGGGTAGAAGGCGGCGTCCAGGTAGACGGACATCAGGTTGTAGAAGTCCTTGCGGTTCTGCGTGGAGAAGGGGTACATGGTCCAGTCCGAAGCCGTGAAGGCATTCATGAAAGTACTCAAACTACGCTTGAGCATGGAGAAGAAAGGATCGCGCACGGGGTACCGGCGCGAACCGCACAGCACCGTGTGCTCCAGGATGTGGGCCACCCCGGTGGAGTCCTGCGGAACGGTCTTGAAGGCCACGCTGAAAGTGTTCTCGTGGTCCGGGCGGCTCACGTGCACGTGGCGCGCCCCGGTCCTCTCGTGCACCAGCTCGTAGAAGAAGGCCTGGATGGGTTCGACCGGAAGCACCCGCTCCACCGTGAAAGCGCCGTGCCGGCTGCCGACCTGCAGACCGGGGTTGTTATCATCCTGTGTTTTGCTCATGGCTGTATTTTCCTTTCCCTTCCCGCTCCCCGGTCGCCGAAGGGCGGGGCTCAGTTTTTGATGGTGTAGACGCCGCGTCGCAGGCGGGTAATCTGGCCGGACTTGTCCAGCCGGTAGATGATGTTGTGGATCTTCTTGACCGCGTAGCCGGTTTTCTGCTGGATTTCGGACACCCCGACCCCCTCGCGCGACCGGCGGATGACTTCCAGCACGGTCTCGGTGGCGGTGGATGTCCGCGACCGCGCGCTCTTGCCGGCCACGGCGGACGGACGGCGCACTTTCATGGCCGCCGAAGTCTGGCGCAGCAGATCCTCGATGCGGTCCAGCCGATCCATGATCATCTCGACGTCTTTCTTGCTCGGAATGCTGTAGTTGCGCATGAAGAGCTTGACCATGGCGTCGAAACTCACCTGTTTGCTCTTTCGTCTCGTCATGGGGATCCTCCCGCCGTGCTGAGATTTCCGGGCGATGTACCGCCCGCAAAGTTTCTATTGCATACCAATTATTTGATATCGCTTGCAAATGTCAAGCAAAAGCGGTCCTTCGGCGCCGGCGGACCGGCTGCCGTAGACCCGGAAGGGTCCGTTTGCGGTGCGTCCCGCCGGCGGTCACAGCCGATGCGGGGCTGCAAGCCCACATGTGGGAATCACCCCTTTGTTTACGTAAAACAAAACTTTTCGGCTAAAGATTTAGGTAAACATAAAAAAATTGGGATATAGTGAATATATTTTCAATTTATGAGCTTTTCATAAATTTTTGCTCTATTTTTTTTATTTCGCCATTGTTACCCATGAAATTTTATGATTTTCTGTTGATGTATCGCGGCGGCTGGTGTATTTGAAAACCATGCTGCGGGCAAGCACCGGCGTTTGCCAGACATCAAAGGAGAGGTTGGCATGAGGAAGCGATTTTTGTTTCTGTTGGTGACGTTGGCGTGTGTCGGCATTGCGGCGGCGGCTGTGGGCCAGGACCTCAAAGTGGGGATGCTCTTCGACATGAGCGGCGCGCTCCAGGAGTGGGGCCCTTACCACCGGAAGGCCGCCGAACTGGCTGCCCGGCAGCTGGCCGCAGCCGGCCTGCAGGTCCGCTTCATCAACAGGGACAGCGGGACCGACGCGAAAAAGGCCGTCGCGGCGGCCGAAGAACTGCTGAAAAAGGACAAGGTGGCCGCCATTCTGGGCTCCGGTTCCAGCGGCGTGACCATACCGGTGGCGCAAAAGGTCACCTGCCCTGGCGACATGCTGATGATCTCGCCGGCCTCCACGGCCGCCTACATCTCAGACCTGCCCGCCGACCGCAAGAAGGATTTCCTCTTTCGCACCTGTCCATCCGACGCCCTGCAGGGGGTGGTGCTGGGTAAACTGGCCGCCGGTCTCTACAAGACCGCCTCGGTGATGTACGTCAACAATGCTTACGGGCAGGGGCTGGCCTGGCAGTTCCGCAGGTCCTTCCAGAAGCGCGGCGGCATCGTCTTCGCGATGATTCCCCACGACGAGGGCGTGGCCAAATCTTACCTCCACGATCTGCGCAAGGCCTACACCCCCGTGTTCTCCACCAAACCGTTCATTTCCGGCGAATCGGACGTCCTGTGCGTCTTCAGCTACCCCGAACAGGCCAAGGTATACGTCAAAGAGGCCATCGTGCATTTCGGGGCCAGGCATTTCCTTTTCTGCGACGGCAGCAAGTCCGAAAAACTGGCCCGGGCCGTGGGGCCAAAGTACCTCGAGGGCATGATGGGCACCGCTCCGGGTGTGGGCGTCGGTGAATCCTACGCCAATTTCCTGGCGGACTACAAGGAGGCCTACGGCGACCTGCCCACCGTGCCTTTCATCGCCAATGCCTATGACGCCATGGCCGTCATCGGGCTGGCCGCCCATGCCGCCGCGGTCAAGGGGCTGGCGCTGACCCCGGCCAACATCCGCGACCAGCTGCGGGCGGTGGCCGACCCGCCCGGAAACTTCATCAGCGCCGGCAATTTCATGGGGGCTTTCGCGTTGCTGGACCAGGGCAAGGAAATCAATTACGAGGGGGCTTCCGGACCGGTGGATTTCGACGCCCGGGGCGATGTCCTGGCGCCCATCGAAATATGGAAATTCGCCAAGGGGGGCGCCATCGTTCCCTACAGCATCGAATACCAGATCCCCGAGGAATAGGTTTTCTCCGGCACGCCGCAACACCCGTGTCCAAGGCGGACACCAACACCCGTCCGGAAAATTAGACACGCGACGACAAGGGGGATACAATGCAGGGGCTGGCTCAATCGTTTGCAAACCTGGTGGACAGCGTGGGGTCCTTCGTATGGGGACCCCCCATGCTGCTATTTCTCGTGGGTACCGGCCTGTGGCTGTCCATTGCGCTGCGGGGCATCCAGTTCCGTAAGCTGTGGTATTCCCTTTACCTGGCACTGATCAAGCGCAAGGAAGAGGGCGACAATCCCGGCGACATCACCCACTTCCAGGCCCTGATGACGGCGCTGTCCGCCACGGTGGGGACCGGCAACATCGCTGGCGTGGCCACCGCCATCGCCGCCGGCGGTCCCGGCGCCCTGTTCTGGATGTGGATCACCGGGCTGGTGGGCATGGCCACCAAGTATTCCGAGGCCGTGCTGGCCGTGAAATACCGCAAAGTGGACGCCGACGGCAACATGAGCGGCGGTCCCATGTACTACATCGCCAACGGGGTCGGCTGGAAGTGGCTGGGGACCCTGTTCGCCATCTTTGCATCCGTGGCCGCATTCGGCATCGGCAACATGGTACAGTCCAACTCGGTGGCCGACGCCGTTCAGGCCACTTTCAACGTGCCCCTCTACGTCACCGGCATCGTCCTGATGGTCTTCACGGCGGCGGTCATCCTGGGCGGCATCAAGAACATCGGCCGCGTCACGGGCCTGCTGGTGCCCATCATGATCGGCTTTTACATGCTGGGGGCCCTGATCATCCTGATCATCGACATCGCCGAAATCCCCGGCGCCCTGGCGATGATCATCAGCGAGGCCTTCACGCCCACGGCGGCCACGGGCGGTTTCCTTGGCTCCACCGTGATGATGACCATCCGCATGGGCGTGGCCCGCGGCGTGTTCTCCAACGAGTCGGGCCTGGGCAGCGCGCCCATTGCCGCGGCCGCCGCCCAGACCAAGCACCCCGTCACCCAGGCCCTGGTATCCATGACCCAGACTTTCATCGACACCCTGGTGGTCTGCACCATGACGGGACTGATCCTGATCATCACCGGCACCTGGAACAGCGGCGAGACCGGGGCCTCCCTGACCACCATGGCTTTTCAGACCGGCTTTACCGGCGGCAAGTACGTGGTCACCATCGGCCTGGTGCTGTTCGCTTACTCCACTATCCTGGGGTGGTGCTACTACGGGGAGAAATCCATCGAGTACCTTTTCGGTGAGAAAGTGATCATGCCCTACCGCATCATCTTCGTCCTGTTCGTAGGCATCGGTGCGGTGGCCAAGCTGGACCTGGTGTGGTCGCTGTCAGACGTCTTCAACGGCATGATGGCCATCCCCAACCTGATCGGCCTGCTGATCCTGTCGCCGGTGATCGTCAAGGAGACCCGGGACTTTTTCGAGGCCCGGCGCAACCGGGCTAAATAGGGCGGAGGGAACGGAGGCAATGCCATCGGGGAATTCGAGATGAGCGGAGAGGTCCCATGACATCGGCGCGGGTGCTGCTCAAAGCGTGGGGCCTGGATGCCAAGAAGCAGCTGGGTCAGCATTTCCTGTGTGACGCCGGCACGGCAGAGAAGATCATCGACGCCGCCGGCATCGCGGACGAAGACACGGTGCTGGAGATCGGCGCGGGCCTGGGCGCGCTCACCGTGCCGGCCGCGCGACGGGCGCGCCGCGTGGTGGCCGTGGATCTGGACCCCGAACTGTTGCGACTGCTGCGGACCGAGCTGCTGGCGGCGGGCCTGGACAACGTCGAACTGGTGCGTCAAAACATCCTGCGCTTCGACATCGCCGCCCTGGGCCGCGAGGCCCCGCGCCGCCTGGTGGTCATCGGCAACCTGCCCTACAACATCTCCTCGCAGGTACTCGTACAGCTGATCCGGACCCGCGACGCGGTTGACCACGCCGTACTGATGTTCCAAAAAGAATTGGCCCGGCGCATCAGCGCCGGCCCGGGCTCCAAGGCCTACGGGCGACTCAGCGTCATGCTGGCCTACTGCGCCGACATCCGGTCCGTGGCCACGGTCGGGGCGCGGCTGTTCTTCCCGCGGCCTAAGGTGGACTCGGAGGTTCTCGAAATCACCTTCCGCCGCCGGTCGGATGCCGGCAGTGAGGCGGAAGCCTTTTTCTTCGCCACCGTCAAAGCCGCCTTCGGCCGCCGCCGCAAAACCCTCAAAAACGCCCTGGCCGGCAGTGCCCTTCCGCTGACGCCCGCCCAGGCGGGCCAAGCCCTTACGGCGGCCGGCATCGACCCCGGCCGCCGCGCCGAAACCCTGACCGTAGCGGAATTCGAGGCCCTCAGTCGCGCCCTGTCCGCAATCACGCCCCCGCCCCCCTGAAGCGCCCCCTTCAAACTTCAAACTTCACACTTCTCCACCTTCCACCCGTCCGAGCGAGTTGAGAAACAACGTCAACGGCCGGTCCTCCTCCACGCTGCCGCTCAGGTGAATGGGGGCCGGACTGCGGTAGTGGTCGGGACCCGGCTCGGCCGCCAGCCACTTCTCACGGAAGGCCTTGACCACCTGGAAGGCGTTGGACTGAATGTCCACCAGGCTCTTTTCCAGGACCAGGGCCAGTTTACCCTTACGCTCCTCCAGGTGCATGAGCGGCGCGATGGGAATCCCGATGGGCTCCCAGCGGTCGAAGGTAAACTCCAGGTTGCGGATGGCCGCCATCTGGCCGGTGGCGCCGTTGGCGATCAGGCTGAAGACCGTCAGGCCCAGGTTGTAGGTGTACTTGCAGTCGAATTGCGTGGGGTGGCTGCCGCGACCGTCATAGCCGTAAAAGTGCGTCTGGGTCTTGAACTTGGGCACGGACTTCTTGTAGAGCTTACCCACGGCCGCGGGCGGGTCGGCATCCCTTTCCAGCATGCCGGCCTCGACCAGCTGCTGCCGCAGCGTCTTTTCCGAGATGATCTCGGGCTTCATCAGCAGATAGGCCTCGCCGGGGTTGCGGAACAGGGTTTTTTCATAGGCATCGGCATCCAGGCCGGCCTTGTGCATGACCTGCCGGTAGTACCCGCGCTCGATGCCCATCTTGTAGCGCCCCTCTTCCCACAGGATGTCCAGGTAGTCGCGCACCAGCCCCATGATGACCTTGTCGGTCTCCACCTGGGAGAACTGGAAGTTGCCGTGGCTGTCGCGTTCGGTCAGCAGGCCTTCCTGGAAAAAGGCCGGGATGTCGTTGAACAGGTCATCGTCGCGGGTGTTCCAGACGGAGAGGATGCCGTCCTCGCGGGATCGGCGCGCCAGCCGGCGCAGGTACTCCAGCTTGTCCTCCAGCAGCGGGTGGTCGGCGTGAAACCCCCGGTCGTGGGTCTTGTTGTACTCGGCGATGATGGTGTTGAGCTTGATGATGAAGACCTGGATCTCGTTGATGAACTCCAGCACGCCTTCGGGGATCACCAGCACACCGCAGTTCTTGCCCACGGCCGCGCGCCGCACGATACCGTCGCAGATCACGCGCGACAGGTGGCGCAGGGTCATGCCGTAAGCGTTGAAGTCGATGTCGCCCTGCCGGCGCGCTTTCTCCAGCCTTTCGACGTCCACGTAGTCGGCCAGGTCCTCGCCGATGAGGGTCATGTTGGCGTGGGTCTGCAGCGCCACCTCCAGGGCGAGGTGGCTGGCCGACCGGCCCATGACCTTGCAGATGTGCCAGTACTTCATGTCCGAGTTGCAGTCCGTGCACAGGTTGCTGATGTCCTGGGAAAAAGCGCGCGCGGCGCTGTGAAAGCCGAAGGACATGGCGCACAGCACGTTGCCGTCGGCGTCGCGCACCTGCACGTCGCCGTCGATGGTCTTGGGCACCCCGATGACCTGTACCCCGTCGTCGAGCAGTTCGTGGGCCAGGAAGGCAGCGTTGGTGTTGGAGTCATCGCCGCCCACGATCACCAGG
>CAYZCL010000049.1:0-2297 GCA_964476595.1 uncultured Desulfobacteraceae bacterium
GAGATCGGCTACCCGGTCATGCTCAAGGCCACGGCCGGCGGCGGCGGCAAGGGCATGCGCATTGCCCGCAACGAGCGCGAATGCCGCGACGGGTTCGAGCGGGCGGCCAACGAGGCCCGCTCAAGTTTCGGCGACGACCGGATCCTGATTGAAAAATTCATTGAAAAGCCGCGCCATATCGAAATCCAGGTCATGGCCGACAAGCACGGCAACGCGGTCTACCTGGCCGAGCGGGAGTGTTCGCTCCAGCGCAGGCACCAGAAGGTGATCGAGGAGGCGCCCTCTCCCTTTCTTGACCAGGCCACCCGGAAGCAGATGGGTGAACAGGCGGTCATGCTGGCCAGGGCCGTCAACTACAGCTCGGCCGGCACCGTGGAGTGCATTGTCGACCAGGATCGCAATTTCTACTTCCTGGAGATGAATACCCGGCTGCAGGTGGAGCACCCGGTCACCGAGATGATCACCGGGCTTGACCTGGTGGAGATGATGATACGGATTGCGGCCGGGCAGCCGCTGCCCATTACCCAGCAGGACGTGCGCATCAACGGCTGGGCCATGGAATGCCGTATCTATGCCGAAGACCCGCTGCGCGACTTCATGCCCTCCATCGGCCGCCTGGTCAGCTACCAGCCTCCCTGCGAGGAAGAAGGGCGGGTGCGGGTGGACACCGGTGTCTTTGAAGGTGGTGAGATCTCCATGTACTACGACCCCATGATCGCCAAGCTCGTCACCTGGGGTGAGGACCGGAAAACGGCCATAACCGCCATGCAGGACGCCCTGGATGAGTACATCATCCGCGGCGTGCAGCATAACATCACCTTTCTTGCCGCCCTGGTCGCACACCCGCGTTTTCAGGCCGGGGACATGTCCACGGATTTCATTGCCGAGGAGTACCCGGACGGCTTCAAGGCCGACGACGTGCCGGTGGATGATCCTGCCCTGCCCGTTGTTGTGGCCGGTATCGTTCACCGGCTCTACATGGACCGGGCCGCCCGCATCAGCGGCCAGCTGGCCGGCCACGAACGGCGGGTGCAGGACTCCTGGGTGGTGGTCATTGACGATGTCTTCCACCAAATCAACGTGCGGCCCTTCCAACCCGACTGCTGCTACAAAGTCGAATACGACGGCCGGGAGTATGCGGTGAAAACCGACTGGCTGTTCTGCCAGAAACTCTTTCACGGCACCATCGGGGAGCAGCGCTTCTGCTTCCAGGTGGCCAGGGACGGCATCTGCTACGAGCTGACCCACCGGGGCCGCCGCACCCGGGCCACGGTGCTGACCCCCAGGGCGGCTAAACTCTTCAAGATCATGCCCCGCAAAACCGAGCCGGACCTGTCCCGCTACCTGATCGCGCCCATGCCGGGCCTTTTGGTCAAGCTCTCGGCCGTTGTCGGACAGCAGGTCAAGGCGGGCGAAGAACTGGCCGTCATCGAGGCCATGAAGATGGAAAACGTGCTCTGCGCCCCGGCCGACGGCACCATCGCCAAAATCATTGCCTGCCAGGGCGCCAGCCTGAGCGTGGACGAGATCATCCTCGAGTTTGAGTGATCTCTTCGCATTGTGAAATGACACAACTTGACCTGGGTGATATCGAAATCCGCCGGCTCAACGGCGGAGAGTTCGAGTTGGACGGCGGCACCATGTACGGGGCCGTGCCCAAGCTGCTGTGGAACAAAAAATACCCGGCCGATGCAGACAACTACATCCGGTTGCTCAACGCCCCCCTGCTGGTGCGCACCAGGGACCATGCCATGGTCATCGACACCGGCCTGGGCAACAAGTTCAGCGACAAGCAGAAACAGATCTTCCGGGTCTGCCGCGACTGGTCGCTGGTGGACGACCTCCGGGCTCTGGGCCTGGGCCGGGAAGACATCGACACGGTTATTCTCACCCATTGCGACTTCGACCATGCGGGCGGCATTGTCATGCTGAACGCAAGCGGCGAAACCGAACTCACCTTTCCCAATGCCGGGCACGTTATCCAGCAAACGGAATGGGACGATGTGCTCCATCCCAATATTCGCTCCATCCACACCTACTGGCCGGAAAACTTCACCGGCCTGGCCGACAGCGGCCTGCTGAAACTCGTGGACGGTGACCGGGAAATCGCCCCCGGCATCACCGTGCGCCACACCGGCGGCCATACCCGCGGCCACCAGCTGGTCGAGATCCGGGGCACAACCGGATGCGCCGTCCACCTGGGCGACCTCTTTCCCACCCACACCCACGCCAACCCGCTGTGGATCATGGCCTATGACAACTACCCCATGGAGGTCATCGCCATCAAGGAACAGCTT
>CAYZCL010000050.1:0-23053 GCA_964476595.1 uncultured Desulfobacteraceae bacterium
AATTGAACCAGTACCAAAAAAATCTTTTTTATAACCTTCGTAACCATATATTCCTTGACGCTCGTTGTGATATACCGCTCTCAACGGAATCCAGACCGATTTGCTGAAATTCCGTCGACGAATATCATGCATCTCAAACCATTCTTGGTTCACTTTGCCTAATGCTCCATGATTTTTAATTGCCTCTAACAGTCAGTATCAGTGGAAAAAAGTGCTTGATATTGGCCCTATAGGATGATAGTTTTTCCATTTAAGATTATATTAGAAGGGAAACATGGAAAAAACATTTAAAAATTTCCATATTATTTTTGATACAGTATGTTATGACGGAAAGCAAGGCAAAATTTAAGCCGGATCCGCGCCTGAAGCTCATGGAGCAGGTCCGGCAGGTGATGCGGTATCACCATTACGCCTATCGCACCGAAAAGACCTACTGCGACTGGATCCTGCGCTATATTCGCTTTCACGGGGCGCGAACGCATCCGCGCGATATGGGAAAACGCGAGGTCGAGGCTTTTTTGAGCCACCTGGCTTCGCAACACAAGGTGGCGGTTTCCACCCAGCGCCAGGCGTTGAACGCGCTGGTTTTTTTGTATCACCGCGTGCTCGACCAGCCCTTGGGAGAGAACATCGAGCCGGTCAAGGCGCGGCGGGAGCGCAGTCTTCCGGTGGTGCTCAGCCAGGACGAGGTGCGGCGGGTTTTCGACCAGATGAAGGGGCGGCACCTGATGATGGCGCGGCTGCTTTACGGCAGCGGTATGCGGCTGATGGAGTGTATCCGGCTGCGGGTCAAGGACCTGGACTTTGCCCACGGCAGGATCTATATACACGCCGCCAAGGGAAACAAGGACCGGGTGATGCTGCTGCCGGGAGTTTTGAAGGACGAATTGAAGGCGCAGGTCGAAAAGGTGCGGGCGCTGCACCACGAAGACCTCGCCGAGGGATATGGAAACGTCTATATCCCCGAGGCGCTGTCGCGCAAATATCCCAACGCCGCCAGGGAATTCCGGTGGCAGTACCTGTTTCCCGCCAAGAAGCGCAGCCGGGATCCGCGCAGCGGCGTGGTACGGCGGCATCACGTGCTGGAGTCCGGGCTGCAGAAGGCCGTCAAACGCGCCGTCGACCGCGCCGGCATCACCAAGCGGGTCGGGTGCCACACCTTCCGGCACTGTTTTGCCACGCACATGCTCGAAAACGGCGTCAACATCCGGGTGGTGCAGGAACTCATGGGCCACGCCGACCTCAAGACCACCGAGATCTACACGCACGTCATGCAGAAGGATATCGATGCCGTGCGCAGTCCCCTGGATGCGCTGGTATCCACAGAGAACAACCGTTAAAACCGACGGAAGAGAGGATCGATGTCCACGTCAGCGTCCAAAAAAGTCATTTACGCCGCATTGGCCGGCAACCTGCTGATCGCCATCACCAAGTTCATCGCCGCCGGCATGACGGGCAGCGCCGCCATGCTCTCAGAAGGCATTCACTCGCTGGTCGACACCGGCAACCAGGGACTGCTGCTCTACGGGCTGTGGCGCGCCCGCAAGCCCGCCGACGAGCAGTTTCCCTTCGGCCACGGCAAGGAGGTCTACTTCTGGAGTTTTGTCGTCGCCCTGATGATCTTCGCCGTCGGCGCCGGGGTGTCCATCTATGAAGGCGTACACCGCCTGATCACTCCGCAGCCCATGGAAAAAGTGCTGGTCAACTACATCGTGCTGGCGCTGGCCATGCTTTTCGAGGGCGGGTCGTGGCTCTTCGCGGTCAAGGAATTTTCGCGCATCAAGGGGCGGCGCGGCTTCATCGAGGCGGTGCACCGCGACAAGAACCCCTCGGTGTTTGTGGTGCTCTTCGAAGACTCGGCCGCCATGCTGGGGCTGGTGGTGGCGCTGGTGGGTATCATCATCGGCCAGGTCACCGGCGATCCGCGCTGGGACGGCATCGCCTCCATCGTCATCGGGATTATCCTGGGGGGCACGGCCGCCTGGCTGGCCTGGGAAACCAAGAGCCTGCTGGTGGGCGAAAGCGCGCTGCCCGAGGTGGTGCGCGACATCCGGCGACTGGCCGCCGAAACCCCGGAGGTCGAGCACGTTAACGAGGTGCTGACGCTTCACATGGGGCCCGAGTTCATCCTGGTCAACCTGAGCGTGGACTTTGACGACCGCATTCACGGCGACCAGGTCGAGCGCGCCATCCAGGGCCTGGACAGGCGCATCAAGGAGGCGCACCCGCTGGTCAAGCGCGTTTTCATCGAGGGCGAGGCCCGGCGCGCGGAGGCACCCGCCGACGCGGCCTGAAAAGCGGCCCCTATTTTCCCTTCCTCTTCAAGAGCCAGTTGATCACCGCCGAGGGATCGGGTTCTCCCGCCGACGGCTGCGGCGCGGCGCACTCGGTCTTCCCGGTTTTCTTTTCAGGCGGCGGCGCGGCGGTTGCCTCCCGGGGAGGCCCGGGCTGCGGGCTGGATTCGAAAAAAGCGCCGTCTTTCAGGATATCGCGCAGCAGGCTGCTGGCCGGGATGCGGTGTTTTGTCCCGGGCCGGGGCTGCGCGCTTGCCGTGGGCGCACTTTCGGGCGGCGGCGCGGGCGTTGAAACCTCTGCGGAAGGTGCGGGGACCGGTGTCTGTTCCGGCGCGCGTTGCGCGGCAGCCCTTTCGGCTTCCGGCTGCGGATGTTCGGCAGACGGTGCCCGGTCCGTGTCCGAAGCCGATGCGGGGGACTGGTCCGCGTCGCTTTCCCGGGGCTGCACGGATGCCGACGCCGGGGCGGCGGCTGGTGCAGGCTCCGGTTCGGGTGCGGCCGGCGGCACTTCGGCCGAGGGCGGCTGCGGGGCGGTCGGTGTTTCCACGGTTTCCGGCTCGGGTGCCGCCTCGGCCGCCGGGGCAGAGGAGCGGGGTGTGCTTTGCAGGGCCGCGTCCTCCTCGGCCCGAGACGGCGCCTCCGGGGCGGGTGCCGATTCGGCGGGCGCTTCGGCCGCCGGGGCAGGGGACGGCGGCGTGCTTTGCGGCGCCTCGGTCTCTGCGGCCGGCGGCGGCGTTTGCGGTGCGGGAGCGGGTTCGACCGCCGCGTGCGCCTGCGGCGGGGGCCCCGGCGTTTCGTCCGTGAGATCTTCTTCGATGATTTGCGACGGCCGGCCGGAGGAGGCCGGCGGCGTTTCATCGGCGGGCGCAGGCGGCGTGCGGTCTTCTTGGGTCGTGGCGACGGGCGTCGCCGGCTTCACCGGGAACGCCTGTGGCACAGCCGGCTCCACGGCCGCCGGCGGGACTGCCGCCTGAAAGGCCGGGGCCTGCGGCGTGGCCGAGACCCGCGGGGTGAAGCGTTGCAGCAGGTCCTGGATCGAAATCCCGCCGGATTTGGCCAGCAGCAGGTAGCCGCCCGCGGCCGCCAGCAGCAGCACGGCGGCGGCCGCCATGGCCGGCCTGAGGCGCGAGCGGCGCAGCGGCGCTTCGGGGAGGCCGGCGGGCGCTGATATTTCCGGAGGATGCGGTGCGGTCTGCGGCCGGAGAGGCGCCTGCGCGACGTCGGCGCATTCCGGGTGCGCCGGCGGTTCCCCGGCGGCGAGGGTCGGCTCGTCGGCCGGCGGCGTTTCGCAGGTTTTGTCATCGGCCGGCTGCGGCGTCTCCGTCTCTCCGGCGGCGGCCGGCGCTTCCGGTGCTTCCACGGCCGCCTCGACCGCATCCGGCTGCGGCGCCGGTTCCGTCACCTCCGGTTCAGGCGCTGCGGGCGCCGCGGAAGGTTCCGTTTCCAATGCCGACAGGCTTTCTTCGTGCGGGGGCCGGTGTTCTTGCGCCGGCGCGTCGGGTGCGATGACGCACTCTTCCCGGGGGTCGGCGGAAAGCGCATCGGGCGGTTCGTCGTCGGCGGGGACGAAGGCCTCTTGCCGGTCGGGCTGCGGCGCGGTTTCGGGGTAGGGCTCTTCGGTGAAGAATTGCGCTTGCGGTTCCTCCTCCACGACTTCCTCGAGCGGTTCCGGCAGGCGCAGGCCGTCGGCGCTCCAGCGCACGATGTCGTCGGTGATTACCGGCGCACGCTCGGCAAAGCCGGAAAACAGGGCGAAATCGCAGATGAGGTTGATCTGGATGGGAATGCCGTCGGACTGCCGGTGGACCTCCTGCAGGGCCTCCTCGCTGAAGATCTCCTGCTGCGCCCCGGCCACCCGGAGGCGGTGGCGCACGTAGGCGGCGGTCTCGTCGGCGTCCAGCGGCTGGATGTGAAAGTCGGCGTCGATGTGCCGCGCCAGGGGGCCGAGCACCGGAGCCAGGGCCCCGCGGCCGCCGTCGGTCTGGCCCACCAGGCAGATGTGCATCCCGCCGCCCGTGCCGGCGCAGAACGCCGCCGTGGCTTCGAGTTCGGACGCCAGCTCCGGCGGCATGCGCTGGGCCTCGTCGAGGATCAGCAGCACCTGCCGGCGGCGGCGGGCGGCCTTGCGCAGCAGGCCCCCGAGGTGTTCATGGAATTCCTCGCGGGTGTCGACGCTGCGGCGCACGCGGAAACCGTGCAGCACCAACTGGTAGAAATCGGCAACCGTCAGGTCCGGGTCCGAAATCAGGCAGGTCATCGCCTGCCTGCCCGTTTCACGCAGCAGCGCGTGCACCACGGCGGTCTTGCCGGTACCCACGTCGCCGGTCAGCAGGCTGACGCCGCCCTCCTGCGCGGCCCGGCGCAGAACGGCCAGGGCCCGGCGGTACTTCTCGCCCTTCCAGAAGAAGGCCGCCTCGGCGCCGGGCTGGAAAGGCGCCCGGGCAAGCAGGTAGAACTGCAGGTGCATTCCGGATTCCGAGTGTCCCATCACACTTCCGTTACTGCGGCTGAAGGACTTCCTTGATGGCGTTGAGCACCGGGTTGACCGAGGCCGGGGTTTTCTTGACGCGCGGCGCCGCCGTTCGCAGCTTGCGCTTGACGCAGTCATACTGTTCCCAGCCCTTGAGTTTGTAGTTCAGGTCCACCGCCTTCCACTTGGGGTGGCCGTGCTGCCGCAGCCAATCCAGGTTGGTGTAGATCAGCAGGCCCACCCGGCCGACGTTTTCGCAGTGGTAGTGGCGGAAGTTGTAGGTGATCAGGACGGCCTTGACGGCCACCGTGGGCACTTCCTCTTTCTGCCAGGCATAGGTGCCGGCCGGAATGACCGTGCGCGGGTAGAACTCGGTGATCTTGCGGTTGACGATGGGCAGCAGGGCCAGGTTGTCCCCGGCGGACACGTCGCCGGCCAGCAGCTTGACCGGGTAGCCGGCGACGTAGAACATGGCGTCGATGTTGCCGGCCTTGAGCTGTGCCAGGGCCTCGTCGGTGCCGATGGTCACCGTGCGGGCCGGCTTGACCCCCGAAAGCTCGAAGAGCAGCATGGCGGTCAGGTAGGTGCCGCTGCCGTCCTTGCCGACGGCCACGCGTTTTCCCTGCAGGTCTTCGAAGTTCTTCAGGTCGGCGCGCCCCAGCAGGTGGACCTCCTCGTTGTAGAGGGGAAAGACCATGCGGATCTTCTTGGCGATCTGCTTGAGCACCGGGTTGGTCTGGACGCGCGAGACGAAGGCCAGCACGTCGGCCTGGACGATGCCCAGCTGGGTGTTGGGGCGTTTGAAGACGGCGTAGATGTTTTCCACCGAGCCGTTGGAGGGCACCACCTTCAGATCGATGCCGTGGGGCTGGAGCAACTGCGCCAGGTTGAGGCCGAACTGGTAGTAGGTCCCCTTGGTGCTGCCGGTGACGATGCTCATGGTGACGGCGTGGACGCTGCCCACCGAAAAGACCAGGACGAGCAGGCTGAACAGAAACAGTGTGCTGCGTTTTCTCATGACGGCCTCCTGCTGCTGTGGTGTGGGTTCCAGATGCCGGATGACCGGGGGCGCTGCTGGCGGGTTTGGGGATGCCCCGTCGGACCGGCCGAACAGGTGCTCGCAAGACGGTATAACTATGCCAAAAAGGTTGCGTTCGGTCAAGGTTTTCAAGAAGTTCGCACGATATTGGCGCAGCGGGGTGTCCGATGGAGTGCCGACCGAAACCGTCGAAAATTTGCTTCAGCAGGAAAACGGTGGGTAAAATGGCGCGCCCGGTAGGATTCGAACCTACGATCTTCAGCTCCGGAGGCTGACGCCCTATCCACTGGGCTACGGGCGCGTCTGGGGTAATTTTTAAGCCATCGGCGGTGGGAAGTCAAGGCCCATCTTGCAGGTCCCCGCGCTCGGCGAGAAAGCGACGCGCCTCCCCGACGGTGTAGAGGCTGCCGGCGACGCAGACGGCATCGTCGCTGCGTGCCGTGTCGACGGCGTGCGCCACGGCACGGGGCACTTCGGCGATGATCTCGGCATCGGCCCCCAGCCGGCGCACGCAGGCCAGCAGGCGCTCGGGCGGCAGGGCGCGGCCGATCACCGGCTGGGTGAGCACGATGCGGCTGCACAGCGGCACCAGCGGTCTGAGCATGGCTTCGTAAGGCTTGTCGTCCAGGATGCCGGCCACCAGGGTCAGCCGGCGGCCGCCCAGGTGCCGCGCCAGGTACTCGGCCAGGCGCCGCGCGGCCATGAGGTTGTGGGCGCCGTCGAGGATGACCAGCGGTTGGCGGCGCACGATCTCCAGGCGGCCGGGCCAGCGGGTGCGGGCCAGGCCGCGGCGGATGCTCTCCTCCCGCAGGCGGTCGCCGGCCAGCTTGAGCACCTCGCAGGCCGCCAGCACGAGGGCGGCGTTTTCCACCTGATGGTCGCCCGGAAGGGGTGTGCGCAGACGCGGCCAGCGCCATCGCAGGCCCAGGTAGTTGAAACTGCCGTCCGGGTTGCGGCGGGTGCGGAAGTCGCGCCCCCGCCGGTAGACCGGCGCCCCGCGGGAGGCGGCCAGCTCGGCGATGACGGCGCGCACCGCCGGCTGCCGCACCCCGGTCACCAGCGGAACCCCCGGCTTGATGATGCCGCCCTTTTCGCGGGCGATGCGGACCAGGGTGTCGCCCAGGTAGGAACGGTGCTCCAGCGAGACGTTGGTGATCACGCACAGCCGGGGGCGGACGACGTTGGTGGCGTCGAAACGGCCGCCCATGCCGGTTTCGACGACGGCCCACTGGACTCCGCGGCGGCCGAATTCGTAGAAGGCCATGGCCGTGGTGTATTCGAAGAAGGTCGGCTGGCGTTCCCCGGGATCCACCCGCCGGACGGCGCGGTAGGCGCCGACCACCTCGGCGTCGCTGATCTCGCGCCCGTCGATGCGGATGCGCTCGTTGAAGCGCACCAGGTGCGGCGAGGTGTAGAGGCCCACGCGGTAGCCGGCCTGCTGCAGGATGGCGGCCAGGGCCGAGGCGATGGACCCCTTGCCGTTGGTGCCGGCGATGTGGATGACCGCGAAGTCATCCTGGGGATCGCCCAGCTGGCGCAGCATGCCGGCGATGGTCGCCAGCTCCAGCTTGATCCCGAAGCGCCGCAGGCCGTACATCTCCTGCAGGCAGTCACGGTATTCGTCGGTTCGGTTGACGGTCATGGCAAAAAAAAGGCCCGGCCAGCAGACTCTGGGACCGGGCGGGCTATGAAAAGCGATGATTATCGGCCGTAGCGGTATTTGGCCTTGGCCGCGGCGATACGCTGGCGGCGCAGTGCCTCGCGCTGTTTGCGGCGCCGGTACTCGCTGGGCTTCTCGTAGCTCTTTTTGAGCTTGAGCCGCTTGAAAAGGCCATCGTTCTGAATCTTCTTCTTCAGGATTCGCATGGCCTTTTCAAGGTCGTTGTCGATGACTTTGACCTCGATTTCCTTCAAATATCTCACCCCTTTTCCGTACCGGCAAAACCGCCGGTCAAAATTTTACTCCGGATTCAAACCCAAAAAATATACACCAATTGGGGCCACCTGGCAAGCAAAAATTATGATCGCGGGGGATCCGATGATTTTTCCCGCCGCGCGATGCGCTGCGCCAGGGCCAGGGCCGAAGCGCGGTCGGTGACTTCGCCGGTCAGCAGCGCCCTGCGGATCTCGGCCAGGATGCGGGAAAAGAGCGGGGAGGGTGTCAGCCCCAGGTCCCGCACCAGGTCGTGACCGTTTATCGGAAGCGGGCGCGCAAGGCGCGGGGCGGCTTCACGCCGGAAACGTTCCAGCAGGTCCGCCGCAAAGGCGGGGAATGTATCGTCGGCGCCCGTGCCCTTTCCGGCGTGGTCGGCCAGCGAGAGCAGCAGCACGTCGGGGGTGCGGCGCCCGCAACGGATGAAAAAGCGGGCCAGAGCGCGTGCGCTCAGCTGCCCGCGCCCGCTGAGCAGGTAGAGCTGCAGGGGGCGCAGGTGGTTTTCCACCAGGAAGCACAGCTGCTCCTTTTCCAGGGACGAGCAGCGCAGGCGGTCGGCGATGCCCGCGGTCAGCTGCGCGCCCGTTGCGGCGTGGCCGTGGAAGTGCACGGCGGTGCCCCGGGCGGTGCGCGCCGCGGGTTTGCCGACGTCGTGCAGCAGCATGGCGCACTTCAGCGTGGCCGCGTCCACGGTGGCCGTCGAGACCAGTTCGGCGGCGCCCGCGTCCGCCGTCGTTCCCTCCAGCGCGCTCTCCAGGAAACCGTAGGCCGCCAGGGTGTGCTGCCAGACGTCGTAGCGGTGGTGCCGGTTCTGCCTGCAGCCCACCAGGGGCGCCAGTTCCGGAAAGATCGCGAAGAGCAGGCCGGTGCGCGCCATTTGCGCCAGGTAGGCGTGGGAGGCCGACGCCCGGAAGAACTTGACGAGTTCCTCGTGGATGCGTTCGGGCGCGGCGGCCGTGATGCGCCGCGCCAGCGAACCGATGGCGTCGGCGGTCTGCGCCTCCACCTCGAAGCCGAGGGCCGCCCCGATGCGGAAGGCCCGCAGCATGCGCAGCGGGTCGGCTTCCAGGCTGCGACGCGAGACCATGCGGATACGGCCGGTGCGGATGTCGTCGCGGCCGCCGGTGACGTCCACGATGCGCCGGGTGCCGACCTCCAGCGCCAGGGCGTTGACGGTGAAATCCCGGCGCCGCAGGTCGCTTTCGATGGAACCGCCTTCCAGCGGGCAGACGTCGTAGACCAGGCCGGGGATCACCACCCGGTAGACCATCTTGCCGGGTTTTCCCAGCGCGACCAGCCTGCCGCCCGTGCCCTCGGCCAGGCGCCGGGCGTATTGCCGCGGGTCGGCGGCGGTGGCCAGGTCGCAGTCCGTGGGGGTCTTGCCCAGCAGGAGGTCGCGCAGGGTCCCCCCCACCACGTAAACGCCGCGTTCAGGCGGCAGTCGTCGTGTCCATCGATGCAGAAAAACCTCGTCCACCGGCGTTCTCCCTTCAGGGTGCAAGCCTGTCGGCAACTCCCTGTTTATCCCGAGCGGCCGACTTTGACAAGCGGATTCGCGGCGCGGACGGATACGTTATTGTACTTGCCTTCCCGGCGCCTTTTGGCTATTAGGCAGGAAGCGTGCGCGTGCATTCCAGCAGCAGATCTTCAGTCAGGACCCGAAGCGGGCGTGCCCGCAGTCCGCGTTATCCGTAAAATCATCGTCGATGGAAACGTTTCCGGGGGCCGCGGCGGCTGTCGCCGTCATCCCGGGGGAGCGCCCCGCTGAAACAGGTGGAAAGGGCTGCCCTGCCGCACTGGTTTTGCCGACAGGGCCCTGGAAGACAAAGTATCGATACCCGGAGGGAACAAATCCACATGAAACCCGACGACCCCAATGACCATTTCAAGATTCAGCAGGAGGAAGAGCCCGTCGAGAGCGGTGACGATTACCTGGACGCTGATGCCTATTCCAGTCTCAGGACCCGCCGCCGCGGCGGCGGTGTCGCCCGCAGCCGGGGACTGATGATCGCCCTGGTGGTGATCGTCCTGGCGCTGCTGGTGTTCCTCTTCTGGTCCATCCCCAAGCCCCGGCGGGCCTCCCAGGATCCCGCCGTCATGGAAATCAAGACCCAGCTGCAGCAGATGGAGCAACGCCTCAGCACCATCGAGGAAACCCTGGCCGACCTGCAGAACCTCAAGACGCAGGTGTCCGCCTCCAATGAACTGACCGGCCGCGTGGACCGGTTCGAGGCGTCGTTTTCCATGCGCCTGGCGGACCTGGACCGCAAGGTCTCCGACCTGGAAAAGAAGCTCAGCGAGGCCGCCCTACGCAAGAAGGCGGCGCCCAGGGCCGGGAAAGCGGCCCACCAGCCCAAGAAGAAAAGCGCCCCCAAGCCGAAGATCCGCTATCATACCGTCGCCGGCGGGGAGACCCTCTACAGAATTTCCCGCAAGTACGGCATCAGCGTGGCCACCCTCAAGAAGATCAACGGCCTCAAGAGCAACGCCATCCGCAAGGGACAGAAACTGCGGGTGACCCCCTGAGCTGCGGCCGCTACAGACGGCGCAAGAAGTCGTAGATGGCCTGGTGCACGATTTCGGCGCCGGGCCCCAGCAGGATGCCGTGGCGCTCGAAGTTGACCAGCAGGTAGCGTTTGTCTTCCGAGCCCAGCTGTTCGAAAATGCGCCGCGCGCCGCGCTCGTCCACCACCGGGTCGCGGTGGGACTGCACCAGCAGGGCGGGCACGGTGATCTGCGGCAGCTTCTTCTCGACGTCGGCGGCCAGCTGTTCGAGTTCCCGGATGCCCGCCACCGGGTTACGGTGGTAGTTGATGTGGGGGTTTTCGGGGCTGTTGTCGACGAACTCCCGGCGGGCCTCCTCGATGTGCATCTTCTCCAGCAGGCGGTTCCAGGTATCGATGGCCGGCGCAAAGCGGGCCGCGAAATCCTGCAGTTTCAGGGGCGGGGAGACGGCGAAGACGCCGGCCATGTCGTCGACGCGCGCGGCCAGGTCCAGGGCCAGCGTGGCCCCGTTGGAAAAGCCGCCGGCCACCACCTGGCGGCAGGTGTTGCGCAGGATGATGTAGCCCTCCTCGGCCGACTCGATCCAGTCCATGCGGGTGCGCAGCGCCAGGTCGTCCGGCGAGGTACCGTGCCCCTTGATACGCGCCACGTAGACGGTGAACCCCTTCCTGCCCAGAAAGCGCGCCAGTTCGGCCATCTCCGGCGGGCTCGCCAGGTAGCCGTGCAGCAGCAGCACCCCCGTGCGGCGGCGGAAGCCGCGCACCATGAAGGGCCGGCCGACGGACTTGTCCTTGCTCTCGCCGGCCACGTGGAATTCGGCGTAGTCGCGGTCGTACTCCTTCCGGACAGCGGTTTCCAGCCAGAGCACCAGCTGCTTGCGCACCAGGCGGGGCGACAGCCGCGCCAGGCGTTTGAGGCGGCGCCGCAGGCGGGTGAGGGGCTCGATTTCGTTGGCGATGACGGCCATGGGGTTTTCCACGCGGATACGGTGGAAATCCCAGTCCTGCATGCGGGCCATGTCGCGGCGCACCAGGGCGCCGTTACGCACCTCGACGATGTCGCGTTCGGTCAGCAGGTCCAGGAAATCGTGGAAGCGGCCGAAGCGGTCGTCGGTGAGCAGGTGGGTCTGCTTGTGTTCCAGGCTGGCGTGGCGGTTCAGGTCCAGCCCCTCGAAGGCCTCGGTGGCCGCCAGGAACAGGCGCCGCCGGAGATCGTCCAGGGCGATGCGCCTGGACGGGCTCAGCTCGATGAGGGCCGCCAGCAGGTGATCGGAGTTGACCGTGGTCATGCGGTAGATGTCGGACATGTAGCGCTGCATGAGGCGCCAGGCCTCGCGGCGCAGGTCGGGCAGCGAGGGGATCTCGTCGTCGAAATCGAAGCGCTCGCCGGACTCGATGTCCGAGCAGATCGGGTCGTCGCACAGGTAGTCGCCGGCCCGCAGGGGACGGCCGAAACGCAGGTCCACGTCCACCCCCGAGATCAGCATGGTCCCCTCGGTCATCAGCTCTTCCATGGCCCGCGGCGAAAGGTCGTCGCTCAGGCGCTGGGCCAGGGTCGTGAGGATGTTTTCGCGGGCGCGGATGGGAAAGTAGGTGACGTTCACCGGCACGATAAAGGTTTCCACCGTCAGCACGCGCTCCAGGTCGTCGGGCTCCAGGCCGAAGAGTGCGATCAGGCGGTGGGCCTCGTCGGGGTTGGTGCGCAGCAAGGCCCGGATGCGTCGCCGGTAGAACTCGGTGCGCAGGGCAAGGGTGGCGGCACCGGTATGCGGCGGGTGGCGCCCCTCGGCCGAGGAAACCATGAAGCGGCCGCGCTCCAGCAGCTTCTTGTTTTTCACCATGCAGCCCTCCGGGTAGATGATCCAGGAGGCCTCGGCGGTGAGCAGGGTCTTGACGATCAGCTCGTCGCGCTCGGGGTCGCGCGTGGAAACCGCCCCCACCGCGTTGAGGTAGTTTCCCAGGGGGCCCTCGAAGAGTGAGTAGTCGGCCAGCGACCACACCGGCACGTCGGTGATGCGGTAGATGTTGGCGGGCAGCAGCAGCGTCTCCAGGCGCGTGAAGTGGTTGATCACGAAGATGACGGCGCCGTGGGGAATGTTCTCCTCGCCGTGGCGGTTGACCCTGGCCCTGGACAGCGCCGACAGCAGCTTGACGGCCAGGCCGGTGGTGCTGTATGCAAAGGGGTTCATGATCGCCTCCTCCCGGGGCTTGCCGCCCGTCGCGCCGGCCGGCAACCGCCGGGACAGCGTGGGGGTTGTGCCGGCGCGGCAGATGGTTTATGATGATGCCGACGGGTTTAAAATAATCCCGTCGCCCCAAAAAATAAAGCACTTTCCGGAGACCCGCCGTGTATTCCAAGATACTGATCCTCAAGTTCCCGCCCACCGAGGTGGAAAAGCCCATCGTCTGTTCGCTGGCCAGGGAGTACGATCTGACGTTCAATATCCTCAACGCCGCCATCCTGCCCCGCAAGGAAGGCGTCATGGTGCTCGAACTGGCCGGCACCCGCAAGAACTTCAAGCAGGGCGTCAGCTACCTCAAGAGCCAGGGGGTCAAGGTGCAGAACGCCTCGCAGGAGGTCAAGCGCGACGAGAAGAAGTGCACCCACTGCGGCGCCTGCACGGCGGTGTGCCCCACCGGCGCCCTGCAGGTGCAGCGGCCCGAAATGGTGGTGGCCTTCGACGAGCGGAAGTGCTCGGTGTGCGAGCTTTGCGTGCCGGCCTGCCCCACGCGCGCCATGTTGGTGCGCCCCGTCAACCAGACCTTTTTCTGATATGGCCTCCGCCGTCGTCGCCGTGGCCCTCTCCGGGGGCGTGGACTCGCTGGTGGCCGCCCATCTGCTCCGCGAGGCGGGATACCGCCTGCGGGGCCTGCACTTCGTGACCGGTTTCGAAACCCCCGGGGACGCCTCCGGCGACATCGCGGATGCCGCCCGCCGGCGCATGGCGCGTATCGGCGCACAGCTGGGCATCGACGTCGAGATCGTAGACCTGTCACGCGCCTTCCGGCGGGAGGTGGTGGACTACTTCGTCGGGTCTTACGCCGCCGGCAGAACGCCCAACCCCTGCCTGGTCTGCAACCCGCGCATCAAGTTCGGAGAACTGCTCTCGCACGCCCGCCGGCGGGGGGCCGGGTACCTGGCCACCGGCCACTACGCCCGGGCGGTGAGGGACGCCGACGGGCGCGTGCGCCTGTACCGCGGTCGCGACGTCGGCAAGGATCAGTCCTACTTTCTGGCGCGCCTTTCCGTCCCGCAGCTGGAAAGGGCCCTGTTTCCGTTGGGGGAGATGACCAAGGACGCCGTCAAGGATCTGGCCCGGCGCAGGGGGCTGGCGCCGGTGACCGACCAGGAGAGCCAGGATGTGTGTTTCATTCGCGGCGGAGGCTACGCGGCGTTCCTGGCGCGCCTCGGGCTGGCCGGCGAGAGCGGTCCCATCGAGACCGTCGACGGGCGCGTCATCGGCGCGCACCGCGGCCTGCAGCGCTTTACCATCGGCCAGCGCCGCGGGATCGACTGCCCGGCGCCGGAACCTTACTACGTGGTGCGCATCGACGTGCGCCGCAACCGGCTGGTGGTGGGCGGGCGCGAGGATCTGTACGCTCCCGGTTGCCGCGTGACAGAAATCAACTGGATCGCCGGGGCGCCGCGGCGGGCGTTTGAATGCGCCGTCAAGATCCGCTACCGGCACCGGGCCGTGGCCTGCCGCGTCACGCCGGAGGGGACGCATGCGGCGGTGGTGCTTTTCCAGTCCCCCCAGGCGGCCGTGACCCCGGGGCAGGCAGCCGTCTTTTACGCCGGCGAAGAAGTACTGGGGGGCGGCTGGATCGCGGCACAAAACGGGGAGCAGACAGGACCGTGATGAGATGAAGCCATCGGCAAATAAACAGGCGGTGCCGCGCACCTTTCGCATCACCACGCTGGGGTGTAAGGTCAACCAGTTCGAGTCCGCCGACCTGGCCGAGCGCCTGCGGCGGCGGGGCTGGCGTCCGGCCGCTGAGGGGGAAACCGCCGAGGTGCACATCGTCAACAGCTGCACGGTCACCGGGAGGGCCTCCACGCAGTCGCGCCAGGCTGTGCGGCGGGCCGTCCGCGAGGCCCCGTGCAGCCGGGTGGTGGTCACCGGGTGCTACGCCCAGACGCGCCCGGAAGAACTGGCCGCCATCGAGGGCATCGCGGCCGTGGTGGGCCACGAGGCGAAGTTTTCGCTGGCCGAAAGCCTCGACCGCGGCCGCGTCGCGCCGGCCCGGTCCAGCGACCCCTTCACCGAACGCCCCCTGGGCGCCTTCGCCGGCCGCACGCGGCCTTTCCTGAAGATACAGGACGGCTGCGACGCCTTCTGCAGCTACTGCATCGTCCCTTACGCCCGCGGGCGCAGCCGCAGCATGCCGGCCCACAAGGTGCTCGAAGCCCTGGAACGTTACCACCGCAGCGGTTACCGCGAAGTGGTGCTGTGCGGCATTCACCTGGGGGCCTGGGGGCAGGATTTGGCGCCGGCCGCCTCGCTCGCCGGGCTGCTGGCGGACATCGACCACCGTGGCGTCGTGGCGCGCGTGCGCTTGAGTTCCATCGAACCGCGGGAGCTGACCGGGGACATCGTCGCGCGCGTGGCCGCCTCCGAACGGTTCTGCCGCCATTTTCACATTCCGCTGCAGAGCGGCGACGACGACATCCTGCGGCGCATGAAGCGGCCCTACGACGCGGCTTTTTTCGCCCGGCTGGTCAACGACATCCACCGCCGCATCCCCGACGCCGGCATCGGGGTGGACGTGCTGGTGGGCTTTCCGGGAGAGAGCGAAGCGGCGTTCGAAAACACCCGCCGGCTGATCGCGTCGCTGCCGGTGACCTACCTGCACGTTTTTCCCTTTTCACCCCGCGAGGGCACACCGGCGGCGACCTTCGCGGGACGGGTGGACCCCCGCCGGGTGCGGGAGCGCTGCCGCGTCATGCGGGAACTGGGCGCGACCAAGCGGCGCGCGTTTTACCGGCGCCACATCGGCCGTGAGGTCGAAATCCTGGTGGAGGCGCGACGTGACGCGGCCAGCGGGCTGCTCAAGGGCGTGAGCACGAACTACATCCCGGTGCGCGTGGACGGCGGAGACGAACTGAAAAACCGCCTGGTGCGGGTGCGCTGCCGGCGCCTCGACCCCGATGACACGGTGACGGCGGAAATCGTTTGACACCCCCTTTTTTTTCGGCACCCGCGGCGGAGCCGGCAAGCGGGAAAGACGCCGCGTGCCATCCGCATCGCGTGTCGCGAATACGACCGGGGCCTGAACGGTAAATGATCCGCATGCGGGCGCGGCCCGCGCGCGGCGGCCGCAGACCGCGGGAAAGGAGACGCCGGTGAAGGCCGGGACCCTTCGGAAAATCTTCCTCGTGGGGGCCATCGTGGCGCTGGTGGTGCTCTTCAAGGCCTTCGGCCTCGAGCAGTACTTCTCACTGTCCTACCTCAAGGCCTCGCGGGATTCCTTTGCCCGGATTTACGCCGAGCACCGCGTGGCGGTCATCGCCGTCTACATGCTGATCTACATCGCGGCCACCGCGCTGTCGCTGCCGGGGGCCACCGTGCTGACCCTGGCCGGCGGGGCGCTCTTCGGCCTGGCGGCCGGCATCGTCATCATCTCCTTTGCCAGCACCATCGGCGCCACCCTGGCCTGCCTGGTGGCGCGCTTCGTGCTCCGCGACTGGGTGCAGAACCGTTTCGGGGACAAGCTGGCGGCCATCAACCGCGGCATCGAAAGGGAAGGCGCATTCTACCTCTTTACCCTGCGCCTGATACCGGCCTTTCCCTTCTTCGTGATCAACCTGGCCATGGGGCTGACGCGCATGCCGCTGCGCACCTTCTACTGGGTGTCCCAGCTGGGCATGCTTCCCGGCACCGTCGTCTACGTCAACGCCGGAAAGGAGCTGGGGCGCATCGACGCGCTGTCCGGCATCCTCTCACCCAGCCTGCTGGCGTCCTTCGCCGTCCTGGGACTGTTTCCCCTCAGCGTCAAAAAGTTCATGGGCTGGTACCGGCGCAGGACGGGCAGGACGGTCCCGCCGCAGGACACGCCAAAGAAAAATCCGTGACCGGAAGGCGCCCCGGCGGCGTCCGAAACAAGGGAATTGCGCCCCCGCGCGGGAGCGCTTTGGCGGGGACGAAAAACCCCCCGCTGCCGGGGCGGCGGGGGGTCGCAGGATCGGGATGGGTTGAGCGTGCCTCAGGAGGCCATCTTGGCCCGCAGGCGCGAGACCCACTGGGAGTCTTCCAGCAGGCGGGCGACACTGGCCCGCAGTCGGTAGAGGAAATTGCCGGCGTCGGTCGCCTGTTCGGCGCGGTTGTAGAGCTGCCGCGCCCAGTCGGAGTCCTCCAGCTGGCGGTAGACGTCTTCGGCCAGGCGGATGAAGTCCCCGGCGCTTTCGGCCTTCTGCTCGGCGGCCGTGTAGATGTCGCGCACCAGCTGCTTGTCGGCCAGCAGGCTGTCCGCGCGGCCGGCCAGCAGCTCGGTCTCCTCGAGCGAAGTGCAGGCCTGCTGCGCCTTTTTGATGAGTTCGGCCGCCTTCTGGCGGTCCCCGAAGGCCGCCAGGGCACCCTCGGCCACGCAGAGGTAGCCGGCGGCGTCGGAGGCTTTTTCCTCGGCGGCGGCCATCAGTTTGCGCGCCCAGTCCTCGTCTCCCAGGCGGTCGAGCACGGTGCGCGCCAGCATGACGAAATCGGACTCGCTGCGGCAGGCCTTTTCGCGGGCTTCGTAAAGGCTGCGGGCCCATTTCTCGTCCTTGAGGGTCGTCATCACGCCGTCCACCAGGGCGTTGACGTGGTGTGCGTCGTCGCTCTTGGCGGCCAGCTGCTCGTAGATGCGGCGCGTCCAGCCCTCGTCCTTGAGGTCGTCGAGAACACACTGCGCCAGGTTGAGGAATTCGGGCGCGTAGCGGCACAGGGCCTCGGCGCTGCCGTAGAGCTTGCGCACGTACGGGGTGTCCTCGGTGGCCGCCATCACCTCGTGGGCCAGCTTGGCCATGGAGGCGCTGGTGCGGCACTCCTGCTCTCGCTTGACGAAGTCGCTGTACAGGTCCGGGTGGGCCTCGCGTTTTTCCAGCTGCAGCTTGATGTCCGCGGTCCAGTCGGACTCGTCGGCGTACTTGAGCACCGCCTCGGCCACCTTCTTGAACTCCGCGGCCGTCTTGACGGCGGCCTCGGCTTTTTTGAGGGTCTCCAGGGCGCTCTGCTTGTCGCCGATGTCGTCGGCCAGCGAGGCCGCCAGGGTGACGAGCTGCCCGGCATCCGGGCCGGTGGCGGCCGCCTTGTTGAGCAGTTCACCGGCAAAGGCCTTGTCGCCGGTGTCCTTGAGCACGGCCTTGGCCAGCTTGACATAGTCGGCAAAGGCGTTGTATTTGGCCGCGGCGCGCTTGTAGATGTCCAACGCCAGGGCCTTGTCCTTGAGCTTGGCCATCACCGAAGCGGCCAGCTTCATGAGGTCGTCGCCGCTCTCGAGCTTTTCGGCGGCCTTGGTGTACAGGGCCGCGGCGTACTTCTTGTCCTTGAGGTCGCCGACGGCCGCCTCGGCCAGCTTCATCAGTTCCAGGCCCGCGTCCAGGTTTTCCTCGCCCTTGGAGAAGACGGCCCGCGCCCCGTCGGTGTCGCCCAGCACCTCGGCGATCCCCTTGGCCACGGCGGCGTAGTCGTCGGCCTTCTTGCAGCCCTCGACGCCCTTGTCGAAGATCTTGCGGGCCCAGTCCTTGTCGTCGAAGATCGCCAGGATATTCTTGGCCAGGTCGGCGAAGTCGGCCGGCTTGGAGCACTTGGCCAGCGCCTTGTCCGCCGTCTCGCGGGCCAGGTCGTCGTCCTTGAGCACCTCGCTGATGGTCTTGCTCAGGTTCAGGAAGTCCTGGGCCTTGACGCACTTGGCCTGGGCCGCAGTCATGATTTCCCTGGCGCCGTCGGCGTCGCCGATTTCGGCCGCCGCGCCGGCCAGATTGACGAAATCCTGGACGTTCATGCAGTAATCCCGGGCCTGCACCATGTACTGCCGGGCGCGTTCATCGTCCCCGAACACCTCCTTGACGCTGCGGGCCAGCAGAACGAAATCGTCGGCGGTTTCCGCCCAGTCGGCCCCCTCGTCGAACAGGTTGGAAGCCCAGTCCTTGTCGGACAGTTCCTTGAAGACCTCTTTGGCAACCTGAACGTATTCCTCCGTCGACTGGCAAGCCTCCTCCTTTTCCTGCAGCTCTTCTTTGACTCCCATCTTGTGGCTCCTTCTGGTAAGCTATAAGGTTAGCGTCCGTTGCGATGCGCCGGGATACCGCCGCCGGCGTTCAGGATGTTTCCGTCCAACACTTATCCGCTTAATATCATTATTAATGCAACCTATCATATATGATAACGCCGGGCGCATGTCAACAGGAAATCGCTGTTGCCGCAACCGGCGCTCCGCCTCCCGGCGGTCCGGGGGCGGCTCCGGAAGGCGGCGGCGCCGGCGCACCGTCCGCAGGCGCGGGAAATTCGTTGAAATACCGCGGGGATCTGTTATAGTACGACCTGCCTTGAGGGCATCGTCACCCGGAAGCTTTTGGGCGATCCGCCAACCGCCGTACCGAAACCCAGGAGAAAGACATCATGGCCAAATCCTCGCGACCGACGACCGCAGTGCTGCTCTCGATGGCCTTCATCCTGCCGGTCCTGCTGTGGGCATGCGCCGGGGCGCCGCCCGGCGCGTCGGGGCAGGCGGCGGGGGTGCCGGCCGTCAGCGGAAACGAGCTGCGCGTCGGCGTGACCCCCACGGCCGCACCGCTGGTCTACCGACAGGCCGGCAAGCTGGTGGGCGTGGAGATCGACCTGGCGCGGCAGCTGGCCGATTTTCTCGGCAAGACGCCGCGATTCGTGGAACTGCCCTGGGAAGAGCAGATCCCGGCGCTCATCGGGGGCCGCACGGACATCATCATGTCCGGCATGTCCATCACCAAAGCCCGCCAGGTGCGCATCGCCTTCACCAACCCCTATTTCCGCACGGGGCAGATGGCCCTGATCCGCAAGTCCGACGATCTCAAGTACCGCGACGGCTACTACGCCCTGCTCACCCAGAGCCTGACCACACGCTTCGGTGTGGTGAAGGAAACCACCGGGCAGTATTTCGTGCAGCGCAACTTCGGCCGCGCCAAGGGCGTGGAGACCTTTGACAATGCCGCCGAAGCGGTGACCGCCCTGATCCGCGGCGATGTCGACGTGGTGATCTACGACGCTCCCATGATCCTGATGCTGGCCGCCGAAAACCAAGGCAGGGGTATCATGCCGCTGCCCTCGCTGCTGACCGAGGAGTACCTCGCCTGGGGTGTGCGCAAGGGGGATCAGAAACTGCTCATGGCGGCCAACGAATTCCTGGTACGCATCCAGACGGACGGCCGCCTGGACCGCATTCTGCGCCTCTGGATTCCCTTTTAAACTCCGCGACCTTGTAACCGGTGCGGGCTGCAGCGGCAGCGAAGCGTGACAGACGGTCAACATTGCCTGAGAAAAGCGCCAATAAAAGACACTACCCCACCATCCGACGCAGCCTGCTGGTCAACCTGCTGGTGATGATCGCCCTGATGAGCGCGGCGCTCATCGTGACCGCCAGTTACGGTACCCGACGGGCGGTGCGGACCCTCTCCGAACTGGTGCTCATCCAGACCGTGGAGCACACCGAAAGTGAGCTGGGGCGTTTTTTCCTGCCGGTGTCCGGGAACCTCCAGCTGGTGAGCACCTGGGCCCGCAACGGCGTGCTCGACATCACCGATCGCGGCAAGCTCAACCGACTGCTCATGCCGATGCTGGCGAACAATCCCCAGATCAGCTCCATCCTGCTGGCCGACGAGCAGGGCCGCGAGTACATGCTGCTGAAAAAAGCCGACGGCTCCTGGATGAACCGCGAGACGCGGCTGGACGAGTGGGGCGGCCGCAGTCGCCTGTGGACCTGGAGGCAGGGAGAGACCGAGGTGCGCACCCAGTGGAAGCGACTGCACTACAACCCTCACAGCCGACCGTGGTACAAGGGGGCGCTGAACAGTTTTCTCACCGGCGACGGCGCCGGGGGCGAACGCCGCGGCCGGTTCTACATCACGCAGCCCTACACTTTTTTCACCACCCAGGAGCCCGGTATCACCGCTTCACTGGCCTTCGAGGCCCTAGACGGGCGCGTCATGGTGGCGGCTATCGATGTCCTGCTGCGCGACATCACGCAATTCACCATGTCTCTGAAGGTCAGCAGCCACGGCAAGGTGGTTGTGCTGTCGGACGAGGACGACCGGGTCATCGGGCTGCCGGGCTACAAACAGTTCAAAAAGAGGGAAAGGCGGCGCCGGGCGCTGCTCAGGAAGATCGACAAACTCGACATTCCCGTGGTCAACGACGCCATACGGCATTACCGCTCCCACCCCGCCTACGGTGACCGCATCTTCACCTTCAATAGCGGCGGGCAGAGTTGGTGGGCCATTGTGCGGCCCTTCAACATCGATGCCGAGCGGGTGATGCGCATCACCGTGGTGGTGCCCGAGGTCGACCTGCTGGGGAGCCTGAAGCTCATGTGGCTGTGGATCCTGCTGATCGTGCTGGGCATCGTGCTGCTGGCGGTCAAACGCATTTTCACCCTCACCGGCCGCTACAGCCGGCCCATCGAGAAACTCGTCCAGGAGAGTCACCGCATCGCGCGCGGCGACCTGGAGACGGACCTCGTGATCGACGCCCCGGTGGAGGAATTTCAACGCCTGGCCAAGGCCCACGACGAGATGCGCCGCGGCCTGCGCGTGCTGCTGAAGATGGAGCGTGACGTTCAGATCGCCCGGAAGATCCAGCAGGACACCCTGCCGCGGAAACTGCCGCGGCTTCCCGGCTACGAGATCACCGGCTGGAGCGAACCGGCCGAGGGGGCCGCCGGCGACACCTTCGACGTCATCGGCCTCCTGCGCGATGAGGATGGGAACGAAAGGGAGTTCCGGATCTCCGACAAAGACGCCCACCGGGGCATCTTTCTGCTGGCCGACGCCAGCGGCCACGGCATCGGGCCGGCGCTTTCGGTGACCCAGGTGCGGGCCATGCTGCGTATGGCGGTGCGCTCCGGACAGGACCTCATGGCCATCATCCGGCTGATGAACAAACAGCTGGAGGAGGATCTTCACGAGGGGCGTTTCATCACCGCCTGGTTCGGGGAGCTCGATCCCGTCACCAACCGGATGGTCAGCTTCAGTCTGGGACAGGCGCCGCTGCTTCACTACCGATGCGCAGAGGATAACTGCCGCAGCCTGATGCCGCAGCTGCCCCCCTTCGGCACCATCGATGAAATCGGGGGAAAGCAGCCGGAAGTGGTGGAAATGGCCCCCGGCGACATCTTCGCCGTGCTGTCAGACGGCCTCTACGAACCGCGCAACGCGCAGGGGCGCATGTTCGGCAAAAAACGTATCGTGGAGATCCTGCGTGCCCGGCATCGGCAGCCTCCCGAGGAGATCCTGCGTGCCATTCTCGAGGAAATCGAGCGCTTCACCGGCGGCGCGCCGGCCGACGATGACCGCACCGCCGTCATCATCAAGCGCCGGGGCAGGTCGACGGCGGGCAAGGGGTGATGTCGATTTGAATCTTGACAGACAGACGTCTTTTTGACATACTGAATATCTTTGGTAATTTCAAAGGGCGTGTAATTTCAAGGGGATGCAGAAGCAGGGCAGGAGAAGTGCCGGCCTCTCGGGCAGTGTGCGCGGCCGGTGAGGACTTTTAGCGACCAGCATAGACGGGTGGATAATGATGGAAGATCTCTTGTTCAGTTCGTGGCGGAACCAGGTGGTGGACAATCGCGGCAAAGAGCCCGATGCCTATGAGCCCGTGAAAAACGTGGCGCTGCCGGAGTACTTCAAGCAGGACCGGAAAATCAAGGCCCTGATCGGCTGGTACGGCATCGTCCTGCGCACGGCCGATGTCAACGTGGTGGACATGTGCCGCAGCTACATGCTGGCCGTGCACCAGCAGTCTTGCGGAAAGTGCATTCCCTGCCGCACCGGGACCGGTGTCATGTACCGCATCCTGGCGGACATCTGCCGGGGGCGGGGACAGGAAAACGACCTGGCCATGCTGCGGACCCTGGCGGGCAACGTGGCCGACACGGCCAAGTGCAGCATCGGGCAGTTCGGCCCCCTGCCCATCCTGCACGCCCTGGACCACTTCGGCGACGCCTTCGCCGCCGCCGTGCGAAGCCGCGAGCCCATTGCCCCCGGACAGTACCAGTCCAAGGCCACGGCGCCCTGCATGGACGCCTGCCCCATCCACCTGGACATTCCCCGCTACGTGGAGTGCATCAAGGAGGGCAAATTCCAGGAGTCGCTGGACATCATCCGCGAGCGGCTGCCCATCCCGGGGGTGCTCGGCCGCGTGTGCGTGCGGCCCTGCGAGGAGCACTGCCGGCGCGAGAACCTCGACGAGCCCATCTCCATCAAGTACCTCAAGCGTTTCGTGGCCGATCACGAACTCTCCCTGGGGAAACGTCCCCAATTCCGGGTCAAGCCCGCTCCCAGGACCGGCCGCGTGGCCATCGTGGGAGCCGGACCGGCCGGCGTCACCTGCGCCTACCACCTGGCCCGCAGGGGGCACGAAGTGGTCATCTACGAACGCCTGGGAGAGCCCGGCGGCATGTCGGCCATGGGCATTCCGGATTACCGACTGCCGCGCCCCATCCTGCGCTGGGAGGTGGACCAGATCCGGCGCCTGGGCGTCACCATCCATTACAACACCACCGTGGGCAAGGACGTTATCCTGCCCGACCTGATCGAGAAGAACGACGCCGTCTTCCTGGCCATCGGCGCCCAGTCCAGCA
>CAYZCL010000051.1:0-2070 GCA_964476595.1 uncultured Desulfobacteraceae bacterium
GAAACCGCAGTGCACCATGCAGTCGCGACAGCGCGGGTCGCGTCCCACGCCGTATTTGTGCCACTCGGTCCCGTCCATCAGCTCCCGGTAGCTTGCGGCCACCCCGTCGTCGAGCAGGTAGCAGGGCCGCTGCCAGCCGAAAATGTTGCGGGTGGGGTTTCCCCAGGGGGTGCACTCGTAATCGCGATTGCCGGCCAGGAAATCCAGGTAGAGGCTGCTGTGGTTGAAGCGCCAGGGGCGGCGCGGGGCCATGCGCAGGATCTCGCCGAACAGGGCCTTGGTTCCCGCGCGCCCCAGGAAAATGTCCTGCCCGGCGGCACTCTCGTAGCTGAAACCGGGTGCCACGGTCATGCCTTCGACGTCCAGGGAGGTCAGGAAATCGAACAGACGCGCGGCGCTGGCGGGTGTCTCGCGGCCGAAAAAGGTCGTGTTGGTGGTCACGCGAAAACCGCGCGCCACCAGCATCCGGATGGCGGCCACGGCGGTTTCGAACACACCCCGGCGGCCCACCAGGGCATCGTGCCGCTCCCGCAGGCCGTCGAGGTGGATGTTGAACGTCAGGTAGGGCGACGGGGAGAACGCGTTGATGCGCTTTTCCAGCAGCAGGGCGTTGGTGCACAGGTAGACGAAGCGGTGGCGGCGGGCCAGCGCACGCACGATTCGCGGCATGTCGGGGTGCAGCAGCGGCTCGCCGCCGGCGATGGAGACCACCGGGGCGCCGCACTCGTCCGAGGCCGCCAGACACTCCTCCAGCGACAGCTGCCGGCGCATGATCTCCGGGGGGTGCGAAATCTTGCCGCAGCCGGCGCACTGCAGGTTGCAGCGGAACAGCGGCTCCAGCATGAGCACCAACGGAAAGCGACGGTCACCGGTCAGCAGGTGGGAAAAGATATGCCCGGCGATGCGGACCTGTTGAATGACGGGAATACCCACGGCGGCGTCCTCAGCGTTTGCGTTCCAGGATGTACCGCGCGATGGCGGCCAGGGGGTCCGCGGCGGTACCAAAGGCCGCCAGGCTCTGCAGCGCCTCGTCGATCAGACGGCGGGCGTATTCGCGGGAGGGTTCCAGGCCCATGAGCGCCGGGTAGGTGCTCTTCTGCCGGGCCTCGTCGGTGCCCACCGCTTTTCCCATCAGGGTCGGGTCCCCCTCCACGTTCAGAATGTCGTCGGTCACCTGGAACGCCAGGCCGATGCGCCGGGCATAACGGACCAGGTCGTCCACCTGGCCGGGGCCGCCGCCGCCCAGGATGGCGCCGCTCTCCACCGACGCCGCGATCAGGGCCCCGGTCTTGAGCGCGTGCATGCGCCGCAGTTCGTCCAACTGCAGCCGCTGTTCCTCGGCGGCCATGTCGCGCATCTGTCCCTCGACCATGCCGCGACACCCCGCCGCTTGGGCGATCACGCGGCCGGCTCGCAGCCATTGGGCCGCCCGGTGCGGATGGCGGCAGCCGGCCTCCAGCAGCACTTCGAAAGCCAAGGTCAGCAGGGCGTCACCGGCCAGGACGGCGGTGGCCTCGTCGAAGGCCACGTGGCAGGTGGGTTTGCCCCGTCGCAGGTCGTCGTCGTCCATGGCCGGCAGGTCGTCGTGAATCAGCGAATAGGTGTGGATCATCTCCAGGGCGCAGGCGGCCTCGAGCGCCTCTCCGGCGTCGCCTCCCACGGCACCGGCAGCCGCCAGGCACAGCACCGGCCGCAACCGTTTGCCGCCGGCCATCAGCGAATGGCGCATGGCGTCGCGCAGACGCCCCGGACCGGATCTGCGGCGAAGCGTGTCCTCCAGGGCCCGGTCGACGACGCCACGCTGCTCTTCCAGGTAGCTTCTGAGATCGAACATGAAAATATCCCGGCGGACGGAACGGGTTCCGTCGCTTCTCAACGGGGCGTCCATAAAAAAGGAGCCACCCTTGCCGAAAGAGCCGCTCCTGGTGTGTCCGATGGTGCCGGAGGGGGGAATCGAACCCCCATGGACTCACGTCCGGAGGATTTTGAGTCCTCTGCGTCTACCCGTTTCACCACTCCGGCCTGGGGTCGGGTTATAGAGAACTTCGTTCGGGTTGTCAACCGGCCGCG
>CAYZCL010000052.1:0-9408 GCA_964476595.1 uncultured Desulfobacteraceae bacterium
CAATCAGCGCCGCACCCGCCGGGCGGCGGAAACAGCGCCTCGACTATAGATTTGACCGACGGATTTGTCAAAACCAAAGACGGCGGCCGTGCCGTCGAAAAAAACCGCCGGAGAGCCTCCCCTCCGGCGGCGGTCCTGGACCGGGTGCGTCGCAATTAGAACGCGTAAGTCAGGTTGACCATGACAATATGCGCGTAAACATCCTGGAACTCGCCGGTCACGTTGCCCAGGACGGGAGCGATGGTCTCGCCGTAATTGCCCACGTTGTTGTTGAAACTGCGGTCCTCGTCGCTGAGATAGGTGTAGGCGAGATCGATTTTCAGCCCGCCGCTGTGATACCCGAAACCGAGACTGTACAGCCAGCGGTCGCCGGAGGGCACCAGCGGGTCCAGCGTTCCGTCCGGAATGGGCGTGGTGTCGTAGGTGAAGCCGGCGCGCAGGTCGAAGGCCTCGTTGAGCCGGAAGTTGACGCCGAAACGGTATGCCCACACGTCATCCCACTCCTTGGGCACCGACAGGGTCGGCAGTTTGGTGAAGGTGGCCTCCAGCTTGTCATAGGAAGACCACTGGGTCCACTGGGCGTCGAACTCGAGGGTCAACGGACCCCGGTTGTAAGCCAGGCCCAGGTAGGTGATGGCCGGCAGGTCCAGGTCGGCGGCGACGCTGTCGGTCATGTCGTAGAGGCCGAAGGGGGTCTCGGTAAGCCTGAACTCGCCGCCGCTGATGCTGTGCTTGACCTTGCTGCGGTAAGAGGCGCCGAACTTGAGATTATCGGTGATCCAGAACAGCAGCCCGGCGTTGAACCCCCAGTCCCAGTCGTCGCCCGTCATTTTGGAGTGGGCGTCCGAGAAGCCCGGTCCCATGAAGACCTGGTTTTGCAGGTCGATGTCCAGGTACTGGGCCACCGGGCCCGCCGAGAGGCTCAGGCGCTTGATGGGGCGGAAAGCCACCACGGGGTTGATCGACATCGTGGTCACCCGCGCCTTGGTGCCTCCGGTGATGTAACGCCCCTCCCAGTCCAGCGGCCACTCGGTCTTCAGGCCGTAGTTGGAAAAGGTGCCGAAACCGAAGCTCCACATGTCGTTGAACTTGTAAGTGGTGTAAAAATGGGGCACGTAGTGCGTCTGGCTCTCGGCGTCGAAGACCTGACCCGGCCTGGCAAAGGCGGAGGTGCCGTTGCTCTGCATCTTCACGTCGGGGATGTAGATCACGGCCAGTCCGGCGTCGAACTGCATCCCGTCGAGCTGAACGATGCCGGCCGGATTGAAGTAGACCGCTGACGGGTCATCCGCCGTGGCCACGAAGGCACCGCCCATGGCCGTGGCCTTGGTGCCCTGTTCGTTGATCTGAAAACCGCCGGCCAGGGCGACGGCCGGAAACACCAAAAGACACACCACGCCGATCCAACCTGTCATCCAATGCTTCTTCATCTCGCCCTCCCTTTAAAAAGCAGTTGAAAGAAACAGACGCGAAAACACCCGCTTACAAATCTCGGCAGCCACGCCGGCACACTTGAATGCGGGTGGAGGTCTCCCTGTGGGCGGCTACCATTCCGGTTAGCAGGAATATTTTTGGTTGTCAAATAAAAACAAAATGTTAGAATGAAAGCCGGTCCCGCTTGAAAACCAACCGCATACTAAGGAGAAAAACCCCCGTGGACGACCGCACACACGAGACCGGCCCTCCCGGCCGGGAGGCGCCCCCCGACCACGTTCAGATCCAGACCGTTACGGGGTGCAACGCCCGCTGCATTTTCTGCCCAAACGGCAAAACCGACCCGCGCGCCCCTCTAGGCCGCCGTATGGACGACCGGCTCTACCGCCGCATCGTGGACCAGTGCGTCGAACTCGGGGTGCGGCGCTACTCCGTCTATCTGATGAACGAGCCGCTGCTGGACCGCAACCTGCACCGGCGCATCGCCTACATCACCGCCCGCATCCGCAAGCCCCAGTACGTGAAAGTCACCAGCCACGGCGGGCTTCTCACCGAGCGCATGGCCCGCGGCCTGCTGGACTCGGGACTCAAGAAGCTCAAAATCTCCATCCAGAGCCTGGATCCCGCCACCTACCGGCGCATCATGGGCCTCAAGCTGGCGCGCACCCTGGCCAACATCGACCGGTTCCTAGACCTCAGGGAGCGGGGCGGGTACCGGCTTCCGCGCCTGGAGGTCGTCATGGTCGACTCGGTCCACACCCACCACGAGATCGAAGACGCGCGGCGCTACTGGCGGCAACGCGGCATCCGCCTGTTCGTCGAGCCGGTGGAAAACCGCGCCGACCAGCAGGACATCCGCGAGGCGGCCGTGGGGGCCGGGCGGCTGCAGCCCTACACCTGGTGCCGCCGGCTGATGGAGCAGGTCTACGTCCTCCACGACGGTCGCATGCTGCAGTGCTGCGCCGACTGGGAACAGCGCAGCGTCATGGGCGATCTCACACGGCAGACGCTGGCCGATGTCTGGTACGGCCCGCGTTACCGGGACCTGCGGCGGCGGTTTTCGGCGGGCGACGTGGGGGGCATGATCTGCCGCAACTGCCTCAAACAGAAACCGGCCTCCTGACGCCGGTCGGTTTTGGATTTGAAAATTACAGGCTCATGTTGTACAACGACGGACAGGGATTCAATCACCCCGGCCGGAACACCGTGACGGCCGGCCGCCTTTAATCCATTCGGGAAGCGCCGCTCATGGGGAAAAAACAACCGCCGGTGGTCAAAAGGCCCCTCTCCTCCTGGGTATTTGCCAACAACGCCAAATACCAGATTCTGCTGGTGGTCATCATCATGGTCACCGTCTTTGCCCGCGTGCTTCCCCTGGAAATGCAGAAGCGCATCGTCAACCAGGCCATCAGTCTGCGCAAGGTCGACCTGCTGCTGCGCTACTGCGGCATCTACATCGTGGCGGTGGTCACCGCCAGCGGCCTGAAGTTTCTGGTCAACATCCTGCAGACCCTCATCGCCCAGCGCGCCACGGCGGAGATGCGCAAGGAGCTCTACCACCACCTGCTGACCCTGCCGCTCAATTTCTTCCGCAAGACCCAGCAGGGCACCATCGTCAACGCCTTGGCATCCGAGCTGGCACTGCCGGGCAACTTCGTGGGCATGGCGGTGGCGGTGCCGGTCAGCAACATTCTCACCCTGCTGGCTTTCGCCGGCTACCTGTTCTGGCTCAACTCGCTGCTGGCGGCCGTTTCCCTGTCCATCTACCCCGCGGTCATATTCCTGATCCCCCTGCTGCAGAAACGCGTCAACCGCGCCAACAAGCAGCGCATCGACAAGGCGCGCGTCATGTCCAGCAAGGTGGCCGAGACGGTTTCCGGCATCCACGAGATCCAGAGCAACGGCTCGTTCGGCATCGAGAACCGCAAGTTCGACCGCATCGTCGAGCAGCTCTACAAAATCCGCGTGCGCTGGAGCCTGTTCCGCTTCGGCATCAAGAGCACCAACAACTTCTTCGTCAGCCTGGGGCCCTTCCTGATCTTCATCCTGGGTGGCTACATAGCCATCAAGGGGCAGCTGGCGCTGGGCTCCCTTGTGGCCTTCCTATCGGCCCAGGAGAAACTCTACGACCCCTGGAAGGAACTGATTGAATTCTACCAAGTCTACCAGGACGGGTCGGTCAGCTACCGGCGCACCATGAAGCTGTTCGACATGGAACCGGAGCACGTTCTGGAGCCCGAGGGACGCGAGCCATACACCTTCAAGGGGGCCATCGAGGTCAAGAACTTGTCGTTCGCCACCGAGACCGGCATCCGCCTGCTGCGCGACGTGACCTTCTCGCTCAAGCCCGGGGAGCACCTGGCGGTGGTCGGTTTCTCGGGCAGCGGTAAGAGCACGCTGGCCCAGTGCATCGGGCAGCTCTACAAGTACAACGACGGCAACCTGCTCATCGACGGCCACGAGGTTTCGCAACTGACCAAGCGGGACATCGTCAACAACGTCGGTTTCGTCGCCCAGAGCCCGTTCATCTTCACCGGCACCATCGAGGAGAACCTGCTGTATTCCGCGGCCGCCCGCCTGGACGGGCACGGCGAGATCGACCCCGCACTACTGCCGGACCGCGACGATCGGATCGAAGTACTGCAGCAGACCGGCATCTTCGTCGACGTGCTGCGCTTCGGCCTGAACACCATCCTGGCCCGCGATGAGAACCCGGAGCTGGTGGAACAGATCATCCGCGTGCGTCGCAACCTGCAGGAGGATTTCGGGCAGCAGCTCGCCGAATACGTCGAATTCTACCAGCCCGACCAGTATCTGTACTACTCCAGCATCGCGGAGAATCTCTTCTTCGGAACCCCCAACCGGAAAGACCTGCAGGTGGAGAACCTGCCCCGCAACCCGTACTTCCTCGATTTTCTCAAACAGGCAGACCTGCACATACCGCTGATGGGCCTGGGGGCCGAACTGTGCCGCCAGATCGTCGACATCCTCGGCAACCTGCCCCCGGACGAAATCTTCTTCGAGCAGAGCCCCATTTCGCCCGACGAGATCGAAGTCTACAAGGCGCTGAGCGGCCGGTTGCAGCAGGCGCGCCTGCACCGCCTGCCCACCGAGGACCAGGAACAACTGTTGGGGCTGGCCCTGCGGTTCATCCCCGGAAAGCACAAGATGGTGGCGCTGCCCAAACTGTTGCAGGAGCTGATCATGGAGGGGCGCTCGATCTTCCGCGAAGCCATCCAGAAGGACCTGCCCGGCGCGGTCACCTTCTACCAGGCTTCCGGGTACATCTACTCCCAGACGATCCTGAACAACATCTTCTTCGGCAAGATGAAAACCGCCACCTCCCACGCCCAGGAGAAAATCAACCAGAGCATTATCCAGGTGCTGATCGGCGAAGACATGCTGGAGACCATCATCGAAATCGGCATGCAGTTCCACGTGGGCAGCAGCGGGGACCGGCTGTCCGGGGGCCAGCGGCAGAAGCTGGCCGTGGCGCGCGTCTTTCTCAAGGCCCCACCAGTGCTCATCATGGATGAAGCCACCTCGGCACTGGACAATAAGTCCCAGTTTCGCATCCAGAACCTGCTGGACACCCGCTGGAAGGGGCGCCACACGTTGATTTCGGTGATCCACCGCCTGGACACCATCAAGAAATACGACAAGATCATCGTGCTCAAGGCCGGAAAGATCGGCGAAATGGGCACCTACGAGGAATTGATGGAAAAGAGAGGTATGCTCTATGAGCTCACCGGAGGGAAACGATAACCACGGCGGGTCCTGCGAGTTTCAGGATAACATCTCGCTGCTGCGTGAAACCAGTTTCTTCGGAGGGCTGAACCTGGATGCCCTGAAAGTACTGGCCTACCTGTGCAGCCGCGAAATCTACAAGCCGGGCGACTTCCTGTTTCAGCAGGGGGACGAGGACGGCTGCGCCTTTTACATCATCTCGGGAAAGGCCCGGCTGCTCCTGGAAACCGGCAACGGCACCAGCGAAATCCGCCAGTACGGCGCCGGCAGCCTGCTGGGCACACTGTCTCTGGTGGGACACACCCGCCGCCTGTTCTCCCTTCAGGCGGTGGACGAACTGTATGTCATGCTGATCGAACGGGAGAAGTTCATGAAAGGCATCGAACCCTTTCCGGAAACCATTCCCAGGATCTTCCAGTCCCTGGCCAACATCATCGTGTCCTGGGAGGAACAGTTCATCAGCAGCCACGACGGAAGCTGCGGCGCCTGCACCAGCAAAATCGGCGTCAGTATCCTTTAAAAGCCGGAACGGCACATCATGGGTCAACTGAAACTCAAGCTGCGCAACAGTCTCGATGAAATCAACCGGTTGTTCGAAAACATCCGATCCTTCGGGGAGGCCCATGGTCTGAACCGCAAGCAGGCCTTTCAGCTCAACCTGGTGATCGAAGAGCTGTTCACCAACATCGTGTCCTATGCATACCGCGACCGTGAGGAGCACTGGATCCTGGTGACCATCTCCTGCGGCGACGGCCGGCTGACGGTGCGCATCGAAGACGACGGCATCCCCTTCAACCCGGCCGCCGCCCGCAAACCGGAGCTGGAAGGGCCGGTGGAAAACCGCAAGATCGGTGGTCTCGGCATTCACCTTTGCAAAGAGCTGATGAACAACATGCAGTACCGACGGGAAAACGACCGCAACATCCTGACATTGACCAAAACCCTGCCGGCCGACGCCTGAAGCGGCAAACGTCCCTGCGGCGCGGCGGCGGAGACCAATCGCTCAACCAGGGAGAAACGCAGATGGAAATTTT
Organism: uncultured Desulfobacteraceae bacterium; assembly: GCA_964476595.1. GTDB lineage: Bacteria > Desulfobacterota > Desulfobacteria > Desulfobacterales > JALSRD01 > JALSRD01. The sequence goes on from CAYZCL010000052.1 coordinate 6,216, forward strand.
CGAAAAACGGGAAAACGGCATCGCCATCTTTTCGCTCAACGGCCGCCTGGATTCCAACACGTCGCCGGAATTCGATGAAAAGATCACCGACTCGATCGAGAACGGCGCCCGTTTCATCGTTGTCGACTGCAAGAACCTGGATTACATCACCAGCGCCGGGCTGCGCATCCTCAACAAGACAGCCAAGAAGCTCAAACAGCTGGACGGCGAGATCGTGCTGTGCAGCATGGAAGATTACGTCAAAGAAGTGTTCGAAATCTCGGGTTTCGACACTTTCCTGCCCATCGTACCCGACCTCGAAACAGCGCTGGAAAAAGTGAAAAAGTGAATCTGCGGCGCCTCAACCGGTTGTGTTTCCTTCTTTTGTCTCTCGCGCTGGTCGGGATCTGCGCGCCGGCTCTCGGCGGCCCGCCCGGGCTCAGCGTTTTCGTCAGCATCATTCCCCAGAAATTCTTTGTTCAGAAAATCGGCGGCGGCCACGTCACCGTGGCCGCCATGGTAAGGCCGGGCGCCAACCCGGCCACTTATGAACCGCGGCCCAGCCAGATGGCGGCCCTGGCGTCGGCGCGGCTCTACTTCGCCATCGGCGTGCCTTTCGAACAGGCCTGGATGAAACGCATCGCCGCCGCCAACTCCCGCATGCAGATCGTGCGCACCCAGCAGGGCATCGAAAAGATGCCCATGCCCACTTTCCTCGGCAAAGGCCGACCGCAGCACAAGGGCATCCCGGACCCCCACATTTGGCTGTCCCCCCGGCTGGTGAAGATCCAAGCCGAACACATCGCACGCGCCCTGGGCGAGGCCGATCCCCTGCACCGACAGCAATACCGGGAGAACCACCGGCGCTTCGCCGCCGAGCTTGATGCCTTGGATGCCGAGCTGAAGCAGATGTTCGCCGGGTACAGGGGCATGGAGTTCATGGTCTTTCACCCCTCGTGGGGCTACTTCGCCCGCGACTACGGCCTGCGTCAGGTGCCGGTGGAAGTCGAGGGCAAGACGCCCAAGCCGGCGCGGCTCAAAGCGCTCATCGAGCACGCCCGCCGGCGGGGCATCCGCCTGATTCTGGTCCAGCCCCAGTTCTCGCGCAAGAGCGCCGAACTCATCGCCCGTGCCATCGGCGCGCGCGTCGTCACGGCCGACCCCCTGGCCGAAGACTGGGAGCGAAACCTGCGCCGCTGCGCCGAGGCCATTAAGGATGCGCTCAAGTAATCATAAGTTCGATGCCGTTCAAATTCGTCGAATCGTCTGCGGCATTGGGCGTTCTCAGGTTCCGGATAAAACCTTTACCATGAATAACAACTTGATTCACCAAAAGGAGGTAGCGCATGAAATCAGTTAAGGGAATGACAATTTTGGCGGTTATCATTGCGGTATTTATTTTCAGCAGTGTCTATGCAGGCACATTGGATGACGTGAAAAAAAAGGGTTATGTCAACGCCGGCGTATCCGGTAAAGTGGTGGGGTTTTCGGCACCCAACGCCAAGGGCGTTTGGGCCGGACTAGACGTGGATTTCGACCGCGCCGTGGCGGCGGCAATATTCAACGACCCCAACAAGGTCCGTTTCACACCGCTGGCATTCAAAGAAGCCTTTACCGCACTGCAATCCGGTGAGGTCGATATCCTGTCACGAAACGTGACCTGGACCTACCAGCGGGACACCAAACTCGGTCTGGATTTCATCGGTGTCATTTTTTATGATGGTCAGGGCTTCATGGTCCCTAAAAAGTTGGGCGTAAAAAGTGCCCTGGAATTGAACGGCGCCAGTGTCTGTACGCAGTCGGGTACCACCACGGAACTGAACCTTTCGGACTATTTTGCCGCACACAACATGAAATACAAACCGGTTGTCTACGAAAGTGCGGACGAAGCTACGGTCATTTACGAGAGCGGTCGTTGTGATGTGTACACCACCGATGCTTCTGGACTGGCAGCCCGGCGGACCACCCTTAAAAATCCCCAGGATCACATCATCTTGCCGGAAATCATTTCCAAAGAACCCCTGTCTCCGGCTGTCCGTCAGGGAGACCAGCAATGGAGCGATATCGTGCGTTGGACGCTCTTTGCTCTAATCAATGCCGAAGAGATGGGCATCACCTCGAAAAATGTCGACGAAATGTTGAAATCGAAAAACCCGGCTGTAAAACGCCTGCTGGGTGTTGGGTCCAATTTTGGGCAGTATATGGGTCTGACAGCCGACTGGGCATACCGTATCATCAAACACGTCGGAAATTACGGAGAAATTTTTGACCGCAACGTGGGGCCGAAAACCGCACTGGGACTTCAGCGAGGTCCGAACGCCCTGTGGAAAGACGGAGGCCTCATGTACGCGCCTCCCATTCGTTAGATCCGCAAAAAGTAAGCCGGCGTGGACCCGCATTTCCGATAATGGCGTTTTGGGATCAGGCAGCCTCTGGAATATGCAGTCCACGCCTGAAAAAAATGGCAGCGATGGGTAATGACAGCCACCATACGAAGAAAAACGGCATCCGCCTGTTGAACGACGCTCGCGTCCGTTCATGGACCGCCCAGGCGGTGGTATTGATAGCGCTGATGGCCATTGCCGGTTACGCCATTTACAACACCGCCCACAATCTCCACAAGGCCGGCATTACCACGGGATTTGGCTTTCTAAGTGAACCCTCGGGTTTTGACATCAGCCTGACCCTGATAAAATATTCCAGCAAAAGCACCTATGCACGTGCCTTGGTAGTGGGTATTTTAAACACCTTGCTGGTTTCAGCCCTGGGAATCACATGCTCGACCTTCCTTGGCTTCTTACTCGGTGTAATCCGCCTCTCACCCAACTGGCTGATTTCCCGAATGGCAGCCGCCTATACTGAAACCATCCGCAACATTCCGCTGTTGCTGCAAATACTTTTCTGGTATCTGGCTATCCTCGCACCGCTTCCCGGACCAAGACAGGCCTTGCAATTCGGCCATTTGGCATTTTTATGCAACCGCGGCCTCCAGATTCCACGACCCATCATGGAACCTGGCGCCGGCGCAACCCTCATTGCTCTTGCTGTTGCCGTGCTCACCGCCTTGGCATTGATTCGCTGGAACCGAATCAGGCAGATGCGCACAGGGTTAAGATTCCCGGCCTATCCAACCGCGCTGGTTATAGTTATCGGCATCCCCCTGGCAACGCTGGGCGCTACCGGATTTCCTATCCACTGGGAGCTGCCCGTTCTA
>CAYZCL010000053.1:0-134164 GCA_964476595.1 uncultured Desulfobacteraceae bacterium
TGACCTTCGTGCCGCGCCGCAGCCCCTGGGTCTACGAACGGCCCGGCACCCTGCAGACCTCGGTGGGCGGGGCCCTGGACACGGGCGAACACCCGGCCGCAGCCCTGCGCCGCGAGACCTTGGAGGAGTGGGGCCTGGAGATCCGGGATGACGAGATCACCTTCCTGGCCCTGGGGGTCTCGGGAACCACCGGAGAGCCGGACCTGCTGGCACTGGTGCACTCGCGCCTGAGCGCCGACGAGATCCGGCGGCGCTACCGGTACCATGCCGAGCAGGAGGAGTTCACCGCCTTCCGCCAGATTTCACTGACTCGCGACAACCTCGAAGGCGCCGTGCAACTGCTGGTCAACGGCGACTGGAGCCAGCCCTCGGACCAGGCCGCCTTCTACCTCGCCCTGGTGCGCACCGTCTTCAGCGGCCGCGGCCCCGCCTGAACCGGCCAATCGTCCGTACCCCTGCCCTTCAGTACATCCGGTGCCGGAAAAACCACGCCGCCAGGCTCAGGGTGATGGCGGCGATGATGGCCATGGGCCATATCTGGGACCAGTAGTCGGTCAGGCCGGCGCCCTCCAGGAAGGCCCGCCGCACGATCACCAGGAAGTAGCGCATGGGGTCGGCCAGGGTGATGGTCTGCACGGCGGGCGGCATGTTGGCGATGGGCGTGGAGAACCCCGACAAGGTTACGGCCGGCACCAGGAAGACGAAAGCCCCCAGCAGGGCCTGCTGCTGGGTGGTGCACATGGAGGAGATCATCAGCCCCACGCCGATGGCCGCCAGCACGTAGATCACGAGTCCCACATACAGGGCCGCCAGGCTGCCCAGCAGCGGCACCCGAAACCACAGCACGGCCAGGGTGATGATCAGGGTGCCTTCGAAGATGCCGATGATCAGGCCGGGAACGGCCTTGCCGATGAGAATCTCGACGGGCCGCATGGGGGTCACCAGCAACTGGTCGAAGGTGCCGGCCTCGCGTTCGCGCGCCACTGACAGGGACGTCACCACCAGGGTCACCACCAGCGCCAGCAGGGCCACGATTCCCGGTACGATGAACCAGCGGCTCTCCAGGTTGGGGTTGAACCAGGCGCGCAGGTTGAGCCGCGCCGGCGGCGACACCCCGCCGTGATCCCGGATCCACTGCTCGTTGAAGGCCGTCACGATGTCGCGCACGTAGTTCAGGGCGATCATGGCCGTGTTGGAGTTGCGGCCGTCGATGATGACCTGCAGGGAGCACCCCCCGCCGTCGAGCAGCCCGTCGGAGCAGCGCGGCCCCAGGTGCAGCACCATCAGCACACGCCCGCTGTCGATGAGCGGCGCGATTTCACCGTCGCTGTGGAGATGGCGTACCAGTTTGAATCCCCTGGAGGCGGCGAAGCGGGCCACCAGTTCCCGAGAGGCCTGGCCGCCGTCCTCGTTGAAGACGGCGATGGGCGCCTGCTCCAGGTCGAAGGTGGCCGCGTAGCCGAAGACGATCAGCTGTACCAGGGGCGGCACGATGATCGTCATGCGCCCCTTCTTGTCTTTCAACAAGGCCAGGAGTTCCTTGACGATCAGGGCCAGAATGCGGCGTACCACGACCTCTCTCCTCAATCCAGACGTTTTCGGGTTTTGCGGCGCACGACGGCCAGGAAAAACAGCGCCATGGCCGCCAGTGCGGCGGCATTGGGCCAGATGACGCTCCAGACGTCGCCGGCCAGGAAGACGGTCTGAAGGATGGCCACGTAGTAGCGGGCCGCGATGATGTACGTCAGGTTACGGATGCCGGCCGGCATGCTGGCGATGTCGAAGATGAAGCCCGACAGCAGAAAGGCGGGCAGGAACGTCACGATGATGGCGACCTGGGCGGCCACGAACTGGTTGCGCGAGAGGGTGGAGATCAGCAGCCCCATACCCAGGGCGGTGAGCAGAAAGAGCGCCGAGCAGCCGAACAGCACGGCCATGGAACCCCGCAGGGGCACCTGGAAGACCAGCAGGGCCATGGCGACCGACAGGGTCAGGCCGCCCATGCCCAGGATGAAGTAGGGCAGCAGCTTGCCCAGCAGGATCTCACGCACGCTGACGGGCGTCACCAGCAGGGCCTCCATGGTTCCCCGCTCCCACTCGCGGGAGATGACCAGCGCCGTCAGCAGTGCCCCGATAAGCGTCATGATCACCGCGATGATGCCCGGCACCAAGTAGTTGCGGCTGCGGACCTCGGGATTGTACCAGATACGCTGCTCCACGCGCACGGGCATGTTCAGCTCACCGCCTCCCTCGAGGGCCTGCTGGTCGAGCCACTTCACCCACACCCCCTGCACGTAACCCTGGATCAGCCGTCCGCTGTTGGCGTCCACCCCGTTGACGATCACGCTGATGGGGGGAGCGTCTTTTTTGAGGTAGTCGCGGCCGAAATTGGCCCGCAGCCAGACGATGCCGTCCACGATGCGGTGCCGCAGGGCCGTCTCGGCCTCCTGGATGGTGTGCATGGGGATGGGTTGGAAATATTCCGACTGGTAGAATCCCGCCGTGAAGCTCATCGTGCGCGGATCGGGTTTTTCCACCACCAGGGCCAGGGGGACGTGTTTGGCGTCCAGGGAAACACCGTAGCCGAAGAGCAGCAGCAGGATCATCGGCAGCACGAAGGCGATGGCAATGCTGGAGGGGTCGCGCAGGATCTGCAGCCACTCCTTGCGGACCATCCCCCGCAGCCGCATGAAACCGCCCCCCCGCTTCACGCCGCCCTCACTTTCTCGCGGCGGGCTTCCAGCAGGCCGATGAAGGCGTCTTCCATGGTTACCTCCGGCCGTCCCTGCCGCTGGAAGAGGGACTTGGTCTCCTCGGGAGTACCGGCCGTCAGGACCTCCCCTTCGGCCATGATCACCAGGCGGTCGCAGTACTCGGCCTCTTCCATGAAATGGGTGGTCACCAGCACGGTGACCCCCTGCTCGGCCAAGGCGTTGATGTGCACCCAGAACTCGCGGCGTGCCAGCGGGTCCACCCCGGAGGTAGGCTCGTCGAGAAACAGGATTCCGGGTTCGTGCATCAGGGCCACCGACAGGGCCAGGCGTTGCTTGAAGCCCAGCGGCAGGCTGGCGCTGCGCGTATCGGCGAACTCCTCCAGGCCGAAGGTGGCCAGCGCCCACTGCATGCGTTCGCGCTGCCGCTTGCCCCTGAGCCCGTAAGCGCTGCTGAAAAAGCGCAGGTTCTGCACCACGGACAGCTCGCCGTAGAGGGAAAACTTCTGGGCCATGTACCCGATGCGGGCACGGGCGCGGGCGGCGGCGCGCCGCAGGTCTACACCGTCCACCAGGCAGCGGCCGTCGGAAATGGGCAGCAGGCCGCACAGCATGCGGAAGGTGGTCGTCTTGCCGGCGCCGTTGGCCCCCAGCAGGCCGAAAACCTCACCGCGCCGCACGCGGAAGTCGATACCCCGCACGGCGTAAAAGTCGCCGAAGCGCCGCGTGAGGTTCTCCACCACGATGGCGTCCCGGCCTGCGGCACCCTCGACCGGCCGTCGCACCCGGATGGCGCTGCCGCCGTCGCCGGCGTCCGTCCTTTTCTTGAGCAGGTCGATGAAGCTGTCCTCGAAACGGGGCTCGACGGCTTCGGCGCGGATCCCCTCGACGTCCGGCAGCCAAACGCCGGGGTTTTCGGCTTCCAGGGTGACCACCCGAACCCCGCGGCCGAGGATGAGGGCGTCGAGTACCTTCTCGCTGCGGGCCAGGTCGGCCTGCAGGCGGCGTTTGCTGATGCCCGGCGCGGTCACGAACCAGGTGCGGCCGACGACCTTGCGGCTGAAGCTCTCCGGCGGCCCCTGGCCCAGCACCTGGCCGCGGTGCATGAGCACCACGTCGCGGCAGCGCTCGGCCTCATCCAGGTAGGCCGTGCTGAGCAGCACGCTCATGCCCTCCTTTTCCACCAGGCGATAAACGATCTGCCATAGCTCGCGACGCGAGACCGGGTCGACTCCCACGGTGGGTTCGTCCAGCAGCAGCAGTCGGGGCGGCCGCACCAGCGTGCACACCAGTCCCAGCTTCTGTTTCATGCCTCCCGACAGGCGGCCGGCCAGCCGTCCCATGAAGGGTTCCAGCCCCGCCATGTCCAGCAGCTCGCCGTAGCGCGCGGCGCGCCGGTCATGCGGCACGCCCTGCAGGTCGGCGTAGAGCGCCATGTTCTCCGAGACGGTGAGATCCTCGTAGAGCCCGAAGCGCTGCGGCATGTAGCCGATGCTGGCCTGAACCTCCAGGGGGCTCTTGACCGCGTCGATGCCGATCACAGACACGTCCCCGCTGTCCGGTGTCAGCAGGCCCGCGCACAGGCGCATGAGGGTGGTCTTGCCGGCCCCGTCGGGCCCGATGAGGCCAGTGACCATGCCGGGCCGCACCGCCAGGTCGACCCCGTCCAGGGCCGTAATGCAGCGCTTGCCCACCGTAAAGGTGCGCACCACGCGCCGCAATTCGATGACGGGCCGGGAAGCGTTCACCGGGCGCGCCTCACTTGTCTTCCCCGGTTTTTTTGCAGGGGGGCCGGGACGACGATTTGGGCTGCTTCAGGTCCACGGTGACCGTCACCGGCATGCCCAGCCGCAGCTCGTTGCGGGGGTTGCAGACGAAAACGCGCACGCGGTAGACCAGCTTGGTACGCAGTTCCGGGGTTTCCACCGTCTTGGGGGTAAACTCGGCCGTGGGAGAAATGAACCCGATCCAGCCGCGATAGGTCTTACCGGGAAAGCTGTCCGTGGTGATTTCGGCCAGCATGCCCTCTTTGACCTTGCCCAGGTCGGGCTCCGGCACGTAGGCCCGCACCCACACCGGGTTGGTCAGGGCCAGGGTGAACACCGGCCGGGAGGCGAAGGCGATGGCCCCCGGCTCCAGGATGCGGTTGCGGATGATGCCGTCTTCCGGCGCATACAGCTTGGTGTCCCTGAGTTTCTGCTTGGCTAGGTTCAGGGCGGCCTGCAGCGATTTGAGCGTGGCCCGGGCGCGGGCGATGTCCTGTTTGCGCGGCCCTTCGATGGCCAGCGACAGGGCCTGTTTGGCGGCCTCCAGTTGGGCGCGGGCGGTTTTGAGCGTCGACTCGGCGTTGTCCAGCTGCTGCTTGGACACCTGATTGACCAGGGCCAGGTTGCGGATGCGGCGGTAGGTGCGTTCGGCGTCCTGCAGCTGGGCCTGACGCGCCCTGACCTCGGCACGCGCCTTCTTGATTTCCTGGGGTCGGGTGCCGGCCAGCAGGCGATCCAACAGCTGCTGCTGCGCCTCCACCTGGGCCTTGAGCTGATCCACTGCGTAGCGATAGCGCACCGGGTCCAGGGCGGCCAGCAGCTGTCCCTTGCGCACCGGGTCGCCTTCGTCGACCCGCAGTTCCTGGATGCGCCCGCTATCCTGGAAGGCCAGCTGAACCTCCCGAATGTCCACGTTTCCGTAAAGAAAGAGCTTGTCTTTGGGGCCCTCTTCCCGGCGGTCGTAAAACTTGTAGGCCCCGAAGGCGACCAGCGCGATAATCGGTATCAGCAGAAACTTTTTTTTCATCTGAACGACTCCGCTTTTCCGCAATCCTGTGGCTGTCTCACGGCAGACAACCTGAATCCGTGCATATGTCGAAAACAAAATACAGTAATACATTCGAGGCCGCAGGTAAAGCGGCCTTTTTTACTCGGGGCAGCCATGGGTCGCTGCCGGCGCCGCTCCGGCTCCGAAAACAACCATGCGTCAGGATGCGCACGCGGCGTCTTTTTCCGGCACGCACGATTCGCATTTGCCGACGGGCTTTGCTTCGTGTTAAGCTGCCGCCGTGCGGCAAACAAAAGGGGGAACACGGCCCCAAGCGGACCGGGGGGCCGAAACCCGCCCCGGCCGGCGGGAGTCCAGCCCCTGGTGCCGCCAACGGCCACAGCGATGCCGATGGGTGGTCGAAGACAGGACGGTTATGGTAAAGCTGATTGCCTTGGGGATTCTTTCCGGTGCTTTTTTCAGCGCCACCTTCATCCTCAACGAACTGATGCACGTTGAAGGGGGGCACTGGGTGTGGTCGGCTTCCCTGCGGTACATTTTCACCATTGCGTTCCTGGCCGGGATCGTTCTTTTCAGCGGTGGAGTGAAGCAGTTGCGCGGTGTTGTGAAACTGTTCGCTTCCCATTGGGTGTTCTGGACCATGGCCGGGAGCATCGGGTTCGGCGGGTTCTACGGCTTGCTCTGTTTCAGCGCCGATTTCGCCCCCGGCTGGGTAGTGGCGGCCACCTGGCAATTCACGATCGTCGCCAGCCTGTTCGTGTTTATGCTGTTCGGCCGGAAGTTCCCCCGGCGAATATGGTTTTTTTCGCTGCTCATTTTTACGGGCGTGCTGCTGGTCAACCTGTCCCGCGTGGACGTGTTCGACGTCGGGCCCCAGCTCTCCGGTTGTTTGCCGGTACTGGCGGCGGTTGTCCGCCTTTTACGTGAATGTCTTCGGGTGCACGGAGAAGCCGCTCCGTAAGGCGCTCTCGGTCCCTTGGCTGGACCGCGCCACCGGGTTGTCCGGCGCCGTGCTGGAAGGCATGCACCTGCTGCTGCCGGGGTACGGCGAAGACGGTCCCACGCTGGAGATTTTCTCTTACAGCGACATGCATGTCTCCGCCCCCATGATGGCCGATCACACGGGCTTTACGCACATCGCCTTCGCGGTAGACGATGTGCGGCAGACGCTGCAGGCCGCGATTCGAAGCGGCGGCACAATGCTGGGAGAGGTCACCGAAAGGGAAGTCGCGGGTGTGGGGCTCCTGACTTTCGTTTACTTCAGGGATCCCGGGGGAAACATCGTGGAGATTCAGTCGTGGCGCAGGTAGGCGGTATTTTCTGCGGAATCGAAGCGGTCTGAAAACCAGAAAGTCGGAAAGGAGAACACCGTGTCCGAAGCCTTGGTGCTCATCGACATACAGAGAGATTATTTCCCCGGCGGCCGCATGGAGGTGGACCGTGCGGTCGATGCCGCCGGGTAGGTCTGGGAGCTGTTTGCGTTTTTTTCGCGCCACCGGCCGACCCGTGGTTCACGTCCGGCACCTGTCGACCCGTCCGGGCATCGCGAGCGCGGAGATACACGCAAGCGTCCGCCGCCCTGGTGCACGCTGCATACATGGCCGTGCTAAACGCCGTGTATGCCGATGTCAAGGCAACCCGCGATGTCATTGACGCCATGGCGGCCCAGGCGCCGGGGATTTCCTCATGACCCACGGCGCCGATGAGAACATCAGTCACATCCAGCCTCGTAGTAATTGAGGTGGGTTTCCTTGAGCTCGACGACGGTTTTTTTGGATCTGCCGAGGAACTCGTCCGAGCCCGTGACGTAAAAGCCCTTTCCTTGGGCGCCCCTTTTATCGAAGTAGACGCGCCGCGCCGCCAGGTGCTGTTTGACGGTGGCGGAAGTACAGATGGGAAAGGGTTGACAGCGTCCTTCCTCGTAGTGGTTCAGGGCGGTTTCCTTGAGTTCGACGACGGTTTTTTTGGATCTGCCGAGGAACTCGTCCGAGCCCGTGACATAGAAGCCCTTTCCCTGGGCGCCCCTTTTGTCGAAGTAGACGCGCCGTGCCGCCAGGTGCTGCTTGACGGTGGCGGAAGTACAGATGGGAAAGGGTTGACAGCGTCCTTCCTCGTAGTAGCCGGGGGAGACTTCCTTGAGTTCGACGAGGGCGCTGCCCCTGGTGCCCAAGAACTGCCCCGACCCCTTGGCATAGTAGCCTCTCCCCTGGTCGCCGTCTTTATCGAAATAGGCCCTTCCGGCCCGCAGATGCCGCTTGTTGCGGTCCGTGGTGCAGGTTGGCTGGAAATCGACACCCCCCTCGTCTACGGTTCCGTCGCAGTCGTTGTCCACGAAGTCGCCGTCGATCTCGACGGCACCGGGGTGGATGCGGGCGTCGTTGTCGTCACAGTCGCCGCCGCCGACGGCCTTGGCCGTGTACCCGTCGCCATCCACGTCGGTCAGATCGGCCCCGCTGCAGTCCTGGTCGATGCCGTCGTAAGGGATTTCGGTGGCCCCCGGGTGTACCGACCGGTCGTCGTCGTCGCAGTCGCCGTCACAGGTGGTGACCCCGTCGCCATCGCGGTCGTAGCACTCGACTGTGGCCTTGCCCAGGTCCAGGGTGTAAATGCTGGAATCGTGTTCGCCCGAATCCCAGTACCCCCAGGAGCCCTCCGCAATACCGATACCGGCCACATTGAACGCCGGGTTGATCATGTTGGCGTAGTGGCCCGGCGAGTTTTTCCAACCGTTGAAAACACGCTGCGCCTCGGGCGTGCCGGTGTGGGCGTAGATGTTTTCCCCCCAGCTGCCGTAAAACCCCTCGGCGTTGATACGGTCGCCCGGTGTGCGGCCGTCCAGGGATTCGTGCGCGAAGTAGTCCCTGGCCAGCATGTCGTCGGAGTGCGCCCGGGCTGCCGCGTCCAGGCGTGCATCGAAGGTCAGCACCGACCTTCCCAGGGAGAGTCTCTCCGCGTTGATGAGCGCAAGCAGTTCTTCACGGACACCGGCCCAGGCCGTGGCCGCCAGTAGAAGGGTTGCCAGCACCATCGCCATGGCCGCGATTCGTCTTCTGTTCATGAGTGCTCCCGTGTGTTGCGGGCGGCGGACGGTCCGCCTGCCGTTTTTTGTAATTCAAAGGGCAAATATGGGATGTCGGGCGTGCGGTTTCCGGTAATGCGCGCACCGCGGCACCGCAGTCCGGGCGGGGCATTGCGCTGCGGCCGCCGCCTTGCGGTTTCGGCCGATTTCCGCACACTGTTCGATAGATGCAATATTCGTGCAAGCGTGGATCGGTTGTCACGGGAAAGCATTCACCGCGTGGCGGCGGCTCCCGGTCGCAGGTCGTCCGGGGAGCACCCGGGAAGCCGGTGACAATCCGCGGTCAGCGCCGTTCAGGACGGATGCGGAATGCCCAGGCTGCAAGGCAGGTTGACCTGGCATTTGCCGCACACGTGAGTGCTGCTTGCCAGTCCGGCCAGGGTGGGTCCTTTTTCAAGGTTGAAGATCAGGCGTTGCCAGCATCGCCGACGATCAATGCCCGCTGTCGTCACGGCCCGAACGGGACAGCGGGCAACGCACTGCAGGCAGCCGTGCCCCCGCTTGTGAAGGCACAGCTCCTCGTCGTCCACCAGCGGGCTGTCGCCCAGGACCGCGGTGGTGGCCAGGCTGCCCAGCCGCCCGGCGCACCCGGCGGGCGTGATGAACTGGGCGTTGACGCCGAAGCGGCCCAGCCCGCACAGGTAGGCCAGGTGCTTATGCGACCAGCGGGCCATGAGCCGCTGGGGATCGAAGTTATGGGTGGCGGGTGTCAGGGCGCAGCGGTGGCCCTGCTTTTCCAGATGATCGCGGATAGCGCCGCACAGCTTTTCGATCAGACGGTTGGTGGCCTGGTAGGCCAGGCCCCAGTTGCGGCAGGGAAAGGAGCCGGGGTGGTTTTCCTCGGCCAGGAAGGCCGCAAAGGGAACGAAGAAGACCACCACGCTGCGGGCCCCGGGCAGCAGGTCGCCGGGCAGCAGGTGATCCGGCGCGGCCATCTGGCGCAGCTTTTGGAAACGCCGGTCCACGGCGGCCGTAGCCAGCAGCGGCGATCGCCAGATGGGCTTCTCCCCCTGTCGGGAGGGGTAGGCGGCCACGAAATCGACGGCCAGGCGACGCAGTTCGACGACCCCCGTGCCGTCAGCGGCGCCGGTGGTCACAGGACCCCCAGGCCGCCCTTGATGAAGCGAGTGCCGTATTCGCGCACCTCCACGCCGGCGTGGTCACGCAGCCACTTAGCCACCACGTGCCGGTGGCAGAACTGGTAGGGCTTTTCCCAGCACATCAGCGTGCAGGTGAACGGCAGGCGCCGCAACACGGAATCGGGCGTCAGGCGGCGCTCCCTGAGCAGGTCCAGGTAGACGGCGATGTAACGGTCCTCGTCGATCTGGCCGGCCCCGTAGGCCTCCTCCAGCTCCGCCGTGGGCGCCAGGTCCGGGAAGAGCTCCCCGCGGAACCCATCCGGGATCTTGAGGGAAATGGCCACCGGGCCCGGGACCCGCTGGGGTGCGCCGTAGTAGGAGGTGAAGATATTCATATCTCTATTATATAATGCCATGCATCGTCAGGGCAATAAAAAACCCTTTCTGGAAAGCGCTCTCAGGGGGCATATTCGTGCGGGTGGAAACAAAACCGGATGATGGGGTCATTTTAAATCGCATGTGCGGTGTGGCTTAACGGCGTACGGCTTTACGGAATAAAACACCCCGGGGAACGGTGGCGAATTGGGCGATTGAAGCTAAACCGGCGGCGGTTCCTCCTGTAAGCGTCAAAAGATACCGGGTACTGCCGTCGGCTGCTCCGGCATTACCGTAGATGAAAGTAGAGAAACAGGATGCGCAACAAAAGAACCCGGCCGAGAAGACCAACCAGACAGGGAACCAAACAGGAAGCCCAGGTCTCGTGAAGCGGGATGATCAATAAATGAATCCGAAATGAGTGTGATTCCAATAACGACCGATCGCGTCGATCTGCCTAATCTCGAAACAGGACCGATATGTCTGCGCCCATGCCCCCATTTCAGGAGGAAATGCATCCCCTCAAATGGCGAATGGAATGTTACGAGCGCTTTTGATGCAGTAAACGCTTGATTGCATGACGGTCCGTTTTTCCGGTATGGGTAAACGGGATGTCGCTCACGATGACAATCCGGCGGGGAAGGGCATGGGCTTCGAGACGATCGGAAAGCGACGCTCTGATTTTTTCTGCGGCGACCTCACCGGCCGCCACAACGGCGATCGTGTTCTCCCTTTGTCCGGAATGGGGCAGCGCCAGGACCACAACATCCCGCACGCCGTCTATCGCGATGATTTTTTCCCGGATGTCTTCAAGATCGACCCTTTTCCCGGCAACCTTGACGATTCCATCCGATCGCCCGAGCAAAAAGAATCCCCCCTTACCGTCCCGGCGTGCACGGTCGCCGACTTTCACGAAGCCGTCGGCATCGCGGTCCGGTTCGGGAGACAGGAAGTCCGAACGCACCAGCAGGTGACCGTCATGGATCTTCCAGTCCACGGCTGCGAACGCCTGGAAGGCGGTCTGGCCGCGGGCCCGGCAGCGCGACGCCACCCCGCCGGTCTCGGTAGATCCGTAGACTTCGAAGACCGGTGCACCGGTCTTTCGGCAGAAGGCGGCGTTGTCTTCTTCGGGCAGCATGCTGGCCGAAGAAAAGGCCATGCGCAGGCCGCCGTGGGCGAGGGGGCTGTTTCGCAGGGCCCGGTAGTGGATGGGCGCCGCCACCAGCGCCGTGGCCGCGTGCGCCGCGACGGCCCCTTCGATTTCCCCGGGGAAAAAGGGGCGTTCGTTCAGGACGGCCGCCGAGGCCGCGAAGGGTGCCAGCACCGCGTACAGCAATCCGTAGATGTGGTAGGGGGGGACGGCTGCCACGACACGGTCCCCGCTGTCCAGGCCGAATGTTTCCGCCAGGTACAGGGCTTCGCCCAGCAGGCTGCGCGGCGTCTTGGTGCACATTTGCGGCCGCCCCGTGGAACCGCCGGTGAACAGCCGCACCCAGACCCTGTCCGGGTCGGGGGTCGTGTCCAGGGCCTCGTCAGGCCCCGGCTCCGCAAGAGCCCCGGGCGCCAGGACCCGCGTGCCGGGGGGAAACACATCGGGTTGATCTCCGATCCCCACCCGACAGCCCGTGAGGTCGTGCAGCCGCGAAAGCGCGCGGGGGGACAGGGCATGCGGCAGCAGGACGGTGAAGCTTCCGGTGAGCCCCGCCAGCAGGGCGGCCATGAGGAGCCGGCGGTCTTCGGTGGCCACAATCACGTTTTCGGGGCGGCCGAAAGAGAAGAGGCGTCGGCGGATGCCGGCGGCCGTGGCATACAGGTCGGCGTATGTGGCGCCGCCGATCACGAAGCGCCGGTGGGGCTGGCGCGGACCCCGCGCCAGCCGGGTGATGCGTGCCGCCAGGGCCGCGCGCTGTTCGTGCAAACCTGCGTTCATGGGTGCCTCTTCAAGGAATCTATCGGCGGCCGGCCGGACTCCAGCGTCATGACCGGCCGGCCGATGAGGTCCGCCAGCGGCAGGATCGACAGGCCCTTCTCCTGCAGGCCCGCCAGCAGGCTTTCGATTTCCCGCAGCCAGTCGCCGACGGTGGCCGGGGCTTTGGGCGGCAGATCGTGGAGCAGAACGATGTCGTCCGGCCGCACCCGCCGCAGGATCCGCCGTGCCAGCCCGCGCACCCGCCGGTTGCCGCCGTCCAGGGCGCGGCAGCTGTAGTTGACAATGAAAAGGTTGTGGGCCTTGACCACCCCGGGCAGCCGGGGCGAGACGATGCCGGCTGGCGGGCGGAAGGCGCGGCAGGCGATGCCGATCTGCGCCAGCGCCTGCTGGGCCGCCTGAACATCTTGTCCCAGTCGCCGGCCGATGCCGGAGTAGAGACGATAGTCGTGGCTGAAAGAGTGATTGCCCACCGTGTGGCCGCCTGCCAGGATTTCTTGCACCAGCCCGGGGTGCCGCTGCGCCTTTGCGCCGGTGACGAAAAAGGTGGCCGGCACCCGCTCCCGGGCCAGCAGCGCCAGCAGCCGGGGTGTGGACCGGGGGTTGGGTCCGTCGTCGAAAGTCAGGGCCACGGCGCGGTGTCCGCTGGCCCCCCTGCAGATGACAGGCCCGAAGTAACCCAGGCGCGGGAAAAAGGGCATGATCAGCGACAGGAGTACGAAAAGCGCCAGCGGAACGGCCGCCAGGCGCACGTCCCACCAGCCCAGGGCCGCCGCAAGCACAAACGCCGCGGCCGCGGCGATCCGGGCCGGTGCGATGGCTCGTGATTTCAAGGTCGAATGCGTCATGGCGTCACGTCCGGTGCGGCTTGACGGCGTCGAACCAGTAGAGGTCGTGGGTGCCCCCCGACGGGTGGTGGCGCCGCAGTTCGAAGCCGCATGCCCGAATCCGGCCGGCGATGTCGTCCACCGGCCGCAAAAAGAGCGGAACGCCGCGCAGCCGGCAGCGCAGCCGCTCGATCCACCACAGCCAGGGGAAACGCCCCTCGGGCGGCATGACCGCCCGCAGGAGCAGCTGCCCGCCGTCCCGCAGGCGCCGGTGGAGTTTTTCCAGCGTGGCCGTCAGGGCGCGGTCGTCGAGGTAGTGGATCATGTCCAGCACTACGGCCAGGTCGGCCGGGTCGGGAACCGCCGGGATGTCCGGGGCGCGGCCGCAGGTGATTTCGCCCCGTCCGGCCAGCACGCGGCGGGCCACGCGCACCCGGTCGGGGTCCGGCTCCAGCCCGTAGATGCGGGCGGCGGGAAAGCGCGCCAGCAGCCAGCAGGCCGGCACGGCGTAGCCGGTGCCGATGTCGATGACGGTCTCCACGGGACCCTTCCGGACCAGCTCCGGTAGTTCGGTGAACATGGGGTCCAGGCGCTGCTTGAAGCGCGCGAACAGACGCGGGTAAGGTTCCAGGACGCGGTAGCGCGTCAGCACGGGATCCAGCCCCGGCGCGACGACCGTTCCGTTTTCGGCAGGCGCCTGGAACCGGGGGCGCAGCAGGGCCGGCAGGATGGCGAAAGCCCCCAGAAAGCTGTAGCCGATGCCCAGCAGCGAGGTGAGGCCCACGCTCTGAAGCATGGTGTGTTCGGCCGTGCACAGGGCGCCGAAACCCACCAGGGTCGAGGCCGCCGCCAGCAGCACGGAGGTGCGGATGAGGACGAACTGCGGCCGGTCGGGATCGCCGTAACGCTGGAAGGCGCGCACCAGGAACAGGCTGTAGTCGATGCCCATGCCGAATACCACGATGGCCAGCATGAGGCCGGGGATGTCCAGCGGACGGCCCAGCAGGTGCAGGGTGCCCAGGGTGCTGACGAAGGCGAAGACCACCGGCAGCATCGCGATCAGCGTCAGCCGGAGGTCCACGAAGAACAGCAGCAGGAAGACCACCACGCAGACGCCGATGACGGCCAGCATTTTCAGGAAAGTGTGAAACAGCACCGACCCCATCTCCCGGGAGAAAAGCACCGGGTCGAAGACCCGGGCCAGCGGCCCGTAGCGCGCGAAAAAGCGCCGTCCGTCGTAGGCCGGCCCCGCCGTCACCGTGCCGACCTGCACCCAGCCGCCCCCCCCGGCGACCCGGGCGATGTTGAGCAGCGGGAAGAAGGCTTCGGGAATGTCGTTCACTATTTGAACGCTTTGGCCCTTCAGCTTTGCCAGGAAGGGGTCGAAGGCCCGGGGCGCGAACCCCAGCTGTTTTCCTGCGTCGGCCAGGTGCTTCCGCAGCGCCGCGATGCGGGCCGGGGTCCAGAAGGTGCGCCAGGCCTGCAGGTTGCGCCGGCTGCGGTCCCTGCCCGGAAAGACCATCGAGGGGGTGAAGCCCGACGACAGGAACCCCGAGGCCAGGTCCGGCATCATGCGGTCCAGCACCCGGTCGGAGCACTCCTGGAGGGCCGGGATCGCAGGTGCCTCGAGCATCAGGTAGATGTGCGTCAGGATGCCGCCCCAGATTTCCGACACCCGCTTTTCGGCGGCCAGGCTCTCGGGGCGCATGGCGTTCATGGCCGCGAGCGACACGTTGAACTCCGGCCGGGCGAACACCAGCATCAGGGCCCCGAAGGCCAGCGCGCCCCAGGCGGCCTTTTTCCCGGGCAGCGGAACGGCGGCCACCAGGCGCTGGATGGGGACCCGCTCCCGCCGGGCCGCGGGCAGCCGCGGGAAGATCCTGGGAAAGACGGTGTGGATGAACGCGAAGGACAGTCCGATGCCCAGGGCGGTGAACTGTCCCAGCTGCTCGAAGATCGGAAAGCCGCTGAGCGACAGCACTGCGAAGGCGCCCACGGTGGTCAGCATGGCCATCAGCCCGATGTGCCACACTTCCCGGGCCGCGCGGCGGCCACGGGTCTCGTGAGGGCGGTCCACGAACAGCAGGTAGGCGATGCCGTGGTCAACGGTGATGGAGATGATGGCACCGCCGAAGCCCAGCACCATTAGAGAGATACTGCGGTGAAAGAGCGAGAAGACGAACAGCGCCGTCAGGGTTCCGGCCACGGCCGGCAGCAGGGCGAAGAGGCCGATCAGCGGCCGGGGGAAGGCGAACACCAGCAGCAGCACGATGCCCACGGTGGTCAGAATCAGGGCCCGCCGCACGTCGCCGCGAATCATGGTTTCGTTGTCCAGCGCCGCGCGGTAGGCGCCGGTGGCCGTCAGGGTCACCGGGTTGCCGCCGCGGGTTTCCCTTGAAAGGGTCTGCGACAGCCCCTGCAGCAGGTCCCGGATGCGCCGCGCGGCGGCCGTGTCGGTGCCCGATGCCTCGGGGTCCGCGATCACCAGCAGGTGGCGGCCGTCTGCGGAGATCAGCTGTCCCTGGTGGATGCGTACGTCTCCCGTCGGCGCCAGCTGCGAGAGCCGCGCCAGGACCAGTTCCCGCAGGCCCAGGGGGTCTTTGGCGATGAAGGCGGCCTGGCCGATACCGCCCAGCGCCAGTAGTCGGGCGTGCAGTTCCGACAGCCGTTCTTCAACCTGTTGCGGCCCCAGGCGCGGCAGCACCTGCTTTTCCAGTTGCACCGCACTGAACAGCAGCGGCAGGCGGTCCGTGACGGACACCAGCAGCCGCACGAACTGTGAGGCCATGGCGCGGTTGCCCACCGACCGGAAAAGGCCGCTCCGTCTCAGGGCCTCTTCCACGCGCCGGCCCAGGGCCACCAGGCGCGGCAGGTCCCGGTGGCGCAACCCCACGTCGATGACCACCCGGTTGGCCATGGGGTGGCTCTCGAGAATGTCCACCGCGTCGCCGATGACGCGGTCCCGGGTGGGCAGCAGCCCGATGACGTCGGTGTCGATGTGCAGCCGGTAAAGCCCGACGGCCAGCAGCAGCCCGACGACGGCCAGGGACCCCAGCAGCCACGGCCAGTCGACCGGCAGCAGCGGCGGGCGTTTCTTGTTGGCAGTCAATAACATCAGAGCAGAGAAAGCAGCATGGCCAGCAGCACCAGCAGGTGGCCGGCGATGATGATGCGTTTATGGCCCTGGTAGAATTCGTTGGCCTTCTGGATGCGCCGCAGCCCGCCGAAGGCGTTGCGCAGCCGTTCCAGGCGGCGGTGGCGCGTGTTGTCCGACGGCGAGTCGCTTTGGAAAGCGAACGCCGGACGCACGGCGTAGGCCTCTTCCAGCAGGTCGGACAGCACGGCGTCGAAGGGCCGCCCCTGCCAGGCCTGCCGGACGAGGCGCCGCGCGAAAGCCCGCCGCACGACGTAAGCGTGGGCCAGGCTGCGGTAGCGCACGGCGATCACCGCGGGGTGCTGCGTCGGCCGCGCCCCGCGCACCAAGCAGCCGAAAAAGAAGGCCTGCCAGCCGGCATCGGCCTGCATGAACCGCACGCAGTCCTCCAGCACCTCAGGATCGAAGCCTTCGAAGAGGATGTCGTCCTCGAAGACCAGGATGGTTTCGGCGCCGGCCGCAAGGCCCCGCGCCAGGCAGGCCCGGTGGGATTCGAAGATGCCCCGCTCACGGTTTTCGTCGCACCGCTGAAAAGCCGTGAATTCCACCCGCTCCGCCAGTCCCACCTTCCGAAACTGGCGGCGGGCCGCCGTACTTCGGTCGGGGCGCTGGTCCAGGGAAATGCAGTAGACCCGGTCGAAATAGCCCCAGCCGAGGCAGCACCGGACGCCGGTGTCTTCCGGGGCGGGTTCGGCCGGGGTCCGGCCCGCTATGGCGCTCGAGTCTGGTTGCATGAATCCCTCGGACGGCGGGTTTCGCCTGCGATTAGATATTGCCCTGCGATCTCTCATGGCGTAACATGAATCCGAACGACCGTCTGGAAAACGGTCGTTTTTTTGAATCCATGAGCACCGATTCCATCATATCAAAACTCGTCCGAAAAATCGCCGCCATCGAATTCGTCCGCAGCGCCATCGAGGAGCAGGCGGACCTGAGCGCCTTCAAGCGCAAGCCGGGCCCGCGCATCATTCTGGGGGTCACGGCCATCGGTGTCAGCTACATCATCGGCTGGCCGGCCGTGGGGCTGCTGGGCACCCTCTCGGTGACCATGCATCAGCCGCTGATCGTGATGATCGGCGGACCGCTGGTCTACGGCCTCTCGCACCTGGTTTTCCTGCTGGGCATGGTGCTGGCCGGCGGCGAGTATTCCTGGATATTCCTGCGCTGGGCCACCCGCGTGGCCGTTGAAAAGCTGCTGGACCGCTACGGCTGACCCCCCGACAGGCCGTTTTCCCCCTACTTGGGGGTGAACTTGAATTTCTGGCCGCCCACCGCGGCCTCGAACATCAGGCCGCCCTTGGCGTGCACGAACACGGCCATTCCCTTCCGGTAAGCGGAGGCGGCCTGGTTGCCGGAGCCGGGGCTGCTCACACCGGCCGTGGTGCCCTGGGTGCCGGCCTGGGCCTCTGCGCCCACGGTGATGGCCACCGCCGAGGCCGTGGCGTCGAACTCGAAGTTGCCGCTGGTGAAATCGTCGTAGGCGCGCTTGTCCTTGAAGAAAATCATTTCGCTGAACACCTGCCCGCCCAGCTGCAGGCCGATGCTGGCCTTGAACAGCGAGACCGTGCCGGTGACCTTGCCGCGGCGGTAGACACGGCCCTTGCCGTAGGCGCCGCCGATGCCGATGCCGCCCTTGCCCACGTTGGGAAACACCGCGTAACCGTAGGCGTTCTTGAAAAACGTCTTGACCGCCGGTGATTTTTTGAACAGGGCGATGGTATCGGTGTATTCATCGGCGGCGGCCGTGCCGGCCAGCCCCCAGACCAGGACCATCACCATTGCCAGTGTTCCAAAAGCGTATCGTCTCATGTCGTAAACTCCTTTTCATCGCCGGCGGCAGATTTGCCGCCGGGGTTGAGGTGGTGGAATTCAGTCCGCCGCAAGCGATGCCGCCCACGGCGGCGGCCGCAGGCGGCCGCGGCTGAGATCCCGCATGTGCACACCCAGGGCGGTTTCCCGCACCCGACCGGCACGGTCGAGGATCCGGATGTCGAAACAAAGATCGCCGCCGTCGCCCGCCTTGGGCGACACCCGGGCCAGGTAGGTTTCACCCGCTGCGGTCGGTGCCGCCACGGTCCGTCTTGCGATGGCCGTTGGGAAGGCCACCACGCCGCGGAAAATCTGCCCCCAGACACAGGCCGCCTGCAGAGCGGCGTCCAGGGCAAAGACCGCCCCCAAGGGGGAATTTCCCCCGTCCCCGGCGTTGCGCGCTCCGCGGGGGCCGCCGGCCACCCGCGCCAGCACGCCCCGGGGGCCCAGGTGCAGGCGGCCCCGCAGGTTCCGAAAGGCCGGCCCGAAATCGACCAGTTCGGGATAGATGCGTTCGGCGTCCAGCAATGCCTCGCGTCCCCCCGGAGACCCGGCCGCCTCGAACGCCGGCGCAGAAACCGCCCCGTCTTCGCCGAAGTGCATCTCGGCGTGGCGCAGGGTGCGCCGCATGGCGGTGTTGGGCGAACGAAAGCGCGTCTCCAGCGCCGCCCGCAGGCCGCCGTCGGCAAGCGGGGTCAGCACGGCGGTGGCGGCCACACGCCCCACCCGGGGCGGGATTTTCAGGAAGCGATCGAAACGGGCGCCGCGGATGTGGCCGGTGGCCACCCCGGGATATTCACGGGCCGCCGCGCGGGCCAGCAGCGCCATGATCTCAACGGCCGGGAGCACGGCCGTCTCCCCGAAACGGTGGTCCTGCAGCCAGGGCGGCAGGGGAATCTCCAACGGCACGCGGCGGGCGGTGCTCACGAGGGGAACACTTCCCATAGGCGGGCGGTCTTGGGGTCGACTTCCACCGGCGTGCCGGCCGCGTTGATGGCGCAGTGGCGGGTGAAGCCGGTGCAGGCGATCTCGCCGCCCTCGGCCAGCGTGATGACGTAGTCGAAGCGCAGCTTTACCCGCTCCAGTTGCGCCGGCCGGGTGTGGATCCAGATGCGGTCGTCGTAGTACAGGGGGTGGTAGTAGCTCACCCCCACCTGGATGATGGGGTAGGTGTAGCCGCTGTCCTCGATTTCCCGGTAGGGATAGGCGGCGTCGCGCATCAGCGAAGCCCGGCCGAACTCGAAATAGCGCAGGTGGTTGGCGTGGTAGACCACCGCCGAGCGGTCCGTGTCGGCGTACAGCGTCCGCAGGCTGCAGCGGTGCCACACCTGCCCGCCGGTGCGGTCGCGCACGAAGTTCGGACGATCGGCCAGGGGGTCGGGAACGAAGGGCTTGGGCTTCATGTCACACCCCCCGAAAGACGATGCAACAGTTGGTCCCGCCGAAACCAAAGGCATTGGACAGGAAGAATTCGTAACGTTGCCGCCGGGTCTCGTGGGGCACCACGTCCACGTCGGCCAGTTCCGGGTCCGGGATGTGGTTGATGGTGGGCAGCACCAGGCTGCGGCGCATGGCCTCGATGCCCAGGGCGGCCTCAATGGCGGCCGCGGCGCCCAGGCTGTGGCCGATCTGGGACTTGTTGGCCGACACCGCCACGTGCGGCAGGTGCCGTCCGAAAACCGTTCGCAGGCACTGCACCTCGGTCAGGTCGCCCTTGCGCGTGGAGGTGCCGTGGGCGTTGACCACCGCGATGTCTTCCGGCGACAGTTCGGCGTCATCGATGGCCTGGCGCATGGCGCGCACCACGGTTTCGGGGTTGGGCAGCGTGAAATGCCAGGCGTCCGAGGTCCACCCGACGCCGGCCACCTCGGCCTTGGGGAACAGGCCGTGGGCCGCCACCACCTCGTCGGCCGCCAGCACCACCACGCCGGCGCCCTCGGATAGCACGAACCCCCGGCGGTCGACGCTGAAGGGCCGCGAGGCCCGGCCGGGGTCTTCGAAGGCGCGGTCCCCGGGATCGGCCTTGAAAGTGGCCAGCATGTTGGCGAACCCCTGGATGATCTCCGGGATCAGGCAGGTTTCCACGCCGCCGGCCAGCACCACGTCGCAGTCGCCGTCGCGGATCATGCGGGCGCCGATGGCGATGGCGTGGTTGCCCGAGGCGCAGGCCCCCTGGGGCGAGAAGATGGGGCCCGTGAACCCCAGCAGCATACCGGCCTTGCCCGCCGGCAGGTTGGCGCACAGGTTGGGCAGCAGGTAGGGGCTGACCTTCAGCGGGCCGCGGTGGACGAAGTTGTCCACGGCCGTGCGCAAGGCATCGCTGCCGTTGAGGGCCGAGCCGATCAGGCAGGCCGTGCGGGGCGCGAGGCCGGCATCCGGCGTGATGCCGGCGTGCTGCAAGGCCTCGCGGCACACGGCCATGGTCAGATGCACGTAGGCGGCATTCCAGTTGGCGGCTTCGCGGGGATTCACGAAATCCAGTTCGGAGGGGTCCCAGCCGGGGATTTCGCCCACGATGCTGGACCGCGAAGGCGTCCGGCAGCGGGTCAGCCGGCGCAGGCCGGCCTCGCCCCGCACCGCCCGGGGCCAGGTTTCGGCAAAGGTCTTGCCCAGGGGCGTGGCGGCGCCGTATCCCGCCACGAACACCCGTCTGTTGGCCGGCGCTCTCATGCGTTGCGTCTATTCCGTCCTTTTGAAAACCGTGCAGGCGTTGCAGCCCCCGAAACCGAAGGCGTTTTTGAGCACGAACTCCTGTTCAAGGTTCCGCAGTCTATCGTCAAGGCCCGCCAGCGTCAATGCCGGATCGGGCCGGTAATTGACGGTGGGCGGCAGCTGTCCCCGCCGCATGCCCTCTATGGCCAGGATGGACTCGATGGCGCTGGAGGCCCCCATGGCGTGCCCGGTGAGGGATTTGTTGGCCGTCAGGGGCGGCACGCGGCGGCCGAAGACCCGATGCAGGGCTTGGGCCTCCACCCGGTCGCCCACCGTCGTGGACGTGGCGTGGGCGTTGACCGCGTCGATGTCGCCGGGGGTGATGCCTGCGTCGTCGATGGCCTCGGCCATGCAGCGCGCCACGGTGTCCAGGTGCGGCGCCACGTAGTGATGGGCGTCCGAGGTCATGCTCCAGCCGGCCAGTTCGACAGCCGCCGACAGGCCGTGGGCGTCCGCAAACTCCCGCGTGGCGAGGATCAGGCAGGCGGCCCCCTCGGAGACCACGAACCCGCGGCGATGGACGGAAAACGGGCGGCTGGCCCCGGCGGCGTCCGATGTGGCCTGCCCGGGACTCCGCTGGAAAGCCCCGTTCATGGTGGCGAAACCGGCCACGATGGGCGGCACCAGGGGGAAGTCCACCGCCCCGCAAATGGCTACCTCGGCCCGTCCCTGGGCCAGCAGCATGGCGCCCACAATCAAAGAGGTCAGGCCCGTGGCGCAGGCCGTGATGGCGGCCGTGATGGGGCCGGTGGCGCCGGTCAGGATGGAGACCTTGCCGCCCACCATGTTGATGCAGGAGTTGGGGTTGGCCCAGGGCGGCGGCGGTTTGCCCTCCAGCAGCATGCGCCGGTGGCCGTGCAGCAGGGCGTCCTGGCCGCCCACGGCGGTGCTGAAGGTCACCGCCACCCGGGGGGCCAGCGCGGGCGTGATCTCGATGCCGCTCCTGCGCAGGGCACGGTGCGCCGCCAGCAGGGAGTGCCTGTAGATCGGCGAAGACCACAGCGCCAGTTTGCGCGGGCTCAGGAAAGGATAAGCGCCCACGTCGACGTCCGGCACCTCTCCGGCGATGTCCACCGGGAACGCGTCGTCCACGGCAAAACGCGTCAGGGGGCCGATACCGCTCTCGCCGGCCGCAGCCCGCCGCCACTGGCGCTCCAGATCGGTTCCCAGGGGGGAGACCATGTCATAGCCCACGATGACCGGGAGGCGGTTCGTCATGCGGCCGCCGTTCCCCGGCGGTCTTTTTCGTCGGTATTCATCATGCCTGCCGTGTTTGGATTGGCCTCAGACCCCCCCATGGACGGGCCGGTTGGCCCGTCGTCCGTTGCGCACGCGCACTCCCGCCGGCGCATCTTTCCCGGTTTCACGGGGGGCCGTGGCGGATTCGTCTCGATCCAGCCGCCGGGATGGTCTCACCAGGGAATGAACTGGTAGAGCTTGGCGAACATCTCGTAGACCTCGATCCAGTTCTGCAGGTCCCGGGTGGTGCGGATGTGGGCGCGCTTGTTGACCATCACCCAGCTCATGTGGGCCGCCCCGTCCTTGCAGGTGGCGCAGTCGCGGGTCTCCGACGTGCAGCAGCGGTGCATGGTCCTGAGGTCAGAGGCCCAGCGGATGAAGCCGATCAGCCGGCGCGGGCGGGGATCGCGGCGGTCCAGCGGCTCGGTCACCGAGGGGCACTCGGACCAGCCGAAGGTGCGGCCCAGCATCTTCCCGGTGGTAATGATCTCGTGGTAATACTTCGAAGAAATCACGGTGTCCGGGTAGCGCTCCAGCATGTCGTCCATCTCGCCGCGGATGTCGACCAGTTCCTCCGGCCGCCAGTCGAAGCCGTCGACGCCCTCATCGTTGGACAACAGCTGCATGTGCACCTTCAGCCCCGCGTCGCGGATCCGGCGGATGATGCGCTCGGTCTTGCCGATCTGGCGGGGGGTGATGGTGTAGAGGTAATAGACGTTGGGATCGCCCGCGTAATGTCTGCTCGAGACGCTGAAGGTGTCGCGGCCGCGCAGCTTCTTTTCGTCTTCCTCGTCGCCCCACAGGGAGATGCCCAGCATCAGGTCCGGGAAGCGGTCGCGGGGCACCCGGATCAGGCCGTTGGTGGCACAGAAGGTCGGCATACGCCGGTAAAAGGCCTCCACGCGGTCCAGGTGGAGGGTGGGTTCGCCGCCGATGAGGATCGCCAGGTTGACGCCGCGGGCCTTCTCCCGGTCGATGAAGGCTTCCCAGCGGTGCAGGTCCGTTTCCTCGCGGGCGGCCTTGTGCTCGTTGGACGAGAAGAAAAAACAGCCCTTACAGCGCAGGTTGCACTGGTTGGTGACGTCATAGATGGAACTGCGGATGTTGAGTTTCGAGATACGTCGGTAACGCTCGTACCAGGAGGCGTCCAACAGTGAACTGACGGTGATCATTTTCCTGCTCCCCGCCCGCAAGGGGGCGGTGTAAAAAAAGGTGGTTCGCCCGGTCGGGGAGATTTCCCGCCGGCCCGGGCATCGGGGGCCGTCACACCGGGTCGTGCCCCGGCGGGGCAACCGGCTTCCGACTCAGGTTGGCACTCTTTTCGTAGCCGTTGACCCACACGGCCAGGTAGGTGTCCACGTAGTCCAGCCAGGCCCGGAAAGTGTCGGGGTCGTCGGCGTGCCGGAACAGGCGCGCCGTCACCACGGCGCTGCCGGCGGCGTAGTGGCGGCAGTCGCGGCAGTCGGTGTCGGGCACGCAGCAGGCCGCCTGACGGTCCCAGGTGAGGTCCGTGCGGTATTGCCGGAACGAGCGGCCCAGCCCCACGTCGGTGGAGGGGTTTCGCCGGGGATAGGAGCACCCGTACAGATCGTGCAGGCCCAGCCGGTGGGTGTGGGCCACGGCGCTGTAGGCGGAAAACAGCACCGTTTCCGGGTATCGCTCCAGCAGGTCGAGCATGGCCTGCCGGGTGCGGGCCAGCGACGCCGTGTCGTGCCGCAGATCCCCGTCGTAGCCCACCGGGGCCGAGAATACGTTGAACGTCAGCCGGCCGTTTCGCCGGTGGAGCTGTTCGGCGACTTCGGCGGCCTCGTCGATGTTGTGCCGCGTGAAAGTGTACACGAAGACCGCGCGGGGGTCGTCCCCGTAATTCTCCATCTGGCGCACCAGCATGTCGCGGGCGTTACGGGTTTTGAAGCTGGTCTCGTCGCATCCCCACACGGAGATGTGAATCCGGTAGTCGATGGCCCGCGGGATGAGTTTCAGGCCGTTGGTGGCGATGGCCCCCAACGGGATTTCCTCGTGGCACACCCGGCACAGTTCCGGCACCAGCGAGGGCTCCGCCCCGGCCAGCACCACGAAGGTGATGCCGCGCGCTTTTTCCCGGCGCATCAGTTCCCGCCAGGCTACGGGATCGCGGTTTTCGGCGGCGAACTGCTTGTCGCCTTCGTAGTAGTAACAGCCGTTGCAGCGGATGTTGCAGCGGCGGGTCATGTCATAGGTTGATTCACGCAGGAAGAACCAGCGCCGCACCTTTTCCCAGCGTTCCCGAATGCCGGGCTGGGCCAGGATGTCGGCAAAACGCCACGGCGCGCGCGTCGTTCCGCGGGGATCGGTCCGTTGCTCGATGGGCATCGCCACCCCTCAGGCCGCCTTCTTCCGGGCCAGGATGTATTCGGCGATTTTGCGGACGGTGGTGAGCTTGGGGTAGTCGTCCTCGTCGAAACGAATGCCGTACTCGTCGCGCAGCACCAGCGCCACGGTGGCCAGGTCCATGCTGTCGATGCCGATTTCGTCCACCAGGTCGATGTCCGGATCGAAGGTTTGCGGTGTCACGTCTTCCAGCTTCAGTTCGTTGATCATCACTTCTGCCGTCCTCAGCATGACGGCCTGCAGGTCGTTTCCCATGTTCTGCTTCCCCGATTCAGCATTCAGATGGAACAGACGTTTCGGGCGGCGTCGCCGACGCCCGTGGTTTCGCCAAAAAACAGGCGCCCGCTGCAGACCACCTCGCCCCGCGAGGTGATCTGGAACGCACCGTTTTGCGCCTCGCCGGGTTCCAGGGCGACCGTGATTTCCAGCATGTCCCCCGGGCGCACGATCTGTTTGAAGCGCACGCGCTTGAGGGCCCGCAGGGCCGGCCGGCCGGCCGCCGCGCGGCCGACGGTTTCGCGCACCATGTCGATCAGGGCGACACCCGGCAGGATGGGGTCGCCCGGGAAATGTCCCCGGAACCAACGGGATTCGGGTGGTACCCGGACCCGGGCCGTGATGTGCCGCGGATCCCGACGGCGAATATTTTTCAGCTCATACCACATGCGTTCCGGTTCATCAATCGCGATGCCTCAACGGATGAGGTATTCCCACAGCGGCCCCACGTATCCCCTGCGGTACATGCGGCTCATCAGGGCGGCGGCTGCGGGCCCGCCGGCCCCCACCACCCAGTTGAAGCGTCCACCGGCGCGCCGGCGGACCGCTTCGACGACCTGTTCTTCCCGCAGGCGGGCATTGCGGTAGTAAACCGGCTTCAGCAAAGACTGGTCCGCAGAGACCTGGCCCTCGCGCAGGGCCGTGGCGTACAGGTCCGTGTATGGATAGATACGCATACCGCAGAAGAAAAACAAGACGCAACGCGGCAGTTTCCCGGCATTGTCCAGGGTTCGGGCCAGGGTGTCGGGGGTCTCGCCGGGGCCGGCCAGCAGCAGGTAGTGGGCCACGTGCAGTCCGGCCTCCCGGGCCTCCCGGTGGGCCCGGAAGACGTCGCTGGTGCAAAAGGGCTTCCGGTAGGCCTCGAGCACGGGATCGCAGAGCGCCTCGGTGCCGAACTCGACGTGGGTCATACCGGCCGCGGCCAGGTGTGCGTAGTAGCCGCCGGGCGACCCGGCGGGGGACATGAAGGCCCCCCAGGGAATCTTGAGGCCCGCGTCTTTGAAGGCCTGCGCCACGGCCGCGCTGTGCTCGAAATCGGCGTTGAAGACGGCGTCCGTGATGAAGAGAAAGCGGGCGCCGGCTTCCTGCAGCGCTACGGCCGTGCGGGCCGCCTCGGCAGGCGGCGTGTACCGCATGCGGCGTCCCTCGATGTGGGGGTAGGTGCAGTAGACGCACCGGAAGCGGCAGCCGCGCTGGGTCTGCAGGTTCAGCATGCCGCCGCGCTGCAGGTAGAAGGGCAGTACGCGGTCGTCGGGGGCGAAGCGCCGTGGCGGCACCCGCTCCAAGGGCGTGGCGATGACGCCGTCATCGCCACGGGTCATCACGCCGGGCAGGCCGGCCGGGTCGCGGCCGCTTTCGACGGCTTCCGCCAGCTGCGCCAGGCGTTCCCCCTCCCCGGCCACCCCGTAGTCGGCATCCAGGTACTGCATCATCCGGCGTGCAAAGATGGTGAAACCGCTGCCGCCCAGCACCACCACGGCCCGGCTGTTCCTGCGCACGGCGGCCACCAGCTCCCGGTAGTCGTCCACGAATCCCCGGGGGGTCGTGACATCCGTGTTGTCCACGTTGCGCAGCCCGATGCCGACCAGCTCCGGTTCGAACGCGCGGATCTCGTCGGCCAAGGCGGCCGTACTCCCCAGGATGTTCATGTCCGCCACCTTCACCCGGTGACGGTCGGCAACGGATGCCGCCACGTATTCGATCCCCAGGGGATAGACGGCATAAGGCTCCGTGTTGGTGTTGGCCGATACGAGCAGGATCTTCATGGCCCACCGATCTCCAGGGCGGTGACGGTCGCGCCCAGCCCCAGCACAAGGATCGAGCGTCCGCCCAGTTCCAGGGCCGTTCCGCCGCAAAGAGGGGCCGGCAGTCCACCGCGCCGGATGAAGCGCACCGCCAGCGCCGCGGCCACCGCGGAGGCGGCGCCGAACTCGCCGGTCCACCGGCGGTAGTCGATGACCGGGGCCGTCAGGCCGCAGCCTTCCCGGAATTCGTCCAGTTGCCGCCGCCCCGCGGCCCGGTGCGCCGCCGGTATGCCGACCATCAAGGCGCCGCAGCGGGCGCGAATCCGTTCGGGGCCACCCAGGGCCCGGATCATCGCGGCGATCACCGCCGGGTTGCCGCGGCCGGCCCCGATAAAGACCGGCGCTACGGCCGGTGCGCCGGGCCGGGCGGCGGCGGACAGGTACAGCGCGCCGCCGCCGTCGGCGGCATTTTCCCCGTGAGCGACCGAGGGGTCGAACAGCGGTGAGAGGGTCTCGTGGTGTTCGTCGACCCCGGCGACCAGCACGGGCTCCCCCCGGCCGGGCGCCAGGCAGGCGGCCGCCAGCAGGGCCTGTTCGAAAGAGCCGTCACCCCCGCTGGTGGTCACGTTGGGCCCCCGGGCGTCCATGAGAAGCGCCACCTGCCCGGCGGCGGCGTTGTGCACCGAACCCACGAAGGCCGTCGGGCTGGCGAATTTTTCGCCGCTTTCAAAGAGTTCGTCCAGGAAGCGGCCGGTTTCGGAAAGCGCCCCCCAGGCGGTTCCCAGGAAGACGCCGGCCGGCGGACCGCTGTCGCCGGCGTCTTCCCGCGCCCCCAGGGCCAGCGCCAGCGCCAGGGCGGGAAAACGTCCCAGGCGCCGCCGGCGGCGGGCCGGGACGGCTTCGAGGGCCGCCGCCGGCACGGCACGGCCGACGCAGCCTCCGCCGGCGGCCAGGGCCTGCAGGGTCCCGGCGGTGTCTCCCGCCGCGGTGAGGCAGGCGCTGCCGACGACGTACAGTCGCCGGTGGGAGGGGGCACTTGCGGCGGGCGCTGCGTCCGGGCCGGAGATCACCAGAGCGGCGTTGTTGCCGCCGAAGCCGAAGGAATTGCTCAACACGCAGCCCACCGGCTGCCGACGGGGCCGTTTCAGGGGCGAGAGCCCCAGCCGCGGGTCGGGGCGGCGGCAGCCGGGGTTTCCCGGCACCAGGCCGTGCCGCACGCACAGGGCCGCCACCGCCGTTTCTATCGCCCCGGCCGCCGCCAGTCCGTGGCCCGTGGCGCCCTTGATGGACGAGAGCGGCGGCAGGCGGCGTCCGAACAGCGCGTGCAGCGCGCGCGCCTCGGAAAGGTCGTTGTCCGGCGTCCCGGTGCCGTGCAGGCTGACGTAGTCGACCCGCCCGGGGGCGATTCCGGCGTCTGCCAGAGCGGCGCGCATGGCCGCCCGAGCGCCGCGGCCCTCGGGGTGCGGCGCCGCCGGGTGCCAGGCATCGCAGGAAAGTCCCCCGCCGAGGACGGCGGCCACGGGCGACGGGCCGGGTTCGGCCGCCAGGAGCAGCATGGCGGCCCCCTCGGCCAGGCTCATGCCGCGCCGGGACTCGTCCAGAGGGCGTGCGCCGTCCGGGTCCAGCAGCTGAAGGGCGTTGAAGCCGTAGTAGGTCAGGCGGCAGAGACTGTCGGCACCGCCGGCCAGCACCCGCCGGGCACGGCCGCTGCGGATCATCTCCAGGGCCAGCTTGACGGCGGCCGCCCCGGACGAGCAGGCCGTGGAAACCGTCAATGCCGGACCGGTGCACCCGAAACGGGCGGCGATGTCCTCGGCCACCGTGCCGGTGCCGTGATGGGTCAGCAGGTTCGGCCGGGCCGCCTTCTTTCGCAGCAGGGTCTCGGTTTTGCCCATGCCGCCGGTGGTGGTGCCGACCACCACCGCGTCCGGCGCCGCAGTGCCGCCGGCCATGGCCTCGTCGGCCGCCATGCGGGCCAGGCGGTGGGTGCGGGGAAGATCCGCCGGGCCGGAGACGGAGCGCACCTCCCCCACGGGCAGGCGGCGGTCGGCCGGGGGAGTGAAAAGAGTCAGACCGGAGATGCCGGTGGTGTTGTTTTCGAGGGCCGCGAGGGTCTGTGCCAGGCCCCGGCCGAGGGGGCTGACGATGCCCATCCCGGCGATAAAGACCGGCGCTTCCCTCAACGTGCAGGCTCCGGCCGGTTCTGGTGGATGTACTCGGCCAGGGTGCCCAGGGTGGCGAAAACCTCGCGGCCCAGTTCCTGGTTGTCGATGCGGATGCCGTATTCCTTTTCGATCATCATTACCATTTCGAGGACGTCGATGGAGTCGATGCCCGCCGGGCCGCCGATCAGCCGCGCATCGCGGTCCATGTCCGCGGGCGTGACGTCGGGCAGGTCCAGCACATCGATGATTTTGATTTTCAGCTCTTCGATCAGTGTTTCCACAGCAGACATGGGCGGTACCACCTGAACGGATTGGGGTTTTCGACGGGATCGCGTCCGGCCGCGGGCTTTACAGTGTGCCTGAATTCATGTATTTCCTCTTTCCAGGCCGTTGCGGCCGATCACCAGGGGAAAAAACCATAAAGGGTCGCCTCGTTTTTTTCAATCTTTTTGTTTGCGACTCCCGAGGACTGTTTCATGGCCGTAGACGGCATCGCCATCGAAGACCTGCTGCCCCACCGGGAAGGCCTGCTGCTCATCGATGAAATCCTGGCGGTGGACACCGAACGTGCCGTCACCCGCGCCGTGGTTACCGAACGGTGGCCGCTTTTCAGCGGCAAAGGCGTCAGCACGCTGATCGCCGTGGAACTCGTCGCCCAGACGGCCGGCATCTGCAACGGCTGGATCAACCGGCAGCGGCACGGCGACGACTTCAGCCGGCGCGGCTGGCTGGTGGGTGTCAAGAGGGCCGACTTTGCCGCGGACACCATCGCCCTGGGCGGCGAAGTGGTCACCACGGCACGCAACGGCTACAAGTTCGAGAGCTTCCGCGAGGCCTCGGGAGCGGTTCGACTGGGGTCGCGGACCATCGCCCGTGTCACGCTGCAGCTGTTTCAACCCGCATCCGAGGCCGGGGTGCGGCCGGTGAAAGGAGGGCCGTAACACCATGGAAGACCGCCAATCGCCCGGTGCCGCGCTGGTGACCGGCGCCGGCCGGGGCATCGGCAGGGCCATCTGCCTGGAACTGGCCCGCGCCGGCTACGATATCGTCGTCAACTACCGCAGCGATCGCGACGGGGCCCGGAAGACCCTCGAGCAGGTGCGGGCCCTGGGGCGCAGCGGCATGCTGGCCGCCTTCGACGTCACCGACGCGGCCGCCACCGAAAAGTCGCTGGCGGAGGTTTTCGGGCGCTTTGCCGCCGTCGACGTCCTGGTCAACAACGCCGGCATCACGGCCGACGGCCTCTTCATCCTCATGGCGCGCGACAAGTGGCAGTCGGTCATCGACACGGCCCTGGCCGGTTTTTACAACGTGACGCGGCCGGTGCTGGAGCACATGGTGCGCCGCAAGCGCGGGGCCGTGGTGTCGATCGCCTCGGCCTCCGGCCTGGTGGCCAACCGCGGCCAGGCCAACTACTCGGCCGCCAAGGCCGGGCTGATCGGTGCCAGCCGCAGCGTGGCGGCCGAAGTGGCGCGCCTGGGCGTGCGGGTCAACGTGGTGGCGCCGGGGCTCATCGACACCGACATGATCCGGGACCTGCCGCTGAAAAACATCAAGTCCATGATTCCCATGGCGCGTGTGGGCCGGCCCGGGGAGGTGGCGCGCGTGGTGCGTTTTCTTTGCTCCGAGGACGCCTCCTACATCACCGGCCAGGTGATATCGGTCAACGGGGGCATGTTTTGAAGGGGCGCCTGGCGCCCGGACCCGCCTGGCGCCGGGTCGTGCCGGTCGCGGCCCTGCTGGCGGGCGCCCTGCTGTGTGTCGCCGCCGCCGACGGCTGGCGGGAGATCCGGGACGCCGCCCGGCGGATCACCAGCATCCACGCCGATTTCGTACAGGAAAAGCGTATGCCCATCCTGGCGCGTCCGCTGGTCTCCACCGGCACCCTCGACTACCGGGCGCCGGACTGCCTGCGCTGGGAGTACCGCACCCCCATCCGCAGTATTCTGCTGATGTACAAGGGCCGTGTGCGGCGCTACTTCGAGACGGACGGCCGCCTGACCGAAGACGCCGGCATGGACGCCCGGGCCTTCAACGTGGTGGTGCAGCAGATCACGCAGTGGCTCAACGGGGATTTCGATCAGAACGCGGCCTTCAAGGCCCGGTTGGCCCCCGGTCCGCGCATCATCCTGGAGCCGCGCGACGCGGCCTTTGCCGCCATGGTGCGCCGCATCGAGGTGGTGCTCTCCGAGCGGCCCGGCGTCATCCGCTCGGTGACCCTCTTCGAGCCCGGCGAGGCCTCCACGCGGATCGAATTCCGCAACATCACCGTCAACCGTCCCGTAGGCGACGACGTTTTCCGGAAAGCCGGATGAGCCGGGCGGGGATTTTTTCAGTGCTTCTGCTCACCCTGCTGACCGGCGCCTGCGCCCGGCTGCCGGTGATCCGGCCGTCGGCTCCGGAAAGCCGGGGCGCACTGCTGCGCCGGTGCGGAGCGGTGTTCCCCCAGGGCCGGTGGCAGTTCGTGCACGCCATCGAGGCCGCGCTTCCCGGCGGCGGCAGCGTGGTGCTGGGCGTCAGCCGGATTTCTTCCGCCGACCGCCGCATCCACAGCCTGATCATGACTGTCGAGGGCATGGTGCTCTTCGAGGCCCGGCGCGACGGTGAACTGCGCGTCACGCGGGCGGTGCCGCCCTTCGACGCCAGAAATTTCGCCCGCGGCCTGATGGACGACATCGCCTTCATCTTCTTTGCGCCCCGGGGCGCGGCGGCGCCGGGCCGGCTGGAAGACGGGGCCGCGGTCTGCCGTTATCGGCGGGACGACGGCGGCGTGGTCGACGTCGCGCCGGATCCGGCGGACGGCTGGGCACTGCGGCAATACGATGCGCAGGGACGCCTGACCCGGCGGCTGCAGGCCTCGAAAGTTACGGTCATCGACGGACAGGGCATCCCCCGCCGCCTGACCCTGGAGGCCCGCCCGGCGGGCGCCACGCCCTACCGGCTGAAAATGAAACTGATTGATGCCCTGCCCATCCGGCCGTAACCGCAAAATGAAGTCCACGAAAGATGCGAGATAAAGAGGAAAGACGGCCGTCTAAGTTTTATATTATAGACGGCTTTGTTTCGGTCAAAGAATCGTAGGATTGAGAGCCCTTTCCGCTCTCTGAGGGGCGCATGAAGCGTGGATGTTGAATTTTTTGAAAGCGGTGGATTTCAAGCCGCGGGGGCTTGTTCATTTCGGAGGCTGTCCGAAGGCGGCTGTCGCGCGGCCTGGATGGTAATTCCTTGGGTGTCTTTCGTGTTTTTCGTGGACAAATAGATGGAAACGGTATCCTGAACCGGGGACTTCGATGAAATTTCGCCTGATATACCCCAAGTGGCCCAAACTGCTGCGGCAGACCGAGTTTCACCTGCCGCCCCACGGGCCGGTGGTGTTCGCCGCCTCGCTGCCGCCGGACGTGGATGTCGAATTCGTGGACGAGAACCTGGAGGCGGTGCCTTTCGATGACGACGTGGACCTGGTGGGCATCTCCATGATGCTGACCGTGCAGGTCAAGCGCGGCTGGCAGATCGCCGACCGCTACCGACGGATGGGCGTCCGGGTCATCTTCGGCGGCATCGCCACCATGCTGCACGCCGAGGAGACCCTGGCCCACGCCGACGCGGTCTTCCTGGGAGAGTCCGAGGGCCGCATGCAGGCGGTGCTGGCCGATTTTCGCCGGGGCCGCCTGAAGAAGGTCTACGACTACCTCGAGGACCGGCCGCCCATCGAAAGCGTGGGACCGGCCCGGCGGGACATCCTCAAGCGCGAGCTGTACAACTACCGCGGCGTGCAGATGGTGGACCTGGTGCACGCCTCGCGGGGCTGCCGCTACAGCTGTTACCCCTGCGCCGTGGCGTACCTGGGCGGGCGGAAGTTTCGTCCGCGGCCCGTGGAAAAGGCGGTGGCCGAGATGGCCGCCATCGACAACAACCGGCTGTTCCTGGTGGACAACTCCCTGGCCCAGGACACGGCCTGGGAAAAGGCGCTCTTTCGCGAGATGATCCCGCTGAAGAAAAAATGGTGCTGCCACCCCATCGAGGACAAGCCCGAGGTGCTGGAGCTGGCCGCCCGGGCCGGCGCCTGGTACGTCTACCAGGCGGTCTTCGACACCTCGGACTACATCCGCGAGCGCATCCGCCGCTACAAGGACCACGGCATCGGCGTGGAGGGCACCGTGCTGCTGGGCCTGGACCACCACACCGAGGACAGCATCCGGCGGCTGATCGATTTTCTGCTGGAGATCGACCTGGACCTGGCCGAGTTCACGGTGCTGACCCCCTTTCCCCACACCCGCGCCTTCGAGGAACTGCACCGCCAGGGCCGCATCTTCTCCTACGACTGGGACCGCTACTCGGCCGACCGGGTCGTGTACCACCCGCGGCACATGACGGCCGAAAAACTGCAGGAACTGCTCTTCTACGCCTGGGACACCTTCTACGCCGACGAACCCCAGGAGTTCAAGATGTTCAAGCTGCTGGCCCAGGTGGCCCGCCGCGAGATGGCCGACGCCACCTACCGGCCGCGCGACCGCCGCCTGGCGTCAAAGGCCTTCGGCGCCCCGGTTCAGCGGGTACCGCCCGCCAGGTAGGCGTCCAGGTCCTCGAAGGCGTTGATGCGCGCCTGGCGCTGCATGTCCAGCTCGTAGCGGCCCCGCCAGCCGTGCTTTCGCATGAGCCGGTCGATGTGGTACTTCATCAGCGGCTTGAAGGCGTAAAGCCAGATGGATGTCCACAGCTTGCCCTGGCTTCTCACCCGCTCGGACGGCTCCCACCAGCCCATCTGCACCTGGCGGTGGTACCACACCAGGTACTGCAGCTCGTCGCTGTCCAGGTGGCGGGTTTTGACGTTGGCCCACATGCCGTTGTACCAGCGGTAGTCGTCGGGGTTGGTCACCAGGCCGGCGTCCAGCAGCAGCCGGCGCATGCCGGTCTTGGGATAGGGCGTCAGGATCTGGCAGTAGGAGGTGTCGGCGTCGATGGACTTGAGGAAACGGTAGTTGTTGATGATGTCCTCTTCGTCGTCGTCGGGAAAGCCGAAAATCAGGCCCCCCACGATCATCATGCCGTACTTGTGGCAGTTCTCGATGGCCTTGCGCGAGGCCTCCACGATGTTGCCCTTCTTGGCCACCACCAGGTTCTTCCTGGAGACGTTCTCGATGCCCAGGAAGATGGACTTGAACCCGGCCTGGGCCATCTTGCGCACCATGTCCTCGTGGCGGGACATGGTGATGCAGTCGGTCTGGGCCACGAAATGCAGGCCCCGGTACTTCCGGGCGATGATGGCGTCGCACAGCCGCATCACGCGGTCGGTGTCCAGCACCAGGTTGTCGTCGGCCACGAAGATCCAGCGGCAGCGGCGCTTGTGGTAGATGTCGTCGATGTCGGCCAGCACGCGCTCGATGGGAAAGGTGCGGAAGGTCTTGCCGTACATGTGCTGCATGCTGCAGAAGTTGCAGCCGCGGGTGCAGCCGCGGGAGGTCTCCAGGACCTCCACCGATCGGTTCATGATGTGGTAGCCCCAGGTCAGGCGGCGCTTGTCGCGCACGGGCAGCTTGAGCCGGGAGAGGTCCACCAGTTCGCCGCGCGGGTTGTGCACCATGCCGTCGCCGTTTTTCCAGGACAGCGAGGGGATGTCCTGGAAGCGATCGCGGCCCTCCAGGGCGTCCACCAGGCGGCGGAAGACGATTTCGCCCTCGCCGTGCACCAGGAAGTCGATCCAGCGCACGTCCGGCGAGTCCGCGATCTCCTCGTACATCAGCGTGGGGTGGTAGCCGCCCACCACCACCCGGGCCTGCGGCAGGACCTTTTTGACCAGCTGCGCCAGCCGGATGCAGGTGTGGTACTGCCAGGTCATGGTGGAAAGGCCCACCAGTTCGGGCCGGAGTTTGCGCAGCAGGCGGGTCACGTAGCGTGCCACCCGGCGGCGCTTGCGGATCAGGTCGGCAATGTAAATTTCGTGTCCGCCGCCCAGGTTGGCGGCGATGCTGGCGATGCCGTGGTTGGGCATGTGAAAGGCGGATTCGTGCATGATCACCGGCGCGACGTCCGGCATGGAAAGCAGCAGGATTTTCATGACATCTCCTGTTTGGGGTCGACGGGGTCGGATTCACGTTCAGGACCGGGCCGCTGCTGGTCCGCCAGCAGAATGCGGCGCACGCGGTCCGTCAGTTCGGACAGGGGCCGGCCGGCGTACCGGTCCGCCGCGATGGTGGCCAGGAGCCTGACCTCCGGCCCGCGGCGCAGGGCCGTGTTGAACCGGAATTTTCCGGGGCGAAACAGTTTGTCGGTGCGGCGCACGGACAGCACCGCCAGGGGGGCGCCGCAGCGGCGGGCCAGTTTGAAGGCGCCCGGGTTGAAGGCGCCCAGGCGGCCGTCGCGGCTGCGGGTGCCCTCGGGAAACACGAAGAGCACGCCGCCGCCTCGCAGGTAGTCCGGCAGGGACTGGATCTGGCCCAGCATGGACTCGGCCAGCGCGCCGCGGGCGTTGGAGGGGATGTAGCCGGCGGACCTGAGCATCCGGCCGAAGATCGGGATGCCGAAGAGCCGGTGCTTGACGATGGTCTTGTGGCGCGGAAACAGCGAGATCAGCAGCAGCGGGTCGAGATAGGAGCGGTGGTTGCAGACCACCACGGCCCCGGCGATGTCCGCGATACGTTCGTCCACGGACCAGGCGATACCCGGCGCCAGCACCCGCAGCAGCCGGAAAAACCCGCGG
The DNA here is from genome assembly GCA_964476595.1 of uncultured Desulfobacteraceae bacterium. Classification (GTDB taxonomy): domain Bacteria; phylum Desulfobacterota; class Desulfobacteria; order Desulfobacterales; family JALSRD01; genus JALSRD01. The sequence continues at coordinate 34,941 of CAYZCL010000053.1, forward strand.
TAGAAGTAGTGGTTGAGGCGCTGGAAGGCGATTTCGCGGTCGCGGGAAAAGACGGCCGCCGCCAGGTACAGCGGCGAGAACAGCGCCACGAAACCCACGGTGAAATAGCCCCACATGGCCAGGGTCACCGCCAGGTCGTATCCCCGGCGCAGGGCGCGGCCCAGGCGGCCGGCCGCCGGGTTGCGGGCGGGCGTGCGGGGGCCGTCGCAGGGCGGCGATATTTCCACGCCGGGGGATTTCACGCGCCGTCCTCGAACCTGCGGATCAGCAGGCAGGTGTTGACCCCGCCGAAGGCGAAGTTCTGGATGGCGGCCGTGCGCACGGCGGTTTCCCGCACCTGCCGCGTGTGGCGGATCCCGGCGCAGCGTTCGTCCACCCTGTCCAGGTTCAGGGTGGGGGCGATAAAGCCCCTTTCCATCATGGTCAGCGTCAGGATGGTTTCGATGGCCCCGCAGGCGCCCATGGTGTGGCCCATGTAGCTCTTCAGGGCCGTGACGGCCGGCCCGCGGCCGTAGACGCGCTCGATGGCCTGGGCCTCGATGACGTCGCCCATCTTGGTGGCCGTGGCGTGGGCGCTGACAAAGTCCACCTCGCCGGCCGCGATGCCGGCGTCGGCCAGGCCCAGGCGGATGGTGGCCGTGATGCCGTCGATGTTGGGCAGGATCAGGTCGCCGCCGTTGTTGTTGCAGGCGAAGCCGATGACCTCGCCCAGGATCCTGGCGCCCCGGCGGCGGGCCGTCTCGTATTCCTCGAGGATCACGGCGCCGGCGCCCTCGCCCACCACCAGGCCGTCGCGGTCCACGTCGAAGGGGCGCGGGGTCAGGTGCGGCCGGTCGTTGTACTCGGTGGAGCAGGCCAGCAGGTTGTCGAAGACCGCCACGGTGGTGGTGTCGTACTCGTCGGCCCCGCCGCACAGCATGGCGTCCTGCATGCCGTACTTGACCGTTTCGTAGCCGAAACCGATGGACTGGCTGCTGGTGGTGCAGGCCGTGGAGGACGAGATCACGCGGCCCGTGATGCCGAACATCTTGGTGATGTTGACGGCCGTGGTGTGCACCATGGAACGCAGGTAGTCCACCGCGCCGATGGTGGAAAACCGGCTGCGCGACCCGCTGAAAAAGGATTTGTAGATCTCGCGCTGCACCGTGGGGCTGCCGTGGGTCGAGCCGAAGGCCACGCCCAGCCGCCCCGAGCGGATGAAATCGGGGTCCAGTCCGGCGTCTTCCAGGGCCTCCCCGGCCACCTGGCAGGCGTAGTAGGACACCGGCCCCATGGTCTTGGAGTCGCGCCGCTTGAAGTCGAATTCGATGGGCGTGGACACCGTGCCGTACACCCCGGACTCGATGAAGCCCGTCAGCAGGCCGTCGTCGCGCAGGGGCTTTACGCCCGAAACGCCCCGCGTCAGGCTGTCGATGATTTCGTCTTTACGGTGTCCGATGGGCGTGATGGCCGAACACCCCGTGATGACCACTCTGCGCGGCATAGGCTCTCTTTTCAAAAAGGGGTTGTGCGTTGTCGGAAAATGGCGCCGTTGCGCGCAGGACCCGTTTCGCTTCCGCTCCCGTGCCCATTCGGGCCGGCATCCCGCCGGCCGCCCTGGTTTTTATAATACAGACCCGGATCCTCTTCCTCTGTGCATTTACTCCCGGGTCATTTCCGAGGGCGCAGCCGCCAGTTCCTCAATGTAGTCCAGGATCTGGTTGATGGTGCGGATCTCCATGGCCTGCTTCTTCTCCGCGCGCGTCAGGCGGCGGTCCAGCAGGATCTCGATTTCCCGCAGCAGGTCGATGGCGTCGATGCTGTCAAACTCGTAGTTCTCGCCCAGGTTGTCGTCCAGCCCGGGATTTTCGATCTCGAATTCCTCCCGGAAGATGTCCAGTATCCTGGCCTGCAGTTCTTTACGTTTCATCAAGGCAGTGGTCCTTGCGGCAATTTTCTTGAGACGGTTGTGAGGCCCTTTCCGGCAACAAAAACGGTTCGAAATGATACCACTCCAGGGGGTTTTGGCGCAAGGCCTGTTCCAGCATGCGGGCGTAGATCTGGGCCGAGAGCCGCAGCGCGCGGGACCGCCGGGCGCGGGGCACCGGGGGCAGGCGGATGGGCTCCGACAGGGTGAAGTGGTAGCGTGCCGGGCCGGTGCGGAAGGAGAAGAAGACCCACAGGGGGGCGCCGGTGACCAGGGCCAGGGCGTGGGGCGCCTCGGGGATCCGGGCCCGGCGGCCCAGGAAATCCACCGTCAGGGTGCGCTGGGCCGGTGTCCACACGCGGTCGCCGGTCATGGAGACGAAGCCCCCCGCGCGGATGAAGCCCACGGCCTCGATGATGTCCCAGGGAGAGGGGTTTTGGGGGTCGGCGGCGATGATGCGGATGCCGCCGCGGGCCAGGTCCTGCTTCTGGATGCCCTCGATCTGCTCCCGGCCGCGCGCGCCCATGTACAGCAGCAGCCGCATGCCGGGGGCCTTCATCTTCATCAGGTGGGCGGCCACCTCCCAGTTGCCCAGGTGCGACATGAGGATGATGCCGCCGGTCTTTTGCGCCATGGCGGCCTCCAGGTGCTCCCAGCCCCGGCAGGTGTAGCCGACCTGCGAAAAGTCCAGCAGGCGCAGGCGGTCCAGGTAGACCGAGGTGAAGTTCTGGAACTGCTTCCAGGTGCACCGGCGGTGAAACTTCGCCGGGCGCTGCGGGTAGAGGGCGCGGTAAAAATCCATGCCGATGCGGACGCGCCCGGGAAAGAGCCAGAAGTAGGCGGCCGCGATGCCCCGCGCGGAGAGCGAGAAGGCCCCCGGCCCCAGGCGGCGGGACAGGTGCGTCATGGTTCGGTAGAAGGCGCGCCTCAGTCCCATGGACGACGCTCCCCCGGGGGCTTGTCGCGCCCCAGCACGCGCTGGGTGATCAGGCGGCTGAACACGCCGAAGTTGCGCAGAAAATCGAAGAAGGGGTGAAAGTGGGAAATGCGTTCGGCACCGGGCTGGTAGATGACGCCGACGGGCACCTCGATCACCGGCAGCCCCCGGCGGCGGGCCTGGACCAGCACCTCGATCTCGTACTGGAAGCGGCGGGCCTTGACGTCCAGGGCCAGGGTCTCCGGCAGGGGATAAGCCCGGAAACCGCTCTGGGTATCGGAGATGGCCGGGCCGCCGGCCGTGCGCACCCAGAAGTTGGAAAACCCGCGGCCGAAGCGGCTGGTCCAGGGGGCCCGCGCCCGGCGCATGCGCCGGCGCGCCCCCACCACGATGGGCCTCCGCCCGTGGGCGGCGGCCGCGGCCATGAGGCGGCGGGCCTCGGCGGGGTCGTGCTGCCCGTCGGCGTCCAGGGTCAGGGCCCAGTCGGCAACGCCGGCGGTCTCCCGGAAACCGGTCAGCAGGGCGGCGCCCTTGCCGCGGTTGAAGGCGTGGCGCAGCAGGCGGAGGTCCGGCAGGAAGGGTTTCAGCGCTGCCGCCGGGTCGTCGCCGGAGCCGTCGTCCACCACGATCAGCGGCAGGTCCAGCGTCAGCGCCCGGCGCACCACCGCCGCCACGCGCGCGGCGTGGTTGTAGACCGGGATGACCACGGCGAAACGGTTTCCGTCACCGGCCATAGACGTGCACCTGGGTGGTTTTCCAGATCCCCAGCAGGCTGAAGATTTCCTGGTCGGCGAAGTAGACGGTCTCCACGCCGTGTTTGCGGGCGATGTCGCCGATGGCGTTGGAGTTGACGCGGGCGTAGATGCCGTAGCCCGAAAGGGGCTCCTTGACTTGGATGATTTTGCCCGAGGCGGGCGCCGTGGCCGGAAACGGTGTTTCGTCCAGGTTGGCGGTCAGCGGCAGGCGCACGTGGGTGTAGATGAGCCCCACCAGCGGGGCGCTGCCGCAGCCGGTGGTCGCCAGCAGCAGGAGGCCCAGCGCCGCAGCGGCCGCTATGCGCGCCGGGGGCCGCATCAGTCGCCGTACACCACCACCCGCCAGCGGGTGAACAGGCCCGCCAGCAGCTGGAAGTATTCCTGGTCGGCGTGGCGCAGCACCGTGATGTGGCCGTTCCTGGCGGCCGCGGCGTAGCTGGCGTCGCCCCAGGCGAACAGCCACAGCAGGCTGTAGGCCTCGGCGGTGCCCACCTTGGCGCCCAGTTCGGTGCGGTTCAGGTCCGTGTCGAAGGGCGCTTTGACGTCCACGTAGGCGCAGGAACTCAGCAGGCCCGCCAGGGCCAGCAGCACCAGTACCCGCGCGGCGGTCTTGATCATGTCGTCTCCCCTTCCCCTGCCGGCCGATCGCCATCGCCCAGGAAGGCGATGCCCCAGGTGCCCGGTCCCATGTGGGCGCCCGAGGTCAGCGACAGCGGCTGCAGGATGATCTCCGCTTGCGGATAAAGGCGCTGGATTTCTGTTTTCAGGCCTTCGACCCGTTCGCGGTTGTCCGTGTATTCCAGCATGATGGGGTTGCCGGACGGCAATTTGCGCTCCTCTTCGAGCTTGCGCAGGGCGAATGCCAGCTGGTCCCCGGGCCCGCGGGACAGGCCGGCCTTTTCCGCCCCGCGTTCGGTCACCGTGATCACCGGCTTGAGGTGCAGCAGGTCGCCGAAAAACCCGGAGGTCTTCGAGAGCCGTCCCCCGGCCGCCAGGTAGCGCAGGCGGTCCAGGAAGACGTACTCCCGGCTGCGCGCCACGGCCCGCCGGGCGAAGCCTTCCACCGCGGCCATGTCGTGCCCGCGGGCGGCGAAAGCGGCCGTGGCCAGCGCGATGACGGCCAGACGCCCCGAGGCCGCGCCGGTGTCGATGACGCGCAACCGGTTTTCGGGGTCGTGTTCGCGCTTCCAGGCCATGACCGCCTGGTAGTTCCCGGTGTAGACCGAACCCACGCAGAGGTACAGCACCTGCCGGTGACGGGCGAGGACGCTCTGGTAGCACTGGCTGCGTTCGAACAGCGATGCCTGGGAGGTGGCCACCTTTTCTCCGCGGCGCATAAGATCGTAGAGCTCGCGGGCCGGCACCAGGGTTTCGGGCAGGCAGCGGCCGTCGAAGCTGATGTAGCTGCTGAGCAGGGTCATGCGCCGTCGGCGGGCGTCGGCGGGGGTCACCGAACCGGCGCCGTCGGTCATGATGTGGACCCCGCCGGCAGCGGCCGGCTGCTCCTGTGGCGGCGCCGGGTCGGCGGCGGTTTCGTCGTGCCAGTGCACCACGCTGCCCAGGGACTGGAGGCTCCCGCGGGCGGCCTGCGGGTCGCTGGTGTGCAGGTGCACCTTGAGTTTTTGACCGTTGCGGATGGCGATGACGCTATCACCCACCCCGGACAGGCTGCGGGCCGCCTCGCTGGCCGAGCCGTTGAAATCCACGATGGATTCCACGCAGTGGGTGCCGTCGTCCCCGTCGGGAGCCGGGGCGCGCTGCAGTTCACCGCGGAAAATGCGGGTTACCGGCCGAAAGGCGTGTGCGCGGCCGTCGAGGCGGCGGAAGAAGCCCTCGAAAAAGATGAACATTCCCAGGGCGCCGGCGTCTACGACGTTGGCCGTCTTCAAGGCAGGCAGGGTCTCCCGGGTGGCGTGCACGGCCGCTTCCAGGTGGTCGACGAGCCTGTCGGTCTCCTGGGCAAGGCGTGCTGCCGGGATCTGCGCCAGGATCTCCGCAAGGGCGTCGAAGAGCGACAGGATGGTGCCCGGGCGCGGGTCCGCCAGCACCTGCCAGGCCTTGCGGCAACCGTCCCGGGCGGCGGGTGCCATCTGCGCGGGATCATCGGTGCCCAGAAACGCGGAAAAAAAGGCCGCCGCGATGTTGCCGGAATTGCCCCGCGCGTTGAGTATCAGCGACTCGGACAGATCGGTGCCCCGGTCCGTCACCTGCCGCAGGGGCGCCAGGCTGATCCGGAGGTTCAGGCCGGTGTCGGCGTCGGCCACCGGAAAGACGTTGATGTCGTCCAGCAGGTCGGTCCAGGCGCACAGCCGCTCGTAACCGGCAATGCAGGCCTCGGGAAAGTCATATGCCATGGCCGAATCCCAGTGCCCGGCGGATGTCCGCCGGTATTTCGAACTGCATCTCCATGTCGGGCAGCCTGACGGCCAGCTGTTCGCTTTTGGCGCGGGCGCAGACCGCCTGGTCGCTGTCGCGGCGGATGTCGAAGGCCATGGCGATCTTGTAGCGCGCCTCGGTCACCACCGCCCGGCAGGTGAACGCGTCGTTGTGCCTCAGGGCCACGATGTTTTTCATGGAAAAGCGCGTGATGGGAAATATGATCTGCCGATCCAGGGAGTAGCGGTACAGGTCGACGCCGGCCGCCTCGAAGACGGCGAAGCGGGCGATGTCGAAATACTTGAGGTAGTTGCCGTGCCACACGACGTGCAGCGGGTCGAGGTCGTGAAAAGGGACCCTCAGCCGTACGGCAGCGCTTTTTCCCCCTTTGGATGTCTCGGATGTCATGTTTCCAGCGTGGAAATCGGGTTCGGACGTACCACCGCGCCGGCCGGTCGGCGGTCCCGCGGCGCCGTCAAGAATTCCTCTCATAGCAGGAAGGCCGGTTGAAGACAATACCCGGCCGCCGACGGTTGAATGCGGGTTTTTTCGCTTATGGCTTGACAGCACGGGGAAAAGGACGCCATTGGTAGACGTCGGAGCGGTCAGGGAGACCGTGAGCGATATTTTTTCGGTATCCATGGTGAAAGCTGAATGGTCGGAAGGGGAAAATGGAAATGAAACAGGGTCAAGCGATTTTTCAGACGGTTCCCAGGATCGTCTTCGGGGTCGGCAGCATCGAGGGCCTGGGGGCGGAATTGAAGCGCACGGGCGGCCGGCGCGTGGCGGTGATTACGGACTCCGGTATCGTGGGGGCCGGCATCGACCGGCTGGCGGTCGATGCCTTGGTAAAAGAGGGGCTGGAAGCGGCCGTGTTCGAAGGCGTCGAACCGGATCCGCGCATCGACATCGCCGGCAGGGCCGCTGAATTCGTGCGGGATCAGGGGGCCGATGCGATTGTCGGCCTGGGGGGCGGCAGTTCCATGGACATCGCCAAGGCCGCGGCGGTGATCTGCACCAACCCGGATCCCATCGAGGCTTACAAGGGCGTCAACCAGGTCCCCAGGCCGGGGCTGCCCACCGTATTGGTCCCCACCACCGCCGGCACCGGTTCCGAGGTGACCTCCATCGCGGTGCTCAGCGACACGGCCAACAAGGTCAAGGTGGGCGTGGTGTCGGACCACATGTTCGCCCGCTGCGCGCTCCTGGACCCGGCCCTGACGGTCAAGCTGCCCCCGCGGGTGACGGCTTCCACCGGGCTGGACGCGCTGATCCACGCCATCGAGTCCTACGTCGGGCGCCAGGCATCCTTCATGACCGAACCGCTGGCGCTGGCGGCCATCGAGCTGGTGGCCGAAAACCTGCGAAAGGCATACGCCTGCGGCGAGGATCTGGATGCCCGTACCGGCATGCTGCGGGCCAGCCTGCTGGCCGGCATGGCCTTTGCCAACACCCAGACCGGAGCCGCCCACGCCTGCGCCCTGGCCCTGGGCGGCGCTTTTCACGTGCCCCACGGCATCGCCACCTCGCTGATGCTGCCGGCGGTGATGCGCTTCAACAGCATCGCCGTGCCCGAAAAGTTTGCCCGTATCGCCGCGATTTTCGGCGAGAAGGTGGCGGGGCTCCCGCCCACGGCGGCGGCACGGCGGGCGGTGGCGGCCGTGATCGACCTGATCGAGGACGTCGATTTCGAACTGGGCCTGGAAAACTACGGCGTGACCGAAAGCGACATCCCCGGCCTGGCCGAGGCGTCCATCCTGCCGGCCGCCCGGCTCTGGAACAACAACCCGCGCAGCGCCACCCGCGAGCAGGTGGAACGGATCTTTCTCGATTCCATGTCGGCGGGTGTTGCGGCCCTCAAGGGGGAGTGAGGCAAAACCCGCAGGCGAAGCGGGGTTGAAGGTTTTTGGGCAGCGCCGGCATGTTGCATTTTTGCACCTGCTGGCAGATTTGCCACGTCGCCGGGGTCGCCTTGTTGCATTTTTGCGACTACGGCCCGCCTTCACACTTTCCGGTTCGTTGCGGCAGTGAATGACGGCCGCCGGAACCGGTTTTTCCCATGTATAACATGCCGGAATTACCAGCGTTCGGTTTTCCGGCGGCCGACGCTGGAGAGATGGGGTGTTTTCGGCGGTCGGAAGGCATGCTTTTTGCTCGGGTGTTGGGTGTGGGACGCCCGGATTGAAGGATCCGCAGGAATGAATCGACCGAAAGAGGGAGAAGAGGATGGATTGCTGTCTTTCACCGCACGAACAGATGATTCAGGACAAGATCGAGGGCCGCCAGAGCCGCTACCGTGACAGCCATGCCCGCGTTTTCACTATTCTCGACAGCATCGAGGGCCTCAAGCCCCGGATCGACGTGGAGCGGGCCCTGTATTTCACCGAGTCCATGTCGCGGACCGAGGGCCAGCCGCTGGTACTGCGCTGGGCCAAGGCCATGCGTCACATCGCCGAAAACATCACGGTGTACATCGACGACCACCAGCTGCTGGCCGGGCGGGCCGGCGCCCAGGGGCGTTACGGCATTCTCTATCCCGAACTGGACGGAGACTTCCTGGACATCGCCGTCAAGGAACTGCCCAACCGCACGGAGTCGCCCTTTTTCATTAGTGAGGAGAACGCCCGGATCGTGGTGGAGCGGATTGCACCGTACTGGAAGGGCAAGACCTACCACGAGGCCCTCAACCGCGCGCTGCCGGAAGACACCCACAAGCTGACCTACGACGACCCCGAGGGGCTCAACTCGCGTTTCATCGTCAACGAAACCTCTTCTTTCCGCAGCGCGCTGCAGTGGGTCCACGATTACGAGAAGGTCCTCAAACGCGGTTTCGGCGGATTGCGAAGAGAGGCTCAGGAGCGGCTGGAGGCCCTGGATCCTTTCTCCCCGCTGGACAACACCGAGAAGAAGCCCTTCCTGGAGGCCATGGTGATCGTCTGCGACGCGATCATCTGCTGGGCCAACCGGCACGCCGACCTGGCCGAGGAAATGGCCGCACGGGAAAGCGATCCCCGCCGTCGGGAAGAGCTGGCGCTGATTGCGGCCAACTGCCGGCGCGTGCCCGAGCACCCGGCGCGCACCTTCCACGAGGCCGTCCAGAGCCAGTGGTTTACCCAGATGTTTTCGCGCCTGGAGCAGAAAACCGGCACCATCATCTCCAACGGCCGCATGGACCAGTACTTCTACCCTTACTACAGGCGGGACGTTGAAGCCGGCATCCTCGACGACGACAAGGCCATCGAGCTCATCGAGCTCATGTACGTGGGCATGGCCCAGTTCATCGATCTGTACATCTCTCCCACCGGCGGCGCCTTCAACGAGGGCTATGCCCACTGGGAGGCGGTTACCATCGGAGGCCAGACCCCGGACGGCTTGGACGCCACCAACGAGCTGACCTACCTGTTCCTGCGCTCCAAGCGCGAGTTCCCGCACCACTACCCGGACCTGGCGGCCCGCATCCACGCGCGCGCACCCGAACGCTACCTGTGGGAAGTGGCCGAGACCATCAAGGAGGGCTCCGGCTTTCCCAAGCTGATCAACGACGAGGAGGTCATTCCGCTGCACCTGGCCAAGGGGGCCGCCTTCGAGGAGATTTTCGACTACGCCGTGTCCGGCTGCTCGGAGATCCGCATGCCCAACCGCGACACCTACACTTCCGGCTGCGCTTACATCAACTTCGCGGCCGCGCTGGAGACGACGCTCTATAACGGCAAGATGCTCAAGTACGGCGACGAGCAGCTCTCCATCCGGACCGGGGACCCCCTCGAGTTTGACAACTGGGAACAGTTCTTCAACGCCTTTACCGCCCAGCAGATCAACTTCATCAAGCACGCCTTCATCCAGCAGTACCACATCATCCGGCTGCGGCACCGGCACTTCGCCGCACCCATGGCCTCGGTGCTGCACGACCTGTGCACGAAGTACTGCCTGGATCTGCACACGCCCGACATCCCGGAGGGCATCGACCTGGGCTATTTCGAGTGCATCGGGTTCGGCACGGTGGTCGATTCCCTCTCGGCCGTCAAGAAACTGGTTTTCGAGGAGAAGAAGCTGACCATGGCCGAACTGCTCGAGGCCCTGCGCAGCAACTTCAAGGGCCACGAGGACATCCGCGCCATGCTGCGGAACGTGCCGTGCTACGGCAACAACGACCCGTACGCGGACACCATCGCGCGGGCCGTCGACAAGGCTTCGCTGGACTTTACCCGGAAGTACGCGCGGGAGCTGGGGGTGCACCTGGACCTGCGCTACGTGCCGTTTACTTCCCACGTGCCCTTCGGCAAGGTGGTCTCGGCGACTCCCAACGGGCGGTACGCCTACACGCCCCTGTCCGACGGCTCTTCCGCCTCCCAGGGCGCCGACCGCAACGGCCCCACGGCGGTGCTGCTCTCCAACTACGCCACCAAGAACTACAACTACCGGGAGCGCGCCGCCCGGCTGCTCAACATCAAGTTCACGCCCAAGTGCGTGGAGGGTGAGGCCGGAACCCGAAAACTGGTGGACTTCATCCGTACCTTCTGCGATCTGAAGCTGTGGCACATCCAGTTCAACGTGATCAACACCGAGACCCTCAAGGCGGCCCAGAAGGACCCGGACAAGTACCGCGGCCTGATCGTGCGCATCGCCGGTTACAGCGCCTACTTCTGCGACCTGTCCAAGGATCTGCAGGACGACCTGATCGCCCGCTATGCCCACGAGACGCTTTAGCGCCGCTTTTGAAAAACAGGCGGCGGATCGTTCCGGCGCGCGGTCGCGCCGGCTGTTACCGCCTTTGAAAGAGGCTCGGGTCGTATGCCGCAAAACAACCAAAAGGGACTGATTTTCAACATTCAGAAGTACTCTGTGCACGACGGCCCGGGCATCCGCACGGTGGTTTTCTTTTCCGGCTGCCCCCTGCGCTGCAAGTGGTGCAGCAACCCGGAGTCCCAGTCCGGCCGGCCGCAGCTGTTCTACAACCGCAACAAGTGCATCACGCTGGACGAATGCCGCCGCTGCGTGGAGGTCTGCCCGGAATCCGCCATCGGGGCGGCCGAAGACCGCAGGGCGCACATCGACCGGGCCGCCTGCAGCGGCTGCCTGCTGTGCGCCGAGGCCTGCCCCGCCCAGGCGCTGCAGGTCTACGGGGAGGAAAAGACGGTGGCCCGGGTGCTCGAGCGCGTGGAGCAGGATGGTGTTTTCTACTCACGCTCGGGCGGAGGGCTTACTTTGAGCGGCGGCGAACCCATGCAGCAGCCGGCGTTTGCCGTGGCCCTGCTGCGCGAGGCCCGGCGGCGGCGCATCAACACCGCCATGGAAACCAGCGGGTTCTGCGCCGCGGAAGACCTGCTGTCCGCCTGCGAACACCTCGACTTCCTGCTCTACGACATCAAGGTGATGGATCCGGATGTGCACCGGGAGGCCACCGGTGTTTCCAACGATCGCATTTTGCGAAATCTGGAGCAGGTGCGCCGCGCCCGTCCGCAGCTGCCCATCCTGGTGCGTACGCCCGTCATCCCGGGGGTCAACGACAGCCCCGGGGCCATCCGGGCGATCCTGGATTTTATCGGGGGATTCGAGAACCTGCACTACGAGATGCTTTCCTACCACCGCATGGGAAGCCCCAAGTACGCCTGCATCGGAAAGGACTACCCCATGGGGGACGTGGAACTGGGCGATGACGTGATGCCGGCGCTGAGGGAGTTGCTGGAAAACGAGTACGGCCACCTGCGCTTCTGCGGCCGCTAGGCATCCCCGGCGCGTAGTTTGCGAAACAGGGTGGAGCGGTCGATGCCCAGGCGCCGGGCCGCCGCCGTGTGGGAGCCGCACTGCTCCAGGACCCGCACCAGCACCTGGCGCTCGATGTCGCGCATGGCGGCTTTCAGGCCGCGGTTTCCCTCGGCCAGTTCATGGGCCAGCGACGAGAGATCCAGGGCCGTTGATTCGGCCGGCGACCCGGCAGCTGCGGCCGCCGATTCCCGGTAGCCGGCCGACAGCCCGCCGATCATGCCGGCGGGCAGGTCCGAGAGGCCGATGCCCCCCTTGCTGCGTGTGATCACCAGGCTCTGTACCAGGTTTTCCAGTTCGCGCACATTCCCCGGCCAGGCATACCGCTGCAGCGCGTCCAGCACGGCATCCTCGAAAAAGAGATCCCGTTTGTAGCGGGTCGTGTAGCGCCGCAGGAAGTGCCGCGCCAGGGGAACGATTTCCTCGCGCCGCTCGCGCAGCGGCGGGATGGTGATCACCGCCACCCGCAGGCGGTAGTAAAGATCGCGACGGAATCGGCCCTGTCGCACCTCTTCTTCCAGGTCACGGTTGGTGGCCGCGATGATGCGCACGTCCACCCGGCGGGTGCGGGTGGACCCCACCCGCACGATTTCGCGGTCCTGGAGCACCCGCAGCAGCTTGGCCTGCATTGAAGGCGGCAGTTCACCGATTTCGTCGAGCATCAGGGTCCCGCCGTCGGCCATTTCGAAAAATCCCGGTCTGCCGTGCCTGCGGGCGCCGGTGAAGGCGCCGGGAACGTGCCCGAAAAGCTCCGACTCCAGCAGGGTCTCGGGGATCGTGGGGCAGTCCACCTTGATGAAGGGCATCCGGGCGCGGGAGCTGAGACGGTGGGTGCGGCGCGCGAAGACGTCTTTTCCCGTTCCGGTTTCGCCCAGCAGCAGCACGGTGGCGTCGGTCTCGGCCACCTTTCCGATCTGCTGCAGGATTTTTTCGATGGCAGGCCCCCGGGTCACCAGGGGCTGTTCCAGGTCTCTTTCCTCGGTGATGTACTGGATGTTGGTGCGGTATTTTTCCACCAGCTCGCGCTGGGAGCGGAGCTCTTCGCGGAGCTGCGTCATCCGGGTGACGTCGCGCACGAAGGTGACCACCAGCGCCACCCGGCCCTTTTCATCGAAGATGGGGTAACCCGTCAGGACCAGTTTCTTGCCCTGCTTGCTGATCTGCAGGGACGTGGCCGGCTTGCCGGTTTTGACGATGGTGGGGTTCAGAACGGTGTTGAAATAACCCGCGTCCACCAGGTGCTTGACGTTGCGGCCCAGCAGGTAGGATTTTGTCAGCCCGCTGAGGCGCTCGTACATGGTGTTGACCTTGAGGGTGCGCCCCCGGCGGTCGGAAATGTATATCCCGTCGCTGATCAGGTCCAGGATTTCGTCCAGGTAAGCCGGGATGCCGGCACCGGCTTCTTTGGTTCGGTCGCCCATGTGCGCCTCTCGCTTTGAAACCCGCATAGGTTGCCGCGGCGGTCACGATTCGTTGTAACGGCCGGCCGTTGAAAAGTCAACGCGCCGCCGCGGGGTACCGCATTTCCCCGCCGGGTAGGTCGAAAGTGACGGCCCGGCGTCGGAAGCGGTGTTCAGGCCGATTGAAATGTGCTATGGGTCGTCCTTAGACAGACCCGGTCCCCCGTGTGAAGCCATCACAACCAGAAAGGTGCGCCCGTCATGAAGAACGTACTTGCCATCCTGGCATCCCCCCGCAAGCTGGGCAACAGCGAGGTCATGGCCAAGGAGATCAGCCGCTGCCTTTCCGAGCCCCATGAGCTCAATCTCCTGCGGCTGTCGGATTTCGACATTCAACCCTGTACCGGCTGCTACCGCTGCCTGTTCAAGGAGCAGCGTTGCATTTTAAAGGACGATCTCCACATCATCCTGGACGCCATCGCCCGCGCCGATGCCCTCATCCTGGCGGTGCCTACCTACATGCTGGGCGCCAACGCCGTGCTCAAGGTCTTTCTGGACCGGGGGCTCGCCTTTTACGGCTATGCCGGGCGCCTGTGGGAAAAACCGGCCGTAGGCGTGGCCATTGCCGGCATCCGGGGCATGGAGGGATACACGCCGTTGATGGTCGAAAGCTTTCTCAAGATGATGCTGTGCGACATCAAACAGGTGCGCACGGTGTACGGGGCGCTGCCCGGCGAGGTGTTCACCACGCCGGAAAACCGGCAGGCCGCCGCCGAGATGGCCGCGGCCCTGACGGCGCCGACCCCGGAAAAGGCTTCCTATGCCTGTCCGCTGTGCGGCGGGCAGACCTTCCGTTTCCTGGGCGGGGACCGCGTCAAGTGTATGCTGTGCAGCAACGACGGGCGGCTGCGCATGGAAGACGGCCGGCCGTCGGTGGACATCCGCCGCGGCGATCACGTGCTGTTCCTGAGCCGGGAGGAGGCCCTGGCGCACGCCGACTGGCTGCGCAACATGAAGGACCGTTTCCTGCAACAGAAGGAGGCCCTGAAAAAGATCGCCCTGGATTACCGTCGGGACGGGCGCTGGGTCACGCCTAAAGCCCCAGGACCTGATTGATCAGCACCACCTTGACGCGCCCCCCGGGAAACGATTTTTCGGTGATGGTCCAGGTGTTGCAGATGCGCTGGGGACTTTTACACTGTTCGCAGACCGAGGTCTTGGCGCAGGGGGTCTTCATGTCCAGGCGCATGGCGTTGGCCGGGGCGGCGAACTCCTTGATACGCCACATGGCGTCTTCCAGGTCGGCCACCAGCTTGTTGGCGCCCACCAGCACCACCACATGGCGGGGGCCGAAGGTCAGCGCCGCCACGCGGTTGCCGATCATGTCCAGGTTGACCAGCCGGCCGTCTTCGGTCACGGCGTTGCAGCCGGTCAGGTAGAGGTCCGCCAGCAGGGCCCGGCGGCGGCGCTCGAGCTTTTCCGTGTCGGACAGGCCTTTTTCGTAGGGGTCGATGACCTCGATGCCGTCCATTTGCCGGAAATCGTCCATGAGGCCCGTGGCGCCGAGCGTCATGGAACCACCCCATGAGACACTCCCGGCCCGGACGGCGGGCAGCACCTGCTCCAGCACGACGCGGCGCGCAGCGGCGGCGTCGTCGGTCAGGTGGACTTCGAAGTTGTTGGCCTCCAGGGCCTGCTTGAGCCGTTCGAGGCGCACGCGGCGGTAGTTTTCAACGGGATTTTCCATGCTCAGCCATCCTGTGTCAAGGTGTGTAGATGATGAATCGGATCAGCGATAGACGCGTCTCCTGTTTAACACGGAAACCGCGCTCCCTACAAGGGATGGCACGGCCGGAAGCCCGGAAGGCGTCCGTGGGAGTGAAGCCGATTTCATGAAACCGCGCATCGCCGACCTGAAAAGAGCCCTGCTGGCCGTGGCCGGCGGCCTGCTGCTGACGGCCGCTTTTCCGCGCCTGGAGCTGGCCTGGGTGGCCTGGGCGGCGCTGCTGCCGCTGATGTTCGCCGTTCGCGGCCTGTCGGCCCGGGAAGGTTTCCGCATGGGTATCCTGGCCGGCCTGGCCCACTACATGACGCTCGTGTACTGGCTGGTGATCACCATGAACACCTACGGCGGGCTGCCCAAGTCACTGTGCGGGCCGATCCTCTTTCTCTTTGCCGCCTACCTGGCGATCTATCCGGCCCTTTTCGCCGCCGGCTTCGCCGTCCTCTCGTCGCGGCCGGCGCTGTGCCTGGCAGTGGCCCCGGCGCTCTGGACGGCCCAGGAGTACCTGCGCGCCTTCATGTTGTCCGGCTTTCCCTGGGAACTGCTGGGCTATTCCCAGTACCGCCAGCTGAAACTCATCCAGGTGGCCGACATGACCGGTGTCTACGGCGTATCCTTCGTCATCGTGCTGGTCAACACGGCAGCCTTCCTGCTGCTGTCGGGCCTGCCGGCCCTGAAGCCCCCGCGAGCGACGGTCTCCGCCGGGCTGCGCATGACGGCCGTGGGGCTGGTGGTGGTGGTGCTCGGCGGTGTGCTGGGCTACGGGCAGTGGCGCATGGGCGCGGTGGACCGGCGCGCGGCCGCCGCCGCGGCCAAAACGGTCAGCCTGCTGCAGGGAAACATCGACCAGAGCATCAAGTGGGATCCGGCCCACCAGGAGGCCACCCTGAAGATATACTTTCGCCTGGCCCGCAAAGTGCTGCCGCGCAAGCCGGACCTGATCGTGTGGCCCGAGACGGCGGCGCCCTTTTACTTCGGCAACGACCGTCGGCTGACACGCATGCTGCAGCACGGGGTGGCCGAGCTGGGCGTTTACCAGCTCGTCGGCAGCCCCCTGGTGCTGGGGCGCGCCGAGGAGTATCTTTTTTACAACAGCGCCTTTCTGCTGCGCCCCGACGGCACTGTCGCCGGCCGTTACGACAAGGCCCACCTGGTGCCCTTCGGCGAATACGTGCCTTTCAAGAAGTACCTGCCCTTCCTGGGAAAGATCGTCGAACAGGTGGGGGATTTCCAGGCCGGCCGGCGCGGGGCCACCATCGCGTGGGAAGGCCATCACCTCGGTGTCCTGATCTGCTATGAGCTGATCTTCGCCGATCTTTCACGCGCCGCGGCGGCCAACGGCGCCGACCTGCTGGTCAACATTACCAACGACGCCTGGTACGGCCGCTCCGGCGCCCCTTACCAGCATTTTTCCATGGCGGTGCTGCGGGCCGTTGAGACACGACGCACCCTGGTACGGGCGGCCAACACCGGCATCAGCGGGGTCATCGGGCCCGCCGGGCGCATCCTGGCGCGCACCCCGATCTTCGAAGAGGCGGTCGTCACCCGCCGGGTGCCCCTGCTGACCGAAAAGAGCCTCTACGTGCGCGTGGGCGATGCCTTTGCCGTGACCTGCCTGGCGGTTTCGGTGATCTGCCTGCTGTGGCTGGGGCTTGTGACGCATCGTGCTGCGGGGGGCGGGCCCCGTGGCTGAACCGTCGCCGCGCGGCGGAAAAACCGGCCGCCCACGGGGAGGGTCCCTGCTGCGGCCGGAAGACCCACGACGCCGCTTCTCCGCGGGGATCGGCGGCATGGTCGTAATTTTTCAACCGAAACCGAGGGTTTCAAAGAATTGAAACGCTTCGCCCGGGAGGCCGGTTCTCAGGACCGGTGACGCGTTGAAGCCGTCGGGGACGTACGCACGGCAAGGCGCGTAAATTTCGGCATGCCGGGAAATGCCGTGGTTTTCGCAAGGCCGCCGGACGGGCGGCACGGGCGGATGAGTACCGTCGCGACGAGGCGTCGGGTCACCCGGGTAAAAAAGAGAGGTTTCATGACAACCGATGGAAATCTGCACCTCGGGCGGCAGCGCGATTTTCTGCAGGCCGTGTTGAATGCCACCGACATCGGCATCCTGGTGGTCGACCGAAGCGGTCCGGTGCTGTTCACCAACGACCGCCTGTCCGAAGTATGGAACTATTCCGGAGCGCTGGCGGATGGGCGGCAATACGGACAGCCGTTGCTTCGGCACATGCTGGGGCAGCTGAAAGAACCGGGGGTCCTGTCGTCGGACCCGGGTGCTTTCGGCCGCATTTCCGCGCAGATGGCGGCCGAGGCGGAACTCAAAGACGGCCGCGTGCTGGAGATCCTCGCCGGACCGTTGGTTATCGACGGGCTGGCCACCGGTGGTGTCTACCAGTTCCGGGATGTCACCGAACGCTGTGAGGCCGCCGGGGCGCTGCGGGAGCGGGAAGCCTACTACCGGGAGGAGAACCGGCGTCTGCGGGCGGGCATGGGGGAGCGCTGGCGGCTCGGCGGCATGATCGGGAAGAGCCCGGCGATGCAGGCCGTCTTCGAAGGCGTTCTCAGGGCCGCGGCCTCCGACGCCGCCGTGCTGATCACCGGCGAGGCGGGCACCGGCAGGGAACTGGCCGCACGGACCATCCACGACCTGAGCGATCGCCGGGGGGCACCTTTCCGGGTGGTGGCATGCGGGAGCCTTGACGAGGCTGCGCCGCGGGGGGGAAATGCAAAGCGGAACGGAAACGGCAGGCGGGCGCCCGACGGCGGGTTGAACGGCCTGATGGACATGGCCCCGGGAGGGACTCTTTTCCTGGACGAGGCGGAGCGGGCCGGGCTGGAAACCCAGCGCCGGCTCCTGCGTGTCCTTGACGGCGGCGCCGGAAACCCGGGTGTTCGCCTGATCGCCGGCAGCCGCCGGGATCTCTCGGCGCTGGTGGAAAACGGCGCCATGCGCCGTGACTTTTTCTATCGCATCCAGACACTCGCCATCCACCTGCCGCCGCTGCGTGAACGCAGGGAGGACATCCCGCTGCTGGTCGACCATTTTCTCCGGCAGCTCGGCGACACCCAGGACCGGGGAGCGGTCATGGGCGCCGTTCTCGCTGAGATGATGCGGCGTGACTGGCCGGAAAACGTCCGCGAGTTGAAGCAGGCGCTGCGGCGTTTTCTGAACGACCGGGCGGAAGCGCAAACATCGGCGACGGCCGCAGCGACGGGGGCCGACACGCTCGGGGGGGTATTGCGGGAAGCGTCGGGTGACGCCTATCGCATCGCCATGGAGAACTTCGAAAAAAGCCTGTTCCTGAAGGCTCTGGAACGCCACCGCTGGCATCGGGCGGAAGCCGCCCGGGCACTGGGGCTTCCGTTGAGAACCTTTTACCGCAAGATGCAGCGCCTGGGTCTGAGTCGGCGCAAATAGTGCCGTTTCCGGCATAAAAAGGTCGCTTGTGGTCCCCCGGTGGTGTTCCGGAGAGATGTGCCAGATGCGGCAGTCAGGCCTTCTCGTGCCGCTTCGGCAGGGACCTTTTTCTGCGGCTGGTTGGGGTACAACCCGTTGGAAGAATGCCGATTCCGGCATTCGATCCTGGGGGGCGCCTTTTACCGTCCGCAGGCCGCACCGCGCGGGGGCGCCGCCGCCCTTTCGACACCGGGCCTGCCCCCGGGCCATCTTCCAATTGCTTTTTCCAAAAAACCTGTTGTAAAGTCCCCTATCAGGACGTGCCCCGCGGGTGACGGCATCCGCGGAGCCATGACCCAGGACCGAAAGCACAGGAGAGAGTTGAACCATGTCCGTGGAACTGAAACAGACCGTCAAGGAGCTCAAGGAAAAACTGGAACAAATGAAGGAGTATCTTTGACCTGGCCGGCAAAGAAAAACGGCTGGCCGAAATCGAACAGCTGACCGCCAAGGCCGACTTCTGGGAAGACCAGGAAAAAGCCACCGCCGTGCTCAAGGAGCGGCGCCTGATCGCCAGTAAGGTGGAGACCTTCCGGCAACTGGAGACCGATCTGGAAGACAGCGAGGTGCTGTTGGAGCTGGCCCTCGACGAGCACGAGGAGGATGCCCTGCAGGAGGCCGCCGGGCAGATCGCCGACATCGAAAAGCGTGTCGACCAGTTCTCCTTCGATCTCATGCTCGATGACCCCGAGGATCCCAGCAACGCCATTGTCTCCATCAATGCCGGCGCCGGCGGCACCGAGGCCCAGGACTGGGCCGAAATGCTATTTCGCATGTACATGCGCTGGGTGGAGCACAAGGGGTTTTCGGCCAAGGTGCTGGACATGCAGCCCGGCGACGAAGCGGGCATCAAGAGCGTGACCTTCACCGTCACCGGCGACTACGCCTACGGTTACCTGAAAACCGAACGCGGGGTGCACCGCCTGGTGCGCATCTCGCCCTTCAATGCCAGCGGCAAGCGACACACCTCCTTCGCGTCGGTCTTCGTCTATCCCGAGCTGGACAACGAGATCGTGGTGGAGATCGACGAAAAAGACCTGCGGGTGGACGTCTTTCGCGCCAGCGGTGCCGGTGGACAGCACGTCAACAAGACCAGCAGCGCGGTGCGCATCACGCACCTGCCCACGGGCATCGTGGTGCAGTGCCAGCAGGAGAAATCCCAGCACCGCAACCGCGACCTGGCCATGAAGGTGCTCAAGTCCCGGCTCTACCAGCTGGAGAAACAGAAGCAGCGGGAGAAGATGCAGGAGATTCACGACAGCAAGGACGACATCGCCTGGGGCAGCCAGATCCGGTCGTACGTGCTGCACCCTTACCAGATGGTCAAGGACCACCGCACCAACTTGGAAGTCGGCAACGTCAACGGTGTGCTGGACGGAGACCTGGACCCCTTTATCGAGAGCATGCTGCTGCTGGAGCAGCGCAAGTAGCGACGGGCCGAGAGAGGCGATTGCGATGATGAAAGATCTGACGGAAGAACAGCGCAGGGCATTGGCGGAGATGACCGCCCCGGACCGGTTTTCCACGGGGGACTCCAACCGCGAGCTGCACCGCTTCGACTTTTCCCACCACCGGGGCGTGCCGCCGGCCGGCGTCATCTGGCCGCTGTCCACCGAGGAGGTCTCCCGTATCCTGACCTGGTGTTACGCGCAGAAGGTGGCGGTGTTCCCCTGGGGGGCCGGCACCAGCATCGAGGGAAACCCGGTGCCCACCTGTCCCGGGCTGGTGATGGACCTGACGCGCATGGACCGGGTGCTGGCCATCCGCCCCGAGGACCTGCAGGCCGACGTGCAGCCCGGCGTGCTGCGGCGTTCGCTCAACCGTGAAGCCGGCCGCCACGGACTTTTCTTTCCCCCCGACCCGGGGGCCGACGCCACCATCGGCGGCATGATCGCCAACAACGCCTCGGGGGTGCGCACCGTCAAATACGGCGCCACCCGGGACTACGTCCTGCGCCTGACCGTGGTGTTGCCCCGGGGCGACGTGATTCACACCGGCTGCCGGGCGCCCAAGTCGTCTTCGGGATACGACCTGACACGGCTGTTCGTGGGTTCCGAAGGCACCCTGGGCGTGGTCACCGAGGCCACCCTGCGGCTGACGGGCATCCCCGCCCACCACCTGTCGGCGGTGGTCACTTTCAGGGAATTGCACGATGCCTCCAAAGCCGTGGCCATGCTCATTGCCTCCGGGCTGGATCCCGCGGCCCTGGAGCTCCTGCCGGCCAACCTGATCGCGCTGATCAACCGCGAAAAGGGACTGGGCCTACCCGAAATGCCGTCGCTTTTCTGTGAGTTTCACGGGGTCAGTCCCGCGGCGCTGGAAGAAACCGCCGCCCTGGCGAAAGAGGTCTGCGAGGACTGCGGGGCCACCGATTTCAAGAGCGGGGTTTCGGCCGCCGAACGCCAGCGCCTGTGGCAGGCGCGCCACGAGGCCGCGGAAACCATCCTGCGTGCCCATCCCGGCGACAAGTCGCTGACCGTGGACGCCGCCGTGCCCATTTCACTGTACCCCGAGATGATCCTCTTCGCCCAGCAGGTGGTGGCCGAAGAGGGCGTCGTGGGGTACGTTTTCGGCCACGCCGGCGACGGCAACCTGCACGTGGTCATGCCCGGCAACCCCGAAGACACGGAGACCTGGTCCCACGTGGAGGCCGTCAACGAACGCATCGTCAAACGGGCCGTGGACCTAGGCGGCACCTGCACCGGGGAACACGGCATCGGCATCGGCAAGCGCAGGTTCATGCGGCGCGAACACGGCGACAGCTATGACCTCATGCGCCGCATCAAGGAACTGATGGATCCCAAAAACCTGATGAACCCGGGAAAGATGTTCTGACCGCCATGCGTGCGCACAGGCTTTGTTTCTGTCGGCGTTTTCCGGGCCGGCCGGAGATGCGGCCATGACGATCGTGGAAATTCCCTTTGGCGGAGAACCGCTCGCCTTCGAGGTGCCCGCCGGAAACCTGGCCCGGGTTCTCCACCCGGCGGCGGCGGTGCCGCTGGCCGACCTGGATACGGAGATCGGCAGGGCGCTGGACCACCCCATCGGACAGCCGCCGCTGTCGCGGCGGGTCAGGCCCGGGGACCGGGTGGTGCTGGTGAGCGACGACAACACCCGGTTGACGCCGACCGACCGCATCCTGCCGCCCCTGCTGGAGCGCCTCAACGCTGCCGGTGTCCCCGACGCAAACATCACCTGCCTCATGGCCCTGGGGACCCACCGTTACATGACCGAAGAGGAAATGATCGCCAAGGTGGGCCGGGCGGTGTTCGGGCGCATCCGGGTGCGCAACCACCGCTGGCAGGATCCCGGAGAACTGGCCGACCTCGGCGTTTCCGCCCTGGGCACCCCCATCGAGATCAACCGGCACGTGGCGGCCGCCGACGTGGTCATCGGCATCGGCGCCATCGTGCCGCACCACATTCCCGGCTACAGCGGCGGGTCCAAGATCATCCAGCCGGGCGTCTGCGGCCCCCGGACCACGGCGCACACCCACATGCTCTCGTGCGAGGGCGGCGGGGATTCCTTCCTCGGCATCGAGGACAACCCCGTGCGCCGCGACATGGACGACATGGCCGACCGGGTGGGGATGGAAACCATTTTCAACGTGGTCATGGACCCCGCCGGCGCGGTTGCTGGCATTTTTTTCGGCGACGTGCGTGCGGCTTTCCGGGAAGGCGTACGGCTGGCGCGCCGCATCTACGGGGTGCCTTACCGGGAGACCCCTGACATCGTGGTGGCCAACTCGCACCCCTGCGACCTGGATTTCTGGCAGTCGCACAAGGCCCAGTACCCGGCCCAGCGCATGGTCCGTCCGGGTGGCACCATCATTTTATGCACGCCGGCCCCGGAAGGGGTCAGCCCGGTGCACCGTGAACTGCTGGACTACACGGCCTGGCCCTCGGAGAAGATCAAGGCCGCCTACCGTCGGGGAGAGCTGGAAAACGGCGTGGCCGCCGCCCTGGCCGTGGCCTGGGCCATGGTGCGCGAAAAGGCCGAAGTCATCATGGTGTCACCCGGCATCTCACCCGAGGACAAACGGCGGCTGGGTCACACCCACGCGCCCGACGTCCCTGCGGCGCTCGAGATGGCTTTCGAGTGCCAGGGCCCCGCGGCCCGTGTGACCGTGCTGACCCACGCCCCGGACCTGCTCCCCGTCAAAGTCGATGGAGAACCCTGAGAGCCGCACGGCGGCCGACTCACCTGCAAAGGAGGCGATCGATTCATGTCTGCATCCCAACGCCCGTTGCTGGGCATCACCATGGGCGACCCCGGCGGGATCGGTCCCGAGATCTGCGTCAAGGCCCTGGCGCGTGACGATATCTACCGGATCTGCCGGCCGCTGATCATCGGGGATGCGCAGATCCTGCGCAACGCCGCCGATTTCTGCGACGGCCCCGGCGACATCCGGGCCTGCCGCCGTCCCGCGGAGGGCCGTTACGCCCACGGCGGCATCGACGTGCTGGACCTGGCGAACCTGCCGCTTGCGCGACTGCGGCACAAGACGGTCACCGCCGAACAGGGACGGGCGTCTTTCGAGTACGTCAAAACGGTCATCGAACTGGCTTTGGCCGGCGATCTGGACGGCACGGTGACGGGCCCCATCAACAAGGAGGCCATCAACGCCGCCGGGTTCCACTACGCCGGGCACACCGAGATCTACGCCGAGCTGACCGGCACCCGCGACTATGCCATGATGCTGGCCGACAAGTCCTTCCGCGTGGTGCACGTATCCACCCACGTCTCTCTGCGCGAGGCCTGCGACCGGGTGAAAAAGAGGCGCGTGGAGACGGTCATCGACCTGACCCACGATGCGCTGCAGCGGCTGGGCATCGCGGCGCCGGTCATCGCCGTGGCCGGCCTCAACCCCCACTGCGGGGAGGGCGGCATGTTCGGCCACGAGGACGACCGCGAGATCGCGCCGGCGGTCGAGGCCGCCGCGGAGCGCGGCCTGCGGGTGGAGGGGCCCGTGCCGGCGGATACTGTGTTCTCCAAGATGCTGGGCGGCATGTACGATGCCGTGGTGGTCATGTACCACGACCAGGGTCACATCCCGGCCAAACTGGTGGGGTTTCGCTACAACGACCGCACCGGCGCCTGGGAGAACATGGCCGGCGTCAATGTCACCCTGGGGCTGCCCATCGTGCGCACATCGGTGGACCACGGCACGGCCTTCGGCAAGGCCGGCGAGGGGCGTGCCAACCCCCAGTCCATGATCGAGGCCATCCGGCTGGCCGCCCAACTGGTCTGAGCTGTGTGGGGACCTGCGATCATGGATGCCGAAGCCCTGCTCAGCGCCCACTACCCGACGTCATCGAAGGCCTGGCGTATCCTTGTGGATCACGGGCGTCAGGTGGCGCGGAAGGCCTTGCGGGCCGCCGCGGCCGTGGGGCACCTGTCGCCGGACACCGTGTTCATCCGCCAGGCCGCCCTGTTGCACGACATTGGTATCCGCTACACCGACGCCCCCGGGTTGGGCTGCACGGGAAAATACCCTTACATCTGCCACGGCTACCTGGGGCGCGAACTGCTGGAAAAAGAGGGCTTTCCCCGCCACGCGCTGGTCTGCGAACGCCACGTGGGCGTGGGCATCTCGCGCGGGGACATCATCCGCCAGGGGCTTCCCCTGCCCCTGCGCGACATGCTGCCCGTGACCATCGAGGAGCAGATCGTGTGCTACGCCGACAAATTTTTCTCCAAGAGCGGCGACGAGCCGGCAAGGGAGAAGAGCGTGACCGAAATCGCCCGCGGGCTCTCGCGCCACGGGGCCGACAAGGCCGAGAAGTTCCTGCGCTGGGCCGCGCTGTTTGGCGACGCCTGAACCCAAAAAAAGGCCGCCGGCAGGTGATCCCGCCGACGGCCCGATGGCTTGGTATTGATTTGTTTGCGGCTACCAGCCCCAGGTCAGGTACTCGTGGATGGAATCGGCGGCCTTGCGGCCGGCGCCCATGGCCAGGATGACGGTGGCCGCGCCGGTGACGATGTCGCCGCCGGCCCACACGCCGCGGCGCGTGGTCTTGCCGGTCTCCGGCTGGGCCAGGATGTAGCCCCACTTGTTGAGCTCCAGTCCCGTGGTGGTCTCGGTGAGCAGCGGGTTGGCGCCGGAGCCCACGGCCACGATGGCCAGGTCGCACTCCAGCTCGAACTCCGAGCCCTCGATGGGCACCGGACGGCGGCGGCCGGACTCGTCCGGTTCGCCCAGTTCCATGCGCAGGCACTCCATGCCCGTCAGGTGGCCCTTTTCGTCACCCAGGTAGCGGGTGGGGTTGGTCAGCAGGAAGAACTCGATGCCCTCTTCCTCGGCGTGGTGGATCTCGGCGGCGCGGGCCGGCATCTCCTCGCGCGAACGGCGGTAGACGATGCGCACGCGGTCGGCGCCCAGGCGCATGGCCGTGCGCGCCGAGTCCATGGCCACGTTGCCGGCGCCCAGCACCACCACGTCTTTGCCCTTGGGTACGGGGGTGTCGTACTTGGGGAACAGGTAGCCCTTCATCAGGTTGGTGCGCGTCAGGTACTCGTTGGCCGAGAGTACGCCGATGAGGTTTTCGCCGGGAATGTTGAGAAAGCGCGGCAGCCCCGCGCCCACACCCACGTAAACCGCGTCGTAGCCCTGCTCGAAGAGTTCGTCCACGGTCACCGAACGGCCCACCACCGCGTTGCAGACCACCTCGACACCCTGTTTCTCCAGCGTGTGGATCTCCTGGGCCACGATGTCCTTGGGCAGCCGGAACTCGGGAATGCCGTAGACCAGCACGCCGCCGGGTTTGTGGAAGGCCTCCAGCACGGTGACCTCGTGCCCCTTGGCGATCAGGTCGCCGGCCACGGTGAGGCCCGAGGGGCCCGATCCCACCACGGCCACTTTCTTGCCGGTGGGCTTGGCGCGGGCCGGCAGCGTGCCGGTCCCGTGTTCGCGCTCCCAGTCAGCCGCGAAGCGCTCGAGGTTTCCGATGGCCACCGGTTCACCCTTCTTGGCCAGGATACAGTTGCCCTCGCACTGCAGCTCCTGGGGACAGACCCGACCGCAGACCGCCGGCAGGGCGTTCTTGGTCCACAGGTTGTGGGCGGCGCCGGAGAAGTCGCCCTCCAGGATCAGGTGGATGAAGCCGGGGATGTCCACGCTCACCGGGCATCCCTTGACGCAGCCGGGGTTGCGGCACTGCAGGCAGCGGGCGGCCTCCTCCCGGGCCAGCTCGGGGGTGTAACCCAGGGGTACTTCGTCGAAATTACGGCGTCTGATTTCAGGTTTCTGCTCCGGCATGGGCTGCCGGGGGATCTTTTTCTTCTTTGAAGACTGTTGAGCCATGGTCATTCCTCCTGGGGCTGGTAAAATACCGTCTGGCGGCGCGCCGTCTTACTTCTTTTCGACGTTGCTGAACAGCAGCGATTCCGAGTCGTGCAGCCGGCAGTAATCCTCGTAGCACTCCTTTTCCTGTTCGACATAGGACTGCAGGCGTTTCATGAGCTCGTCGTAGTCCACCTGGTGCCCGTCGAACTCCGGTCCGTCCACGCAGGCGAAACGGGTTTTACCGCCCACGCTCACCCGGCAACAACCACACATGCCGGTGCCGTCGACCATGATGGGGTTGAGGCTCACCAGGGTCCGGACCCCGTACTCTTCGGTGATCTTGGAGACGAACTTCATCATGGGCACCGGGCCGATGGCCACTACCAAGGCGATGTCCCCCTTGTCGAGGAGCTGCTTGAGCACATCGGTGACGAAGCCGTGATGGCCGTAGGACCCGTCGTCGGTGCAGACGAATAGCTCATGGGAGGCGGCCTTCATGTAATCTTCCAGGATGAGCAGATCCTTGGTGCGGGCGCCGATGATGGCCTTGACGTGGTTGCCGGCTTCTTTGAGCCCGCGGGTGATGGGGTGCAGCACGGCGATGCCGGTACCGCCGCCCACGCACACCACGTTGCCGAACTTCTCGATGTGGGTGGGTTTGCCCAGCGGGCCGATGACGTCCTGGTAAGCCTGGCCCACCTTGAGGTCCCGGAACAGGGCCGTGGTCTTGCCCACCACCATGTAGATGATGGTGATGGTCCCTCTGTCGGGGTCGGTCATGGCCATGGTCAGGGGAATGCGCTCTCCCTCCTCGGTGGCTTTCAGGATGACGAACTGCCCCGGTTTCGCCTTGCGGGCGATCAACGGTGCCTCGATTTCATTGAGAATCACGGTACCGTCTGCCATTTCCTCGCGTTTTACGATTTTGAACATAACAACCCTCCGATTTTATTGCCGCCCGGGAAACTTCCGGTAAATTTCCACGTTTCGTCCACTGAGCATCCCCCTTTGGCCCTGGTTTACGGGGCGCGATCCGGGCTGTTCTCCAATCCGGGGCTTTTTAATGGATTGTGCCGTAAATTGCAAGCAACATGGTGTAACAACTCCAGAAAAAATGAATTTTCATTTCCGCCTTGATGCGGCCGATCCGACCATCACGCCGACTTTTAAGTATATACTCATTATAATACCAGATCAAATAATATTTTTTTAAAACCGGTTGCAAAGCCTATCGGCGCCTGCTAACACCCGGCGCGGTCCCCAAAGGAGCCGTCCTATGAAACTTTTCGACAGTCATTGCCACCTGGACGATGCGGTGTTTCAACCGGATTTTGATGCCGTGCTGGCACGCGCCGCGCATAACGGGGTGAAGGCCGTGCTGATCGCCGGTGTCAGCGAAAAGACCTCCCGACGGGCCGTGGAACTGGCCGCCTCCCACGAAGGTATCTTTGCGTCGGTGGGTGTGCACCCTCACGATGCGGCCGGCTGCAGTGACGAGACTCTGGCGGTGCTAACGGAGTTGGCCGGTGATTCCCGGGTACGCGCCTGGGGGGAAATCGGGCTGGACTTCAATCGCATGTATTCCCCGGCCTCCGTCCAGGAGCATTGGCTGGAGCGTCAATTGGAAGCCGCTATCAATCTGCGGTTGCCGGTGATTTTCCACGAACGCGACTCGGGCGGGCGCCTGATCGAGATGCTGCAGGGGTGCCACGCGCAGCTGCCTGGCGCCGTGGTCCACTGTTTCAGCGGCACCGGCGCCGAACTGCGCCGCTACCTGGATTTCGGTTTTCACATCGGTGTCACCGGCATCGTCACCATGCAAAAGCGCGGCGCCCCGCTGCGCGAACTGGTACCCGCCATCCCCGATGACCGGCTGCTCATCGAAACCGACGCCCCCTACCTGACCCCGGCGCCGGAGAGGAACCGCCGCCGGCGCAACGAGCCGGCTTTCGTGCGCCACGTGCTTTTCAGGTTGGCCGAGGTGCGTGGAGTCGACCCCGAAAGCCTGGCGCGGCAGGTCTGGCGCAACACCTGTCGGCTGTTCGGCATCAAAGCGACCGCCTGACACCGGCCCTTCAGTCCGCCATGAGGTGTTCGACGGCTTTTTCCAGGCCGTCGATGGAGAGCTCGAACATGGGGAAGATCTGGCGGATGAGCATGATGGTGCGGGTGTAGCCCCAGCTGCCCTGGGGCACGGGGTTGAGCCACACGCTGTGCCGGAAGGTGCGCGCCAGGAACCGCAGGCGCTCGATGCTGGGCTGCCCTGAGCGTTCCTCGATGTGGATGGAGCCGTCGGTGGCCATCAGTTCATAGGGCGCCATACTGGCGTCGCCCACCAGGATGAGACGTGTTTCCGGGTCCCAGCTGGCGAACTCGTCGATGCGCCGGGGTTTCTTATAGCGCGCGGGGTCCTCCCACAGGTAGTCGTAGATGGTGTTGTGGAAGAAGAAGGTCTTGAGCTCCTTGAACTGCGCCCGGGCGTGATAGAAAAGGTGCTGAACCACCGGGATGTAGGGATCCATGGACCAGCCGCCGTTGTCGATGGCCAGGATCACCTTGAGGCGGTCCTTGAGGCTGCGTTCGAAGACGATCTCGATCTCGCCGCCGTTTTTCATGGTCTGATACAGCGTGGCGTCGATGTTGATCTGGTCCTTGGGCCCGGTGGGCACCAGGTGCCGCAGGCGTTTGAGCGCCTCGCCCATCATGGACTGGCGCAGGGGCCCGGTGAGCGAGTAGTCCCGGTAGCGCCGGTCCATGGCCACCTTGACGGCTGAGCGGTTGCGCGAAACGCCCCCCACGCGCATGCCCCCCGGGTGGTAGCCGGAGTGCCCCACCGGCGAGGTGCCGCCGGTGCCGATCCACTTGCCGCCCCCGTCGTGGCGTTCGGTCTGTTCCCGCAGGCGCTCCTTGAAGTATTCGATCAGTTCGTCCGGGCTCATTTTGCTCAGCTCGGACTCGTCCACCCCCAGGGCCTCGGCCAGGGTCTTGGGGTCCTCCAGCCAGCTGTCCAGCATCATGCGGGCCATTTCGGTCAGGGCGAAGCCCTCTTCGCCCTCGGGCATTTCGGCGCCCTCGAAGGTGTGGGCGAACACCTGGTCGTAAAGGTCGAAGTAGCGTTCGCTCTTGACCAGGATGGCCCGCGAGGCGGTGTAGAAGTCCCCCAGGGAATTGACGAGGCCCTTGTCCAGGGCCCGGTGCAGGGTCAGAAAGGCGGTGGGGCTGACCGGAATCCCCACCTCCTTGAGCTTGTAGAAAAAGTCGATGAACATAATAATGCCGCAGCGTTAGAAGAGTCGACGGCGGCGCACCGAGCTGGCCGCGATCTGGTAGTCCTGGCTCTTTTTGAAGAGCACGCCGAGGTAGGGCACGTCTCCCTTGGCCAGGTCTTTGGGCCGGAAATCGGGGTCCATGTTCAGGGCCCGGATCCAGTTGAGCAGCTCCCGGGTGGCCGGGCGCTTCTCCACGGCGTCCAGCTCGCGCAGGCGGTAGAAGGCCGCAATGGCGTTTTCCGCCAGCTGGCTGTCGATGTCCGGGAAGTGCACGTTGACGATCTTGCGCATCATCTTGGGGTCCGGAAAGGCGATGTGGTGGAAATTGCAGCGCCCCAGGAAGGGATCCGAGAGGTCCTTCTTGGCGTTGGAGGTGATGATGAACACCGGACGGTGTTTGGCGCGGATGGTCTTGTCGATCTCGATGATGTCGAACTCCATCTGGTCGAGCACGTCCAGCATGTCGTCCTGGAAGTCGGTGTCGGCCTTGTCGATCTCGTCGATGAGCAGCACCGTGCGGGTGTCGGCCGTGAAGGCCTGGCCGATCTTGCCCATGCGGATGTACTCCTCGATGTTGCTCACGTCGCGCCGCGAGTCGCCGAAGCGGCTGTCGTTGAGGCGCGTCAGGGTGTCGTACTGGTAGAGGGCCTCGACCAGCTTCATGCTCGATTTGACGTTGAGCACGATCAGGGGCATCTTGAGATTCTCGGCGATGGCGTGGGCCAGCATGGTCTTTCCCGTACCGGGTTCGCCCTTGAGCAACAGGGGCATTTCCAGCGCCATGGAGATGTTGACGATACGGGCCAGTTCCTCGTCCAGCACGTATTTGCTCGCCCCCGAAAAGGTTTTTCCGCTTCCGTTGTCCAGCATGGGTCTTCCTCTTGAATAGGTGGTGAACACAAGCCACCGCCCGACGGACCGCGGCGCATGCGCGTCTGTCCGGTGCGGATGGCGCAATCGAATAAAAACGCGCCCTTGGTAACACGACTGGTGACGCATTACAAGCCGGGGAACCGAGAAAACGGCACCTGCCCGGGCGCCGTCGCTGTCGCCATCAGCGATTGACACCCCCCAGGGCCGGTGATATAGTCGATTAAAGAATAGGACGCCGTCCGGCGCCTGACGGGGGGCCCATGGCCGACATCATCGAGCTCAACGAAAAAATCCGGGAGGCCGAGCAGCGGCGCAGGGCCGCCGTGCGCAAACGCAAACTGGAGGCTGTGCGCAACGTACTGCAGTGCTCGCACTGTTCCATGAAGTGCGAAAAATGCGGCACGCGTCTGGAGGACGACACCCCGGCGGAGCCTTTCCGGTACCGGGATCTCAAGATTCCCTACCGCCTGTGCGACAGCTGCTCGCTGGAGTACAAGGATTACATCCAGCGGTTACAGGGCGGCGGCGACCGGGACTGCTACTGGCACAACCAGGCCTGGCTGGACAGCTGGGGCGCCTGGATCGCCTACCGCGGCACGCTGGACCGCTACCTGCAGTCCAAGGAATTCTGCCGACTGCTGGAGGAACTCAAACAGGAACCGGCCGACAGCTGAGGCCGGCGGCCTGGGATACAGGAGGAACGAACATGTTTGGAATCGGAATGCCGGAGCTGATCATCATCCTGGTGATTATCCTGATCATATTCGGCGCGGGCAAGCTTCCCGAGATCGGCGGCGGCATGGGCAAGGCCATCCGCAATTTCAAATCCGCCACCAAGGAGACCGAGCTGAAGGAAAAGAAGGACCCCCAAAAACTCGAAGACCTCAAGGAAGACACCCCGGAAGACAAGAAGGTCTGATCACCGTCCGTACGTTTTTTCCTGGTGGCCCGTTTGCCTCCCGTCGGAATCCAGCCGGCGGGACTCACCCTCCCCCGACACTTTCGACTTTCCCCTCCCGGCCGAAAACATCCATGATGTAGGCTTCCAGCTCCCGCAACAGCCCCAGGGCCTCGGCATCCTGCCGTTCTCCGGCGAGGCGCCGTATCTCGCCCAGGGTTTCCACGGGTGTGCGCCGCCGCCGGCCGCGGTAGTCCACCGGCGCAAGCTCGGCGCTGTCCGGGTTGATGCGGCGCATGTAGTCCTCGAATTCCCGCCGAAGCTCCCCGTCGAGCCGGTCCGGGTAGTTGCGGAACAGCACCCGCCGCGCCAGGGTGCCCAGGCAGGGGTCCGCAAAGCGCCGGGCGATTTCCAGGCGCTCCTCGAAGGCGGCCGACTGGAATTTGCGGCACAGGCGCCGATCCCCCGGGGAGGGAAAACCGTTTTCGTAGAGCCTTCCGTCGGGGTCCACGTCCGGGACCTCCGGGTACCGGAATTGGCGGTGGTGGGAGGCGATGCGCCCGAGCAGTTCGGATTCGCCCGCCAGCCACTGTCTGTTTTCCCGGGCCAGTGCGGCGCTTTCGGGCGATAGACGGTCCCAGAAGCGTTTGCGCGGCGGCAGGACGATGGGCGGCTCACCGGCCTTCTTGCGGATCACCCAGGTGGTGTCGTCGATGCTCTCCCGGTCGGTGGCGCGCAGTTCCTCGCGGTCCAGGCGCAGCCACAGGCTCTGGTTGCTGTAGGGGATGGAATCCCCCAGGCCCAGCACCGGGGCCTGGTAGTTGTGCTCGGGACCGAACTGGCTGTCCACCATGATGCCCAGGCGGTGGGGACCGGCCGGGCCTTCCAGCGCCACCGGCAGGTCGTTCATGCGCCGCCGGTCGGTTTCCTTGTCGAAACAGCCGCACAGGTAGTTCCAGATGTCTCCGGCCCGGCGGAAGCGCCGCGCCAGCGACAGGCAGGCTTCCACATCGGCCATGGCGTCGTGGGACTTTCCCTCCGTCAGCCGGTTGCGGGCGTTGAGGTTTTCCAGTTTGAGCGAGGCGACCCCTTCGACCTCCGGCCAGTCGAGCACATCGCGGTGGTAGAGCCGGAAGATGACGGCCATGGGCAGCAGGTCCAGGCGCCCGCACCCGTGGCTGTACTGGTGGGTGTAGGGCGGCAGCAGGTTGCGGTAGAAAGCGAAGCGCAGGAACTCGTCGTCGAAGCCCAGGGTGTTGTAGCCCAAGCTGGCGGTGCCGGGCGTGTTGAGCAGGGCGTGGATGCGTCCGGTGGCCTCGAATTCGCATTTCCCGGACAACAGGGTTTCGAAAGGGATGCGGTGGGTCAGCAGGGCCTGCGGGGAGGGCACCACATCCGGGCGCAGGCGCACCCGGATGTCGTAGCGGTCGATTTCGGTCAGGTCCGGGCTGGTGCGGATGCCCGCGAACTGCAGCACCTGGTCGAATACGCGGTTCAGCCCGGTGGTCTCGATGTCGTAGAACAGGTAGGTTTTCACCGATCAGAAGGGGATGTCGTCGTCGGCCGGTCCCCCGCCGGCCGGGCCCCCGAAGCCGGGATCGCCGCCGGCCGGTCCCCCGCCGCCGCCGGCGGGTCCCCCGTATCCGCCGCCGTCGCCGCGGTTGCCCAGGAAGCGGACGTCGGAGGCCACGATTTCGGTGGTGTAACGCTTGTTGCCGTCACGGTCTTCCCACTCGCGGGTCTGGATGCGTCCCTCGACGTACACCTGGCGACCCTTGGACAGGTATTTCCCGCAGGTTTCGCCCATTTTGCCGAACACCACGATGCGGTGCCACTCGGTGCGTTCCCTGCGCTCCCCGCTCTCCTTGTCACTCCAGCTCTCGTTGGTCGCCAGGGTGAAATTGGCCACCGCCATGCCGCTCTGGGTGTAGCGGATTTCGGGATCCCGTCCCAGGTTGCCGATCAGGATGGCCTTGTTGACGCTGGACATAAGTTGCCTCCTTGGAAGAGAAGATGAATATGTGAGATGGATGGTCGTTTTACCGGCTGCCGGGCAGCCCCGTCTGAAAAGTGGAATATCGGATGCCGCCGGGAAAGTCAATCGCGGCGGGCTCTCAATTTCGAGAGGCCGTGAAGCAGGCGGCCGGCCGCCGGCTCGACGGCCTGCAGCGCCCCGTGGGGACAGACCTCGACGCAGCAGTAGCAACGGATGCAGCGCTCGTAGTCGAAACGCACCCCCCGGGGGGCGTCGGCGATGGCGCCGGCCGGGCAGTAGGTGCCGCACTGGCCGCACTGGCGGCAGCGCGCAGTGTCCACCACCGGCTTCTGCAGCACGTGGCGGCGCATGAAACGGCTGACGGCCGGGGGGCCGAAGGTGGCCGGCGCCATGCGCGGCAGCATGAAATCGTCGACTACATGGAAATCGCCGCGCACGCTGGTTTCCGACGGCAGCAGGCCGCGTTCTTCGGCGGCCCGGTGGGTGGCCAGGCGCCGCGGGTCGACCCCCAGCAGGCGGCACAGCACGGCGTCCACCGTCGGCGCGCTGCGCCCGCCGACGATGATGCCCAGCTGCCGCGGGGTGCCGCCGCGGCCCGGACCCTGCCCCTCCAGGGCGGTGATGCCGTCCACCAGGGTCAGGCAGGGGGCCACGGTGCGGTAGACGGCCACCAGCAATCGCGCGAACTGGTCGCGGTCGATGCCGCAGCGCAGGTGCCACCGGGGCTTGGCCAGCCCCACCACGCAGCCGAAGAGGTTCTTGACCCCCAGGGTGAGCATCATCTGGGTGTGGGTCTTGACCTTGGCCAGGTTGACCACGGCGTCGGCCGCCAGGGCCGCCGCGGCCAGCTCGATGCGCCCGAAAGGCGGGCCCACGTCCACGGTGCGGGCCTTTTCGAAGGGCTTCAGCGCCACGTCCAGGCCCGCCAGGGCCGCCGCGTAACCGGTGCGCCGCACCACCCGCTCGAAGGGCCCCACGGCCGGGCTGTCGGATACCCGGACGCGCACTTTTCGGGCCAGCAGGTACTCCACGACGGTGCGCACCACCAGCGGGTGGGTGACGATGCCCTCTTCGGGGCCGGCCGCCATCAGCAGGTTGGGTTTGACCAGCACCCGCATGCCGGGCATGAACAGGTCCCTCCCCAGGGTGTCGAGCATTTCGAACACCCGGGGGCGGATCTCGTCTTCGTTGTAGCGGCCTTTTTCGATCAGCACCGTTTCCATGGGGTTTGCCTTTGTGCGCCGATGGGTATAGATAAGAGGCGCGCGGTCCGGCGCCTGTTCATGGACCGCGGCGGCTGCCGGGGCCGGCGGACGTCTGAAAGTGTTTTGTTTATACCACCGCCGTTTTACCATGTCAGCATCAAATCGGACCCCAACCCGTAACGAGGACGGATGGAGGGACACAGCGCCAGCGACAACGCGGTTTCGGCCGCCTTCGCCAAACGGCTCAGGCGCCGGGTGGCGGCCCGGCAGTGGGACTTTTTCGCCGTCACGGCCCCGGGCCTGGAGGATTTGTGCCGGCGGGAACTCGAAGCCCTGCCGGCGGACATCCAGGCCCTGAAGACCGTGGGCGGGGGCGTGGAATTCCGGGGGCGTCTGCACGACGCCTATGCCGCCAATCTACATCTGCGCACCGCCACGCGCGTTCTCATGCGCCTGGCCCATTTCCGGGCCGACACCTTCGGCCGCCTGGAGGAGAAGCTGTCCGGCGTGGACTGGGAGCTGTTTCTGCCCCGCGCATGCGCCCTCGACATCCGGGTGACCGCGAGGCATTCGCGGCTCTACCACAGCCGGGCCGTGGCCGAAGCGCTGCGCCGGGTGGTCTCCGGTCGGGTGAAGGTCGCCGCCGACGGCGAGGCCCCTCCGCAGCGGCTGCAGCTGCGCCTGTCCGACGACCGCGCCGTGCTGTCCCTGGACACCAGCGGCGAGCCGCTCTACAAGCGGGGTCTTAAGTCGTCCGGCGGGCTGGCGCCGGTGCGCGAGACCGTGGCCGCCGCCGTGCTCATGAGGGCGGGCTTTACGGCCGGCATGGCCCTGGTGGACCCCATGTGCGGCAGCGGGACCTTTTCGCTGGAGGCCGCCCTGCTGGCCCAGCACATCGCGCCGGGTCGTCTGCGTGAATTCGCTTTCATGCGCTGGCCGGCCTTTGCGCCCGGCCGCTGGAAAGAGGCCCTGCGCCGGGCCGACCGCCGGCAGCGACGCCGCGACGAGCCGTTCATTACGGCCTCGGACGTCGACACGGCCGCCTGCGGGGCCCTGCGCGAGGTCGTCGGGGCCCACGAGGCCCTGGGAGTCATCCGGGTGGAGAACCGCGATTTTTTCGACACCGCACCCGGCCGGCCGCCGGCCGCCGGAGGCCTGGTGGTACTCAACCCGCCCTACGGCCGGCGGCTGGGCAGCCGTTCGGAGGGCCGGGCCCTGGTGGGACGAATCCTGCGCAAGCTGCGGGCCGATTACCGCGGCTGGAGACTTGCCATGATCCTGCCAAAGGGGTATGTTGAAAAAAAACCGCCCTTTGCGCTGCACTCCGGTTCGCTGTACCACGGCGGCCTGAAGGTGGTGCTGCTCACGGGACGGGTACCCCCGTGACGCCGGCGGAGGCGGGAGAAGCCCGTTGGGGACGTTTTGCAAAATCATCAATTACCCGGGAGCGCGCCGATGAAATGGATCGACCTGCGCAGCGACACCGTCACCCGTCCCACCCCCGCCATGCGAAAGGCCATGGCCGGGGCCGAGGTGGGCGACGACGTCTACGGTGAGGACCCCACCGTCAACCGCCTGGAGGCCCTGGCCGCCGAGATGGTGGGCACCGAGGCGGCCGTCCTGGCCGCCAGCGGCACCCAGAGCAACCTCATGGGGCTGCTGTCCCACTGCGGGCGCGGCGACGAGTACATCGTCGGCCAGCAGGCGCACACCTACCGCTACGAGGGCGGCGGGGCCGCCGTGCTGGGCAGCATTCAGCCCCAGCCCCTGGATTTCGAGAAAGACGGCAGCCTGGACCTGGACAAGGTGGCGGCGGTCATCAAGCCCGACGATTTCCACTTCGCCCGCACCCGCCTCCTGTGCCTGGAAAACACCCAGGGAGGCAAGGTGCTTCCCCTGGACTACCTGGACAGGGCCGTGGCGTTTGCCCGCGAGCGGGGGCTGGGCTTGCACCTGGACGGGGCGCGCCTGTTCAACGCCGCCGTCCGGCTGGGCGTGGCGCCATCCGACATCACGCGCGGTTTCGACACCGTTTCCATCTGCCTGTCCAAGGGGCTGGGCGCCCCGGTGGGGTCCCTGCTGTGCGGCCGCCGGGAACTCGTGGACCGGGCGCGCCGCTGGCGCAAGCTGCTGGGCGGCGGCATGCGCCAGGCCGGCATCCTGGCCGCGGCCGGTATCCATGCCCTGGAAAATCACGTGGCGCGCCTGGCCGAGGACCACCGCAACGCCGCCCGCCTGGCCCGGGGCCTGACGGGTATCGGGGGCCTGCACGTGGACACGCAGACGGTGCAGACCAACATGGTGTTCGTGTCACTGGACGGGGGGCGGGATGACGAACTGCAGGCCTTCCTGAAAGACCGCGGCGTGCTGGTGAGCGGCCGGGGGACCTACCGGCTGGTGACCCACCTGGACGTTTCGGAGGCGGACGTCGACCGCGCCGTGCAGGCCTTCCGGGAATTTTTCGGCGCGGCAGCGGTTTGACAGGATCCAAAACGGTTGTATTTTTAAGAGAAAATATGCGTCCGCCGACGGCTTGACGGCCATCCGGACACCGCAATCTCCACAGGAAATCACCCATGGCCGTAAAACTCTTCAAGGGCAGGGATGTTTCCCGCTACCGGCCCTTCTTCCGGCTGGCCCACCGCTTGATCCTGCTGCACTGCGCCACCTTCCGCGTCACGGTGGTCAACGAGCGCAGCTGGCTGGACCTTTACGAGGCCGGCCGCCGGGTGCTGCTGTGCAGCTGGCACCAGCAGTTCTTTTCGAGCATGGGCTATTTCAACCGTTATCGTTTCGCGCATCCGGCCATCATGATCAGCCGCAGCCGGGACGGTGACATGGTTTCCCAAGTGGCCGAGCTGGCCGGGTGGCACCCGGTGCGCGGGTCTTCCTCCCGCGGCGGGTTCACGGCCCTCAAGGAGATGATCAAACATTTGCGCCGACACCGGCTGGCCGGCCATATCCTGGACGGTCCCCAGGGGCCCGCCGGTCATATCAAGCCGGGCATCGTCATGATGGCCCTGGCGGCCGGCGCCGTGATCGTTCCCGGCTACATGGAGGTGGACCGCTACTGGCAGCTTTCCAGCTGGGACCGCTTCGTGATTCCCAAGCCCTTCGCCCGGGTGCGTTTCGTCTTCTGCGAACCGTTTTACCCCGAAAAGAAAAGGGACCTCGAGGCGCAGCGCAGGGACCTGGAGGCGATTCTGCGGCCCCACCTGATCTGGCCGTCCGGGGAGGCGCTGCCTTTCTGACCGTTTACGACGTTGCGAGGTGACACGCACATCATGGCCACAACCGACAGCCACTCGGCCGCACCCGCCAAAATCCCCGGCCGGATACGCCGTTTTTTCAGCCGGGAGGTCTGGCGCCTGCAGCGCAGGGACGTGTCCGGCCTGCACTGGAGACTGCTGAAGCTGCTGCGGGTGCTGCTGCTCAGCGCCCGGGGGTTCCTGCAGGACCTGTGCACCCTGCGGGCTTCGGCGCTGACCTTCTACACCCTGCTGTCCATTGTCCCCATCCTGGCGCTGGCCTTCGGCATCGCCAAAGGCTTCGGCTTCGAGCAGCGCTTGCAGGAGCAGTTGCTGCAGGAGTTTTCCGCTCAGCAGGAAGTCATGACCCGGATCTTCGGTTTCGCACGCACCCTGCTGGAAACCACCAAGGGTGGCCTGATCGCCGGCATCGGCCTGGTGGTGCTCTTCTGGTCGGTGGTCAAGGTGCTGCACAACATCGAGGAGTCCTTCAACGTCATCTGGAAGGTGCGCCGTGCCCGCACCCTGGCACGCAAGTTCGCCGACTACCTCGCCATCATGTTCACCACCCCCGTGCTCATGCTGGTTTCCGGCAGCCTGACGGTGTTCATCACCACCCACGTCAACCAGGCCGCCGAAAACGTGGCCGTGCTGACCATGCTCAGCCCGGTGATCGGCCTGCTGCTCAAGCTGCTGAGCTACGCCCTCATCTGGATCATGTTCGCCATGCTGTACTTCATCATGCCCAACTGCCGTGTCAGCCTCTCCGGCGGGCTGCTGGCGGGCCTGCTGGCGGGTAGCCTGTTCCAGGTCGTGCAGTGGGCCTACATCAATTTCCAGGTGCTGATCGCCAAGTACAATGCCATCTACGGCGGTTTCGCGGCCCTGCCCCTGTTCCTGATCTGGCTGCACCTGAGCTGGCTGATCGTGCTCATGGGCGCGGAGTTCGCCTCGGCCTGGCAGCGCGTGGACTCCACCGATCTGCAGTGGGAAAACACCCGGCCCAGCGCCCGCGCCCGCCGGCTGATGGCGCTGGCCATCGTCCACCTGATCGTCCGGCGTTTCGCCGACGGCCGCCCGGCGCTGACCGGCATCCAGATCGCCCGCAAACTCCAGTTGCCGGCACGCTACACCATGGACCTGCTGGAGCGCATGGTACACGGTGGGCTGCTGTCGCGGGTTCAGCTGGATGATGAAGACGAGGAGGCCTACCAGCCGGCCGCCGATATCGGCCGCTACAGCGTGCAGTACGTGCTGCAGGCCTGCGAGAACCACGGCGACCAGGACCTGCCGGCGCTGGAGCAGGAAACCTTCCGGCGGCTCTCGGAGGTGCTGGACGAGATGGAGACCGTTCTGTACACCTCGCCGGCCAACCGCCTGCTGAAAGATATCGCTTGAGCCGCCGGGCGGGCGAAGCCGTCCGCTACCCGCCGTCGGCGAAGACGGCCGGGGCGAAAAGTGCGGGAGTGGTTTTACCGACGCGCTTGACAAGGCCGGTACAATGGTTTCATTTTTCAGCAGAGATTTGATATAGAAATCGGAGGGACATTCGCTGCCGGCCTTCCCGGAAAACCGGCCGCGCGAGCAAGAAAACGCAGGCGGGCCTGCCGCGGTGCCGTGCATGCCCCAGCCCTGTTTTCTTTCGCCTGATACCCGACGGCTGAGCATGCCCGGGATATCGCCAACAAGAGAGGTGCAAGATGGATCCCTATACGCACATCGTCAGCGTCATCGCCCTGACCATGGGCACGGCCTGGGCCAGCGGCCTCAACCTGTATGCGGCCATCCTGGTGCTCGGGCTGCTGGGCAGCACCGGCAACATCGTGCTTCCACCGGACCTTCAGATTCTCACCAACCCCATGGTCATTGGGGCCGCCGCCCTGATGTACGTGGTGGAGTTCTTCGCCGACAAGGTGCCGGGCGGCGACACCGGGTGGGACACCTTGCAGACTTTCGTGCGCATCCCCGGGGGCGCCCTGCTGGCCGCCGGTGCAGTGGGGCCGGTGAACCCGGCCGTAGCCGTGGTGGCCGGTATCCTGGGCGGCACGCTGGCCGCCGGGGTGCACGCCACCAAGACCGGCACGCGCATCCTGATCAACACGTCGCCCGAACCGGTCACCAACTGGATCGTGTCCCTGGCCGAGGACGCCATGGTGGTGGTCGGGCTGTGGACGGCCCTGCACCACCCGTGGGTGTTCATCGGCCTGCTGATCGTGTTCGTGCTGATGATGATCTGGCTGCTGCCGCGCATCTGGCGGGGGGTCAAGCGCCTGTTCGCGGCCATCGGCCGTCTTTTCACCGGTTCGAAACCCCAGTCCCCGCCCATGGGGCCGGCCCCCGGCGGGCCGCCGCTCATCGAACACGGCAGCCCGCCCTCGTCCACCTCTTAACGCCGCGTCGCCTGCAGCGCCGGGGGAGGATGACCGGGGCCTATTTGCGGGCCAGCAGTTCCAGTGCTACACGGCAGAAGGTTTCCACACCGTTGCGCATGGTGTCCTCGTTGAAGTCGAAACGGGGATTGTGGATGGGGGCGCCGCCCTCGCGGCCCACCCCCAGGCAGAAATAGCAGCCCGGCGCCCGCTCCAGGAAAAAGGACATGTCCTCGCCGCCCATGGTGGGTTGGGGTTCGACCACATTGTCCGCACCCACCACGGCGGCAGCGCAACGGCGCACCACGGCGGCGATTTCTGGGTCGTTGATGGTGGGCGGGTACCCCGGCGAAAAAGTCAGCTCGTACTCGGCGCCCATTGCGCTGCACACGCCGCCGATGATTTGGTCCAGCCGCCGGGGCCAGGACTGCCACACATCGCGTTCGAAGGTGCGCGTGGTGCCGCACATCTCGGCTTGCGGTGCGATGACGTTGAAGGCGCTGCCGGCGTGGAAGTTTCCCACGGTCACCACCGTGGGCGTCAGTGGGTTCATCTGGCGGCTGGCGATGCGCTGCAGGGCCCCCACCACCTGGCAGCCGATCTCCAGGGCGTCCACGCACTGGTGGGGCATGGCCCCGTGGCCGCCGCGGCCGATGATCTTCAGGTCGAAACGGTCCATGGCCGCCATGAGCGGACCGGCCTTAACACCAATGGCGCCTTCGGGCACGTCGGGCCACACGTGGCAGCCCAGTGTGTAGTCCACGGTGGGGTTCTCCATTACGCCGGCCTCGATCATGGGCTTGGCGCCTCCCGGCCCCTCCTCGGCGGGCTGGAAAACGAACTTGACCACCCCGCAGAGCTCGTCCTCCATCTCTTTGAGGACGGCGGCTGCGCCCATCAGCATGGCCATGTGGGCGTCGTGGCCGCAGGCGTGCATGCTGCCGGGATGCTCGGAGGCGAACGGCAGCCCGGTCTCCTCGGTGACGGGCAGTGCATCCATGTCCGCGCGGATCAGCAGGCAGGGGCCGCTGCGGCCAGTGTCCAGCGTGGCCAGCACCCCGAACCGGGCGATGCCCTTCTGCAGCGGCAGGTTCAGGGTTTCGAGAAAGGCCGCCACATAGGCCGATGTTTTTTCCTCCGTGTAGGCGGTTTCGGGGATGCGGTGCAGGTCGCGCCGAAGTTTGACGATCAGGTCCCGTTGGGCCGCCACTCGCTGTTTTAATTCCATAGCTTCGGATCTCCTTCCATTGGGTGTGCGGGGGTATCGTGCCGAATAGATCGCCATACCACCCTGCGGCGCTCAATACAAGCCGGGGGCGGTCCGGCAATCCGGACAATCGCAGGCAGCGGCGGGCACCTGGGGCGACCGATGGCCTGTGTTGCCGAGTCCATCCGCACCGGGAGCCGGGCGAGAGCAACGGCTTCCGGTCAACAGGGAGTATTTCCTGCGATCGGCATGCCGGATGCCGGAGCCTCGCACGGGTTGCGGGCACCCGGGTTCGAGGGGCGCATCATGCGGTTTGCGCCCGGCCCAGGGACCGGGGTGCAAAAAAACTTGCATTGGCGCAGGCCAGCAGGTAGTTTCGGAGACGTCCTTTCCCGGGGTTTACAGCGCCCTTTGGCTGCCGTCCGATAGAGGGGAAAAGCGCCATGCTCTTTCCGGTTTCCGGGGTTCAGACGCCGTTCTGGCTGCCGCCGGCGGTGGCATTCGGGATCTCTTTCTTCACCGCCATGGGCGGGGTCAGCGGGGCCTTTCTGCTGCTGCCCTTTCAGGTCAGCGTGCTGGGCTACACGGCCCCTTCTGTTAGCGCCACCAATCAGCTCTTCAACATCGTGGCCATCCCCGGCGGGGTTTGGCGCTACATCCGGGAGGGCCGCATGCTCTGGCCCCTGACGCGGGCGGTGATCATCGGAACCCTGCCGGGCGTTTTCATCGGCGCCTGGGTGCGCATCCGCTACCTGCCGGATGCCCGCAACTTCAAGTTTTTCGTGGGGCTGGTGCTGTTCTACATCGGAACACGCCTGCTGCGCGACACGTTGCGCCCGGCAGCGCCGGACCGCGCCGGCCGCCACGCCGCCGTCCGGCATCCCCGGGTGCGGGTGACGCGCTCGTCGCCCCGGCGGGTTGAATTCATCTACGACGACCGCACCTACGGGTTTTCCCCACTGCTGGTCTACTCCATCTGTTTCCTGGTGGGGATCGCCGGCGGCATATACGGCATCGGCGGCGGGGCCATTGTGGCGCCGTTTTTCATCGCCATCGTGGGGCTGCCGGTCTACACGGTGGCCGGCGCGGCGCTGATGGGCACTTTCATCACCTCGGTGGCCGGGGTGATTTTCTACCAGGCGCTGGCCCATTGTTACCCGCACCTTTCGGTGTCGCCGGACTGGCGGCTGGGGCTGCTTTTCGGCCTGGGCGGGACGGCCGGGATCTACCTGGGGGCCCGCTGCCAGAAATTTTTTCCGGCCCGTTTCATCAAGGCCATGCTGTGCGCCTGCGTGCTATTCGTGGCCGCCAAATATATCATCGGTTTTTTTCTGTAAAGGCGAGGAGGGACACCATGGAGACATCCAGCGGCGTAGCTCTGGCGCTGGGCGGCGGCGGTGCGCGCGGTCTGGCCCACATCGGCGTGCTCAAGGTCCTGGAGGCGCAGCGCATTCCGGTGGCCTCCATCACCGGCAGCAGCATCGGCGCCCTGGTGGGGGCGGCGTACGCTGTTCACCCGGATGCCGGTTACATCGAGACGCTGGTCACCGAAATCCTGGGATCCGAGGGCCCCGAAACCCTGGGGCTGCGGCTGCTCGAAAGGATCCCCCGCCACGAGCACACGCGCGCCGAGGGCCTGCGTCGACTGGCCGAGATCGTCGCCAAGGAAATGGTTTTCAACATGGTGCTGGTCCGCAAGGCCCTGCTGACGGAGGAGGAGCTGCGCCGGGCCGTGGCGCCTTACCTGGACGACATCGACATCACCGAGACGCGGGTGCCTTTCGCGGCCACGGCCGTGGACCTGGTGTCGGGCCGCAAGGTGACCCTGACCGAGGGCCCCCTGATCCCGGCCGTCATGGCCAGCTGCGCGGTCCCCGGCTTCATGCCGCCGGTGGCCTGGGGCGACATGCTGCTGGTGGACGGGGGGGTTATCGACCCGGTTCCGGCCGAGGAGGCTCGGCGGGGCGGCGCACACCGGGTGGTGGGCGTGGACGTGGGGGCCTACCTGAGTTCCCCCTCCAGCTTCGACGACGGCATTGACGTGGTGCGGCGCGTCATGGACATCATGATCACGCACTTGGCGCACCCCGGCCGGCGGCAGTGCGACGTCCTCATCGAACCGGAAGTGGACGCGTTTCACTGGACCGATTTTTCGCGTTTCGCCGAGATCATCGCCTGTGGCGAAGCCGCGGCGACGGCCGGCGCCGACCGCATTCGAGCCGTTTTTTCATTTTGACACACTGGGGGTAAGGGCACAGATGGACTGGCTCGCGCGTTTGTCTCCGGTCACCCAGGCCCTGGCTGCCACGCTGTTTACCTGGTTCGTGACCATGCTGGGCGCAGGGCTGGTTTTCTTTTTCAAGACCATCAACCGCAAGGTGCTCGACGGCATGCTGGGATTTGCCGCCGGGGTGATGATCGCCGCCAGCTTCTGGTCGCTGCTGGCGCCGGCCATCGAGATGGCGGCCGAATCCGGCGGTCCGGCCTGGGTGCCGGCCACGGTCGGTTTTCTGCTGGGCGGAGCCTTCCTGTGGTCGGTGGACAAGGTCCTGCCCCACCTGCACCTGGGCTTTCCCATCGAAGAGGCCGAGGGCATTCACACCCACTGGCGGCGCAGCGTACTGCTCGTACTGGCCATCACGCTGCACAACATCCCCGAAGGGTTGGCGGTGGGCGTGGCCTTCGGTGCGGTGGGCGCCGGCCTGCCGTCGGCCACCCTGGCCGGCGCCGTCGCCCTGGCGCTGGGCATCGGTATCCAGAATTTTCCGGAAGGAGCCGCCGTTTCCGTGCCCCTGCGGCGCGAAGGCATGTCGCGCATCAAGAGTTTCTGGTATGGGCAGCTCTCCGGGGCGGTGGAACCCGTGGCCGGCGTCATTGGCGCGACCGCCGTCATCCTGATGCGGCCCATTCTTCCCTATGCCTTGGCCTTTGCCGCCGGCGCCATGATTTACGTGGTCGTCGAGGAGCTGATTCCCGAATCCCAGCTGGAGAAGAACACCGATATCGCCACCGTCGGTGCCATGCTGGGATTCGCCGTCATGATGACCCTGGATGTGGCCCTGGGGTGAGAGCGGTACGCCGCCAGGGCTCCGGGGTGTGTAATATTTACACAGGCGTCCCCTTCGGGGCCACCCCGGATGAGTAGATTCTGAC
This sequence comes from uncultured Desulfobacteraceae bacterium, assembly GCA_964476595.1. Classification (GTDB taxonomy): domain Bacteria; phylum Desulfobacterota; class Desulfobacteria; order Desulfobacterales; family JALSRD01; genus JALSRD01. The sequence continues at coordinate 78,824 of CAYZCL010000053.1, forward strand.
CACTGGTTCCCGTGCCGATCCGTCCCGCCTCTGGCCGCCGGATCTTTTCGCGTGAAAATCCTCTTCGATATCAGGCTGTAAGGAGCTTTATGATTTGTTGGGTGCAGTTCGGCACGTTTCTTGATCTATCTTCTTCCTGTCGACAGGCGGACCGGTGTGTCCCCGAAGGCCAATTTAACGACAGAAAGGATACGGAAAATGAAAAATGGACGCAGGAAAGTGAAGATGACCCTGTTTTCGGCGGCGCTGGTGTTTTTTGTCACCGCTGTGATGACCGGCATGGCGGGTGCCCAGGGAGGTAACGGCATGATGCGCGGCGGTATGATGCAGGGCGGCATGATGGGGCCCAACGCCCGGTTGACCCCCGAAGAACGGCGGAAGGTCGCGCGGGTCAGGGCGGATTTCTGGAAAAAGACCGAAGACCTGCGCGGCGATATTTATCGCAAACGTCTGGAAATGCAGATCGAAATGAGCAGGAAATCCCCGGATGAAGCCACCGTTATGAAAATCGAGGACGAACTGCTGGCGCTTCAGGGGAAACTGGCCAGGATGCGGGTCAGGCATCAGCTGGCCCTGAAGGCCATCAATCCCCGCCTGGGCATGATGGGTCCCGGTATGATGCGCGGCGGTATGATGCAGGGCGGCATGATGGGCCGGGGCATGGGTCGACACCACGGGATGATGGGCGGTTGCATGAAAAAGAGTGGCATGATGGGCATGGGCCGGGGCGCCGGCATGATGGGTGGTGGTATGCCCGCGAATCCGGTCGGCGGTGAGGCGTCTGTGCCGGCGCCGGAGTCAACGCCTGCCGCCGGCGGAACCGGCAGCGGTGAGGCGACCCAGTAACGGCCAAAAAGCACGGTGCGGGCATCGGTCCGCATCGCTGAAACAGGGGGGAAACATAGATGAGTGTAATTCTAATCCTATCCATTATTTTGTTGGTCCTGGGCGGTGCACCCGCCGCCCTGGCCCAGGGGCCCGGCGGCGGCTTCATGGGGCCGGGCATGATGGGTTCCTGGGGGATGCGCATGGGGTGGCCGGGCATGATCTTCATGTGGCTTTTCTGGGCGCTGATCATCGTCGGCCTGATCCTGCTGATTCGCTGGTTGCTGCAGTCTACCCGCGAAATTCGGCCCGCGGTTCCCGCCTCACCGGGTTCCCGGGCACTGGACATCCTGGCGGAACGGTACGCCCGCGGCGAAATCGACAGGGAAGAGTACGAAGAGAAAAAACGGGACCTGATGCTTTGATAAACAAGTCGTCAGGTGCCGGCGGTCGGCAAGCGGGGAAAAAGGCGCAGATCACGTGCCATCCCGCTTGACACGCCCACTAGAATGATTTCATCTTTAGATTGAAACCTGAAACCTGAAACCTGAAACCTGAAACCTGCACAAAGGAAAAAATCATGGCCAACAAGGAGACATTTTCCATACCCAATATTTCCTGTGGACACTGCACCCTGTCCATCCGCAACGAACTGGGTGAACTGCCCGGCGTTTCCAGGGTGGAGGGCGACGTGGAGGCCAAGACCGTTACTGTAGAGTGGGACGAACCGGCCAGCCGCGAGAAGATTCTCGAAACCCTGAAGGAGATCAATTACCCGGCCGCCTGAGTCCCGGGAGAATGATCCGGTGCGTCCACCGCGTGGCACGACACCATGACCCCGTCGGCTACGGGCCGCAGGTGGGGGCGCTCCCGGCGGCAGACGTCCATCACCCGGGGGCAGCGGGGGTGAAAAGCACACCCCGCGGGCGGGTCGATGGGATTGGGAATCTCGCCGGCCACGGGGACCCGCTTGCGGCCGGTCATCTCGATGTCCGGGATGGTGTCCAGCAGCAGCCGGGTGTAGGGATGGCGGGGATTCTCGAAGAGGGTGTCGGCCGGGGCGGATTCGCACAGGCGGCCCAGGTACATGACGCCGATGCGGTCGGCCATGTGGCGCACCACGGCCAGGTCGTGGGAAATAAACAGGTAGGACAACCCCAGGCGCCGCTGCAGCTCGCTCATCAGGTTCAGGATCTGGGCCTGTACGGAGACATCCAGCGCCGAGGTGGGTTCGTCGCAGACGATGAACCGCGGGTCGCTGGCCAGGGCGCGGGCGATGGAGATGCGCTGACGCTGGCCGCCGGAGAATTCGTGGGGGTACTTCTGCCCGTCTTCGGGTGAGAGCCCCACCTGGGTCAGCAGCTGGGCCGTGCGGTCGATGATGGCCTGCTTGTCTTTCAGCAGGCCGAAGGCGCGGATGGGTTCGCTGATGATGTTGAACACCCGCCAGCGCGGGTTGAGGCTGGCGTATGGGTCCTGGAAGATCATGGCCATCTTGCGCCGGATGGCGGCCAGTTCGCTGCGGCGCTGCAGCCCGGCCAGGTCCTGGCCGTCGAATTCGATGGTGCCGGCCGTGGGCCGGTATAGTCCCACCACCAGGTTGGCCACCGTGGACTTGCCGCAGCCCGACTCTCCCACCAGGGCGAAGGTGTGCCCCCTTTGAATGTCGAAATCGATGCCGCTGACGGCCCGCAGGATCTGCCGGGGTTTGCCCTCCAGCAGGCGGTTGAGCAGCGGCCGGGAGACATCGAAGTAGCGCTTCAGGCCCCGGACGCGCAGCAGCACGTCGCCTCCGCCGGTGGTTTGCGTCGCCTGCGCCCCGTTCATGAAGACCCCCCGTACAGCCAGCAGGCCACCTGCGATTGCCCTACGTTGACCAGATCCGGCCGCTCCCGGCGGCAGCGTTCGAAAGCCTGCGGGCATCGGGGGTGAAAGGCGCAGCCGGACGGAATCTCGGTCAGCCGCGGCATGCTGCCGTCGATCTGGTTGAGCTTTTCCACCCGTCGGTGCAGCGAGGGAATGGCGCCCATGAGTCCCCGCGCATAGGGATGCCGGGCCTTCTTGACCACCTCCCGTACGCCGCCGATCTCGACGATGCGCCCGGCGTACATCACGGCCACGCGGTCGGAGATCTCGGCGATGACCCCCATGTCGTGGGTGATCAGGATGACGGCCGTGTCGTACTGCTCGCACAGCTGCTTGAGCAGGATGATGATCTGGGCCTGGATGGAGACGTCCAGGGCCGTGGTCGGCTCGTCGGCGATCACCAGCCGGGGGTTGGCGCACAGCGCCAGGGCGATGACCACCCGCTGGCGCATGCCCCCCGAAAACTGGTGCGGGTAGTGGTCGATGCGCTTATCGGCCGCCGGAATCCCCACGTCCTGCAACAGCTTCACCGCCCGCCGGCGGGCCTCCTCGTGGTTCAGCGAGGTGTGCGTCTGAATGGTCTCCACCAGTTGCCGACCCACGGTGTAGAGCGGGTTGAGGCTGGTGAGGGGGTCCTGGAAGATCATGCCGATCTGCCGTCCGCGAAGCCGCCGCATCTGGCCGTAGGGCAGGTTGTCGATGCGGCGGCCGTCGAGGCGGATCTCTCCGGCGGCGATACGGCCGGGCGGCTCCAGCAGGCCGATGATGGCCTGCCCGGTCAGGGATTTTCCGGCGCCGGACTCGCCCACCACGCCGAACACCTCGCCGGGCATGACGTCGAAGGAGACGTCGTCGACGGCCACAAGCGTCCCCCGGCGGGTGTTAAATTCGATACGCAGGTGTTCAACGTGCAACAACGGTTCGCTCATGGCCGGCCGGTACTACCTCAGCTTGGGGTTCAGGGCGTCGCGCATCCAGTCGCCCAGCAGGTTGACGGCCAGCACCAGGATGGCCAGGGCCGCACTGGGGAAAATGGTGATCCACCACTCCCCGGAAAACAGGTAATCGTTGCCGATGCGGATCAGGGTGCCCAGCGACGGCTCGGTGGGTGGCACGCCCACTCCCAGGAAGGACAGGGTCGCCTCGGTGATGATGGCCACGGCCAGGTGGATGGTGGCGATCACCAGCACCGGCCCCATGACGTTGGGCAGGATGTGGCGCAGCATGATCTTCACCGGGTGGATGCCGATGACCCGCGCCGCCTGAACGTACTCGCGGTTTCGCTCCACCATGGTGGAGCTGCGCACCGTGCGGGCGTATTGCACCCATCCGGAGATGCCGATGGAGAAAATCAGCACGGTCAGCGCCAGTTCCTCGGCGCGCGCTTCGGGGATCACCGTGCGCAGGATGCCGTCGGTGAGCAGTGCGATCAGAATGGCCGGAAAGCTGATCTGGATCTCGGCCACGCGCATGATGACGGCGTCCAGCCAGCCGCCGGCATAGCCCGAGACGATGCCCAGACCCACCCCCAGCACCATGGAGAAGATCACGCTCAGAAAACCCACCTCCAGCGAGATGCGCGAACCGTAAAGAATGGTGGACAGCACGTCGCGTCCCTGGTCGTCGGTGCCCAGCAGGTATTTCGGATTGCCGTCGGCCATCCAGGACGGCGGCGTGTGGGCGTCAAGCAGGTCCAGGCTGGCCATGTCGAAGGGGTTCTGCGGGGCGATCCAGGGCGCCAGCACCGCGCTCAGGATGATCAGCACCGTGACGGCCGTGGCCGCCACGGTCACCGGCGAGTGGATAAAAGAGTAAAAGATGTCCCCGTCGGCGGCCCTTCGCAGGGCGTCGGCTGCGCGGCGGTGCAAGGGGATGTGGACGGCCTGCAGGCTTGCCGGTTTAGCCATGACCGCCCGCCTTTCCGATGTCGACCCGCAGCCGGGGGTCGACCACGTAGTAGAGGATGTCCACGATCAGGTTGATGACCACGAAGAAAAAAGCCACCAGGATCAGGTAGGCCGACATAATGGGGATGTCGACGTTGTGAATGGCCTGCAGGAACAGCAGGCCCATGCCCGGCCACTGGAAGACCGTCTCGGTGATGATGGCGAAGGCGATGATGGAGCCGATCTGCAGCCCCGTGATGGTGATCACCGGCACCAGGGTGTTTTTCAGGGCGTGTCCGAAGTTGATGGCCCGGTCGGTCAGGCCCCGGGCGCGGGCGAACTTGATGTAGTCGGTGCGCAGCACCTCCAGCATCTCCGACCGGATCAGGCGCATGATCAGCGTCAGCTGGAACATTCCCAGGGTGATGGCCGGCATGATCAGGGCCTTGAGGCCGCTGACCGTCAGCAGCCCCGTGGTCCAGCCGCCGATGGCCACGACTTCTCCCCGGCCGTAGGATGGCAGCCAGCCCAGGATGACTGCAAAGACGAAGATCAGCAGGATGCCGATCAGGAACGTGGGCAGCGAGATGCCGATGAGCGAGAAGGTCATGAAGACGCGGCTCAGGAACCCGCTGCGGTGCAGGCCGGTGTAGACCCCCATGGGGATGCCGATGACCAGCGAGAACAGGGCCGCTACCAGGGACAGCTCCAGGGTGGCCGGCAGCCGCTCCTCAAACAGTTCGGCCACCGGCCGCTTGTACTGGTAGGAGAGGCCGAACTTGCCCTGCACGGCATGGCCCACGAAGCGTGCGAACTGCACCAGCGGCGGGTCGTTGAGGCCCAGCGCCTCGCGCAGCGCTTCGCGTTCCTGCATGGAAGTTTCGATCCCCACCATCTGGTGGACGGGATCTCCCACGTAGTTGAACATCAGGAAGGCCACCATGGCCACCACCAGCATGACGAATACCGATTGGGCCAGGCGACGTATGATGAAAGCCGGCATCTGTTGCTTACTGAAAAGGACCGTTTCCCCGCGGTAAGCGGGGGAAACGGTCCCTGCGGTTATTTGATGTTGACGAAATAGAGCATGAAGACGTTGTCGGCGCGCTGGACCAGGTCGACGTTGTCTTTTTTACCCCAGGCCAGGGACTGCTGGTGCAGCGGGATGTATCCCACGTCCTTGTTCAGCAGCTCGTAGGCCTCCTTGATCATCAGGTTGCGCTTGGCGATGTCGGTTTCGCTGAGGATCTTGTCCGTCAGGGCATCGATCTTGGGGTTGGAGTAGCCGCCCAGGTTGAACTTGCCGCGGCCGGTCTTGGGGTCGCGGGTGTCGATCAGGTTGTAGAGCACGTTCCAGCTGTCGAAGCTCGACGGCGTCCAGCCCAGCAGGTAAAACTCGGTGTCGTAGGACAGCACTTTCTTGAAATACTGGGCCTTGGGCTGGGCCTTGAGGTTGACCTTGATGCCCACCTTGGCCAGCATGGAAACCACCGCCTGGGCGATCTGCTCGTCGTTGACGTAGCGGTTGTTGGGCGCGTCCATGCACATGGTGAAGCCGTTGGGGTAGCCGGCCTCGGCCAGCAGCTTCTTGGAAGCCGCGGGGTCGTAGGGATAGCGCTTGAAGTCCTTGGCGTAGGACGGGAACAGCTTGGGCGAGATCATGAGCGCCGAGGGCTCGGAAAGGCCGCGCATGATCTTTTTCTTGATGGCCTGGATGTCGATGGCCTGGTAGATGGCCTTTCTCACCCGCACATCCTTGAGCGGGTTCTTGCCCTTGATGTCGGAGCAGGGCAGTTCGTCGTAGGTCTGGTTCATGCCCAGGAAGATGGTGCGCAGCTCCGGGCCCACCAGCACCGAGGTGCCGGCATGCTTGTCGATGCGCTTGATGTCCTGCACGGGCACGGGGTACATCATGTCCACTTCGCCGGACAGCAGTGCCGCCACGCGGGTGGCGTCCGAGGAGATGGGTGTGAAAATCACGCGGGTCAGGTTGTGCTTGGGCTTGTCCCACCAGCCCTTGTAAGGCTCCAGCACGGTCTTGACGTCTTTCTGGCGCTCGGTGACGATGAAGGCGCCGGTGCCGTTCTCGTGGCGCGTGGCGTAGTTTTCCTTGCCGGACTTAACGTTGGCCGATTCGGTGGCGCCGTGCTTTTCGCACCACTCCTTGTCCATGATGAACCAGCTGGCCCACTCCGAGATGAGAATCGGGTTGGGGGCCTTGGTGATCACGTCCACCGTGTAGTCGTCGATCTTCTTCATCTCCTTGACGGTGGAAACGCGGGTCTTGAAGTCGGAGCCTTCCGACATGGCGCGGTGGTAGGAGAAGATGACGTCGTCGGCCGTGAAGGGGTTGCCGTTGTGGAACTTGACGCCCTTGCGCAGGTAGAAGCGCCAGCGGGTGGGTTCTTTGATTTCCCAACGTTCCGCCAGGGCGGGCTCGATCTCCAGGTTGGGCCCCCGGCGCACCAGGCCCTCGTAGACGTTTCCGAGGAAGCCGATCAGGAAGGTTTCGTTGAGCGAGTGGGGGTCCAGGGACATGAGATCGCCCTGAAAGGCCCACTTGAGGGTCTTGGCCTGCGCCGGCGCGGACAGGGGAGACAGGCACAGGGCCGCCACGGCCACCACGAGAGTCATACCGAACAATAATTTACGCATTTGCACCTCCGTACTGAAAAAGGGTTGTTGTCGAATCAGCAGTAATGGACTTTCTCAACCTTTTTGAGAAATGCTTCCAGCAAGTCGTAAAGCCGGGTGAGGCTGTCGATGTTGACGTGTTCATCCGCGGTGTGGGCGCTGTCGTCCCCGTCGGCCCCCCACACCACGCCGCAGATGCCGTAGTCGGACACGAAACGCGCGTCACTGGCGCCGTGCTCTGCACCGGACCGGATCGTGTCGGACAGTTCCAGCAGCAGGGACAGGTAGGGACACCGGCCGCTGGTGAACATGGGTTCGCGGGCCAGGACCGTCAGTTCCCCCGACACCGCCGCACGCATTTGCTCGAGGAGCCGGTCGATGTCGTCATTTTCGGTGTACCGGATGTCCAGGGTCGCCTCGGCGCGGTCCGGCACCTGGTTGAACGATCGGCCGGCCCGGATGAGGCTGAGGTTCAGCGTGCGGTGCCAATGGTCTTCGGTGGATTGGCGGAAAAAGCCCTTGATGCGGCCATAGTCCTCGAACAGGTTTTCGATGGCGTTCTCCCCCAGCCAGGGACGGGCGCCGTGGGCGGCCCTGCCGCGGCTGACGAGCCCGAGGGTCAGCAGCCCCTTCTCCTTGACCACCACCTTGTTCACCCGGCCGCCGTCCAGTGCGATGCAGAACTCGGGCTCGATCTGCTCGAGGGCCTTTTGGGCCCCATCGTGCCCCCCGACCTCTTCGTCGCCGGTAATCAGGATGCCGAAAGGCAGGTCGGACTGGTCTTTTCCCTGGCGGCCCAGCCGTTCCAGGTAGCGCTTCATCAGCACCAACGAGAGGGCCACGGCGTACTTGTCGTCGATGCTGCCGCGGCCGTAGAGTCTGCCGTCCCGGATGCTCGGCTCGAAGAGGGCCTCGGGGCCGTCCACCACGTCGATGTGGCTCATGAGCAGCACCGGCACGAAGCGTTCGTTGGGCAGGGCCAGGATGGAGGGTGTTCCCCGGTGATCGATGCGTCGGTAGGCGATGCCGTTGGCGTCCAAATAGGACGTGACGTACGCCGCGCACTCCAGGATCTGCTGGGGATCGGCATGCGTAGAACGAAATCGGATCAGATCCTGGGTCAGTGCGACGATTTCCTGCATGACTGGGTCCGTGACCTATAGAGGATGCGCTGCCTCGACAACGCGGTTGTTCGGGGATTCGCCTGGCCCTGACCGACTTCTGGCGGTGGGCGGGGTTGTTTCCGTACCTCAGGTGGGCTGTACTATAAAGAAGCCTCCGGGGGGCGTCAAGCAAAAAGCCGGCCCCGCCGGGCGGCAACCGGGCGTGCGTGGCCCGGTGTCTACCCGGCAAGACCGACTTTGCCTGGAGAACGTGCGGCCGCTATTCGGTGTCGTACTTGAAGGAGAGCTGGACCCGGGCGCGGAAGGCCACGGCCTTGCCGTCTTCGATTTTCATGTCGAGCTTGGAGACCTCTGCGATGCGCAGATTCTTGAGGCTTTTGGAAGCGGTTTCAACGGCATTGCGGGCAGCGGCTTCCCAGGACTCGGTGCTCGTGCCGACCAGCTGGATGACTTTGTAGACACTGTCGCTCATGGTGACCTCCTTGTACGGGTGATGGGGTTAGGGGGATGGGGGAAAAGCCGCGACGGCTTTTCCGGTACACTGGTGAAAGCGTCAACGGCCCGCGGTGGGGGTGTCGAGGAGATGCCGCAGCAGAAGAACCGGTGCAGGTGGAAACCGAGGTCCGCCACCGGCCGCAGGGTTGTCATCGCACACGCTGCTGATCAGATTAATCAAATCCCCGCGCAAAGTCAAGACGCATTGTCCGGCGGCGTTGCCAAAGCCACAGTATCTTACCGATATAGCAGAGTTTTCATGCCCTGCCGGCTTCGATTCCTCACCGGGTTTCGCATGCTGACTACCGGAGGGCAATCATTCCTTATGGCTGCACGATCCGTCGGTATCAGCCGGGCCGCCACTGACGGATGTGAATCAGGCCGGGAAAGGCCCGCGGCTTGTAGATGGATTTGTCCAGCAGCACCCGCAGGCACTCCTGAATGCCCTCGGACATGGTGGGATGGGGGTGGACCGTTTTGAGCACGTCCCGGATGCCCTTGTCCTGGTCCATGAGCATGGCGATGGACATGATGGTGTTGGACACCTGGGGACCGGCGGCGCGCATACCCAGGATGCGGCCTTCCGGGTCGTCGCTGACGATGATCTTGACGAAACCGCTGGTGGCGTGCATGGCCAGCGCACGGCTCAGTAGGCGGTTGGCGTACACCGCCACACGGTAGGCGATGCGCTTGCGGCGGCAAGCTTTTTCGTTTCGGCCCACCGCCGCTACGGGCGGGTTGAAGAACATGACCGTCGACATGTTGGCGTAGTTCAGCGGCCAGCGGTTGGCGCCGCAGATCACCTTGGCGGCGTAGCGCCCCTGGGTTTCAGCGATGTTGACCAGCGCCGGGTGGGCGGTGACGTCCCCGGCCGCAAAGATGTTGCCGGACACCCGGCAGTTGCGGTCGGTCTGCAGAAAACCCCGCTCGTCCGGGTAGATGCCGGCGGCGTCCAGGTCGAGAGGCTCGAGGTTGGGGGTGCGGCCGATGGCGATCAGGGCGGCGTCCACGCTGAGCACCTGCGAATGGCCGTCCTTGAAGTCCAGCACGGCCTCCAGCCGTTCGCCCCGGGCCTTGATGCCGCGCAGGATGGCGGAGTGGATGATCTCCACGCCGTGGCGCCTCAGGTGAGTGCTCACGAATTCGCCGACGTCGTCGTCCTCGAAGGGCAGGATGCGCTCGGCGTAATCCACCAGGGTGACCCGCGTCTGCCCGAAGTTCGAGAAAATGGTGGCGTACTCGCAGCCGATGATGCCGGCACCTACGATGATCAGGCGCCGGGGGAAACGCTTGAGCTGCAGGATACCGTCCGAGTCGAAAACCCGTCGCTGGTCCACGGCCACGCCGGGAAAAGGCCGCGGCCGGGAGCCGGTGGCGATGATGAAATGCCTTGCGTGAACATCCTCGCGGCTTCCGTCCGGGTAGCGCACCTCCAGCTTGCGGGAGGAGAGAAACGATCCGCGACCGCGCTTGAGGGTGATGGAGCCGGGGCCCTGCCGGCGCCGGGGGGAAAAGGTCTCCAGCTGGGACAGCATCTGGTACTGCTTCTCCCGCACAGCCCGGAACACCGAGCGTCGTACTGCCCGGTAGTCCACCGTGAGCCCGGAGGTGCGGTAGCCGCGGTCCACCCGGGAGGCGATGGAGAAGTCTTTGGACAGTTCCCACAGGGTCTTGGAGGCCAGTGCGCCGTTTCGGACACCGGCGCCGCCCACTTGGCCCCCCTCCACCACGCAGACGTGCCGCCCCAGGTCCAGGGCCCGCATGGCGGCGGCGAAGCCGCCCGGCCCGCACCCGATGATGCAGATGTCGAACGGCTGGCTATCGGCGGGTTCCATGGTTCGTGCCTACACCGCCCCCGACGCGCCTGTCAATCGAAAACCCCGGCGGCGGCCGGATCCGGGGTGGCCCGCACGGTGACCTTCCCGCTCCCGTCGAGCACCAGCAGGTGCGATATGCACGCCGGCAGTTCGTCGCGGTGGTGGGTGGCGTAGAGCAGGGTGGTGCCGGAGGCGGCGATGACCGCCAGCGTGTCGGCGATGCGGCGGCGGTTGGCGGGGTCCAGGCCCTGGCAGGGTTCGTCCAGCACCAGGATGCGCGGCGATTTGACCGCCGCGCGGGCGATCAGCACCAGGCGCTGCTGGCCATAGGAGAGCTGGTCGAAGAAGCGGTCGGCCAGGTCCTGCAGTCCCAGCCGGTTCAGCCAGCGTTCGGCCAGTGCGCGCTGGCACGGGTCGGGTCGGCGGTAGAGGCCGATGCTGTCGAAAAAGCCCGAGGCCGTGACGTCCGCACAGCGAAGACATTGGCGGTAGGCGGTCTGCAGGCGGCCCGAGACCACACCGATGTGACGGCGCAGCTCGGCCGCGGTTTCGCCGCTGCCCTTGCGGCGGCCGAAGATGGTGATGTTGTTGGCGTAAGCCTGGGGGTGGTCTTGGCTCACCAGGGACAGCAGGGTGGTTTTCCCGCTGCCGTTGGGCCCCACAACAGCCCAGTGTTCGCCCGGGCGCACCTGCCAGTCGACGGCGTCCAGGACCACGTGCCGGCCATAGGCTACCGTGACGGATCGCATGTCCACCAGCGGGAGCGCCCTGTGCGGGGCGGCCGCTGCGGAGGACGCCCGGAGCTGAACGGGGGCGGGGTCTGCGTAAAGCTCCCGCAGTCGCCGGGGGGTCAGCACACTCCGGCGGGGACCCTGAAACGCCACGCGGCCCTCCCGAAGGGCGATCACGTGGGTGATGCCGCGGTTTACGGCTTCGAAGCGGTGGGTGACCAGCACCAGCTGCCGGCCAAGGCCGATCCGGTTGTCCAGAATCTGTGACAGATTGCGCGAGGCGTTCTCGTCCAGGCCCTCGAAGGGTTCGTCCAGCACCAGCACGGCCGGGTCGGCGGCCAGGGCACGGGCGATGAGCACCTGTCGCATCTCGCCGCTGGAAAGCGCCGTGATGTCCCGCCGCAGCAGGTGCGCGATGCCCAGCGCCGCCGCGGCGGGACGAACGGCCCGGGCATCGCGCAGCCCCTCGCCGATGACCGCTGCGGCGGTGGTTATCCGGAAGGGGTGCCCGCTGAAACTGCGGGCCTCGGCGTGCAGGGCCTCTCGGGCCATCAGGCGGCCCTGCAGTTCGAAGGAAACGTAGCCGATGCGCCGGGCATCGGCAAACGGCCCCCGGCGGTGCACACGGCCGGCGACCACCGGTGTCCTGCCGCACAGCACCCCCACCAGGGTGGACTTGCCCGAACCGTTGGGGCCGACGACGGCCCACTGTTCCCCGGCGCGAATACGCCAGTCGGTGCCGGCCAGGATTCGCCGGTCACGGATGCGCAGCGTGGCCGCCTCCAGCGCGAACAGCGGTACTTGATCCGATTCGCACCGCGTCGATTTCCGTCCTTCGGCGATCTTCATCTCGAAAGGTCGTTGTCGATTTCCGACTGCAGTTTCCGCTGGTTTGCGAACTCGCGGTGTTTGTCGATGAGATAGTCCGTGCGGTCCACCTCGTGAAGCTGCACGGCGTAGCGCTGGGTAAGGTCGAACCACTCCCGGATACGCCGGGACCGCGCTTGCGGACCGTCCTGGCCCAGGGTGTCCATGTAGACCACCAGTGCCAGGAAATAGCGCATGGCGTTGCGCTCGACGATGCCGCGCACGCCGCCGACGTAATCGTCCCCGGCGGCGCCTTCCGCCGGATGGCTGAAACCCACCTTGTTGCGGCCCAGGGTCGCGAGGTAGGCGCGTGTGGCCATGCGGCTGGCCAGGCTCTGGCGGTAGGACAGCGAAAAGTGCAGCAGCACGTCTTTTTCGTTCATGCGCTCAGCCTCCAGCCGGAAGCGGTGATCCCGGGTGGAAAGTTCCCCCTTTTCGGCCGTCAGCAGCACCACCAGCCGCCGCCGGTCGCGTTCGACCACCCGGAAACGGTAGTCCATGCGCGTGGCGTCTGCCGGCGGCTGGTAGAATTTGCGGCCGGCGTAAATGCTCAGCACGGGATCCGGCGCGGTCCGCCAGGTGCAGGCCTTGACGTTGAGGTGCAGGGTCACGAACCGGCACCAGTCGCGGGGACGACTCAGGGCCTGCGCGAGGTCCACCAGGCGGTAATGCACGATGCTGTACACGTCGGCCCTCAGCCGTTTCTTGTCGACCTCCGAGTGGACGTAGACCGGTTGGCCGGGCAGCAGCGGCAGCCGTCCGTCGTGCATGGCGCGGTAAATCCCGGCCAGTCCCGGGTCCGGCGGTGCGGCGGTGTCGTTCGCCGAGGCCGGGCTGCTCAGCGATGCCGCGGCCACCAGCGCCAGCATGAACAGGCAGGTGAGGAGGCGTCCGGCTTTCATGCGGGCGGCAGGAGCGATCGAATTCGTGCGGCGTCCAGTTCCCGCAGGCTGTCCACGACCAGGTCGGCCGCCGCCAACTGCCGGCGGGGGGCGGTGCCGGTGACGGCCACCACGGCGCAGCCGGCCGCCTTGCCGGCTTCCACGCCCACCGGCGCGTCTTCCACCACCACGCAGCGTTCGGGCGGCAGCGAGATTTTGCCGGCCGCCTTGAGAAAGACCTCGGGGTGCGGTTTGCCGTGGCGGATTTCGCCGCCGTCGGTGGTGGCCTCGAAGAGGCCGCCGGCCGGCAGGCGGGACAGCACGGCGCGCACGTTCTCCAGCGGGCCCGAGGACCCGATGGCCAGGCGTGCACCGGCCGCGTGCAGCGCCCGCACCAAGTCCGATGCGCCCGCCTTTTCCGGGAAACGGCGCGTGATGACCTGTCGGAAAATAGCTTCTTTCTCGTCACCCAGGGCCACGTAGCGGTCTTTTTCCAGCGAGGGGAAAAGGCCGGCGAAAATGTCCGCGTTGGTCTGTCCGAAAGTGGCGGCGAACTGCTCCTCGCTGATGTCCAGGCCGTGATTGCGCAGCATGCGCCGCCAGGCCTCGAAGTGTGCCTCGTAGCTGTCGATGAGCACGCCGTCCATATCGAAGATGACTCCCCAGGGGGAGCCGGAATCACTGGTTTGCGCCATGTTCGGTCTCGATTCGGTTGGTGTTTTCCGGCTGCGCCGGCAGATGCCGGCCGGCGCCTGCGTCGTCGTCGGGTCGGTCCGTTCTGCGGCCGACGGCGCCCGCCAGGGGCAGCACCTGGTCGAGCAGCACGGCCACCTGGTCCTCCAGCGGCGCGGCGGCCGCCGGGGAGAGGCCGGCCAGCTGCCGGCGGGCGGTTTCGAGGGTTTTTTTCAACACCCGCTCGGGGCGCGCCAACAGGCGCAGGGCGCCCTGGAGCAGGAAGAAACTCAAGAAGAGGATCACCCCGGCGGCCACGGCCGCGTGCAGGAAGAACCCGCTGTCGAGGTAGTGGCCGCCGAAAAAACCGCTGACCGTCAGCCAGCCGGTGTAGGCCAGCACGGCCAGTACCGGCAGATTGAAGAGCAGTTGTACCGGCCCGCTGCTCATGGCGCGTGCCGCGCGCTCCGTCTCGGCCGCCAGGGCCGTGTCCCAGGTGAGGGCCAGGTCGCGGCCCACGCTTTCCCCCTGCCGCACCAGCGTGCCGGTCCGGCGTACGGCCGGGTCGAATCCCGCCGCCACTAGGTCTTCGGCCACCGCCGGCCAGTCTTTCAGCAGGGTCAGGCGGTAGCGCTCGAAGGCCGGTTCGGCGCCGGCGGTTTCCGGCAGGGCCGGCTCCCCGTCGGAGGACGGCCGCAACATGCGGCCCACCAGCCGGCCGGGTCGCAGCATCTGGCCGAGCCCGCCGCCGAAGTGGAGCAACCGCGACCAGCCCGCCACCAGCCATCCCACCGGCCCCGACCAGCGCTGGGAGAGCTGCCGGTAGAGCAGTGCGCTGGTGCCCGCCGGGAGGCCGGACTGGCGCGAGGCCAGCACTTCCAGGGCATCCGAAAAGGCCCGGCGGTGCACCGCCTCGATGTCGCGGCGGGCTTTTTCCAGCTGCGGACCCACGGCGATGACCGCTTCTCGCGCCTGCCGCCACACGTAGTCGCGCAACGCCTCGGCGTTTCGTACGCGGCGGTCGGCAGCGAATCCGGGCCGGTTGTAGGCCCCGAAGACCAGGTCGCGCAGCGTCTCGAACTGGTCGAATCCATGCCGCGGACGCGCCTGGGGGGCCCAGGCCGGTCGTCGCAGGTGGCTGCGCGCCGACAGGCACAGCACCTGTTCCACGGTCCGCGGCCAGGCATCGGCCAGGTACTGCTCAAATTCGGGCAGGATCACTTCCCGCAGCTCGTTTTCGTCCAGTCGGTCGCAGCGGTTGAGCACCGCCACCAGGGACTGGCCGTCGAACAGCGCCACGAAAGGCGCCAGCACGTCGGCGTGATCGCGGGTCTTGGGGTTTTCGGCGTTGAAAACGCAGATCAGGATGTCCGACAGCCCGATGGCCTCCTGCAGCAGGGCCAGGTGACGCTGCTGCTCGGTGGAATCCGTGTCCGGGGTGTCGATGAGAATCACGTGTTCCAGCGCGGCCGCCGCCGGGCTGGAGCGCAGCGTCACTTCCTGCCCGCCCAGGCGCCGGCGCAGCTGGCCGGCGTCGTCCGGATCCCGGCTGAGCACCACCAGGTTCCGGGTGGTGGGCCGCTCGGTGCCGGTCGCCGAGAGCTCGTCCACCCCGGCCAGGGCGTTGAGCAGTGTCGACTTTCCCGACCCGCAGGGACCGATGAGCGTCACCACCAGCTTGTAGTCCAGCCGTTCGGCCAGGGCGTCGATGATCTCCAGGGCGCGGCTGCACTGCTGCTGCAGGCCGGCCGCCGGGCGCCACAGGGGCACCCTGGCCAGCGCCTCCCTCAGCTGGTGCACGTCGCGGCGCACCGTCTGGATGCGTCCGGCGGCCTCCAGGGCCATGGCCTGGCGCTCGGGAATCAGTTGGTTTTCAGGGCGCTGCGGCATTGCGAGAGTTTCTCTTCCAGTTGGGTGATCAGTCGACGGGAGACTTGCATGTCCTCCCCCGCACGGGCCAGCAGTGGTGCGCTGATTTCCTCCTCCAGCATGCGGCGCACCAGGGCGGCCTTGTCGTCCAGCCACACGCGCGCCACCGGGGCCAGCAGGCGTTCCAGTTGCGCCCGGTCGGCCTTGTTGAGGCCCGAAGTGGCCGGCAGCGCCACCAGGGCGTAGAGGTCGTGCAGCCCGAAGAGGCTGCCCAGCTTGATCTTGATGCCCGCCGCGCCCACCGGATCTCCGGTGGAGAGGATGTAGGTCACGGCGGCCGTGGCCGGCAGGACGTTCAGAAAGGCGGCAAAGGTCTGGGTGAGCCGGTCCCGCCAGCTCATCTGCGCCCGCAGCCGATCGGCCAGCTGCGCCAGCTCGGCGTCGATGTGGTCGGAGAAATCCACCACACCCCGGCTGCGCGCCACCAAGGCTTCGGACAAAGACGCCCAGCTGTGCCGCCGCACCTGCCGGCGCACCGTCTCCAGTGCCGGCGGGGCCTCGGCGGTCAGCATGCGCCGGCGGTCGCCGTCGGGCGCGGACAGGCGCGGCACGCCGTCGCCGTGGATGCCGCGCGCGGCCCGGATGCGCGCCACGGTTTCCGCCGTCTTCGCGGCGGCCGGGTCGGCGGCCGCGAGGCCCACCTCGATGCGCGGCGCCAGGATCTGCTCGTAGAGCCGGTTGGCGGCCTCCAGCAGGTCGGCCTGGATCTGTCGACGCACGTCTTCGGAGATTTCACCGCCGGCAGGGTCCGGCTTGCGCGGTTCGTCTCCCTTGATCAGCCGCGACACCAGCCGCACCGGGAGGGCGAGGATATCGCCGGTTTTGCGCATGGCGCGGATGTGGGTCGGGTCGCCCCGGTACCAGATGCGCGCGAACCGGCGCATGACCGTGTCCAGCGGGAAGTGGCGCAGCGCGGTCTGCAGGCACTCGGCTTCCACGGCCTGCAGGGCCTGGGAGTAGAGCGCCAGCTCGTCCAGGCACACGCCGGCCTCGGCGGTGATGCGGTCCGCGATGGACACCACGTCCGCCAGCACCGAGGAAAACAGCGACAAGCGGATGGGAATGGGGTCCATGCCGGTGAGGGCTTCGCCCAGCGGCGGCCCGTCGGGCTCCAGGGGTCTCAGGGACATGGGCTTGCGCCCGGCGGCGACCTCGTTGTCCTCGTCGGCCCGGTAGATGCCCAGCAGGAATTCTTCCGCGCGGGCGCCGTAGATGTTGTGTGCCACGGTCATGGCGTGCCGACGCACCTCCGGGTCATCGAAGCTGGGATAGGCGCGGTAGACGAGGTATGCCCGGCGCTGCCCTACGCCGGTGAGCATCTCGGCCACGAAATCGGTGTTGTCGCGATTGGCGTAGTTGGAGTTGGTGAAGATGTACAACATCAGGTCGGCCAGCTCCAGGGCCTGGCGCGCGGCCTCGCGGTTGGCGTAGACCCCCTTGGCGCCGGTGTCGAAGTCGGGCGTGTCCAGCAGCAGCAGGTGCGGCGGCAGGGTGTCGCTGAGCACGTAGAGCGGGTCCCCCGGGCGAGTCAGTTCGGCGGGTTCTTTCAGTTGCCGGGGGTGCCAGCCGAAGGGTTCGAAAAGGGACGAGAGCGCCTCGGAGGAGCCGAACCGCCTGCGGGATGCGGCGATGAGTACCCGCCGGTTCATGCCCGCCCGCCCGCCGGCCGGGGACACGGCATGGCCGGCAAGGGTGTTGAAGAGCGTCGACTTGCCCGCCGATCCGCCGCCGCAGATGACGGCCACCAGGGGCGCGTCGGGCGCGAAACGGGCCAGCAGTCGGCTGTTGACCACCGTGCGCCACCGCGCCAGCCGGTCCCGGCCGCAGCCGCCGAGTTGCTCCGAAAGCCGCACCAGCAGCCCCTCCATGTCCTGCAGGACGCCTTTCAGGTCCGGCAGCCGCTTGTGTAAGTCCGGGGTCACTTTATATTCCGTATGAAAACAGTCCGGTTGATGGGTTGAACCAAACACAAGAATACCATAATCATCAAATGGCATAAATCCATGGGATTGGCGCCCGAAATCGCACCGATGGATCTTTTCGGCGGGCAAAAAAGAGCGGGTTCGGTGTCCGGCAAGGCCTGGATGAAGCTTGATATATACCGCCACGCGGCTTCATCTAGTTATAATCTTTTACCTTACCGAGGGGGCCGGGCAGCGAATCGACGTCGGGCGCAGGATTTGAGCCGCGAAGTCGCCGGGAGCGCCGGTTGTTCCACTTCGGTCGATTGGCGCGGCGGCCGGCCACAGCGGCGTTTCGACCGGCCCCGTGCCCGTATTGACAGCAGAGGGCAATTTGCCTATACCTTCGGCAACGCATAACCGCCATCGGACACCGGACCCATGAAACTGCAATCCAAGCTTCCCCGGGTGGGGACCACCATATTTTCGGTCATGTCGGCCCTGGCCAACGAGCAGGGGGCCATCAACCTTTCCCAGGGGTTTCCGGACTTTGAGGTGGACCCCGCGCTGATCGATCTAGTCACCCGTCACATGCGCGCCGGGCATAACCAGTACCCGCCCATGCAGGGGGTCGCCCAGGTGCGCGAACGCCTGGCGGCCAAGACCCTGGAACTGCAGGGCGCGCGCTACGATGCGGACGCCGAGATCACGGTGACCGCCGGGGGCACCGAGGCCATTTTCGCCGCCATCAGCGCCGTGGTGCACCGCGGCGACGAGGTCATCATCCTGGAACCGGCCTACGACGCCTACGGTCCCATCGTTGAACTCAACGGCGGCGTGCCGGTGTACTGCAGCCTGGTCTACCCCGAATACGCCGTGGACTGGGACGCGGTGGGCCGGGCCGTGAGCCCCCGCACCCGCATGATCGTGCTCAACTCGCCCCACAACCCCACCGGCGCGGTGCTGTCGGCCGACGACATGGCGGCCCTTGCGGACCTCACCCGCGGCACCGATATCCTGATTCTCAGCGACGAGGTCTACGAGCACATCATCTTCGACGGGCGGCGCCACGAGAGCATGTCACGCTACCCGGAACTGGCGCGGCGCAGCTTCGTGGTGGGCTCCTTCGGCAAGACCTACCACGCAACCGGCTGGAAAACCGGCTACTGCTTGGCGCCGGCCGAACTCACGGCCGAACTGCGGCGCGTGCACCAGTACGTGGTGTTCGCCGCCAACGCCCCCATTCAGCACGCCTATGCCGATTTCATGGCCGACCCCCGCACCTATCTCGGGGTGGCGGATTTCTATCAGCGCAAGCGGGACCTTTTCCTGGATCTCATGAAGGGCTCACGCTTCCGGGCCCTGCCCTGCCGGGGCACCTATTTCGCCATGTTCGACTACAGCGCCGTCTCCGACGAGCCCGACGTGGACTTCGCCCGCCGGCTGACGGTAGAGCACAAGGTGGCTGCCATCCCGCCCTCGGTCTTTTACGACGGCGGCGAAGACCACAAGGTGCTGCGGTTCTGTTTCGCCAAGAACGATCAGACCTTGCGGGAGGCCGCGGAGAGACTATGCCGGATCTGAAAGTGACCCTCATCCAGGCCGACCTGGCCTGGGAAGACATTGAGGCCAACCTGGCCGCCTTCGAAAAGCGCATTGACGACCTGGCGGACGACACCCATCTCATCGTGTTGCCCGAGATGTTCACCACCGGTTTCAGCATGAACGCCCCGGCCCTGGCCGAGGACATGCGGGGCCGCACGGTGGCCTGGCTTCGGGACACGGCCTGCAGGAAGGGGGTGGACGTGGTGGGCGGGTCCATGATCCGGGAGGGCGACCGCTACGTCAACCGCCTGCTATGGGCCGCGCCCGACGGCCGGCTGCAGTGGTACGACAAACGCCACCTGATCGGCATCGCCGGCGAAGACCGTGCCTACAGCCGGGGGTGGGAGAAGCTGACCGTCGAACTCCGGGGCTGGCGCATCTGCCCGTTTATCTGCTACGACCTGCGCTTTCCCGTCTGGCTGCGAAATCTGGAGCGGCCGCCCTACGACCTGTCCCTGTTCATCGCCAACTGGCCCAGTGCCCGGGCGCATCACTGGCGCACGCTGCTGCTGGCCCGTGCCATCGAGAACAAGTGCTTCGTGGTGGGCGTCAACCGCGTCGGCACCGACGGCAACGGACTCGATTACTGCGGCGACTCGGCGGTCATCGACCCGCTGGGCAACCTTCTCTTCCAGAAGAAAGACGCCCCGGCCGTGCACACTGCCAGACTGTCTTATGCCGTTCTGGAAGAATGCCGCCGAACCTTTCCCGTACTGGACGACGCCGATCGGTAGCTTCGGAAAGCCCGGCGGTGGGGGGCGTCGGCCGATCAGTCCTTGTCGGAAGTGCCGCTTTCGCCGGCCGCCGCCCGGCTTTCCAGGTCACGGATGCGGCGCTCCAGCTGATTGAGGCGCATGTCCAGGGCGTCGGCGCGTTCCCGCGAGGCGATTTTCATCTTTTCCATGACGTCGTTGATGCGCTGGTCGATTTTCTCCGAAGCCCACTCCTTGAACATTCCGGCGTAGGACTGGATTTCCTGTTTCAGCTTGCGCCCCTCCTCCTCGGACATCTCCACGCCGCCGGACAGCAGGCCGGCGATCTTGTCCAGTTCGTCCTCGGCCAGGTGCAGGGCGCTGTGGCCGAAGGTGAAGGACTTGCGGGCCACCTCGGCCAGGGTGCCGCCGCCGCGGCGCAGCAGTTCCGAGAGGGTTCCGGCGGACAGGCCGTTGCCCCGCTGACCGCTCTGGCGGGCCAGCAGCTGGGACAGCACCGACACGGTGATATCTTCCCCGCTGGTGTTATCGATGACCTCGATCTCCTCGCCGGAACGGATCAGTTCGGCCAGGCCGTCCATGGAGATGTACTGTTTGGCTTCGGTGTCGTAAAGCTTGCGGTTGGCGTATTTCTTGATGGTGCGCATGGTTGTCCTCCTCCTGGATAATGCGTGTGGCTTGCAGTAGATGACGCGTTGCGTCAAAACCAATATGCGGCATGCACACCCCTTTGTCAAGCGGTGCACGGTAATTTCCGGGATGGAAAGCGGTCGCGGAGCGCCGGTGACTAGAGCCCCAGGTAGGCTTTCTTGACGTCTTCGTTGCTGAGCAGGCTGGCGGCGCTGTCGGACAGCGTGATGCGGCCGTTTTCCATGACGTAGCCGCGGTGGGCCACCTTGAGGGCCAGGTTGGCGTTCTGCTCCACCAGGAAGATGGTGGTGCCCTGCTCGCTGTTGACCTTGGTGATGATGTCGAAGATCTGCTTGACCACCAGGGGGGCCAGCCCCAGGGACGGCTCGTCCAGCAGCAGCAGGCGGGGTTTGGCCATCAGGGCGCGGGAGATGGCCAGCATCTGCTGCTCGCCGCCGCTGAGGGTGCCGCCGGACTGGTGACGGCGTTCGGCCAGGATGGGAAAAAGCTCGAAGATGTACTCCAGGTCGCGTTTGACGTTTTCCTTGTCGCTGCGCAGGAAAGCGCCCATGTCGAGGTTTTCCAGGACGGTCAGGTAGGGGAAGATGCGCCGCCCCTCGGGCACCTGGCTGATGCCCAGGGAGACGATGCGGTCGGGCTTCATGTTCTGGATGGGTTCCCCCATGAACAGGATCTCGCCGGAGCGCGGCGGCACGATGCCGCAGATGGACATCAGGGTGGTGGACTTGCCCGCCCCGTTGGCGCCGATGAGGGTGATGATCTCTCCCTCGGAGATGTCCATGCTGACGCCTTTGAGGGCCATGATGTTGCCGTAGAAGGTTCGGATATCTTTCAGTTTAAGCATCGATGTCCTCTCCCAGGTAGGCTTTGATGACCGCCGGGTTGTTCTTGATCTCCTCGGGCGTTCCCTGGGCGATCTTGCGGCCGTAGTCCATCACGAAGATGCGGTCCGACAGGCTCATGACCAGTTTCATGTCGTGCTCGATGAGCAGGATGGAGATATTCTCCTCGGAACGGATCCGCAGGATCAGCTCGTCGAGTTCCTTGGTCTCCTGGTTGTTCATGCCCGCCGCCGGTTCGTCCAGCAGCAGCAGGAAAGGTTCGGTGGCCATGGCGCGGGCGATCTCCAGCCGCCGCTGGGCGCCGTAAGGCAGGTTCTTGGCAAACTCGTTGACGAACTGCGCCAGGCCGATTTTTTTGAGGATGGCGTAACTGTCCTCCACCACGCGCTGCTCCTCCTCGCGGGTGGCGCGGTTTCGGAGGATGGCACCCGGAATGCCGGCCCGCATGCGGCAGTGTCGGCCCATCATCACGTTTTCCAGCACGGTCATGTTCTGAAAGAGGCGGATGTTCTGGAAGGTGCGCGCCATGCCCTTCTCGGTCACCTGGTTGGGCTTGAGGCCGTTGATGCGCTCGCGCTCCTTACCCGGCGGGGAGATAAACATGTCCCCCTCGGTGGGCTTGTAGATGCCCGTGACGCAGTTGAAGAAGGTCGTCTTGCCGGCACCGTTGGGGCCGATGAGGGCCGCGATCTCACCGGCCTTGACGTCCAGGTCGATGTGGTCCAGGGCCCGCAGGCCGCCGAAATCCATGGTGAGCTGCTTGATGTCGAGTACGGATTCCATAGTCTCCAAGACCCCGCGTCAGGAAGAGGCTTTCTCCCCGGGGCTTCCCTCGAATTGGTAAGTGCGCCGCACGGCGCTGATGATGCCGTGGGGACGGAAAACCATCATCAGGACCAGGGCGGCGGCGAACATCAGCATGCGGTACTCGGAAAAGGCCCGCAGGTACTCCGGCAGCAGGATCAGGATGCCGGCGCCGAAGATGACCCCCACGATGGATCCCATGCCGCCCAGCACCACGATGCACAGGATCATGATGGACTCCCAGATGGTGAAGCTGGCCGGGTTGATGAACGTCGTTTTGGCCGCGAAGACCACCCCGCCCATGCCGGCCCAGGTGGCCCCCAGGGCGAAGGCGCTCAGCTTGGTCTTGGTCTTGTCGATACCCGTGGCCTGGCAGGCCACCTCGTCCTCGCGCAGCGCGATCCAGGCACGGCCGATGCGCGAGTCCTGCAGCCGCCGCACCACGAAAATGGTGAAGATCACCATGGCCACCATGATGAAGTAGATGTAGATCAGCGACTGGTGAATGGACATCTTGATGCCGAAAAACCCCGGCCGCGGGATGTTGGCGATGCCCGAGGGGCCGAAGGAGAACGCGTTCCAGTTCTCCAGGATCAGGCGGATGATTTCGCCGAAGCCCAGGGTCACGATGGCCAGGTAGTCGCCGCGCAGCCGCAGCACGGGAAAGCCCAGCACGATGCCGAAGAGCATGGCCAGACCCGCGCCGATGGGCAGGCAGGCCCAGAACCCCATGCCGAAATGCACGTTGAGCAGGGCGTAGGAATAGGCGCCCACGGCGTAAAAGGCCACGTAGCCCAGGTCCAGCAGGCCGGCCAGGCCCACCACGATGTTGAGCCCCAGTCCCAGGATGACGTAGATCAGGGCCGTGGTCATGATGTTGACCTGGTACATGGAAAAATAGAAGGGGAAGATGACCGCGAAGATGCAGATGACCACCAGCGCCGGCCGGGTGAACTTCGGGTTCTGCAACACCCGCTGCTGGAAGGTCAGGGTCGGCGATTCGGACTCTTCGGCCCTTTTCTGACCCATCTCCTTGCGCTGCAGCAGGTAGCGCCACAGCCAGGAGACGAAGAAGCTGAAAACCCCCACCATCACCAGGCGGTTCCAGCGCCAGTCGATGGTCTGCTCCACGGTGTTGACCCTGATGACCATGATGGGAAAGGTCAGGAACATGAACCACAACGCGATCAGGAAGGACTTTTTCAGTTCTTTCAAGGTAAACATGGGATTATACCTTATCCGTGTTGGCGCGTCCCAGGATGCCCGAAGGCCGGAAAATCAGGATCAGCACCAGAAACAGAAACGCGAAGACATCCTCGTAGTCGCTGGAGATGTAGCCCGTGAAAAAACTCTCGGTCCAGCCCAGTACCAGGCTGCCGAGCACCGCGCCCGGCATGCTGCCGATGCCGCCCAGCACGGCCGCCACGAAGGCCTTGATGCCGGCGATGAAGCCGATGTAGAAGTTGATCTGGCCGATGTGCGAGGCGATTAGCACCCCGCCCAGGGCCGCCGTGGCCGACCCCACGATGAAGGTAAACGAGATCACGCGGTCCACGTTGACGCCCACCAGCATGGCCATGTCGCGGTCCTGCGCCGTGGCCCGCATGGCTTTGCCCAGCTTGGTGAACTTGATCAGCACCGTCAGGATCACCAGCACGATGGCGGTGACCACGTAGATGACGATTTCCGTGGAGCGCACGATCCCCCCCAGGGGTTCCAGGAATTTGAACTCGGGAATCAGGTTGGGAAAGGGCAGGAAATCGGAGGTCTGGGCAAGCAGCACGTAGTTTTGCAGGAACAGGGAAACACCGATGGCGCTGATCAGGGGGGACAGCCGGGGGGCGTTTCGCAGCGGCTTGTAAGCCACCTTTTCAGCGGTGAAGCCGTAGGCCGACGACCACACGATGGCCGCCAGCGTGGCGATGGCCAGAATCGCCAGCTGGTTCCACCCCAGCATGGTCAGCACGCTGATGACGATCAGCGCGGTGAAGGCGCCGATCATGTAGATTTCACCGTGGGCGAAGTTGATCAGCTCGATGATGCCGTACACCATGGTGTAGCCCAGAGCGATCAGCGCGTAGATACTCCCCCGGGTGAGCCCTCCGAGAAACAGCTCCAGAAAATAATCCATGTGACCTTGCCTCGCCGCCCCGTTGAAAACAGTCGGGGCAGGCCGAACGCCTGCCCCGTGTCGTCGTTTGCGTCAGTCTTACTTCACTTCCACGTATTTGCCGTCCTTGACCTGGTACATGGCGAAGCCGACGCCGATGGCGTCGCCGCGCTTGTCAAACTTGATCTTGCCCAGCGGGGTGTCCACCAGGTTGGTGCGCAGCGCCTTCACGATGGCGTCGTAGTCGGTGGAGCCGGCCTTTTCGATGGCGTTGAGCAGCGCCAGGGCCGCGGCATAGGCGTTGTCATAGAAGGCGCCCGGATCGGATCCGTAGGCCTTCTTGTGTTCCTCGCGGGCCTTGATGGCCAGGGGGTTCTTGCTGACGTCCTTGGGACCCGTGGCGTAGACGCCCTCGGCGTACTTCTTGGCAACCTTGATGAAGGTGTCGTCCTTGACGCCGTCGTCGGAGATGAAATAGGTTTTCATCTTCTTCTTGCGCATCTGGGTGACGATCTTGGAGGCTTCGGGATGGTAACCGCCGAAGATGACGGCCTCGGCGCCCTTGCGCTTGATCTTCTGCACGATGGCGGAGTAGTCCACGGCGCCGGGCGTGATGCCTTCGAAGAGCACCACTTCAGCCTTGTCGGGGCCGGCTGCCTCGAGGAACTTCTTGGCGTATTCCGCCAGGCCCTTGCCGTAGTCGCCCTTGTCGTGCAGCACGGCGATCTTTTTGACTTTCAGGGTGTTTAGGGCGAAGTCGACTTCCAGCTTGGCCTGGGCGTCGTCGGAGGCGATGGTGCGGAAGAAGTTCGGGTAGTCGCCGCTCTGGGTCAAGGCCGGGTTGGTGGCCGAAGGCGACATGACCACGATCTTGGCTTCCTTGTAGATGCCCAGGGCGGCCTTGGTGGCGCCGCTGCAAATGTGGCCCAGCACCACGTTGACGCCTTCACCGACCAGCTTGGTGGCCGTGTTGGTGGCGACTTCCGGCTTGCAGACGTCGTCTTCCACCAACAGTTCCACCTTCTTGCCCAGCACGCCGCCCTTGGCGTTGATGTTCTTGACCACCAGTTCGGCCGCATGCACGGTGGGGATGCCGTAGGAGGCCAGGTCACCGCTGTGGGGTCCGGCGACTCCGAGTTTGATGGTGTCTCCCGCCAGGGCGGTCCCGCCGAAGAGCAGGAATACCCCGACCATGGCCGTCAGTGCGAGTACGCTGATTCGATGCTTCATTTGCCTCCTCCTTCTGTCTGTATTGATTGCCAACAAGCGCGATTCAAGCCGATCCGCATGAGAAAGTCTTTCGTTCAAATTTCTATTTTATATTTTCCACGAGACAGCGTCAAGGGAAAAGAAATTCCCCTCGGGACAATAAAGGCTTGCCGTTTGGGGCGATGTTTGCAATATTATTCGGCTATCGAATGTTTCGAAGACAGCACCGGGCGACCGGTTCGAAGCGCCGCCGGGGGGTGGAGACGCCCCCCCGACGGGTCGCTCCCACAACCCTCAAGCGGGTATTTCGAAAACAATGAAACGGGCAGGACTCGTGGTGAAGGTCGATGCCGCCGCCCGGCGGCGCGGCCGCGAACTGGCACAATGGTTGACCGGCCGGGGGGTCGAAGTGGTCCTCAAGGAGACCACCCTCCCGGGCTTCGACCTGAGCCGGGAGAAGAAGGCCCTGGCGCCGGCGGACCTGTTCTGCGTGTTCGTGCTGGGCGGCGACGGCACTTTCCTCAGCGCCGTGCGCTGGATCGGGGACCAGGAGATCCCCATCGTGGGCATCAAGTTCGGGGAGGTCGGTTTCCTGGCCGAAATCGGGGAAGACGCCCTGTTTACGGTGGCCGAGACCATCCTCAACGAGGGCTTCAGCACCAAGTCACGCATGCGCCTGCAGGTGCGCGTGCTGCGCGGCCGGGAGGAAATCGTGCGCGAGTCGGTGCTCAACGACGTGGTCATCAACAAGGGCGCCCTCGCCCGGCTGGCCCACATCGAGACCTACATTGACGACAAGTTCCTGACCACCTACAAGGCCGACGGGCTGATCGTGGCGACACCCACCGGGTCGACGGCCTACTCTCTGGCCGCCGGCGGGCCGGTGATTCACCCCGATGTGCCCGGCATCCTCATGACACCCATCTGCCCTTTCACGCTGACCAACCGGCCGCTGCTGGTTTCGCAGACCGCCAGCATCACCATCCGGCTGGAGAAGAAGTCCTCGGACATCATGTTGACTTTCGACGGCCAGGCCGGCCTGCCCATCGACCACCGGGACACCATCGTGGTCACCCGGGGGCCGCACCCGCTGCGGATGGTGGACCTGCCCGATCACCATTATTTCGATGTACTGAAAGAAAAACTGCGATGGAGCGGCTGCCGCGTGTAGACAGAAGAAGCCATCCGCCGGCAGGCAGCCACGGAACCGGTCGGGCGTGGCGGTGTGCCGCCGTCTTGCTGATGATAACGGCGCTGGCGGTAACGGCCGGTGCCGGGGACCGGGGCGAGACCGAGGTGGTGGTGCGAGACACCCTGGGCAGCGTCAACTGGACCCGCGGGTACATCGAGGTGCAGGCCGAGAAAACGCCGGCGCCGAATATCGAGATCGCCCAGACGGCGGCCCTGGCCACGGCCGCCGCCCGGGAGAAGCTGGCCGCCGCGGCCTATCGCCTGCCGCTGGATACTTTTCGCAGGGTGCGCGATCTGGACGGGAAGGACCACGGCCTGCTGGCCGCCATTCGAAGGCTGGTGGCCGGGCTGCCGGTCTACAAACAGCGCTACCTCTCGGACGGCACGGTCCGCATCCGCCTGCGCATGGCGCTGACCGGGGACTTCGCCGAACTGGTGCTGCCCTCCGGAATCCGGCACATTGAATCCATCCGCACGGTCAAGGCGACCCGCGGCCGGAAGATCGAAACCCTCGGCACCGACACGTCGGCGCCGGTTACGGGGCTGGTCATCGACGCCCGCGGCACCGGGCTGCAGCCAGCCCTCGTGCCCGGTATCCTGGACGAAGATGGACGGCAGCTCTACGGCGAAAAGTACGTCAGCCGGGAGTCGGTGGTACGCTGGGGCATGTGCCGCTATTTTCTCGGCCTCACGGCCGCCCGCCGGTCGCCGCGGGTGGCCGGGCACCCGCTGGTGATTCGCGGCCTGCGGGCCGCCGGCCCGGGAAAGACCAGCGTGGTGATCAACAGCAGCGACGCCGAAAAGATCCGCAGCGCCTCCGAGGTGATCGCGCTGCTGAGAAACTGCCGCGTCGTTATCGTCCTCGGCGGGACCCCGGATGCTTGAAAGCCGCGGGCGTTTTCAGGGAACACACGAATCGAACCGCCGTGCCCGCGGGTACAGCGGGCCTGCCGGCCCCCCGAAGACGGTAAACGATACTTTGAAAGACAGGAGGGAAGATGAAACTGCGCGTACCGGTATGGATCACGGTCGCCCTTCTGGTGCTGGCCGGCGTGGGATGTTCTTTCATGAACGGACCCTCGGCCGTCCGCCTGGACACTCCGTCCCGGCACGTTGCCAACGGCATGACGCTTCTGGACAATCAGAAGACCGATGCCGCGCTGCGCGAGTTCAGAAGGGCGTTGGAGCTGGATGCCACCTATTCGCCGGCCTGGGTGGGACTGGGCCTGGCGTACGGGCAGCAGGGGGACCCGGCCAAAGGCCTTACGCACCTCCGCAACGCCCGCAAGTACGCCCAGGGACCGGAACAGCAACGCCAGGTCGAGGAAGCCTACCGGCGCCTGCAGGCCATGCCGGCGGAACCCGGTAAAAACTGAAACACCGCTCCCCCCGGCAGCCCGGGAGGGGCGGTGTCGTCTCACGGCTTCGGAATCCGCCGCCGAAACTTCGATCGCCGGTTTCCCGCTAAAACTCGGACGAGCGGGAGACTTCGACGTCCGTGCTGACCGCTTCCCGGTCGCCGACTTCCAGGGCCTTGTCCAGGATGGCCAGGGCCTCGTCGATCTGCTCCTCGGTGATGATCAGCGGCGGGGCGATCACCAGCGTGTCGTACCAGGCCGCCATGTACAGGCCGTTTTTCATGGCCTCGGCGGCGATCTTGCCGGTCATCAGCGGTTTGCCGCTCAACTTGTCGGCCTTGACGTCGAAAGGCTCCCGCGTCTCACGGTTCTTGACGATTTCCAGCCCCCAGAAATGCCCCAGTCCCCGCACGTCGCCCACGCAGGGGTGCTTGGCGGCCACTTCGTAGAGTTTCTTCTTCAGATGGGCGGCGCCCCGCGCCAGCAGTCCCGAATCCACCAGTTTGCGGTACTCGGCCACGGCCGGCGGGATGGCGGCCAGGGTCAGGGCGTGGTAGGCGTAGGTGTGCCCGTGACAGAAAAATTCCTCCTCGAAGAAGTCGGCCACCTCGCGGGTGGCGGCCGTGATGCCCACCGGCGTGTAGGCCGAGGTGCAGCCCTTGGCCGTGGTCATGATGTCCGGCAGCACGTCCCAGTTGTCCATGGCAAAGGGCTTGCCGGTGCGGAACCAGCCGGTCATGACCTCGTCGGCGATGAGGAGCACGCCGTTCTCGTCGCAGATCCTGCGCACCAGCGGGAAATACTCGGGCGGCGGAACCAGGCGGCCGTTGGTGCCCACCACGGGCTCCAGGATGATGGCCGCCACGTTGCCCTCTTCCTTGATCATGTAGTCCAGGTAGCGCGCGCACTGCACCCGGCAGTCGGGGTATTCCAGGCCGAAGGGGCAGCGGTAGCAGTAGCAGTCCGGGGCGAAACGCACGCCGCCGATGGTGTAGCGCGCACGTTCGGCCGGCCCGCGCCGCGGGTCTCCGGTGAAGGCCAGCCCAGCCGGGGTGGCGCCGTGGTAGGAGTGGTAACGGGAAATGATCTTATAGGCCGGCGCCTTGGACTGGCGCACCATGATCAGGGCGCCGTCGTTGGCCTCGGTGCCCGAGGTCGAGAAAAAGAACTTGTCCAGCCCGGAGGGCATGATACCGCGCAGGGCTTCGACGGCTTCGATGGCCGACTCGGTGACGAACCCCGGCGCGACATAGGCCAGCTTTTCGGCCTGGCGCACGATGGCTTCGATGATGGCCGGGTTCTTGTGGCCCAGGTTGGAGCACATCAGCTGGGACGAAAAGTCGATGTAAGGTTTCCCGGCGGCGTCGTAGAAGTAGATCCCCTCGGCATCGGTCACCAGCATGGGGGATTTCCAGGCTTTCTGCCAGTTCCAGGTGCCGAAGGTGTGTTCGGCCGTTTCTTTTATTTTGCTTTGAACGTCCGTCATGTTAAAATCCTCCTTTCAGGTGGCGCCGCCGTTGCTTCGCTCCCCGAACCCGCAGCCCGAGGCGCTGCCGGCAGCCTGTGCGATCCCGTTTGTTACCGACCAGGAGATTCAGACCATGCGATTCTGTGCCAACCCCCGGTGCCGTTTCCACGCCTTCAAGGTAAAATCGGCTGACCAGCCGCTGGTGGTCAACACGCCTCCCGACTCCTCGGTGGAAGCCTGCGCCTGCAGGCAGATTCTCCATCACCACCCCTACCACGATCCCGCCGGCGGTCCCGGCGATGGGCCCGTGTATTTCTGCGACGTCTGTCACCAGGCCATCGAAATGGCGCTGCGGCAGGGGCTCAGACCGGCCGACGACGATCGGTGAGCGGACTACAGCTCCTGCAGTTTTGCGAGATGGGAGCGGTGCTTCTTGCCGACCAGCTTGAGGGCACGGGCGACTTCCGAGAGGGCCTTGAGCTTCTCGGCAGCTTCCGTGTAGTAGCGCTGGGCACGTTCCTCGAGGCGCCGGGCGGTCTCCAGGGCCTGGGCGGCGTCCATGCGGTCGGCGCCCTCGGACGAAACGATGAAGCTGTCGCGGGTGAAGCCCCGGATCTGCTCCAGGATCATCTCGGTGACGTTTTCCCGCCGGGTGCGCTGGATGTTCTTGATGTTCTTGGCGGCATCTTTGGCGAATTGCCCGAACAGGTCACGAAATTCGGCACAGGCCTCGTTGGCCGCGGCGGCCGTGTAGAAATCCCTGTCCTGGGTTTCGATCTGTTCAGCAAAGTTGAGAATGCTTCCGAAATTGATTAACGGCATGTGTTTCTCCCGTGTGCAGGCGCCGGCAGCACGACCCGCGGACTGCCGGCGGCCTGATAAGGACAGTGATTGCGCCTAGAACCAGCGTTCGATGACGACTTTGGTGTCGGTGAAGAACTGGAAGATCTCCTGGCCGTGACCCTTGATGTCGCCGAACATGGAGTTGCCGGCCCCGCCGAAGGGGAAGAAGCTCATGGGCGCGGCGATACCGATGTTGATGCCCACCATGCTGGGCTTGACGCGGTATTTGAACTCCCGCACCACGCCGCCGTTCTGGGTGTAGATGCAGGCCGCATTGGCGAAACCGCGGGTGTTGATCAGGTCGATGACATCGTCCAGGCTGCCGGCCCGCACCGTGCTGACCACCGGTCCGAAGATCTCCTCCCGGGCAATGGTCATGTTGGGGGTCACGCGGTCGAAGATGGTGGGGCCCACGAAAAACCCGTTGGGCAGTTCCGGCACCGTGAAGTTGCGGCCATCAAGGATCAGTTCGGCACCCTCTTCGATACCCTTTTCGATGTATCCCAGCACGCGGTCGCGGTGGGCGGCGCTGACCACCGGCCCCATGGCCGTCTGCTCGTCCAGGCCGTCGCCGACTTTCATGGCCTTGGCGGCGGCGGTGAATTTCTCCAGCAGTTCGTCGGCGATGTCGCCCACGGGCACCAGGACCGAGCCCGACAGGCAGCGCTGGCCGGAGCAGCCGAAGAAGGAGGTGATCAGGGAAGGCATGGCCTCGTCCAGCTTGGCGTCCGGCATGATGGCCACGATGTTCTTGGCGCCGCCCAGGGCCTGGACGCGCTTGCCGGTTTCACCGCAGCGCTGGTAGATGTACCGGGCCGTGGGGGTGGAGCCCACGAAGGAGATGCCCTCGATGTCGGGGTGGTCCAGCAGCGCGTTGACCACGTCGCGGGAGCCGTGCACCATGTTGACCACGCCCTCGGGCAGGCCGATTTCATCCACGATCTCGAAGATCTTGGTCTGGGTCATGGGCACCTGTTCCGAAGGCTTGACGATGAAGGTGTTACCCGTGACGATGGCGTAGGGCAGGAACCACCAGGCCACCATGGCCGGGAAGTTGTAGGGCACGATGGCCGCAAACACGCCCATGGGCTGGCGGTGTCCGTAGCAGTCGATGCCCTTGGCGATGTCTTCCAGCGTATAGCCGGTCATCAGGGTGGTCACGCCGGTGGCGTGCTCGACGTTTTCGATCATGCGCCGCACCTCGCCG
This sequence comes from uncultured Desulfobacteraceae bacterium, assembly GCA_964476595.1. GTDB lineage: Bacteria > Desulfobacterota > Desulfobacteria > Desulfobacterales > JALSRD01 > JALSRD01. Next base: position 110,453 of record CAYZCL010000053.1, read on the forward strand.
CGGGCCTCGTCGATGGCCTTGCCCTGCTCGCGGGTGAGAGTCCTGGCGATGTCCTCGAAATTCTCTTCAAAGGCGTCCTTGAGGCGGAACAGGTAACGCGCCCGGCTCAGCGGCGGCGTGGTGCGCCATTCCCAGAAGGCCTCTTTGGCGGCCTTGACGGCGGCGTCGACGTCTTCCTTGGTGCTGTAAGCAACGCTGGCGATTTTCTCGCCCGTGGCCGGGCACCAGACGTCACCGATGGTGGTCGAGGCCGAATCTACCCATTCACCGTTGATGTAATTTTTTACCCGGGTGATGGTCATAACTGCATCTCCTTTCAAAAGTCCGTGGAATTTTACACATGCGGTCTCAGCGGCCCGCGGTCTGCCCGCAATGGTCGCTCCGTCTCGCTAAGGGAAATACGGGATAACGGTGGAGTATGTCAACAAAAAACGTGGCTGATGCGACGAAAACCGTCATTATTTTTTAAAATAAACACGAATATTGACAAAAAAGCCCCGATTTTCTAATTTGGGGTACGAGGTTGAGAACGAAAAGACGAAGCCGACAATCACAGGGAAGGGGAAAGCCGATGGCCAGTGGCAACGCCAGGGGACGGAGGAAGAAGATCGACCACATCGACCGCCAGATGATCCGGCTGCTGCAGAAGGACGGCCGCATCTCCAACACCGATCTGGCCAAACGGATCGGCATTTCGGAAGCCACCGCCCGCTCGCGGCTCAACCGCCTCATCAAGGAAGAATACATCCAGATTGTTGCCGTGAGCAATCCCATCAAACTGGGTTTCGAGATCGTGGGCTCCATCCGCTTTCACGTCAACATCAAGAAGATGGACGCGATCACCGAAGAGCTCCGGAAACTCAAACCCCTGTGGTTCATCGTTCACACCACCGGCGGCACCGACATCGTCACGGAGTTCATCGTGGAGTCGCTCTCGGAGCTCAACGACCTGCTGTTCAACAAGATCAACCAGATCGACGGCATCTACCGCACGGAGACCTCGCTGTTCCTGCAGTACGTCAAGCGACAGTACGACTGGGGGACGGGAAAAGAAGAGTAATCACCGATCATCGGAAGCCGACACCCGGCCGCGGAGTTTCTTGATGCGGCTGCGGTGTTTCTTGCGGGCCAGGACACGGGTCCGGGCGGCGCGGCTGGGACGCGTGGGGATGCGCTTTGCGGGTGTCCGGGCCGCGGCCCGCACCAACACCGCCAGCCGCTCGAGGGCGTCGCGGCGGTTCTGTTCCTGGCTGCGGAAACGCCGGGCGTGAATGATCAGCACACCGTCGGCCGTCATGCGCCGGCCGGCGATGCGCCGCAGGCGCCGGCGCACGTCGGGCGGCAGGGACGGGGAGCGGGCGGCGTCGAAACGCAGCTGCACGGCCGTGGCCACCTTGTTGACGTTCTGCCCGCCGGGGCCCGAGGCGCGCACGAAGGACAGCTCGATTTCGTCGTCCCCGATGGCGATGCGCGGTGTGACGGTGAGCGTCACCGGGCGGCTTCCAGGCGCTGCTTCAGGTCGGCTACGAAACGGCTGCGGGTCTCCGGGTCGCTTTTGATACACTCCTTGACTTCCTTCCAGGTGGGCGAGCAGTTCTTGTACTCGACATCCACCATCTCGTGAATGATGCGGTCGACCGCCTGCTTGTTGTTCTTATCCACCGTGATGCCGGCCTCTTCCAGAACGTCTTTCATCCAACGGAAATAACAGGACATGCAGTACCTCCCTGTACAGGTAAGCGGTTCTCGGTCATCGAATGGATCGTCATGGAGCCAGCATAGCGCAAAGCCCGATCCCCTGCAACGCAGACGCACCCGTCCTGCACCGCCCGGCTGCGTTTGAGGCACCCGCTTGTGGCGGGTGGTTGCCTGCGACTGTCCCGGTCTTTTTCGTTTCGGCCCCGGGCGCTTCCCTATTTGAACAGATCCACGAACTCCCCGTAGCCCTCTTTTTCGAGGTCCGCGGCGGGGATGAAACGCAGAGCGGCCGAGTTGATGCAGTAACGCAGGCCGGTGGGTGCCGGGCCGTCTTCGAACAGGTGGCCCAGGTGCGAGTCGCCGTGGCGGCTGCGCACCTCGGTGCGCACCATGAAAAAGCGCGTGTCCTTTTTCTCCACGATGTTTTCCGGCGCCAGGGGGCGGAAAAAGCTGGGCCAGCCGCTGCCCGAGCCGAACTTGTCCCGGGAGCTGAAGAGCGGTTCACCGGAAACCACGTCCACGTAGATGCCTTCGGCCTTGTTGTCCCAGTAGGCGTTGTCGAAGGGCGGTTCGGTGCCTTCCTCCTGGGTGACCTTGTACTGCAGGGGCGTCAGCCGGCTGCGCAGTTCCGCCTCCGGCGGCCGGGTGTAGCGGCCGCCGGGCTGCGCGCCCGCGTCGGACGGGGTCTCGCCCCACACTTTTTTCAGAAAACGGTCGCGGCCTGAGTTCATGCGGTAGAAGCGGTACCGCAGCGGGTTGATGCGGTAATAGTCCTGGTGGTAGTCTTCGGCCGGATAGAAGGCGTCCAGTTCCAGGATCTCGGTGACTACCGGCCGGTCGAAACGGCCGCTGGCCTCCAGTTGCCGTTTGGACGCGAGGGCCTCCCGGCGCTGGACTTCATTTTTATAGAAGATCGCCGTACGGTACTGGGGTCCCCGGTCGACGAACTGCCCATCGGGATCGGTGGGGTCCACGTGGCGCCAGAACACCTCCAGCAACTGCCGGTAGGACACCCGCGCCGGGTCGTAGCGCACCCGCACGGCTTCCAGGTGTCCGGTCTGCCCCGAGGAAACCTCCCGATAGGTGGGGTTTTCACGTCGACCGCCGGTGTAGCCCGAGATGACCTCGTTTACACCGCCGACTTTTTCGAAATCGGCCTCCACACACCAGAAACAGCCGCCGGCGAAGACGGCCTCTTCCAGTGTCGCCGCTTGTTTGTCCATGGCCTTCTCCGTTTTTGCCTGGGGTCCCTCGACGCGCTGACAGGCGGCCAGCATCACCAGGGCCAGGATGATCGAGATCGTATGCGTGATGGGTTTCATGGTGCCTCCCTGTCCACACAAGGTAATGACGGATAACCGCTTGGCAAGAGCGGACGACGGCCTCCTGAAACTGCTTGCAGATCTATCGGAACTGATTATAATGGTGCCTCGTTACCAGTGGCTGCCGTGGAAAACAATTGGATCCCGGCAGCCCATAACTTTTCCGGGGAGAGACCGCATTCATGTCCATGAAACATCTGCAGACCTATCGGGTGGTTCCCAATATACCGGAACCACTGGCTTTTCTTGAAATTTTGTCCCGAAACATGTGGTGGTGCTGGAAGGCCACCGCGGTGGAGCTCTTCCGGCGTATGGACCCGCGACTGTGGCGCGCCTCGGGGCGTAACCCGCTGCTTTTCCTGACCCTAGTGCCGCCGCAGCGCATGGAAGAGCTGGCCGCCGACGACAGTTTTCTGGCCCATTTGGACCGGGTCCGCAAACGCTTCGAAAACGGCATCCGCATCGTCCCGCGTGAAGCCCAGCCGTTCGCGGACAACGAGGTGGTCGCCTACTTTTCCATGGAGTTCGGGCTGCACGAGTCGATTCCCATTTTCGCCGGGGGGCTCGGCATCCTGGCCGGCGACCATATGAAGGCTTCGTCTGACCTGTCGCTGCCCCTGGTGGGTGTCGGCCTGATGTACCGGCGCGGCTATTTCCGGCAGGTGCTGGATGCCGACGGGATGCAGCAGGAAGAGTACCCGGCCACCGACCTGTACCTGCTGCCGGTGGAAAAGGCGCGGGATGCCTCCGGCAACGAGATCGTGGTGTCGGTGGCCGGCCCGGAGGGGGACATCCTGGCCAGGGTCTGGCAGATCCGCGTGGGGCGTCTCAGGCTGCTGCTGCTGGACACCAGCCTGCTGGAAAACCCGCCCGAAGTGCGGGAGATCACCGCCAACCTTTACGTGGCCGACCCCAAAGTCCGCCTCTGCCAGGAGCTGGTGCTGGGCGTGGGCGGCATGCGGGCCCTGACGGCCCTGGGGCTGTATCCCAAGGTTTGCCACATGAACGAGGGGCACTCGGCCTTCAGCGGCCTGGAACGGCTGGCGCTGACCATGGAGACGCGCGAAATGGACCTCGGCACGGCCATGGAAGTCGTCCCGCGCACCACCGTCTTTACCACCCACACCCCGGTGGCCGCTGGCCACGACGAGTTCCACGTCCCCTTGGTGGCGTCGGCCCTGAAGGGTTTCGAGGAGCGCTTGGGCGTCTCCGTCCAGGAGATTCTCTCATGGGGGCAGACCCGTGGGGCCTCGGCGGACAGCCCGCTGTGCATGTTCTACCTGGGATTGCGCATGTCCCAGTTCTGCAACGGGGTCAGCCGGCTGCACGGCCAGGTGGCCCGCAAGATGTGGGCCCACGAGTGGCCCGACAGGCCGGTGGACGAGGTGCCCATCACCCACATCACCAACGGCGTGCACCTGGCCAGCTGGCTGTCTCCGGAGATTTCCCTGCTGTTCACCCGCTACCTGGGCCCCCTCTGGCACCGCGATCCTCAGAACGAGAAACAGTACCGGCGCATCGACGAGATCTACGACGAGGAACTGTGGCACGCCCACGAGATGGCCCGGGCGCGGCTGCTGCGGGTGTGCCGCGATCACGTGGCCGGCCAGTACCGGCGGCGCAACGCGCCCCGTCCCGTACAGGAGGAGGTTCAGGGCCTGCTGGATCCCGACGTGCTCACCATCGGGTTCGCCCGGCGCTTCGCGACTTACAAGCGGGCCTACCTGCTGTTCATGGACCCCGACCGCCTGGAGGCCATCATCAACTCGGAAAAGCGGCCGGTACAGTTCATCTTCGCCGGCAAGGCGCACCCCCGTGACCACGAGGGTAAGGACATCATCCGGCAGATCGTGGCCTTTGCCCAGCGGCCCTCCGTGCGCCATCGCATGATCTTCCTGGAAGACTACGACATGCACCTGGCACGGGTGCTGGTGCAGGGCGCCGACGTGTGGCTCAACACGCCCCGCCGCCCCCACGAGGCCTGCGGCACCTCGGGCATGAAGGCCGCTATCAACGGGGTGCTCAACGTCAGCATCCTGGACGGCTGGTGGGCCGAAGGCTACGATGAAACCGTGGGCTGGGCCGTCGGCGAGCGCGAGGACAGCCACAGCGACCCGGCTTTTCAGGATATGCTGGAGTCTCAGGCGCTGTACAACGTTCTGGAAAACGACGTCATTCCGACTTACTACGATCGCAAGAACGGCAGTGCCCCCCTGCGCTGGATCCGCATGATGAAAAACGCCATGAAGCTGACCATGGAGAAGTTTTCCGGCATGCGCATGGTGCGCGAGTATCGCGACCGCTTCTACTTCCCGGCCGCCGCGCGTTTCGACGAACTGGTCGCCGAGGACGGCGCCCAGGCCCGCGCGCTGGCCGAGCAGCGGCAGCGCCTGCTGGCCCTGTGGGACCAGGTGAGGATCGCGTTTCCCCGCGCGGAACGCGAAGGGCCCTTCCGGGTGGGCGACAGCGTGACGGTCACGGCCGAGGTCCACTTGGGGGCACTGACGCCCGACGAGGTAAGCGTGGAAGTCTACAGCGGAAAACTGGAGGCCCTGGACCGGGTGGCGTCCAGCTGGGCCGCGGAAATGGCGGTTGACAAACCACTCGGCGATGGACGATACTCCTATCGGGGAACACTCACCTGCCAGGCTTCCGGGCGATACGGATTCTCGGCGCGCGTCCTTCCGCGTGGCGACGAGTGGCAGAAGAACATCCCCGGTCTCATGACCTGGGCATCAACCTCCTGAGGACTGCAGACATGGCGGAAGTGCAAGGCAAGAACCCCCGCATCCTGGTGGTGACCCCCGAAGTGACCTACCTGCCGGACCGCATGGGCAGCTTTTCCCACTACCTGACCGCCAAGGCCGGCGGTCTGGCCGACGTGTCGGCGGCACTGATCAGCGCACTGTTCGAGGAGGGCGCCGACGTCCACGTGGCCCTGCCCAACTACCGTGCCATTTTCCAGGATCGCCTGGCGCCGCTGCTGCGCAAGGAGTGGCGGCGCATCGAGCGCAAGATGCCCGACGACCGCATTCATCTGGCCGAGGACCGCGCCTTCTTCTACCTCAACCGCGTCTACTCCGGCTCGGGCAACGAAAACACCAAGCTGTCGCTTGCCTTTCAGCGGGAGGTGATCAACAACATCGTGCCGCGCGTTCAGCCGGACCTGATTCACTGCAACGACTGGATGACCGGCCTCATTCCGGCCATGGCCCGCGAAGCCGGCATCCCATGCCTGTTCACCGTGCACAACATCCACACGGTGAAGAGCACCCTGGCGCACATCGAGGACCGCGGCATCGATGCCGCCTATTTCTGGCAGAATCTCTTTTACGAAAACATGGCCCACAGCTACGAGAGCGCGCGGGAGACCAACCCGGTGGATTTCCTGGTGAGCGGCGTCTTCGCCGCCCACTTCGTCAACACCGTGAGTCCCACCTTCCTGCGGGAAATCGTCGAGGGCCGGCACGCCTTCGTGGAAGAGCCGCTGCGCCGCGAGCTGTCCAACAAGTGGTACGCCGGCTGCGCCACGGGAATCCTCAACGCGCCCGACCCCAGTTTCAACCCCGTTCGGGACGACATCCTGGCGGCCAGGTACGGGCCCGACGATCACCCCGAGGGCAAACGGCGGAACAAGCGCAAACTGCAGCGCCGGCTGGGGCTGATCACGGACGACCACGCGCCCGTCTTTTTCTGGCCCTCGCGTCTGGATCCGGTCCAGAAGGGCTGCCAGCTGCTGGCCGACATCCTCTACCGCATGATTTCCACCTGGTGGCACCAGAACCTGCAGGTCGTCTTCGTGGCCAACGGCGACTACCAGCGGCACTTCCGCAAGATCGTCGCCTTTCACGGCTTTCACCGCCGCGTGGCCATCTGCGACTTCGACGTCCACCTGGAGCACCTGGCCTACGGCGCTTCGGACTTCGTGCTCATGCCTTCGCTGTTCGAACCCTGCGGGCTGCCCCAGATGATCGGTACGATTTACGGGGCCCTGCCGGTGGTGCACGACACCGGCGGGCTGCACGACACCGTGGTGCACCTGGACCTGGAAAACGACCACGGCAACGGTTTCCTGTTCGAAAATTACGATGCCACCGGTCTCTTCTGGGCCGTCGAACAGGCCATGCACTTTTTCAACCGGACTCCGGAGATGAAGCACGCCCAACTGGCCCGCATCATGAAGGAGGGCCTGGCCACCTTCAACCACGCCGTCACGGCGCGCCAGTACATCGACCTCTACGAGAAGATGCTGGAGCGCCCGCTGATCAAATGACCGGCGGGCGCCGCCAACACGCCGATGCCGTCGCCCGGGCGCTGGCCGTCGACCCCCTGCTGGCCCCTTACGAGAGCCACCTGCGCCGCCGCGTGGCGCGCGTGGCGGCTACCCTGGAGCGGCTGACCGGCGGACGCAGCAGCCTGTGGGACTTCGCCAGCGGCCACGAATACTTCGGTCTGCATTACCGCTGCGGCCGCTGGGTGTTTCGCGAGTGGGCCCCCAATGCCACGGCCATTTTCCTCGTCGGGGAGTTCAACGGCTGGCGTCGGCGCCCCGACTTCGCCCTCGAGAAGATCCGCGCCGACGGCGTCTGGGAGATCCGCTTGCCGGGGGACGCGCTTCGTCACGGGCAGCGCTACCGTTTGGTGATCCACTGGCCCGGCGGCGAGGGGGACCGCCTGCCGGCCTGGGGGCGCCGTGTGGTCCAGGACCCGGACAGCCTGACATTCGACGCCCAGGTGTGGCGGCCCCCGCAGCCTTACCGCTGGCGGCATGCGGCCTGGCGCAACCCCGAGCAGCCCCGCCTGGTCTACGAGGCCCACGTGGGCATGGCACAGGAGGAGGAACGTGTCGGCACCTACCGCGAGTTTACCGCCGACGTGATCCCGCGCATCGTGGCCGCCGGCTACAACACCATCCAGCTGATGGCCGTCCAGGAGCACCCCTACTACGCCTCCTTCGGCTACCAGGTCTCCAACTTTTTTGCGCCTTCCTCGCGTTTCGGCACGCCCGAGGATCTCAAGGCGCTTATCGATACGGCCCACGGGGCCGGCTTGGCGGTGGTCATGGACCTGGTCCACTCCCACGCCGTGCGGAACGAGGTCGAGGGGCTCAGCCACTTCGACGGCACCCCGTACCAGTTCTTTCACGACGGCCCCCGCGGCGAGCACGAAGCCTGGGATTCGCGCTGCTTCGACTACGGCAAACCCCAGGTGCTGCACTTCCTCCTGTCCAACTGCCGCTACTGGCTGGACGAGTTCCACCTGGACGGGTTCCGTTTCGACGGCGTCACCAGCATGCTCTTCCTGCACCACGGCCTGGGAAAGGCCTTCACCGGATACGATGACTATTTCGGCGTCGACGTGGACGAGGACGCTCTGGTCTACCTGACCCTGGCCAACCGGCTGATTCACCGCCTGCGCCCCGATGCCGTCACCATCGCCGAGGACGTCAGCGGCATGCCGGGCCTGGCCGCGCCGGAAGCGTGCGCCGGCGCGGGCTTCGACTACCGTTTCGCCATGGGCGTCCCCGACTACTGGATCAAGCTGCTCAAGGAGGTGCCCGACGAGCACTGGCCCCTGGCGCACCTGTGGTTCGAACTCAACAACCGGCGCCCTGGGGAAAAAACCATCAGCTACACCGAGTCCCACGACCAGGCCCTGGTGGGGGACCAGACCCTCATCTTCCGCATGCTGGGCCCCGCCATGTACGACCGCATGGACGTCGACAGCACGGACCTGCGGGTGGACCGCGGCGTGGCCCTGCACAAGATGATCCGTTTCATCACCCTGCTGACCGCCGGCAGCGGCTACCTGAATTTCATGGGAAACGAGTTCGGCCACCCCGAGTGGATCGACTTCCCCCGCGAGGGCAACGACTGGTCCTACCGCCACGCCCGTCGCCTGTGGCGCCTGGCTGACGACCTACGGCTGCGCTACCGTTTCCTGGGGGCCTTCGACCGGGACATGATCGACCTGGTCAAGCGTTTCGGCGTGATAGACAACATCGGCGCCCGTCTGATCCGGGAGCACCAGGATGACAAGATCCTGGCTTTCGGACGCGCCGGTCTGATCTTCGTATTCAACTTTCACCCCGTGCGGTCCTTCACCGACTATCCCATCCCGGCACCGCCCGGTAATTACCGCCTGCTGCTGGACAGCGACGCCCCGCAGTACGGCGGGCACGGACGCCTGCAGGACGGCCAGACGTATTTCACCCTGCCCGACGATGCCCGCCGCAACCACCTGAACCTCTACCTGCCCTCACGCAGCGCCCTGGCGCTGCTGCCGGAACGCCTGGCCGGGGAAACGCCATCGAAAGTCCAGGACAACCGCAGGTAACCGCTCACCACGAGCGGAAGCCCCGACGGCCGCCTGCCCGCCCCCCTGGCATGGCTGCCCTGTATCGACGTCATCCATGGATTGACACGGGAGCGGCCTTCTGCCATAATACATCGCTTGGAAATGTTCTGCGGAAGGCGGCATCTCGCGGACCGGCGCGCCTGCCTGCGGTGGTGCGGGGCCTCCGTCCCGATCCTCACTTATCGAAGGAGTTGACATGTTCGGCATCGGCATGCCGGAATTGCTGCTGATCCTGGCCATCGCGCTGATCGTCATCGGGCCCAAGAAATTGCCCGACCTGGCCAAATCCCTGGGAAGGGCGCTGGGCGAGTTCAAACGGGCCACCAGCGATCTCAAGGAGACCTTGGAGATCGATGCGGACCTTTCGGAAGTTAAGAGGGCCTTTGACGACATGAACCAGGATTCTTACGGGAGCGTGGACGAGGGGGCCGGAGAGAGCGAAAAATCTTCCCCGCCGGTGTCCGATGCGGACGCTACCCGGTCCGAAACAGCGTCACCGGCCGACGAAGGGGCCGATCGCGCCGAGAGCGGGACCCCGGCGCCGGAAGAGGCGCCTTTCGAAGACGATCGGTCGCCCGCCCAGGACGCGGCGGCCGCCGATGGCGATACGCCGGTTGCGCACGAACCCCCGGAGGGTCCGGACGCAGTGAACGACGCCGAGGCAGTACAGGAGGAGTCCGGGCGGCATGGTGGATGAAGACGAAAAGCTTCCCTTCACGGCCCATCTCGAGGAGCTGCGGAAGCGCCTGATCGTATGTTTCATCGCCATCGGTATCGGCTTCGTGGTGTCTTACGGCTTCAAGGAGAGGCTGTTCGACATCCTGGTCCAGCCGCTGGTCGGTGCCATGCAGTCCGACGACAAGCTGATCTTCACGGGACTGCCGGAGGCTTTTTTCACCTACCTGAAAGTGTCCTTTCTCTCCGGCCTGATACTGGCCGCGCCGGTCATCATCTACGAGTTCTGGATGTTTGTCTCTCCGGGGCTCTACCGGCGGGAAAAGCGCGTGCTGCTCCCCATCATTTTCCTCTCGACCGTCTTTTTCGTGGGCGGTGCGCTCTTCGGCTACTTCATCGTGTTTCCTTACGGGTTCAAGTTCTTTTTGGGGTTCGCCACCGAGCGCATCCGTGCGCTGCCCTCCATGAAGGAGTACTTGAGTTTTGCCTCCAAGCTGCTGCTGGCCTTCGGGCTGGTTTTCGAGCTGCCCCTGGCGCTGACCTTCATGGCCCGCCTGGGGATCGTGTCCGTCGATTTTCTGAAGAAGAACCGCAAATACGCCATTTTGATTTTTTTCGTGGGGGCGGCCATCCTGACCCCCCCGGACGTGGTGACCCAGGTCATGATGGCCTTGCCCCTGATGCTGCTCTACGAAATCAGCATCGTCGGCGCTCGTCTGTTCGGCAGGAAAGCCCCGGCTACCGCCGAGGACGAAAAAGGCAAGGCGGAAGATGCGTCCGCAGCCGGCGAAGCCGGCGAGTGAACGGCAGGCACATTCCGCCGATACCGCAAAGGGTGGGAGAGCGTGTTGGTTTGTTGCAAACTGTTCGCTTCGGAAAGGAGGTAAAGGGAATGCAGAAGAAAAGATTCTGGCTCAAGGCAGGCATAGTGGCCGTACTGGCGGTGTTTTCTCTCAGCGCCACCCTCTATGCGGCCGCGGATGTTCCCGATGTCATCAAGATGGACGACAAGGCCTACAAGAAGCACAAAAAGGGCATCGTGGAATTCCATCACAAGAAGCACGCCGAGGACTACGCCAAGAAGTATCCGGATTTTTACAAGAACGGGTGTGGTGAGTGCCACCACGACAAGGACGGCAAGCCACTCAAGGATCTCAAACCCAGTGACCACGTGCAGAAGTGCATCGAGTGCCACAAGATCCCCGGTGAGCGACCCAAGGGCAAGAACGCGCCCAAGCTTTCCAAGAAGGAGCGCCTGGAGTACCACGCCGAGGCGCTGCATTACAACTGCAAGGGGTGCCACAAGGCCTTCGACAAGAAAAACAAGACCAAGAAGGCGCCCACGACCTGCAACAAGTGCCATCCGAAAAAGAAGAAGAAAAAATAGCCGTGTAACGTCTGGTTAACGGGACACGCCGTAAGGGGTGTCGGTGCCCGCGTGTCGGGGTCCGTCGCCCCTTTTTCGTTCCCGCCGGTAGCGGTTCGCCTGGCGGACCAGCGCCGTCGCCCAGGAAGGGGCGCCCAGGGCGTGCAGGTGGGTGTAGGTGGCCAGTACGCGATGTCGGCACAGGCCGTCGCGACCGTCGGCGAAACCGCTGCCGCGGCGCATCCGGAAAACGGCCTCGTAGGCGTCGTCGCGTGATTCCAACACCCGCGAGTAGTGGAATTCGTGTCCCCTGAGCTCCTGGCCTACCGCGAAGTAAGGGTTGGGGCGGTCCACCTCGACGACGGTGTAGCCGTGGCCCTGGGGGCGCCGCGAAAAACCGAAGGCGATCGGCAGCACGCCGCACATACGGTAGCGGTTTTCTTTCAGTACCAGCGTTTCGCCCAGGTACATGAGGCCGCCGCACTCCGCGTAGACGGGCAGCCCCTGCTCCGCCATTCGGCGGATCTGCCGGCGGTAGGCGCTGTTGCCGGCCAGGGCGCGGGCATGGGTTTCGGGAAAACCCCCACCGATGTAAAGCGCGTCGATGTCGGCCGGCAGCCGCCCGTCCCGCAGGGGACTGGTGGTGACGATCTCGGCTCCGGCCGCCTCGAGCGCTTCGAGGTTTTCGGGGTAGTAGAACTGGAAGGCCGAGTCCTGCACCACGGCGATGCGCGGCTTTTCGCGGACGGCGTCCACGGCCACGGCGGTTTCGCAGGGTGTCTCCGGCAACGGCGGCGGCCCTTGCGCCCCCTCGGCCATGATGCGCTCCACGGCCGTCAGGTCGATGTAGCAACCAGCCATTTCGGCGGCGGCCTCCACGGACTGTGCGGCCCAGCGGTGCTCGGCCGTGGGGACGAGCCCCATGTGGCGTTCGGGAAACTTGCCGCTGTCGAGTTTGGGGATGGCGCCGATCACCGGGATGCGGCAGTAGCGCTCGATGTTGCGCCGCAGCACGCCCTCGTGGCGCTTGCCGGCCACGCGGTTCAAAACGATGCCGCGGATACGTACGTCGAGGTCGAATTGGCAGCAGCCGCCCACCACGGCCGCCATGGTACGGGTGGACTTGGTGCAGTCGATACAGAGCAGCACCGGGAGATCGAGACACTTGGCCAGTTCAGCCGTGCTGGTGCTGCCGGCGTCGTCGATGCCGTCGTAGAGGCCGCGGTTGCCCTCGATGACGGCCAAGTCGCCGGGCCGCATGCGGGTGGTGAAGGAGTGCCGGACGCAGTTGGGGGGAATGAAAAAAGTGTCCAGGTTGTAACAGGGCCGGCCCGCCGCCAGGGCAAGCCAGCCCGCATCGATATAGTCGGGGCCCTTTTTGAAGGGCGCGACGGCCCTGCCCCGGGCTCTCAGGGCGGCGGCGATGCCGACCGCCAGGATGGTCTTTCCGGACCCGCCTTTCAGGGCCGCGATAACGATTCCAGGAAGTCCCATGTCATTGTGTCCCGGGATGCCACCTGCGGGGGGCTTCCCGTGCGGACGGCCCGCCTCGGCCCCTGAAAGAGAAGGAAGTTATCAGTCTTCGTGCTCGGCGTGGGCCTGTTTGCCGGTGCCGGGCATGCCGTACATGGAGGTGCTGCCGCTGGACCAGTATTCCAGGACGCCCTCCTGCACCATCTGGTTGATCAGCTTCTTGGCCACGCGCGGCTTTTCGCCCAGGATCTTGGCCAGGTCGCTGAAGTAGAACTTCGACTTGGTCTTGAGTTTCTTCTCCAGCGCTTCCGTGATTTTCTGTTTCGCCTCTTCGTATTCCATCTCGTTGCCTCTCTTCCCGTGTCCGGGGGCGCTTTTCCTGGAGAAAAGGCACCCCCGGGGTCGTTTGTTTCGGCGTTAGAACTTGAACTGCGTGGTCTGGCGCCAGGTGTAGTAGGCCGGATCACGGAAGTCGTCGATGAGGTGGTGGGTGAACTCCAGTTCGCACTTCTCGAAGAATCGTTCCCACCCGATACGCTCGGCCCACTCGCCCAGGCGCTCGTACTTGCGGGCATCGGCGGCGTAGACCTCAATCATCTTCTTGATGACCTCGACGGTCTTGGGCCAGCGCGGCGGCTCGTTGGGGATGAAGGCCACCACGACCTTGGAGAACTTGGGCGGGCTGATACGATTGGAAACCTTGCCGCCCGCCATGATGACGATACCGTCACCCTCGGTGTCCGCCAGGGGCAGTGAGGGGCACATGGTGTAGCAGTTGCCGCAGAACATACAGCGCTCTTCCTTGATGGCCACGGAGTTGACCTTCTTGCCGTCGGGCAGCTCCACCTTGGCCGGCCGGATGGCCGCCGTGGGGCAGGCCGCGATGGCCAGCGGGATCTCACACATTTTGTCCAGGTATTCGTGGTCGATCATGGGCGGCTTGCGGTGGTAGCCCAGGATGGCGATGTCCGAGCAGTGCACGGCGCCGCACATGTTCAGGCAACAGGCCAGCGAAACCCGCACATGGGCCGGCAGGCGGTGGTTCTGGAAATCGGTGAACAGCTCGTCCATGACGGCCTTGACCGGTCCCGAGGCATCCGTGGCGGGGGTATGGCAGTGAATCCATCCCTGGGTGTGGACGATGTTGCTGACACCGGCGCCGGTGCCGCCGATGGGGAACTTGAAGCTGCCGCCGGCGAACTTGCGGCTTTCCAGGTCTTTGATCAGCGGGTCGACCTTTTCCTTGCTGTCCACCATGAACTCGATGTTGTTGCGCGTGGTAAAGCGCAGGTAGCCGTCACAGTGCTTTTCGGCAATTTCGCAGATCTCGCGGATGTGCGTGGTGCTCATCAGGCGCGCACCGCCGCAGCGCACGGTATAGACCTCGTCACCGCTCTTGGCCACGTGGACCAGTACGCCCGGCCGCAGGTACTCGTGGTAGAGCCACTGCCCCTTGTTCTTGGCGATGACCGGCGGATAGAATTCGTCGTATTTGCGCGGACCGATATCGGTGATCCGGTCTTCCATCGGTTTGTCGGGATTGTATCCGGAAGAAATAAATGCCATGGTGTGCCCCTCCTATCTCTGATGGTATTTTCTGAATTCGTTGATGTCGCGCTTGAAGCCGCCCGGAACCTCTTCTTCCTTCCAGAAGATGTAGGGGTTGTGGCGCGGTTCCTGAACCATGCGCGGATCGGCGTCGAATCCGAGAACATCGAGCATCTTCTGCAGGCCCTGGCGCTTCATCAGTTCGCCGAGGCGCTCACGGTTCTTGCCCTCTTCCATCCACCAATCCCAGATGGGCTCGATGACTTTCTCCTTGATCTCGGTGTAAGGTGGTTCGGCTTTCATGAAGGGCACGATGAGCGATCCCATCTGGGCGCCGTCCAGGATGGGCGCCTTGGCGCCGGCCAGGATGGTGACGCCGCGGTCGTCGCCGATATGCAGGGCACGCGGCATGACGTTGATGCAGTGCATGCAGCGGTTGCACTCCTTGTTGTTGATCTTCAGCTTGCCGTCTTCCATCCACATGCACTCGGTGGGGCAGTTGTCGATGACTTCCTTCTGGATGTCGAACGGACCCCAGTCGCGTCCCGAGTGGGCGCCGGCATTGGGCGGAATCTCGCCGCCGATGTAGGCCGCCACGGCTTCCTGGTCGATCTTGATGTCGTCGCGCCAGGTGCCGATGAAGGACAGGTCGGAACGGGCGATGGAGGCCACGCAGCAGTTGGGGCAGCCATCGAACTTGAACTTGAATTTGTAGGGGAAGGCCGGACGGTGCAGCTCGTCCTGGTACTCCTGGGTCAGGTCGTAGCACAGGTCCTGGGTGTCGTAGCAGGCGAATTCACAGCGCGCCTGGCCCACGCAGTCCGCCGGGGTCCGGAGGTTGGAACCGGATCCGCCCAGGTCCTGGTTGTATTTGTGGGTCATTTCGTAGAAGATTTCTTCCAGCTGAGGGGTGGTGGTGCCCAGGAAGATGATGTCGCCGGTGGAGCCGTGCATGTTGGTAATACCGCTGCCGCGGAAGTCCCACAGATCGCAGAGCTGCTTGAGGTATTCGGCTTTGTAGAACTTCCCGCCGGGCTGGTTGACGCGCATGGTGTGGAAGTGCGCCACGCCGGGGAACTGTTCGGGCTGGTCGCAGTAACGGCCGATGACGCCGCCGCCGTATCCGAAGACACCCACGATGCCGCCGTGTTTCCAGTGGGTCCGGCCGTGTTCGTAGGAGAGTTCGAGGACGCCCAGCAGGTCTTCGACCACGTCTTGGGGAATCTGGAATTCGATGTTCTCTTCGTTCTTCGCCCTAACTTCCGCTTGCTGTTTCAGGTCGGACACGAAACTCGGCCACGGCCCGGATTCCAGCTGGTCCAACATAGGGGTTTCATGTTTTGCCATCTTTTACCTCCATTCGGTTATGAATTGCCTCCCTAACAATCAAAAACAATGGTTTTCCCCTCAGGGCTGCCGGCGGTCACCTCCTCTCACGTTTGGACTTTTGCATTATATACTGTGTAAAATTGAGTCGTGTCGCGTGCACATAAGTCCCAAGAAGGTAGATATATAATTTATTGGCCATCTTGTCAATAAAAAAGGACGGTTGCAGGGATGTGCGGAGAACTCGGGGCGGTGCGGGTGTCGGCCCCATCATCTTGTGGGCCGGGTGTCCGGACTTCCACATGTTGTGTAAAACCTCGGCAAAACGGGGGGCGCAGGACCGTGGGCGGCCGACGGTTCAGTCGCCCCGCAGGGCGGCGCGCAGCAGCCGACAGTGTTCCGGCAGGCGGGGCCGAACCAGCGCCTTCTCTTCGTCCCCGAGGTGGGTCTCGACCAGTTGCCGGCACAGCGCCAGCAGGTCTTTCTCGTCGACCGCCCCCAGGTAGGCGGTGAAAAAATCCACGGATTCGCCCGGCATCCCGCGCGCGCGGCATCCCTCCGCCAGCCCCTCGAAAAACCCCCGCACCGTGGCTTCTACCACGGCATCGTGCAGCCAGACCAGGTCGTCCACCCCGTTGAGCCGATCGAGCCGCATGCGGATGCTGAGTTGCAGCAGGAAGACCAGCAGTGCCTCGAGGATCAGCCGGCCGCCGTCGTCGTCGGCGGGGTCGTGGTCAAATAGCGGGCCGTACGAGCGGGCCGAAACCAGCCGCACTTCGAGGGTGTCGTTTCCGGTACGCACGACGAAATCTCCGGCGGCGTGGTGCCAGGGGTGCACGTGTTCGAAGGTTTCCGGGTTGTAGCAGGCCGCCAGGATGGCAGCCGCCCGGCGGTAGATCGCCAGCACCGGCGGCCCGGTGAGGGTGCGGTCGCCGCCTTCGGGGTCCCAGACGACCACCGAGGGTTTCCCGGCGCCGGTGCGCCGGGCGTGAAACTCGCAGAAGCCGTCCAGCCAGCGAGCCAGGAACATGGCCGCCGGCAGGGGGGATTGTACCGTTCCCCATCCATAGACACGGGGAAAAAAATTCATCCCCAGCTCGCGCTCCAGCCGCTCCAGGGCGGCGAACTCAGTTTGCAGCTGTGCCCGGCCGGCGTCGGAAACCGCGATATTGAGCACGAAACGGGCCCGTCGACCGCTGACGCAGGCCTCGAGACGGCAGGGGTGGTAGAATTGGCCGTGCTTAACGAGAAAGACGTCCAGTCCGTCGAGGGCCTTTGCGACCGCAGCCTGGCCCAGTTCGGCCGAGAGGCCTTCTGCCAGGGCGGCCCGGCCGGCGTCGGTTTCGAAGAAGGCGCCCACGGCCCGAAAGAGGTCGCCGCAGGTGGGCGCGCGACGGCCGAGGCTGTTTCCGGGGGCCTGGCGGGGTGCGGCGGACGGGGCGTGGAAAGCCGCTCGGTAAAGCGGCAGGGACCGCCGCCAGTGGGCGTCGCCGGGCCTCACCGGCCGCCGGCGGTCGGCCAGGAAGAAAGAATAAACGTCCGTTTTCGGTGAATCAGCGATGGGCTTCCAGCTCTTTCAGGATTTCCGGCGCCACTTCGTAGCCCAGTTCGGTGGCCTTGTCGGCGTGTTCGATGGCTTTCCGGTGATCGCCCTTTTCCAGGTAGGCGATGGCCAGGTTGTTGTGGGCGATGGCGAACTCGGGCTGCAGCTCGATGACTTTCAGGTTGGTGGCGATGCTATCGTCCACGCGGCCCTTGAGCAGGTAGGCATTGGCCAGGGTGGTCAGGGCCTGCACGAAACGGAAATTGAAATAGGTGGCCCTTTCCAGCGCCTTGATGGCTTCGTCCAGGTCGCCTTTCTGCATGTACACGAATCCGATGTTGCCGTAGCCCTCCGAAAAACCGGGCCGGGTCTTGACGGCCATCTTGTTGTACTCCAGGCAGCCGTCCAGGTCGCCGCGCTGCAGGCAGATGCCGCCCAGCTGAACGTAGGCTTCGGCCAGGGTGG
This sequence comes from uncultured Desulfobacteraceae bacterium, assembly GCA_964476595.1. Lineage (GTDB taxonomy): Bacteria > Desulfobacterota > Desulfobacteria > Desulfobacterales > JALSRD01 > JALSRD01. The sequence continues at coordinate 128,226 of CAYZCL010000053.1, forward strand.
GGCTGCACTCCAGGGCCTCCTGGAGCTCCTTTTCGGCTTCGTCGAATTTTTTCAGCCCGATCAGGGCCACGGCCAGGTTGTAATGGGACGTGCCGCACTCGGGGTTGGCGGCGATGGCGGCCCGCTGTCGGGCGATGTACTCGTCTACATTTTTGGCTTTGGGTGCTTTCGGCATGTGTGATCCACTCCCCTCGGTGTTTTCAGAGTCCCGAAGTTTAGAGGGCGGGTCGTAAAAAGTCAATTAAAAAGAGGGGATATTTTTCTTGACACGGCGGCCCTTATTTTTTACCAAGGTTCCTGTGCAGGTGTTCGGGATTCCCTCTGTCGTTTCCGCCGCAGGCTGGATTTCAGGCACCATTCCTCCCGGAGCGCAGTTTCAGTTCCGTTGTTGACAGTTGGATATCGGCTGCGCCGTTTTCCGGCATGGAAAGCGGCGCCGACCGGATCGGTGACAGGATGGCGGGCGCCGTATGCGTTGAAAACGGGCGTCCGCGAAAAAAAGCCGCACGCAAAAGGAGACCCGACATGACGACGCTCGCAGGATGCCATACCGCATTGATCACTCCCTTCGAGGGCGAGGCCATCGATTACGACGGGCTCGAAAAACTGGTCAATTTCCAGATCGCCAACGGTATCGATGGGATACTGGCCGTCGGAACCACCGGCGAAAGCCCCACCCTGACCTGGGACGAGCACATCCGGGTCATCGCCGCCGTGGCCGAAAAGACCCGCGGCAAGTGCCTGTGCATCGCCGGTACGGGCAGCAACAACACCAGCGAGACCCTGGAGGGCACCAAACACGCGGCCGAGGCCGGCGTGGAAGCCGTGCTGCTGGTCGATCCCTACTACAACGGCCCCAGTTCGCTGGAGATCCGGCGGGAATACGTGGAGCCGGTGGCCAACGCCTTTCCGGGCGTCGAGATCATTCCCTACATCATCCCGGGCCGTACCGGCGCCCAGCTGCTTCCCGAGGATCTGGCCCTGCTCAACGAGCGCTGCCCCAACGTCAACACCGTCAAGGAGGCCACCGGCGACCTGGAAAACATGAAGCGCACACGGGCCTGCTGCGGACCCGATTTCACCATTTTGTCCGGAGACGACGGCATGACCTACGCCATGATGACCGACCCGCAGGTGGCCGCCGCCGGCGTGATCTCCGTGATCTCCAACGTGGTGCCGGCCGCCGTGGTCAAACTGGTGCGGCTACTGGCCGAGGGGCACCAGGATGCGGCCCGTGAACAGGCCGCGGCGCTGGAACCGCTCTTCGGCCTGGTGATGGTCAAGACAATGGAGTCCACGCCCCACGGCGAGGTGCTCTGCCGCGCCCGCAACCCGCTGGGTGTCAAGACCCTCATGTCGATCCTGGGCATGCCTTCGGGCGGATGCCGGCAGCCCCTGGGAAAGATGAGCCGCAAGGGGATGGAAACGGTGCTGGCCGCCGCCCGCAAGACCCACGCCGAGCACCCGGAAATCCTGGCGCCGGTGGCCGATTTCTTCGGCGTCGACATCCAGGAACGGCTGGAAGACCCGGCCTTCCGGGAAGGCCTCTGCTACGACAGTTATTAGCTGCGACAGGCCCGGTTCGCCGCGGCCCGCCGCCCTGAATCAGAAAACGCCTGTCCGCGGGAGTGCGGGCAGGCGTTTTTCATCGTGTGTATCGTTGCGGAACGCGGGGGGCCGCGTTCACCGGTCGGACGGGTCTCCGCCGGCCGTCCTCTCACCGGCGGCTTCCGGCTGCGCCGGGGGCGCTTCCCCCCTGCCGGCGGAGGCCTGTGCCTTACGGGCCTGTTCGGCCTGTTCCAGCAACTCGGTCTTGAACAGCACCTCCTTGAGCCAGCGCAGGCCGAACTGCAACAGCTCGATCTCGTCTTCCCTGATTTTTTCCAGGATATCTTCGTCGGCGGGGTAGCGCTCGAGGAACGAGCTTTCGAAGACGAAACGCCGGAACTTGTCGACGTTGTAGCTGGCCGTGAAGAACATCTGCTTGGCCTGCTCGGTCATGCGGATGTGGGCCGGAAAGGAGCGTTTGCGCACCAGCAGGTCGGTCCACTCGGCGTTGATGCGGTCGCGGAAATCCACGCCCTGGTCCTGCCGCCACTCGGTCACGGTCCACTCCCGGGACTCTTCGAAACCCTTGCAGTGGGGTTCCTTCACCATGAAGTAAAACCCTTCGCCCTCCACGTTGCTCAGGTGGGTCATGGTGGCCACGCCCAAGGGGTAGTAGCGGCAGGTGGTGGGGCGGTCGGCGTACACGATGCAGCCGTCGTCGCGCACGAAGGGGCAGGATTTTTGCGCGTCGTCCAGCATTTTCAGGATGACTACCGGCAGATCGGTCTTTTCCAGCAGCTGCGGCTCGGTGTAGATGGCCAGAAACTCCTCCGACGAAAGGCTCAGGCGGTTTTTCAGCAGGATGATGTCGTAGGGCGTCAGCATGATGCGGATGCCGCGGCAGCAGCGCGTGAAACACGGTACCCCCGGATGGCAGCGGAACGTAAAGCGGCTATCGGGCGTCAGCTGGGTCGGTTCCACCAGGGCCTGTGAGGCAGACGAATCGTCATTCATGGAGTTTGTCCTTTGCGCCAGAGGTTAAAGGGGTCCTTGGGGTCGGGCCGCACGGCACTTCCGGGAAAACCGTGACGCATGCCGCGGCCTGCCGGTTGCCGCGGGACCTGCGCGTGCCTGGAAACCGCCGCCGGTGCCGCGAAGTCGCCCAATCCAAATCAGATAGGATACGTGACTATGGCCGGATTGTCAATTCTATTGCTCTTTTTTGCTGAAATACAGGTTGGCCAGCGCCAGCATGGAGGTGCCCACGATCAGCAGGAAAGAGATGGCGTTGATGACGGGGGTGCTGCCGTCGCGCACCTGCAGGTAGAGGTTGATGGGCAGCGTCGGCTCGGAGCCCACCAGGAAGAGCGTGGTGTTGAAGTTCTCGAAAGACATCAGGAAGGCGACTGCCGCCGACGCTAGGATGGCGGGCTTCAGGAAGCGCAGGGTGATGTAGCGGATCACCTGGAAACGGGTGGCGCCCAGGTTAAGGGCCGCTTCTTCCAGGGTGCGGTCGAATTTTTTGAGCCGGGCCGAGACCACCAGTGTCACCAGGGTGGTGATGAACGAGAACTGGCCCAGGATAACCAGGCCCAGCCCCGGCCGCAGGATGCCCACGTCCACGTGCAGGCTCTCTTCGAAGAAGGTGCCCAGGGTGTTGGAAAAGAGCAGGATCGAAATGCCCAGGATGACCCCCGGGATCACCAGGGGGGCCAGCATGAGGAAGTAGAGCATCTGCTTGAAACGGAAATTTTCCTGTTCGAACAGGAAGGCGCCGCAGGTGCCCACGATGGTGGACAGCAGACTGACGGACACGGCCACCTTGACGCTGACCCAGATGCTGTCCAGGTTGATCTGGTCGTGGAAGATGCCCACCCGGTCGGGGCGGTTGGCCGTGAACCAGTCCAGCGTAAAGCCCTTCCAGGGAAGCGACGGGAACTGCGAGTCGTTGAAGGCCAGGATGCAGGTGATCAGCAGCGGGGCGAACAGGAAAATGAAGAAACAGGTCACGTAGATCTTGAAACAGATGGTGTAGGCCCGGGAATTGGGGAGTGTCCGTATCATTGCACCACGCTGCTCAGTTTCTGCCGGCTGAGCTTGAGTCCGGCCCAGATGACCAGGGAAGACAGCACCAGCAGCAGGAAGCCGAAGGCCGACCCCTGGTTCCAGTTGAAAGAAGCGATGAACTCGTTGTAGATCTGCTCGGTGAACCACAGGGAATTCTTGCCGCCCATGAGGTTGGGGGTCAGGTAATTGCCCAGGGTCAGCATGAAGACCACGATGGATCCCGAGACGATGCCCGGAATGGCGTGCGGGACGATGATCTTGAAGAGGATGTTCCACATGTTACCGCCCAGGTCGTAGGCCGCCTCGACGAGACCGTCGTCAAGGCTCTCGAGCACCGAGATCAGCGGCACGATCATGAAGAGCATGGAGGTGTAAACCAGCCCCATGATCATGGTGGCGTCGTTGTAGAGCATCTCCACCGGCTGGTGCAGGATGCCCAGTTTGATCAGGAAGTGGTTGATGACCCCGCTTTCGCGCAGCAGGATCATCCAGCCGTAGACGCGCACCAGTTCGCTGACCCAGAAGGGCATCAGGATCAGGGTCATGAAAAAGCCCTGGAAGCGGGTGCCCACCACCTTGGTGATGTAGAAGGCCAGCGGAAAGGCGATCAGCAGGGTCAGAAAGGTCACCGTGATGGAGTACACGGCGGTGCGCACGAAGGTCAGCCAGTAGATGGGCTCGTCAAAAAAGTTCAGGTAGTTGGAAAGGCTCCAGACCATGTCCCCGGCGTCGTTTTCGATGCGGAAGGACATGATCAGCAGATCGATGTGCGGCAGCACGATCAGCAGGAACAGCCACAGCACCACGGGTGCCAGGAAGAAAAACAGGGTCCATCGCAGTTGGCTTTTCATGAGGACGCGGTTTCCCTGGGAAAACAGATGCCGGCCCTTTCGTGCCAGCCGATTTCGATACGGTCTCCCACCTGCACGTAGTCGTACTGTCGGTTCTGGGGCAGGGCCACCAGCAGTTCGGTTTCCTTGCCCAGCGGGTGCACCAGCAGGCGGCTGTTGGCCCCGTCGAAGAGGATCGCCTTGACCGCCACCTGGAAGCGGTTGAGATTTTCGATGCCCGGGTCCGGTTCGATAAGCATGGACTCCGGGCGCAGGAACAGGTCGACTTCCTGTCCGGGTTCGAAGCGCTTCGATCCCCGCAGCCGGAAGTGCTCGCCGTCACCGGTTTCGATCTCGGTGACGACCTCGTCGCCGTCTCCCGAGGCGCTGTGCTTCACCCGGCCGGACCAGGCGTTGTTGTCGCCCACGAACTGGGCCACAAAGGGGGTGTGGGGGCGGTTGTAGAGGTTGGGCGGCGTGTCCACCTGTTCGAAACGGCCGTGGTTCATGACGGCCACCTTGTCGGACATGACCAATGCCTCGGACTGGTCGTGCGTGATGTAGACGAACGTGGTGCCCACTTCGGCCTGCAGCTTCTTCAGCTCCACCTTCATCTGTTCGCGCAGCTTGAGGTCCAGGGCGCCCAGTGGTTCGTCCAGCAGCAGCACGGTGGGTTCCAGCACCAGACAGCGGGCGATGGCCACGCGCTGTTTCTGCCCGCCGGAGAGCTGGTCGATCTTCTTGTCCCCGAATCCGGGCAGGCCGACCCGCTCCAGGATGCCGTTGACCTTGGTGGTGATAACGTCCTTCTTTTCGCCCCGGCGTTGCAGTCCGAAGGCGATGTTCTGGGCCACGGTCATCATGGGAAACAGGGCCAGGTGCTGAAAGATGAGGTTCACGGGGCGTCGGTTGGGCGGCATGCCGGCCATGTTCCGGCCGCGGATCTCGATGCGGCCCGCGGTGGGTTCGATGAAGCCGGCGATCATGCGCAGCAGGGTCGTCTTGCCGCACCCCGAGGGGCCCAGGATGGAAAAAAACCCCCCGTCCTGGACTTCGAAGGAGACATCATCCACGGCCGTGAAGTCCTGAAATTTTTTGGTGACGTGCTGAACCGACAGATCGATCTGCATGCAAGCCTTACCCGCTGCCGGGGGTTGGGAAGTCTATGAAAAAAAGGGGGGTGCCCCCCGGCAGGATGCACCCCTCCCCGCTTGCGGCGCCTGTGCTGCCTGATGGGCAACAGGCGTCGAGGGGCTTACCTGGCCGCCTTGACCTTGTCCAGGATCTTGCCCTCGATGGCTTCCAGTTTGGCCGGCACCGGGGGATACCACTTGATGTTGTCGATGGCCGCGGGCGGAAAGCAGCGTTTGAAATTGTCACGTACGGCCGGGTCCAGCTTGTCCATGGCGCCGGCCGAAGCCGTGGCGTATTTCTCTTTGTTGGTGAAGAAGGCGGCGTTTTCGGGGCGCAGGATGAAGTTGATCCACTTGTAGG
>CAYZCL010000054.1:0-14378 GCA_964476595.1 uncultured Desulfobacteraceae bacterium
AGTGCAGGCGGCGTTGCCCTCGCAGGCGCACTCGTGCTCGGCATCGTGGTAGAAGCGCCCGTAGCAGAAATCGTGTATAGGCAACGAAGTCTGGCAGTCCAGGATCAGCTCGCCGATCAGCCGGCCGACGACGGGCGCCAAGCCGAAACCGTGGCCGCAAAAACCCGTCACAAAGACGAACCCGGGCACCTCTGAGGTGAGCCCCAGCACCGGGATGCCGTCCGACGTCTGGGCGATGAGCCCCGACCACATGCGGATCACGTTGAGGTCCCTGAGCACCGGGAAATAATCGATGACCATCCGCGAAATGGCCGGTCCGATGTGGTGAAACAGTGGCTTGCCCCTGCGGTAGATGAACTGCTCGGTGCCCACGAAACCGCCCCAGAAGAAAGGCCCGTGCACCGTCTGGCGGCCGTAGAACAGCCCCTTGGCGTGCCCCACCATCTGCGCGAAGAGCGGGGGGTAGGGCTCGGTGATCATGGCCTCGGAAAAAATGGGGCGCATGGGAAAGTCCAGCCCCACCATGTTGGCGATGCGCCGGCCGGCCACCCCGGCGGCGTTGACCACCACGTCGGTTTCAAAAACGTGCTTGTCGGTTACCACCGCGCTCACGCGTCCTTTGCGCAGCCGGATGCGGTGCACCTCCTCCTGGGTGTAGAAGCGCGCCCCCAGGCTTTTCGCCTTTTTGAAGTAACCGTATGTCACCAGGAAAGGGTTGACGTGGCCGTCGGTGGGGCAGAAGCTGGCGCCCACCACCTTTTCCCCCACGTAGGGGTTGATCTCCAGCACCTGTCGGCGGTCGAGCATCTCCAGTTCGAGGCCCACCTTCTTCTGGTTCTCCACCGCCTTGCGCATCAGATCCAGCTCTTCCTCGCAGGTGCACAGCCGCAGATTCCCCTGGCGCACGTACTCCACGTCCATGTCCAGCTCCTCGTGGAGGTGGCCGTACATGCGGATGCTTTCCATGGCCAGCGGCATTTCCTTGAGGTTGCGGGCGGACTGGCGCACACCGCCGCCGGTGCTGCCGGAGGCCTCGCCGCCGATGTCGGACTTTTCGATGACCACCGGCTTCAATCCGGCCTTGGCCAGGTTGTAGGCGATGGCGCATCCCATGACGCCGCCGCCGATGATGACCGTATCGGCTCTTTCGGTCATTGATCCTCCTGTGTGGTTGCACTCTTTCAGCTGTTGGCGAAGACCTGCAGGCGAATGGGCCGCACCGGTCCCCGGGCGGTGGTGGGGTCGATTTCCCCCGGCGCCAGTCCCAGTTCCTCGGTCAGGATGCGGGCCACCAGCGTCTGGCATGTCTGGCCCTGGCACAGCCCCATGCCGGCCCGGGTGATGCGCTTGATACCGTTTAACGTGTGCATGCCGTTGCGGATGGCTTCTCGGATCTCGCCTTTGGTGATCTCTTCGCAGCGACAGATGACCAGGTCGTCGTCGGGGTCGCGTGTCTGCCCGCCGGTATCGGTCCCATCCGATGCGGCCGCCGGGGTCGGTCCCCCCTTGAGCTGCCGGAAGCGCCGGATGACGCGTTCGACGATCTCATCGAGCTGCGCCTCGCTAAACCCGTCTGCCGCATCCGCCGCGCCCCCGCCGGACGGCTTCTCCCGCGTTTCCGGCTCTTTGCGGGAGTCCGGCGCAGGATCGGCGGACTCTTCCTCCGGCGAAGGGGTGGGAGCGCTTTTCCCCGGGGCGACCGTCTTGACGCGAATGCCGTGCTCCCGAATCAGATCGACGGCCGCCGGAGAGATACGGGTCCCCTCAGGAACTTCGATTTCCTGCTGTCCGGACCTCACCAGTTGCCGGACTTGCTCGGCGAATATGAAAACAGGTGCCATGCGGATACTCCCATTCTGCCGCGTGTTTGCTTCGCGCGGTTACTTTCCGGACTTCTTCGAACGCCGCGCCGACGGCGTGGCCTTTTTGGATCGTGCGCCGGCCCCTGCGCCCCGGGCCTTGCGGTTTCCGGCGGGCGCCGCAGCCTCCGCCGGCTGCCCAACGGCGGTATCGATGTCGTCGGAAGGCCGCGGGATCACGTGCACCGACACCACCTGGCCGACGCGCTCGCAGGCGGCGCTGCCGGCGTCTACGGCGGCCTTGACGGCCCCCACATCGCCGCTCACCATAACCGCCACCAGGCCGCCCTTGACTTTCTGTCGCCCCAGAAATTTCACCCGGGCAGCCTTCACCATGGCGTCCGCCGCCTCGATGGCGCCCACCAACCCTCGGGTCTCGATCATTCCCAGTGCCTGCTGCATGCTTTCCTCCCCTGCTGTTTCATGAAATCCGCCGGCCCGTGGCCGTCCTTACCCGTTGGCGTGCACCCCCGTGTGCTCATGGCTTTCGCCCCTCGAGGGCCTTCAGGGTTTCGTCGATTTTGCGGGCCGCGGCCTCGACCTCCGATTCGCTGCCCGCCAGGTAGATGCGCCCGGCGGCACCGAAGAAACGAATATCCACCAGCCGCACGTCGCAGTGCTTTTCGGCCTCGTTGGCCGCGATGGACGAGTAGGCCGCCGGCGTGACCTCCAGCAGATAAACGTCGTCCCCGCCCAGGATCAGCATGCCCTTGCTGTTGCGGTTGATGATGACCGCCTGGTAAGGATCGATCTTGTGGATCACGCTGGAGGACAGGATGCTCGGCGCCAGGCGGTCCTGCTCCCGCAGTCCCAGCTCCGCCAGGATCATCTGTCCGGCGTGCAGCACGTCCTCGCGTTCGAAAGAGTGGATCTCCATCATGCCGTAACGCCGCTCGACGATCATCTCGCCGGGCTTGCAGTTGGTGACCTTCAGGGAAATGTCGGCCAGCCGGTTGATCTCCACCCCCGGTAGTACTTCCACAAAAAGCGACGCCATACCCTCCACGGACAGGAATCCCCGGCACGAGCTGGCAAACAGGGATGCGAACTGCGGCTGCATGCGGTCCAAGTGACAAAAGGCTCTCAGTTCGGCCATACTATGATCTCCAGGCGTTTGGACGATTGTGGGCGTGAACCCGAAAAATCTGCCTCCGGTTCCACGAAAACGTTATTGAAAAACATGCCATTTCCGGTTTTATTGCTCCGGCACATCCGCCGGCACGATCCGCACGCCGTATTGCCTGGCCAGGTCGCGCGCCAGCGGTGTGACGATACCGCCGGCGGACAGGCTGAGGCGGTCCTCACCGGTGTCCCTGGCCTGCCGGATGTCCTGAGCCGAAATCAGGCGCCGGCCCGTTTTGCCTCTCTTAGGTCCGCCGGGACCTTCGTCGGCCAAACCTTCCCGACCGGTGCCGCGGGCCAGCTTTTCAAAGTGCTCGGCCAGGCACTCCGTCTCGCACAGCTGCATACCGAAGCCCGCCAGTTTTTCCAGTACACGCTGCATCTCGCGGGCCATGGCCGGATTGGCCATCCGGTCCAGCAGCGTAAATCCGTCGTTGGCGGCCAGCACCGGCTTGTTGGCCGCAAGGGCCGAGAGCACCAGGGCGCTGCCCTGATCGTCGGCCGCCATTTGCGCCACACGCACCGCGGTCTGGAAGCAGAAGGTCGGCAGCACCAGCACGTCCGCGCGTTCGAGCACCTTCTCGATGCCCTCGGGGCCGACGGTGTCCAGGATGCACCGGCTGCCCGCCTTTTCCCGCACGTCACGCCCGCAGACCCATCGGCGCGCGGCATCCACGGTAAAAGCGCCGGTGCGGCCGGCCATTGCCTCGATGCGGCGCACCTGCGCCAGGGCCTCTTCCAGCCGCCGCACACCGGGGTGGAAGACGCACAGGACCGTCGGGCCTGTCTTGTTTCGGTGCGGTGCGCGTTTTTCAGCGGGCGGCTTCACCAGCCCCTCCTCCCTGAGAATTTCCAATACCAGCCGACGGATGCGTTGCCGCCGGTCGGAAAATGCTTTTCCCTGCTGCTGCGTCACTTCGTCTTCCACTGTCTTTGCGGCGGCTTCCTATCGGCCGCAGCGTTTTTCCGATCCGCTAGCGCTTGTCCAGACAGGACAACGCGATCCCCAGCGGCGTGGTAAACTGCGGAAAAGGCGGCCGGAAAGCCTTGATTCCCAACGCCTTCTGAACGATGTCGCAAAACCCCTCCAGCTCACAGGTGCCGCCCACCAGGCAGACGCGGTTGAGCCCCTCGAAGGGCTGCAGGCATCTTTCCACGATGGCGGCGATCTTTTCGATCACCGGCCGCACCATCGAAAGTACTTCCCGGCTCATGGCCGGGTCGGTCTTGATCTTTTCGGCCGCCTCGTAGCCGATGCCGCGGTTGCCGGCCACCACCAGGGTCAGGTGCACGCCGCCGGTGGCCTCGTCGTCGGTGAAGACCACGCGTCCCCTCTGGATCACGGCGATGCCGGTGGTGCCGCCGCCCACGTCGACGATGGCGCCGTTGCGGATGCTCAGCACCCGGTTGGCGGCCGTGGGTTCGTCGGGGACGCACAGTACTTCCAATCCTGCACCTTCGAGAATGTAGCGTGTGGCGTCCACGTTGGCGTCCTCGGTGCGCGGCGGATAGGAGGTGGCACCCTGTTCGATGGGCAGCGGGCTGGCGCTGCGCATCTCCTCGATCATCTCGCCGACGAGATGGCGCGCCCCGGCGAAGTCGACGATCAGGCCGCTGCGCACCACCTCCGCCCGCCGCATGCGCGCGGCGCGCGGCCGTCCCTGCGCGTCGACGATGATCACGATGGCCTTGTAGGTTCCCAGGTCCACGCCCGCATACAGCCGTTCGGCCCCCGCGAAATCCCAGCGCTCCGGGCGATTGACCAGGCGCGACAGCACTCTGCCCGCATCGCTCATAGGATGCTCCGCCCCAGCTGCGGGCTGGGATAAGGAATGACGGTGTGGCTGAGGATCAGGCCGCTGCCCTTGAGGGTGTCGATGCCGGCCTCCACCGCCGCGTGAATGGACGACACGTCGCCCGTCAGGGTGAGAAACGATTTGCCCCCCAACCCGGTGGCGCAACGGATCTCGATGATCTCGACATCGGCGGCCTTGACCGCGGCGTCGGCTGCCGTGATGGCCGAGGCCACCGAGAAAGTCTCGATGACGGCCAACGAATCGATGGCCTGAATGCGGGTGGTGGCTGTCAGGGCCGGGAAGACCGAGGCGTGCACGTTGGGGATGACGAAGTCGTCCACCAGAAATACCCCGGCCGCCTCGCGTCCGACATCCAGGGCGCGCTCCACCGAGTCCACATCGCCGGATACCAGCACCATGAACTTGCCGGCGCAGATGGGCTGTGCCATGACAAGGTCCACGTCGGCGGATTTGAGCATTTCGTCCGCACTTTCCACGCCGCGGGCGACGCTGTTGAGCTCAATCATGGCGATGGCTTTCAGTTCCATATTCAATCCCCGCGTTTGCGCTTGCACTTCAGGCGCCCTCGATATCCCGGCGCCGGGACGTCTCCGGAAAAGGCGCTGTTCTTTCTCAGCGACGGATGACGATGTCAGACCCCACCGACACGACCTCACCGTCGATGCTGGCGTGCACCCGCGCCCCCAGGGCGCCCTCGGGGATCTCGCCGACGAGATCCCCCTCCCGGACGCGGTCCCCGGCGCGCACCACGGGCACGGCCGGTTTTCCCAGGTGCTGCTGCAGCGGAATGCGCACCTCGGCGATGTCGGCCGCCCCCTCGTGAAACGGCGGGTGCACATCGTAGCTCGCCACCTGCAGCCGCTCCATCAGGCGCCGGACCGGCACCTTGCGCGTCTCCAGGAACATCGAAGCCCGGTAGGTCTCGCGGCTGGCTGCACGTTTGACGCCTTCTTTGAGCAGCTTCTGCTTTACGGCCGCGTTGATTTCCCGCGGCGAGAGCATCATGGGGCAGGCGAACTTCTCGCAGATGCCGCACTCGCAGCAGATCAGGGCGTCCTCGAGTACTTCTCCCTCCATGCCCGGCGTGTAGGCCAGATGCCGCATGATGCGGTGCGGCTCCAGCCGGTGGCCGATCAGATAGCGCGGGCAAAGGTCCGTACAGCGCGAGCACTGGGTACAGGCGGACTTGGCGATCATGCGCATCTGGGGGAGGCTGCGCTGTTTGCCCTGCAGCACGTTGTGGCCGGCCGGCAGCACGATGACCCCGCTGGTGGTCTTGGTGACCGGTGCGGTCTCGTCTTCCAGCACGCGGCCCATCATGGGGCCACCCGAGACGACGCCGTAATCGGAGACCGCCGCCCCCCCCGCCAGGGCGATGACGTCGCGCACCGGCGTGCCGATGGGCAGCCGGCAGACCATGGGCTGCCGCACTTCGCCGCACACCGTCAGGTAGCGGTGGGTAACCGGTCGCCCGGCCATGGCGTGCGCGATGTTGAACAGCGACTCGACGTTGCTGACCACGGTCTGCACGTGCAGCGGGATGCCGCCTTCGGGAACGATCTTACCCGTTACTTCGTGCACCAGGATGAACTCGTCTCCCGCCGGGTAGAAATCATCCAGCTCGAACACGTCGACCCGCTCCCCGCAGCCCCGGGCAGTGATCGCCTCGCGCAGCGCGGACACGGCCTGCGGGTGCTTGGACTTGAGGCAAACCGTTCCGCGATGGGCGGCGGTGCAGTCCATGACCGTCAGCAGGCCGTCCACGATGGTGGGCGCTTCCCCGGTCATCAGGTGCGGGTCACCGGCCAGCAGCGGTTCGCAGGAGGCGCCGTTGGCCAGCACCCGCTGCGCCTCGAACTGCAGCTTGACGTGCGTCGGGAACCCGGCGCCGCCGGCCCCGACCACGCCGGCCGCCCGCACCTTGTCGACGATGTCGGCTCTCATTTTTTCCTTCCGCCGGCCGCGTCGTCCATTTCCAGATTGTCGACAATCCCGACCACCACGGCGTCCACGGGCACCGGTTCGTCGCGTCCGAAGGACTGCATGGCCGGCGTTCCCTGGGTGACGATCACCAGTTCCCCGAAACCGGCGCCCACCTCGTCGGCGGCGATCAGCACGCCGCCCTCGGGTTTCATGTTCCCGCCCAGCGGCTGAATGAACAGCAGTCGCAGCGCCGCTATGGCGTCCTTTTTCTTGCTGGACCACACGTTTCCGATCACTTTGGCTAATAACATGCTGGCTGTCCTCCGGCCCTGGCAGGCCTACCGGTTTGTCCCCGAAAAATCATTTCAGATCCTCCGAGGCCTCGATGGCCGCGATGCTGGCCTTGACATCGGCGATGTCGCCGAAGATGCCGATCATGGTGATGTGCTGGGGGCACAGTCCCCGCAGGTCGAAGACGCGGACATCGGCGGCCTTCTCGGCCACGTCGGCGGCCGCGATCATGTCCACCAGCTTCCCCTGCACGAGGCCCACGGCCGTGAAGGGGACCTCCGCCTCGGCGAACACCTTCTTGCCGGCCGCCCCGGCCCGCTGCCGGAGCATCTCGAAGACCCCCGGCGCGGGGTGGGATATGATGCGCGTGTTGAATGCCATTTAACCCCCCTGGCGACACCCGGAAAACGCCCCGCCTGGAGCGCTGCTCCGGTGTCGCGGGTTGCTTCAGCAAGCGCCCTGCCCGGTCTTGCCGGATCCGCCGCTGCGACTCACCGGCCGCCTCGCGGCAACGCCGCGGAACACACCGGCACCGGACGCATGCGCGGCGACAAAGGGCGCTCCGGGCCGGTCGCTCAATCGGCCTTGGGAATCGTAAATTCGATGTCGGCGTGCGGTCTGGGTATGACGTGCACCGAAACGAGTTCACCGACGCGCTCGGCCGCGGCGCCGCCGGCATCCGTGGCCGCCTTCACGGCCCCCACGTCTCCGCGCACGAACACGGCCACCAGGCCGCCGCCCACGAACTCGCGGCCCACGAACTTCACCTTGGCTGCCTTGACCATCGCGTCGGCCGCCTCGATGGCGCCCACCAGGCCTCTGGTTTCAATCATACCCAATGCTTGCTCGGCCATTGTCTCTTCCTCCTGTTGTCGGGTTTGAAAAAAAAGTAAACGTGTAACGAATCATGCCGGCACCCGAAACGGCCTCACTTCATCCTGTCGTTGCCGTCGGCCGGCCGTTTTTCAAGCGAATGGCCCGGGCCTGCATGGACCAGTCCAGCGGCACCTCGATGGTCACCGTGGCGGTCTGATCCATTTTTTTTCCCTGCCGCACCGCCGCCACGCGCGCGTCGCCCAGTTCCCGCCCGGACCGGTCCAGGGCCGTGACGACGTCACCCTCCTCCGGGAGCGGCAGGTACTCGTAAGGCATCATCACGCTGGCGCGGCCATCGCCGAGACTCTCGTCGACCAGGAAAATGGCCTGTCCCGGGCAGATGTAGACACAGGTCCGGCAGGCCACGCACTTCTCCCCATCCAGGTGCGGGATGCCGGTGATGTCGTCGCCCACGACGATAGCGCCGAACTTACAGCTGGTTTCACAGGGGTTGCACGGGATGTCCTGCAGGCACTCGATGCAGGCCACCGGGCCCTTGCGGCGGCGCTCCACCGCGGGAACGCCCGGCGCGCCCCGCAGTTCTTCCTCGGAAAGGTAGCCCGTAACAGCGGAATCATGCCCCATCTGACTGCCCTTTCATCATGGCGTTGAGGTACTGCTTGGCCTTTCCGCGCCGCTCGCCGTGGCTGCCGCTGCGCAGGCCCCGCATGCTCTTGTACTGCCGGCCGCGCTGCTCGAGGAAAGACTTCTTGCCGAGATAGCCCAGGCTGTGGGCGATGGCCAGTCCGGCGATGCGACCCTCGATGATGGCCGTGCTGGCCTCCTCGATGCCCGAGATGTCGCCGGCCACGTAGATGCCCTCGATGGAGGTCTGCATGTTCATGTCGTGGGCCGGTATGCGCCCGCCCAGGGCCGGCACGTAGGCCATGCGGCACCCGGCCATGCGCAGCAGCTGCGTCATGGGGTTGAGCCCCACGGCAATGCAGATGGTGTCGACTTCGAAATGCTTCTCGGTGCCGGCGATGGGCTTCCAGGCATCGTCCACCCGGACTACCGTGGCCCCCTCCACGCAATCCGTCCCGTGGGCCGCCTGGATGGTGTGCGACATCAGGAAGGGCACCCCCACCCGGGCGATCTTGGCGGCGTGCACGGCGTAGGCTCCGATCCTGGGCGCCGCGTCGATGACCGCCGCCACGCGGCAGCCGGCCTGCAGCATCTGGTAGCTGACGATGACCCCCACGTTGCCCGAGCCGATCATCAGGATGTCGTTGCCCGGCCGGATGCCGTGGATGTTGGCCATGGTCTGGGCCGCGCCGGCGCCGATGACGCCCGGCAGGGTCCAGCCCGGAAAGGGGATCATGTTCTCGGAGGCGCCGGTGGCCACCAGGGTCTTTTCGCCGTGCACCTGCTCGATGCGGTCGCCGATCATGACGTTCATGGCGTGGTTTTCGTAGATGCCCAGGACGACCGAGTTGAGCGAAACCTCGACCCCCCGTTCGCGCGCCTCGTCCAGTAGCATGCCGCCGATGTCGAAACCGCGGATGCGGGCATGGTGCTCGCGGGAGCCGAAGAACTTGTGGATCTGCTTGAACAGCTGGCCGCCGGGGCGTTCGTTTTCGTCGTAGACGACCACCTGCACCCCGTGGCGGGCGGCCTCGACGGCGGCGGCCAGCCCGGCCGGTCCGGCCCCTACGCATATCATTTCATATCGGCGCATGAATCACTCCCGGGTCCTTGCGGGACCCTTGCCTCTCTGGGTTTCCACCACCATGCCGGCGCGCAGGGGTTCGACACAGGTGCGGATGTTGGGCTGTCCGTCGACCACCATGATGCAGTCCGTGCAGCGGCCGATGGCGCAGAACATGCCGCGCGGCTCGTTGCGCCGCGCCGTGTAGCGGTGAATCATGACGCCGTTGCTGCGCAGGGCCACGGCGATGGGTTCGCCCTCGAACCCCTCCATGGGCTTGCCGTCGAAGGTAAATTCGACCCGCGGCCCCTTTTCGAACTGTCCGAGTATGGGATGCGCTTCGATTCTCATGCTTGAGCTTCCTGACACGGCTTGCCGCAAGGCGGCTGCAGTCTCGCGAAAAAAACGTTCCCCGGCGGTCACCGGAAAGGCCGGCCCGCCTAGTAAAAGCCGAAGGGTTCGCCGAAAGTGAAGTTGGACCCGATCAGCGGGATGCCGGTCATGGCGCAGATCTCCAGGGTCAGTGAACGCAGGTCCTCGCGCTCCAGGCTGGTCAGCTTGGTCTTGCCGGCCGCCTTGGCCAGGATGACCGCCTCGTTGGTCATGGCCTGGATGTAGTTGGCCACCTGCTGCGCGGCGCGGTCGACATCCAGGCGGCGGCGCTCCTCGGGGTCCTGGGTGCCGATGCCGAAGGCGCAGCGCCCCTCGTGGCAGCGCAGACAGACCACGCATCCCATGGCGATCATGGCGCCCGTGCCGATGGCCACCGCGTCGGCGCCCAGAGCCAGGGCCTTGGCCACGTCGGCGCCGTCCTTGATGCCGCCCGAGACGATCAGGCTGACCTCTTCCTTGACGCCCATGTCCTCCAGCGATCGCACGGCCTGCACCAGGGCGGGCAGCGTGGGAATGCCCAGGTGGTTGGAGGCCACCACCGGCGCCGCGCCAGTGCCGCCCTCGGCGCCGTCGATGACGATGCCGTCCACCCCGGCCTTGACGGCGATCTTGACGTCTTCCCAGACCCGTCCGGCGGCGATCTTGATGAAGATCGGGATCTCGCCGTCGGTGACGTCCCGCAGCTCCTCCATCTTGAGGCACAGGTCGTCGGCGCCGAAGATGTCACCGTGGCGCGGGTGGCTGTGCAGGTCGATGCCCTCGGGCAGCTGCCGGAATTCAGCGATCTCCTTGGTGATCTTGCTGGCCATCAGGTGCCCCGAGAGGCCCGGCTTGGCGCCGATGCCCACGATGATCTCCAGCGCGTCGGCGGCCTCGATGTTGCGCAGCGTGAAACCCATGCGGCTGGGCAGGATCTGCACCACCTGTTTGTAGGAGTTGGCGCGCTCCTCGGGCAACAGGCCGCCCTCGCCGTTGTTGATGGAGGTACCCACGATGTCGGTGGCCTTGGCCAGGGCGATCTTGGCCTCCTTGCTCAGGGCGCCGTAGGACATGCCCGAGATCATGATGGGGGTTTCGATGACCAGCGGCTTCTTGGCGAAACGGGCGCCCAGCACGGTGCGGGTCCGGCAGTCTTCACGGTAGGTGTCGATGGACATGCGCGTGAGCTGCGACGGCAGGAAAGTCAGGTCGTCGAAGTGCGGCAGCTTGCGCGGTGTGCCGCATCCCCGGATGCGGTGCTTCCCCGCGCCGGCCTTGTACTTGATCTCCGAAATGGTCTCCGCCGACCACACGCCCCGCTGGACATCCTTGGCCCTGGGGATCTTCTTCTCTTCTGCAGCCATTATGCCTGTGCCCTTCGTTTGTGAGTGGGTTTGAAAAGAACGTACTCGTGGCGCCCGTAGACCTTGGGGACGATGGTCCGGAAATCGTCCACGCCGTGTTCGATGCCGTAGCTGCCGAACAGATGTTCCAGTTTGCGTTTTTCGTCGTCCTCGATGGGAATCAGGCGCACGTTGCCGCCCAGTTTTTCCTCGGCCGCCGCGTCCAGCACGTGGATGCGGCCGTTGTACATGGACTCGCCGATGCCCTCGCCCACGGTTCCCAGAATCACGATGCGCC
The DNA here is from genome assembly GCA_964476595.1 of uncultured Desulfobacteraceae bacterium. Lineage (GTDB taxonomy): Bacteria > Desulfobacterota > Desulfobacteria > Desulfobacterales > JALSRD01 > JALSRD01. Next base: position 11,550 of record CAYZCL010000054.1, read on the forward strand.
CGCCCAGGGTCATCTTTCCGGCCCAGCGTCCCACGTCGCCGCACACGATCAGCGTGCCCCCCTTCATGCCCCACCCGGCGCGGCTGCCCGAGTTTCCCCGGATCACGATGGTGCCGCCCACCATGGAAGGCGCCGCGTTGCTGCCGGTGTTCATCTCCACGACGATCTCGCCGGCCGACATGTTGTCGCCGGTGTACCAGCCGGTGTTGCCCTCGACCACGATGGCGGGCCCCTCCAGGAATCCGCCCGTGTAGAAGCCCGTGCTCCCGTGCACGGTGATCTTTCCCTCCCCCTTCAGGGCGGTGGCGAAGTTGTGGATGGAGTGAGGGTTGTCGACTTCGATCTCGGCCTCGGTCTTGATGAGCTCCCGCAGCCGGCGATTGACTTCCCGGGAGCTCATGCCTGCTATGTCTAAACGGACCATACCCGTACTCCTCCTGGATCCATCTCCGTGGCATAGACGTCGGAGACGATGGGGGTTAAACAAATCTGTTCCGATCCCAGCAGCACCGTGCCGTCGCCCTTTTCGAAGAACAGCACGGGCTTGATGCCCAGCCGGTCCCGCAGGGCGCCGATCTGGCCGGCGGTGGAGGCCAGGATGGTGAAAACGCCGTCGAAGGTTTCCAGTCCCCGGTGAAGGGCCGCCTCCAGGTCCATTCCCTTCTCCTTCATCTGGTAGGCCAGGAAGTGAACCGCCATCTCGGAGTCGTTGTTGGTCTTGAAGCGCACGCCCCAGCTCTCCATGCGGCGGCGCATGTTGAAGTAGTTGGTGAACTGCCCGTTGTGCACGATGGCCAGCTCGGGGTAGAGGTAGGAGACGAAGGGGTGGGCAAAATTGATGTTCTCCACGCTCTCGGTGGCCAGGCGCACGTGGCCGATGCCGTGGGTACCCAGGGTGGGCGGAATGTGGTGCTGCTCCTGGAGTTCGGCCGCCGACCCCTCGTCCTTGTACACCTTGAGGCGGCGGCCCAGGGAGTGCACGCAAAGTTCCGGATGGTCGTCGATGGCCCGGTGCAGGTCGGCCATGCGGGCATCGTCCATGTCCACGCAGGCCTCGTAGAAGGTGAAAACCCCCCGCCCCGGGTAGCAGCGCTCGTTGGAGACGCGGCCGTAGGCGCCGATGACCCGCTCAAGCGCTTCGCGGTGCCCGGGCGCCGTCAGCGAGACCCGCAGGTCGATGGTGTCGCGGTTTTCGTAGACCGCGATCCCAGTGGCGTCCCGGCCGCGGTGGATGAGTTCCTTGAGCATGCTGATCAGATCGTTTCCCAGTGTGGGGGAATCCTTGGCAATCAGCCCGGCGATACCGCACATGTTGGGCCTCCCGTATCGGCTTGAAATGGCTCCTGGCGTCCGCGGCGACTCCCGGAGCCGTGGATGTTTTCCGCCCCGCCTTAGAGGTGGTAAGCGTACTCGTTGAATTCCCAGTCGGTGACGGCGGTGCGGAAGCGTTCCACCTCGTGCTCCTTGACGGCCACGAAGGCCTGCACCAGTTCCGGCCCCAAGGCCTCGCACAGGGCCTTGTCGGCCTTGAAGTCCGCCAGGGCGTCCTGCAGCCAGAAGGTGACGGTTTCCAGGCTGCCGGGTTCGGCGCCGTAGACGTCGTCGGGTGCCGGCTCGCCGGGTTCGATCTTGTTCTCGATGCCGTCCAGGCCGGCTGCCAGCACCGCCGCCAGCACCAGGTAAGGGTTGGCCGAGGCGCAGGGGCCACGGTTTTCCACCCGGGTGGCCGACCCGCGTTCGTCGGGCACCCGGCAGTAGACGGTGCGGTTGTCCCAGCCCCAGGCCAGGTAGAAGGGGCAGAAAGCCCCCAGCACGAAGCGTCGGTAGGAGTTGATGGTAGGCGCCAGGATGGCGGACATCCCCTTGGCGTGGGCCATCTGGCCGCCCAGGAAGTACCGCAGCAGATCCGACACGCCGTGGTCGCCGGCGGGGTCGTCGAAGAGGTTGCGGCCCGAGTCGGGGTCGAACATCGAAGCGTGGATGTGATAGCCGCTGCCACCGTTGTCTCCCTTGGGGCGCCCCATGAAGGTCAGCAGCAGGTCGTTCATGGCGGCCACCTCCTTGGACACGTACTTGAAGGTGAAGGTCTGGTCCGCCATTTTCAGGGCGCTGTCGTACTTCCAGTTGATCTCGAACTGCCCGGGGAAGAACTCGTGGTTGAGGTAGATGATGTCCAGCCCCAGTTCGATGAACAGGTTCTGGAACTCGCGCAGCAGGCCCTTGGGGTCGACCACTGGGTTGACCTGGTAGACGCAGGAGGGGCTGGCGTTGTACGGCTGTCCGTCGGCATCGCCGCCCTGGTGGAAGAGGAAGAACTCCAGCTCCGAGGCCACCATGGGTTTGAGGTTCAGGTCCTCGTAACGCTTGATGATGCGCTGCAGGACGTTGCGCGGATCGACGGCCAGGGGTTTTCCGTCGGGTCCGTAGGCATTTCCGATGAAGCGTGCCGTGCCCTCCATGTAAGGCAGCACGGCGAAGGTGTCCGGGTCCGGGCGGACGGTCATGTCGCGCCACTGGATCTCATCTCCCAGGCCGGTGCCCATGGCCACATCGTTGGCGAAATCGACGGCATAAGTGGCCGTCACGTGGTTGCAGCCCTCCTCCAGCACCTCCTCGAGGCGCCGCGCCGGTACCAGTTTGCTGCGGCAGATGCCGTACAGGTCCGGGAAGTCGATGCGCAGCGAATCGACGTTTGCGGCTTCTATCCGGTCCTTGATCTCCTGAATGTCCACGTTGTCCCCCTTCCTGCAGTCACGTTTGGTGCCCACCTGTTTTTCAATGTTTTCAGGTAATAAGGCGGAATGTAATTTATATTACAAGACAGATTCA
>CAYZCL010000055.1:0-16539 GCA_964476595.1 uncultured Desulfobacteraceae bacterium
AAAGAAGTCGTGATCATGAGGATATGCTTCTCGTCATACTGACTGACAAAATGCATCTTTCCCCCAAAGCATGTCAGAGTGGCTGCCGAAAATATCGTAAAAGTTCATCGGGGTTTGTGACAACAGCGAAGGCGCCCGCACGCTTGAGTTCTTCAGGACTTCTAAATCCCCATCGGACCCCGATGGGTAACATGCCCGCACGAATGGCCGTTCGCATATCGACTCCGCTGTCACCGATGAATAAAAAACCGGAAGGGGGCGTGTCGAGTCGGTTTGCAATCTCCAAGGCACCGGCGGGATCGGGCTTGCGGGGAATGTCGTCACGTTGGCCCAGCACGATTTCGAAGTGCCAAGGCGCCAGCAGGGTCTCGACTGTTTTGACCGCCAGGTCGTGAGGCTTGTTGGAGAGAATGGCGGTTTTGACTCTTTTCTCCGCCAGTCGGTCCAGCAACTCGGGAATCCCCGGGTAGGGGCGCGTCCTGGTGTCCCAACTGCGGGCATATATTTCCAGGAACTCCTGGTGGCATCTCTGAATGATCGCATCGCTTCGTCGATCCGGGGGCAGGGCACGACGGATGAGTTCGCGTGCGCCGTTTCCCACGAACTGCCGGTAGTCATCGATGGGATGAGGTGGGAAACCGCAACGGCCCAGTGCACTGTTCGTGGCCTCGGCCAGGTCCTCCAGGGTATCGAGCAGGGTTCCGTCCAGATCGAAAATAATCGCGTATCGGGGCATAGGATGATTTCCAGATTCTGCGGGCACGGCCGTTTTTGACAACCCAGGAGACCTGTCATAGCTTCATACTATATCGTCCATCGAGGGTAAAGGCTAAAGGCGGGAAGCATCGGTAACGGACCGCCGTTAGGTGAGCGGCCTGTCTGGAATGCAACAACGAAGGGACCGGCGCGTTTGAAACACGCCGAGCCGGGATTCGACCGGAGGAACACCACCGACCGCTATCGGCGGTTTGCAGGTTGCCAAAGCAAAGGAAATCTAATGGATATGGATGAGGAAATGCAAACTTCTTCAGCCGCGTGCCGACTGGAGGTACAGGATGTCACCCGTTTCCGGGAACAGCTGCCGGAGATCGTCGAGGAGGTGATCCGCAGCTGCGACGATGAAACCTGCTATACGCATGTCGATTACGAGCCTATTCCGTCGCGCGTCGTGGTGATCGACCTCCTGGAGCGATTGCGGGAGGTGCTGTTTCCCGGCTATTTCTCACGGGAAAAAATCGACCCGGTGAACCTGCGCTACAACCTGGGGCAGAAACTTTCCAGCCTCTTCGACCTGCTTGCCGAGCAGATCACCCTGAGTTTCCGGCATGACTGTTTCCGCTACGAGCTGCCCTGCAGCGAGTGTGAGAAAAAGGGGGCCGCCATCGCCCTGGAACTGCTGCGGGCCATTCCCGAACTGCGCCGGATACTGGCCACCGACGTGGCCGCCTCCTACGACGGTGATCCCGCCGCGCGCAGTTACGATGAAATCATCTTCAGTTATCCCGGCATCCTGGCGGTGACCGTTTACCGTGTGGCCCATCGGCTGCACATGCTGGAGGTTCCGTTGCTGCCGCGCATCATGAGCGAGTATGCCCACAGCGTCACCGGCATCGACATCCATCCCGGCGCCACCATCGGTGAACGTTTCACCATCGATCACGGCACCGGCGTGGTAATCGGAGAGACCACCGAGATCGGGCGCAACGTGCGCATTTACCAGGGGGTCACCTTGGGGGCGCTGTCCCTGCCGCCGGACGCGGGAAACCGGTTGCGGGGCAGCAAGCGTCACCCCACCATCGAAGATGACGTCATCATCTACTCGGGGGCCACCATCCTCGGTGGAGAGACCACCATCGGCGCCCGTTCGGTAATCGGCGGCAACGTCTGGCTGACCGAGTCGGTACCGCCCGACACGCGGGTGGTCATGGAGTCACCGCGGCTGATTTACAAGTGAGGCGCGAGCGGCCCGGTTGACGGCACGCAAGGTGGCGTCTGTCGGATATCCGGAAAAGGAGAACAGAACATGCCTGTATATTCAGAAATCAGTACCACCATCGGATCGACCCCCATGGTTCGGCTGAATCGTCTGGTCCAGGGACTCGAAGCCGAAATCGTAGCCAAACTGGAGTTTTTCAATCCGCTCTCCAGTGTCAAGGACCGCATTGCGGCCTCCATGATCAAGGCCGCCGAAAAGGACGGCCGCATCGATGCCGGGACGCTGATCGTCGAGCCCACCAGCGGTAACACCGGCATCGCGCTGGCGTTCATCTGTGCCGCGCGGGGATACCGTTTGTGCCTGACCATGCCGGAAACCATGAGTGTGGAGCGCCGCAAGCTCCTCCGGCACCTGGGCGCGCGACTGGTGCTGACACCGGGGGCCCAGGGAATGAAGGGCGCCATCGAGGAGGCGCGCAAGATCGTGGCGGCGGAAAAGAACGCCTTCATGCCGGACCAGTTCAGCAACCCGGCCAACCCGCGCATCCACCGGGAGACCACCGCCGAAGAAATCTGGAAAGACTCCGGGGGCCGTGTGGACGTCTTCGTGGCCGGCGTGGGCACCGGCGGCACCATCACCGGTGTGAGGCAGGTGCTCAAGGCGCGCAACCCGCATTTGCGGGTGGTGGCCGTGGAACCGGCCGACTCTGCGGTGCTGGCGGGCGGAGATCCCGGTGCGCACAAGATCCAGGGAATCGGTGCCGGCTTCATTCCGCAAGTGCTGGACAGGACGGTGATCGACGAAGTGGTGGGTGTGAAGAACGAAGATGCCTTCGAAACCGCGCGGCGTGCGGCACTGGAAGAGGGAATCCTGTGCGGCATCTCCTCGGGAGCGGCCCTCTGGGCGGCCATTCAGGTGGCGGCCAGGCCGGAATCCAGGGGACTTCGCATCGTGACGATTCTGGCCAGCACCGGCGAGCGCTACCTGAGTACGGAACTCTTCCGGTAGGCCTGCGCGGTCAGGGCAAACGGATCCCCATGGCGGAAAGCTGGGCGGCGGCCTGTTGCGCCCAGCCCCGGTTGGCCCGGGGGTTGGCCGGGCTGGGGTGCAGTATTTCGTCCACCGCGATGCCCGTTCCGACCAATGCCTCGCGGGCCCGGTGACCGGCGAAACGACCGACGCCGACGACGAAGCGGGGCTGCAGCACTTCCATGGTACGGCGCAGCGCCGCGTCGCACACCGCCTGCAGTGCTTTCCGTTCGGATGCTTTGAGGTTGTTGGGCGTGCGGTTGCGTCCGTTTTCCTCCAGGAACAACAGCGGGCAGTAGTTGGCCACGAAGAATCGTCGGAAAAAGCGCTGCGGATCGACGAAGGTCTCACGGATCCACCCCCACAGGCGTCTGCCGCTGACTTCGCTGCGGGTGCAGGCAAAACCCTGTACCGGACGCTTGGGATGCGTGCGGGCAGGAGCGGCGATGTCCGCCGTGATTCCCAGCCAGTCACGCACGATGCCGATTTCGCCGAAAGGCACGCCGGTCTGGGCCATGCCCCAGGGACCGGGGTTCATCCCTATCAGAACGGCTTCCTTGGGCGGGCCGGCATAGCGTTCGAGGTACGTGTCGTAAGCGCTGCGGGCATATTCCAGGGGATTGTAGACCACCGAAACGGGCCCTGCAAAATGAAGATCGCCCAGGGCCCTCACCAGTTCATCGGTGATGGCTTTCAGTTGCCCGATTGCTTCCCGGTTGCCGCTTCTTGTTTTCAAGATCCCTCCATTTGCTGGCAATGGGGACAGAGATGTGTTCCCCGCTGGCCCACCACGATCCGGACGATGGTCGACCGGCGGCACCGCGGGCATTTCTGCCCGGTACGCCGAAACACTTTCAACTGGTCACGATTGCGTCCGCGTCGCCCGGCCACCGAGTAGAAGTTGGCTTCGGCGTTTCCCAGCGTCGTACCCATGTTGCGAAGCCCCTGGCGCAGCACGCTGCGAATGGCGCGGTGAAGCGAGGCGGCTTCGGTTGCAGAGAGTGAATCCGCCCGCCTGCAGGGGTGGATGCGCGCCAGCCACAGGGCTTCATCCGTGTAGATGTTGCCGAGACCGGCCAGGAAGTGCTGATCGAGCAGCAGTGGTTTGATCTGCCGCTTGCGGCGCGAGAGCATTTCCGCCAGTCGCCGGGCCGTGAAGCGGCGGTCCAGCGGTTCCGGTCCGAGCGGGGCCAGAATACGCCATGCCTCCTGCGTGTGCCGCACTCTTCCGAATTTGCGGGTGTCGTGGAAGCGAAGCTCGAGTGCATCGTCGAGGGTGAGAATGACATGCTCGTGCCGGCTGCGCGGCGAAGCGGGCTCTTTGAGGGCGAGCTTGCCGGTCATGCGAAGGTGGATCAGGACCGCGCTCCCGTCCGAAAGATCGAGCACGATGAACTTCCCACGGCGGCGCACCCCGGTGATCCGCCTTCCGGTCACCCGGCGGCGGAACACACCCGGGCTGAGCGGAGAGACCGAGGCCGGCCAGTACACGCGGGCCGCGGTGATGGCGCAGCCCGGGAGGCCAGCGCCGTTGAGGTCGTCTACCGTGGTCTGTACTTCGGGCAGTTCGGGCATCAGTGCTCCGTCAGGGCGCGGCGGCGGCGTGGGTGAATTTCTTCAGTGCGCCGGTGACCTTGGCCAGTGCGTCTTTGCCGCAGTCGCCGATGCCATGGCGCTTCGCGATATAGGCCGGGTCGTTGTAGGAAATCCACACCTGGCCGGACTTGTCCTCCCAGATGAGTGCTTTCTGGGGAAGATCAATGGCGGTGGTGGAAGCACAGGCCATCAGGGGAGAGCCGACCTTGGGGTTGCCGAAGACGACCAGTACGGTGGGGCGCAGGCTGATTCCGGCTTTCCGTGCGCCCTGGGCATGGTCGATTCTGGCGAAAACGGTCATGCCTTTGCTTTTCAGGGCGGACACCAGTCGATCGGCGGTGGCGTTGACATCATGGGCGCTTTTGACGCTGATGACGCCATCGGCGGCCAGCGCGGTGGCCGTGGAAAACAGGAGAACAGCGAGAATGACAGCACATTTTTTCATGTGGAGGTCTCCTTCAAGAGGGATGATCTTCGTGCTACAGGGCCTGCAAAGCCCGGGACACGAGGCTTTAACGTGAAGGGACGATATGGGGAAGATAATACAGGATTCGATGATGGCAAGCCGGGCGCCCGGCGCTTGTCCACGGCAGGATTCACCAAAGTATATGCTTTTTTAAAAGAATCATTACTTTACATTTTAGATATCGATACTATAATAATAGGCAGCATTACCAACATGTCCGCCGCGGGATTTGATCCCGTATGATTTCGGGTAGAATAAGCAATCCAGCCGGGGCGACACCTCGTCCGGGCGCGGTCGGCTTTGACGGTGGAAGTACGATACGAGCGAAAGGACGCTTCTGGCCAGGCGGGAGGAAACGCACACTGTTGCCGGCAGCGATAGCGAAAACGCCAAACCTGGAGGAAAACTGAAATGACGGAACTGGAGAAATTCATCAAGGCCATGGACTCGGAGAAACTGATGAAGGCGGTCGCCGAAGGCTTCAAGAGCCTGTCACAGGCCATTGACAGCCTGGCTACGCATATCGAAGACTTGACCCAGAAGGACAAGGGCGCCAAGAAGCCGGCCAAGGCCGCCGCCAAGAAATCCAAGGCTCCTGCCAAGAAGGTCAAACCGACCACCAAGACCCCTGCCAAGAAAGCCAAGGCCGCTGCCGCCAAGAAGACCGAAAAGAAAAAACCGGCCGCCAAGGGCGCCAAGAAAACGGCCATCGACACCGTCTACGGATATATCTCGCGTGCGCGCAACGGCATCGACGTGGAAAGCCTGGTGAAGAAGACCGGCTTCGACAACAAGAAGGTGCACAACGTAATCTACAAACTCAAGAAGCAGAACAAGATCAAGAGTGTCGACCGGGGACGCTACCAGAAAGTATAGCGCACCCTGGATGGTGTTCTGCGACTTCGACGGGACCATCACCAGGGAAGAAACCCTGGTGGGCATGTTCAACACGTTTGTCCCGGAGTTGTACGCCGAACGATCGCGGCAGATGTATGCCGGCCGCATCACCCTCAAGGAAGCCGTCCGCAGCCTGATCGAAGCCATCCCGTCGGCGCGTTATCCCGAGATCGAGGCCTATTTCATGCGCCAGCCGCTGCGGGCGGGTTTTGCGGAATTCGCCGCCTTTCTCGAATCGGCCGCCGTACCGCTGGTCATCGTATCGGGCGGAATCCGGGCGGTGATTCTCTCGCGGCTGGGCCCCCTGGCGGACAGGGTAAAGGCCGTCCACGCACCCGAAGTGTCCGCCGAGGGTCCGTTCATGCGCGTGCACTCGGATTTCGAGGGAACCAGCGAACTGATCTCCAAGGTGGACGTGATGCGCCGCTACCGTTACGAGCGCGCGGTGGCCGTGGGAAACGGCATCACCGATGTGGCCATGGCGCGCCATGCTTCCGTCGTTTTCGCAACCGGTTTTCTCGCCCGATGGCTGGATGAACGCGGCCTGGCCTACCATCCCTGGAACGATTTCAACGATGTGAAGCGGAAGCTGATCTCGCTGTGGCGAAAGTCGTCTTCGTCATGAGCACGGCGGACTGCCACCCGTTTTCACTTTCCCGCCAGACGCACGACATCCCCTCTCGCGAGTAGTCCTCCAGCAGATCGTCGGCTTCGTCTCCCGTCCGAAATCCGGAAAGCACGACGGCTCCCCCCTGCCTGACACACCTGCAGACGTGGGGGAGTATTGCCTTCAGGGTAGGGGGGCGCAGGTTGGCCAGGATCATGTCGAAATCGGCGTCTACGTCGGCAAGTTCGGTGGGCAGGATCTCGAAGCGCTTTTGCATGCCGTTCAGGCGGGCGTTGGCCCGGGCCTCGAACCGGCTGCAGGACTCGATGTCGATGCCGACGGCGCGCCGTACGCCCATGGCCAGGGCGGCCAGCGCCAGCACGCCGGAGCCGGTGCCGATGTCGAGGCACTCCGCGGAGCCGTGAGGGGGGCGCCAGTCGGAGGCGTGCAGAAGAAACGCGATGCCCTCCAGCGCCAGGCGGGTGGTGGGGTGGCGCCCGTTGCCGAAGGCGGCCCCCGGGGTCAGCCTGATGACGGCATCTGCCGCGGCGCTCGCGGCACGCATGCCGGCCGGCAGCAGAACGATGTGCCGCCCGATACGCACCGGGCGGTTGAAGGAGACCTCAACGAAAGAACAGCCGTGAAGGTAGGTGTAGTCCAGCAGACGCTCTTCCACCAAGGAACGCAGTGCCCGGCGAATGTCCCTGCGGTTCACGCCCAGGTGCCGCCGCACGGTTCTTTCCAGGTCGGCGGGAGTCCAGCGGCGCCCGCTGTCGGCCACGTACCCGAGGATCATCCGGCGAATGGTTTCCATCTGTCGTCAGGAGGTGAAGAGGCGGTCCAGGATGCCGGACATGGCGCTATTGGCCGTTTCGATCCGGCGCGGCGTGCCGTGAAGCCGTGGCGGCTGCTGGATGTAGCGCCCCTCCACGAGCTCGTCGGCACCGTTCTCCACCAGGGCGGCGATACTGCGCTGCGTCACCTCGAGGTGAAACTGAAGCCCCAGCACGTGATCCGCGTAAAGGAAGGCCTGGTTGCGGCATGCCCGGCTGCTGGCCAGCAGGCGCGCGCCGCGCGGCAGGTCGAAGGTGTCGCCGTGCCAGTGAAAAACATCCATTTTCCGCGGCAATCCGTTGAAAAGGGGCGCATCCATGGCCGCTTCGGTCAGCTCGACGGGAAACCAGCCGATCTCTTTGTAGCGATTGGGGTAAACGGCTGAGCCCAGCACTTCGGCCAGCAGCTGGCTGCCCAGGCAGATGCCCAGCACCGGCAAGCCCTTTTCGATGCATGCCGCCAGAAAGTGTTTCTCTGCCCTCAGCCAGGGGTATTCGTCTTCATCACCGACGCTCATGGGCCCCCCCATGACGATCAGGCCGTCGATGGCATCGGGCTTCGGCAGCCGAGGCGCCTCGAAGAAGCGTGTTTCCGAAAGGGCGTGCTGCCGGCGCCGGGCCCAGTCGGCAATACTTGCGGGCCCCTCGAAGGGGACGTGTTCGAGGACGTGAAGACGCATCAGAATTTCTCCGCGGCCTTCCTCAGCAGGGCCTGTACTTCCGCCTGGAACCAGCAGATCAGGAAAGCTTCCTTTTTGGCTTCGTAGTTGTTGAGAAACGCGCTGTGGACCGCCTCGATGCGGTTCTGCTTGATCATTCCGAAGGCGGGCTGCGGCATGGCGGCCAGCTGCTGGATGCGCTCCACGGCGCGGGACTCCACCGCGCTCTTGTCTTCGACCTGGTCCACGATGCCGGCCCGGTGTGCGGCTTCGGCTTCCATGAATTCGCCGAAATAGAGCATGCGTGTGGCCGTGCGGTCGCCGACCAGCTGGCGCAGGATGAGGTCGGCCAGGTACGGGACCGGGACGCCGATGTGGACTTCGTTGAAGCCGAAGAGGGTGCGCCCCCGGGCGGCGAACCGGAAATCCCCGGTCAGTGCCAGGATGGCACCGCCGGCGGTGGCATGGCCGCACAGGGCGCAGGCGGTGGGCTGCGGCAGGGTGTAGATCTGCAGCACCACCTGGTTGAAGGCTTCCCAGAAATCCCCCATCTGTTCCCGGTCGAAATTGACCAGCCGTGGAAGATCCAGTCCGATGCTGAAAAATTTTTCACCACCGGCCAGCACCACGCCTCCGAAGTGCTTGCGAATTTCATGGATGCAACGGGACAGGTCGGCAAGCAGGTCCGGTCCGATGGCATTGGTGACGCCGTTTTGCATACGCAGCAGGGCGACGCTGCCGAAGGCTTCGATTTCAGCAAGGCTCATGATGATCTCCTGTGCGGCTCGGGTTTCAGATGTCGGAAAGCGCTTCGACCCGGATGGGGGCGCCGTCCCGCACGGTTTTGAGAGATTCGGTGTCGCCGGTAATGCGACCGAAGACATTGACGGGACTGTAAGCCCGGGGCTCGGAACCGGTGCTCACCGGGGTGGGGCCGAAGAAGATGCAAAAAGCGGGTCCCATGGGCCAGTAGGCGAGGGTGCCGACCGGGACCTCGGTGACGGCATCGGGGGCTTCGTCGATGTGCACGGGGATGTCGAAGTAGATCTCTTCTCCCCACACGTTGGCGCTGCCCTCGATGGGCAGGCTCTCGAGAATTTTGCGGGCGGTGGGCGAATCGTCGAGTTCGGCGGTGACGTTAAGCTCACCGATGGTGATGCGGATGGCGGACATGCATGCTCTCCCTGAAATGGATTCTGTGCTTGAAAATGGCTTCCCACGGAAAAACTACCCCCGAAAGCAAACTTTTTCAAGAGGGGAATTGCGCCGCGGGAACCATCCGGCCATTGACGCGGCGGACCGACTGGCGGTAACATGGGGACAGCCGGTTGAGAGACCGCTTTCACGTCAACCTGAAGTGGAGGGCACAAACCATGAAGAGGTGGCGATTCGGAACAGGGTTACGGGCCGCAGCCGCCGTCGTGTTGCTGTTGCTGACGACGCCGGTTCACGGCGCGGCGGCAGGCGAAACCATCCACTATCGACTGAAGTGGCTTTACAACGCCAGCGTGGTCGGCGATATTTACGCCGCATCGCAGGGAATATTCGAGGCCGCCGGCCTGGACGTCGACGTCAAGGAGGGGGGACCCGAACGGGATGCCATCAAGGAACTCGAGCTGGGGCACGCTCAGTTCGGCGTCGCCTCCGCCGATCAGGTCATTCGCGCGCTGTCCAAGGGTTCGCCGGTGGTGGTCATCGCTCAGCTGTTCCAGGTCAACCCCCTGCAGTGGATCTACCGCGACACGCTGCCGGAAATCAGGAAACTCTCCGACCTGAGGGGACTGACCATCGGCATTACTTACGGGGGCAACGACGAGCACATCATGCGCACCCTGCTGGCCAAGGCCGACATCGGCGAGAAGGACGTGCACCTGTTCAGCGTGCGCTACGACTACACGCCTTTCTACCGCCGGCGGGTGGACCTGTGGCCGGTCTACCGCAATACCCAGGGGGTGATCATTTCCGACAAGCTGCGGCGGGCGGGGGAGGGGCTGCGGTTTTTCAACCCGGCCGACTACGGCGTGGCCTTCGTGGCCAACTCGGTAGTCACTTCCGCCGGGATGCTGGAAAAATCACCGCAGCTGGTGTCGCGCTTCCTGGGAGCACTGCTCGCGGGGTGGCGGCAGGCGCTGGACGAGAAAAACCGGGCACGCGCCATTGCCGTGCTGCAGAAGTTCGACCCGGACACCCCGGTGGAAATCCTGGGAAAACAGCTGGACATGACCCGGCCGCTGGTGCGTCCAGCGCCGTCGTTTGCCATCGGCGCCATCGACGTGTCCGCTTGGGAACAGACCGAACGCATCATGCTGGCCCAGCACCAGATCGAACGGCCGGTGGACGTGGTCAGGGCGGTGAAGACCGGGCTGGTCAAACGCTGACAGACTGCGGGCCGGTTCCCCGGCCGGAAACCCCCGTCACCGGGGAGCGTGTGGTGAACGGGCGCCCTCTTTTGGCTGCAGGGCGGATGCGGCGGGGCCGGGGAGGAAAAAGGATCAGCTAAACGGTTTCCCGAGGTTGCCGTTATTGACGCCGGCGCAAAACCTGTTTCCAAAAATTTCTCAGATGTTCGTTTTAGAGATGCCCGGTGAAAAGATGCACGTACAACTGAGAAACCGTTTAGTCGATCTGCCGTTGGACGCTTTGCAAAGAGCGGATCGGACGGCGGATGCGCTTGCCCCGATCCTGCTGTGAAAATACAGCAAAATCGATGCCATTTTTCGTGGCTTGCCGGCTTTGACGGATAGGCGTGCAATTTTCAACGGTTACAAAACGGCCGGTCCGTTGCCGTGCCAGGCACCTGGACAAAATTTGTCAACGAAATGACAAAATGTGACCGATTCGGATCCCCGGGGGACGGTTGTGCCGCCGCTACCCGCTAAGCGTTCTCCTGCGAACGGGCGGCGGCTTTCTTCTTTTTGGGCCGCCGTTTGCCGGTGGTTCCCCGCCAGATCTTGCCGCGTTTGGTGCGTCGATCGCCTTTTCCCATGATGCTGTTTCCTCCGTGTTTTCTATCCCTCGTAAAGTACCGCCAGAATGGTGGATCGTCCCTTCTTGGAGGTCACCAGGTGCGGTGTCGTCGACAGATAATAGGCACTGTCGCCCGGTTCCAGCTCGAAAACCTCCTCGCCGATCTCCAGCAGCACCAGCCCGTCGAGGACGAAGATGAACTCTTCACCGTCGTGCACCGACCGTTCCTCGTCGGGCCCCTCTTCCAGTTGGACGATGAGGGCCTCCATGTGGCGGCCCTTGACCTCCGGCGCCAGGTCCTTGTATGCGTAGATGTCTTTTTCACCCTTGCGCGAGGTGGAGCGTGAGATGGTCTTGCGTTCGGTCTTGCGGGTGACCGAGTAGGGCTTGTCGCCGGCGCCCGAAATGATGCGTCCCACGGCGGCGTCCAGGGCCTTGGAAAGCTTGATGAGGGTCCCCAGCTGGGGGTGAATGCGGTTGTTTTCGATGTCCGACAGGAAGCTGACGTCGAAGCCGGTCAGACTGGAGAGCTCTTCCAGGGACAGGCCCTTTTCCTTTCTCAGGCCGGCCACGCGCTGGCCGATCTCCTCGGTGACCTCTTTCTTGCCGGCGGTGATTTCGCCGGTCAGGTCTTCGAAATAATCCACACAGACGTAGTGTTTCCGGGGGTCGTTGTCCATCGTGTTCCTCCTTGGTATTGAATGGGGCGTTCCGGGAAGGCTTCCCGGGACGCCCGGCGCAACGGCTCTGCAGCCGGTTGTTTGCTTACAGGCACCGGGCCCCGATATGACGGGCGATAACGATGCGCTGAATTTCCGAAGTGCCCTCGCCGATCTCCAGCAGTTTCTGGTCGCGGTAGAAGCGCTCCACGTCGAACTCCTTCATTAGTCCGTAGCCGCCGTGCAGTTGCACGGCGTGGTTGGCGCAGCGGTACATGACTTCTGAACAGTAAAGCTTGGCCATGGCCGCCTCCTTGGCGAAGGGCTTTTCGTTGTCGCGCAGCCAGCAGGCGCGGTAGAGCAGCAGCCGCGCAGCCTCGATCTCGGTGTGCATGTCCGCCAGCTTGAAGGCGTTGATCTGGAAGTTGGAAATGGCGCGGCCGAACTGTTCGCGCTCGTTGCTGTACTTCAGCGCCATTTCGAAGCAGCCCTGGGCGCCGCCGAGGCCCATGGCGGCGATGGACAGCCGTCCGCCGTCCAGGGTTTGCATCATCTGGTGAAACCCCTCCCCGCGGGGGCCGAGCATGTTCTCCCTAGGCACGCGGCAGTCCTCGAAGTACAGCTCGCTGGTGTTGGAGGCGCGCCACATCATCTTGTCGTGCATGACCCTGGCGGTAAAGCCGGGGGTGCCGGTTTCGACCAGGATGCACGACAGCTCCGGGCGCCCGTTTTCCAGGGTGCCGGTGCGGCACAGCACGGTGACGCCCGCGGTGATGTCCGTGGAGGCGTTGGTGATGAAGATCTTGTGGCCGTTGATGACCCACTCGTCGCCGTCGAGCACTGCGGTGGTCTTGGCGTTGACGGCGTCGGAGCCGGCATTGGGTTCGGTCAGCCCGAACCCCCAGAGAGTTTCGCCGCTGCACAGCTTGGGCAGGTACCTGCGTTTCTGTTCTTCGCTGCCGAAGTAGTAGATGGGGCCGATGCCCAGGGAGTTTTCCGCCGCCACGGTGGCGGCGTGGGAACCGTCCACGCGGGCGATTTCCTCCACGGCGATGATGTAGGAGATGTAGTCCATGCCCTGACCGCCGTAACGGTCGGAGACGAAAATGCCGAAAAGGCCCAGTTCCGCCATCTTGCGCATGGTGTCGTAGGAAAACTCTTCGCGTTTGTCCAGTTCCCGGGCAACGGGCTTGATTTCGTTTTCGGCGAACTTGCGTACCGACTGGCGCAGAATCTCTTCATCGCCGGAAAGAGAAAAATCCATGGGCAGCCTCCTCAAAAGGGGTGAAAAAACGCTCCGCCGCAGCCGCGGGCAGTCGGCGGCTGCGGCGGCAGTCCGTCCATACCATGTTCACCGACCGATATCAATCGGCGGTCGGGGCCGGTGGGCGTCCCTGGGCATCCCAGCCCCGCAGGCGGTAGTAGTCCTGCACCAGGGTGTGCAGTTCCGGCTCGCTGATGGACTGGCCGTCCGGAAGTTTCTCGCGGAAAAAGCGCGCAGGCAGCCGGTCATCGGCGGCCGTGAGGCCCTCGCGCAGGTTGAAACGGCGCGTGTTGTCGGTCACCTGCGCGGCCAGGCGCTGCAGCTGCGGCTTGTCCGGGACCTCTCCCGTGGTCAGTTCGAGCAGCCGGGAAATCTCCTCCCATAGATAGAAATCACGGTAGAAGCGGCACATGATCAGGCAGTCGAGGAGCGTGCAGCGGTCCTCGAAGTCGATGAACATCTCGGCCTTGCCCTCGATCTGTTTGGGGTCGATCAGGCCCGCCAGTTCGGGCTTGTAGAAGGTCGCCCGCAGGTGGCAGGCGCCGCGGTCACTGACGGCGTAGGCCAGTCCCATGCCCTTGAGCGCCCGCGGATCGTACCCGGGAGGTTCCAGGCCCTTGACGTGGATGGCCAGATCCTCCAGGTCCAGTTCGGCGGCTGCGGAACGGATGCCGTCCGCCAACAGGTCGCCGATTCCCTCGCGCCGCGCGATCTTGTGGAGCAGGTCGTTGACCTGCTGCGGCCGGCCGTATTCCAGGGCGTCGGTGATCTTGCCGCGCCGAGAGGCCTCGATGGCAAAGGCGCACAGGTTGCCGGCCGTAATGGTGTCGAGTCCCAGGCGGTCGCAGGTGTCGTTGAGCCAGGCGATCTCCTCGATGCTGTCGATCATGCACAGACCGCCGAAGGCGTAGATGGTCTCGTATTCGGGGCCCTCCACCTTGAGCCCCCGGTGGCGGCCCTCGAGCACCTCGGTGTACTTGCCGCATGCCAGGAAACAGGTCATGCAGGCCCGGGACTGCACCTTGCAGCGCCGGTTCATGCTGTCGGCATCGATCTGTCGCCAGCGGTCGTATTCGCCCGCCGACCAGTACCGGGTGGGAAAACCCCCGGCGCCGTTGAGCAGCGCCACCATCATGGGGGTTCCCTGGTTGCGGTAGGCTTCTGTAGCGGCATGATGCTTGAGGCGCTGAAACATCTCGCGGGCGTATTGTTTGGCCTCGTCGGGGTGGGCCATGGAACGCCGGGCGGATCCGTGGAAGGCAAGGGCCTTGATCTTCTTGGCGCCCAGCACGGCCCCCATGCCGGTGCGGCCGGCCGAACGCCAGTAGTCATTTTCCACCACCGCGAAACGCACCTGTTTTTCCCCGGCCGGGCCGATGGCCAGCACACCGGGCCTGCGCTTTCCGAGCCGCTCCCTGACGGCGTCTTCGGTCGCGTAGGTTTCCATGCCCCACAGGTCGTCGGCGGCGTGGAAAACCACGCCCGCGTCGCTGATTTCCAGCCAGACGGGGCTGTCGGCGGCACCGCGGATCATGACGGCGTCGTAGCCGCTGCGGTTCATGGCCACGGCGGCCTTGCCGCCGCTGTAGGATTCGGCGTAGGCGCCGGTCAGCGGCGATTTGGAAAAGATGCCGTGGCGGCAGGAGCCGTACAAAGGGCTGCCCGTCACCGGCCCCAGGGCCAGGATGAGGTGGTTCTCCGGCACCAGCGGGTCGACCCCCGCGGGATTGTGATCCAGCAACAGCTGGCCGGCCATTGCCTTGCCGCCCAGGCCGGTGCGCAGCAAGTCGTCCGAAAGGGGCTGTGTGTCAGCGGTGCGGTTGCTGACGTCGATCACCAGAAGACGATTGAAAAATCCTTTCATGCCTCTCTTATCCTCGGTTGGCGGCGTTGGGGGAAACAGGGTGAATATACCGCATCACCCAAATTTTGCAGAAAACTGCGTCCAAAGCAAGAGGGGAGTTGCCCCCCGGCTGAAATCCGACGGTTCGTGTCCCGTCGCAGCGGAATCATCGCGGGGTGAGGCTGTCCGAGGGCGTGTGCGGCGGGCGGCCGGCGGCATCGAATTGTTCTTGACAACCAAGCCCGCGGCCGATTTATTGAACCGGAAAGGGGGCAATCTGAATCTCTCGACCACCCGGGGAGGCCACCATGGAACAGTACCTGAAACTGCTGCGCGACATTCGCGATCACGGGGCGCGCCGCGAGGATCGCACCGGTACGGGAACCGTGTCCCTGTTCGGCTACCAGTGCCGCTACGACCTCAACGACGGTTTTCCGCTGCTGACCACCAAACGCGTTTTCCTGCGCGGCATCATCCACGAACTGCTGTGGTTTCTACGGGGGGAGACCAATATCCGCCCGCTGGTATGCAACGACGTGCACATCTGGAACGAGTGGCCTTTTCAGAACTACCTCAGGGAAAATGAATTAGAGAAAGAATATCCAAAATATACCGATAATTGGCAACAAAAACTTAAATGGTTTATTAAGAAAATAAGGGAGGATGAAACCTTTGCCCGCCGCTGGGGTGAGCTGGGGCCGGTCTACGGGCGACAGTGGCGCGACTTCAACGGCGTCGACCAGATCGAGACCGTCATCCGGCAGATCCGGGAAACCCCTTATTCGCGGCGCCTGATCGTGTCGGCCTGGAACCCGGCCGAAGTCGAAGAAATGGCCAGGGCCGGGTTGCCCCCCTGTCACACCATGTTCCAGTTCTACGTGCAGCAGGAACGCCTGTCGTGCCAACTCTACCAGCGCAGCGCCGACGTGTTCCTGGGGGTGCCGTTCAACATCGCCTCCTATGCGCTGCTCACCATGGTCATCGCGCGCCTGTGCGACCTGGGTGTGGGCGACTTCGTGCACACCTTCGGGGACGCCCACATCTATCTCAACCACCTCGAACAGGTCGAGGAGCAGCTGGGCAGGAGCCCCCGCCCGCTGCCGACCATGACCATCCATGGACGGCAGCGGCGTGTGGAGGACTTCCGCTTCGAAGACTTCGAGCTGACGGGCTATGATCCTCACCCGGCCATCCGGGCCCCCATTTCGGTGTGAGCAATCGCCGTGATCCTGTCGCAAACCGGAAAAATCGCTCCCGATCTCTACATGCTGGGCTACTCCAGCGTGCCGGTCTACCTGCTGGACGGAGACGCGCCAGCGGTGTTCGATGCCGGCTTCTGCTACCTGGGAAAGCGATACGCGGACGCCATCGGGGAGATTCTGGGCCGCCGGCAGCCGGCCTACTGCTTCCTGAGCCACTCCCACTTCGACCACTGCGGCGCGGTGGCGGTTCTCAAACGACGCTTCCCGCAGATGAAGGTCGTGGCTTCACCGCGGGCCGCGGCGACCCTGCAACGGCCCAACGCCCTGGCGCTCATCGACCGGCTCAGCCGCGGTTCGCTGGACATGATCCGGCGAAACGCCATGGATTTTCAGCCGCAGGATCATTTCACGCCTTTCACGGTGGACATCGAGGCCCGCGACGGAGACTGTTTCCGCGTCTCGGACGCGGCCGGCGTGGCGGTCATCGACACGCCGGGCCACACGCGTGACTGCATCAGCTTCTACATCCCGCAGGCACGAATTCTGATCTGCTCGGAGGCCGCCGGTATCGCCGACCCGAC
>CAYZCL010000056.1:0-20931 GCA_964476595.1 uncultured Desulfobacteraceae bacterium
GTTGACGCCCATAACGATGGTCACGTCCGGGTTGGTGGCCGGGGCCGAGATGATCACCTTGCGCGCACCGGCCGACAGGTGTTTGGCGGCATTGTCGCGATCGCGGAAAAGACCCGTGCACTCGGCCACGATGTCGACCCCCAGGCCCTTCCAGTCGATGCTGCCGGGATCCTTGACCGAGCTGATGACCACCTCGCGTCCGTCGACTTCGATGGCGCCTTCACCGGCCTTGACCTCGACCGTCAGCCGGCCGTGCACCGAGTCGTAAGTCAGCAGGTGCGCCATGGTGGCGGCGTCCATGAGGTCGTTGATGGCCACGACTTCGATTTCGGGTCTGTCCAGGGCGGCCCGGAACACGAGTCTGCCGATGCGACCGAAACCGTTGATACCGAGTTTTATGCTCATTTTTCCTCTCCTCGCTTTTGGTTGGTGGGGTTGTATTTCACGGCCCGGCGGCGCAAGCCGCTTCAGCCGCGCTTGTTTCCTTTCAGTACGCCGCTGGCCAGGGAGATGCTCTTGCGGCCGAACGATTCCAGACAAATGGCCAGTTCGTTGAGCGGCATGTTCTGTCGCGAATTCAAGGCCTTGATGACAATCGGCAGGTTGACGCCCGATATGACGTCCACCTTGCCCTCTTCGAGAAAAGAGTAGCTCAGGTTGGAGGGCGTGCCGCCGAACATGTCGGTCAGGATCAACACGCCCTCGTGGTGGTTGACCTGCTTGATGCCGTCCTGGATCTTGCGCCGCAGTTCTTCGGCACTCTGGTTCAGGTCGATGGAAACCGGGACGATGGACTCGGGCCGGCGCCCGAGGATCGATTCGGCGGCATCGATCAGTGCCTGTGCCAGTTCTCTATGGGTGACGATTAACAGTCCGATCATGTCATGTGGGGGCTCCCATCCCCCGTGGTTTTCAATCGTCCGCGGGCCGTGCCGCCGCGGATGTGTCTGCCTGCCGCCGCCGCTACGGTCAGAGATCGATATCGCGGTGGTGCAGTTCGATTTCGGAAACGCTTTTTTTCAGGTGACGGTACAGGTTTTCAGCGATGGCCACCGAGCGGTGTTTGCCTCCCGTGCAGCCGACCCCGATGGTTAGATACTTTTTCCCCTCCCGCCGGTAGAGCGGAAGCAGATAATCGAGCAGGTCGACGTATTTTGCAAGAAAAAGTTCCGCCTGGGGGTCTTCGAAGATAAATTCGCGGACCGCTTCCGAGCGGCCGTCCAGTTCCCTGAGCTCATCGACGAAATACGGGTTTTTCAGGAAACGCACGTCCGTCACCAAGTCGACGTCTCCGGGAAGGCCGTACTTGAAGCCGAAAGACAGAACCTGCACCCGCATCTCGGCCCCGACGTTGCGCTTGCGGGCCAGGTCCTCCATCACCGCCCGCAGCTGGTGAACACTGTAATAGGACGTGTCGACGATGCGCGAAGCCAACTCCCGGATGGGCTTGAGCTGCTTCTTCTCGAAACGGATCTTGTCGATCAGCCGGCGGCTGCCCGACACCGGGTGCGGCCGACGCGTCTGGCTGAAACGGTGCAGCAGGATCTCGTTCTCGGCCTCCAGGTAGACGACCTCCACCTCGCGGCCTTTCCTGCGCATCTCTTCATACACTCCCGGGAACCGTTCCGTAAACCCCTTCTCGCGCATATCCATGACGAAGGCGAAGCCGGCCGCCTGGGGATCGCCGGCATCCTGCAGGGCCATGAACTGCGAGAGCAACAGCACCGGCATGTTGTCGACACAGTAGTATCCGGCGTCTTCCAAGGCCGCCATGGCGGTGTGCTTGCCGGCCCCCGAGCAGCCCGTGATGATGATGAGTTCGGTCGCTTTCACTTCAGATAGGAAGAGGCCGTAACGGAGAGCGGCAGGCCTCCCGATCGCCTCTCAGGGGTTAAAATTCCTCGTCATGCTCTTCGATGATGGTGTAAACTTCGTCGGCACTGCCGGCCTTAAGCAGCCGCTGCCGAAAAGGGTCATCCTTGAGGATGCGCGATATCCTGGCCAGCATCTTGAGGTGCAGGCCGGTGGCGTTTTCCGGCGTGACCAGCAGGAAGAAGATGTGGGTGGGCCGGCCGTCGATGGATTCGAAATCGACGCCCCGGCGGCTGAGGCCGAATCCCAGCACCAGGCTGTCCAGGTTCTTCAGCTTCCCGTGGGGAATACCGATGCCTCCCCCGATTCCCGTGCTGCCCAGGCGCTCGCGCTCGATGAGCACGTCCACGAGCTGCTGCTCGTCGACCCCGGCGATGGGAGCCACGGGGCCCACCAGTTCCCTGATGACCCCCTCTTTGTCGCTGGATTTCAGGCCGACGATGATGGTTTCTTTTTTCAGGGCATCCAGTATTTTCATCAGATTATCATTTTACCATTCGGGGGCTGCATGTCGCGTGATCGCCGTCCCGCCGCTTCCGGCTCCTGCCCGGCGGCCACACAAGCCGGGCTGCCGTGGCGCTCCGTCCCCTATCCGCGTGGCTGGATCAGGCCGTAATCGCCGTCCTTGCGCCGGTACAGAACGTTCACCCGGTTGGTGCGGGCGTTGGTGAACACCAGGAAGCTGTCGTCGATGAGGTCCATCTGCATGGCGGCCTCCTCGATGTCCATGGGCTTGTAGTCGATGTTCTTGATGCGAATGCGGGGTTCGCGCTCCTCGGTGCCGAACTGGCCCTCGGCTGCCAGTTCCTTGAGGCTGGCCCTGGCGCCGCTGCGGCGGCTGCGGACCTTTTCGCGGTTTTTCTTGATCTGCTTCTCCAGTTTGTCCAGGGCCATGTCGATGGCCGAATACATGTCTTCGGTCTCTTCCTTGCCGATGACGGCGATACGGTCGCCGGTCAGATTGATTTCGGCGATATGGCGAAACTTTTCCACCGAGAGCACTACGTTGGCCTCCGCCGGGTTGTCCAGGTATTTATCGAAACGGTCGAGTTTGCTGCTGACGTATGCCTTCAAATTTTCCGAGGGGTCAAGATTTTTAAAGGTTACCGACGTCTGCATACCTCTCATCTCCTTTTTCGGTATTGTTCAGATGGTGGAAGTGGGTTCGGCTGAAAGCGCGGCCCCTTTCCGGGCCGGCGGTCGCGGGGCCGGTCCGTCAATACTGCCTTCGCTTGCTTGATGGCAGCACCTTGAGCATCTCACGGTACTTGGCCACCGTGCGGCGGGCAATGTTGATGTTGTATTTTTTGAGGATTTCGGAGATCTGGTTGTCGCTGTACGGTTTTCGGCTGTTCTCGTTTTCGATGATCTGGCGGATGAGGTCCTGCACGCTCACCGAGGCCACGGCGCCACCCTGGACGCGGTTGATGGCGCTGTTGAAGAAGAATTTCAGTTCGAAGATCCCCTGGGGGCAGTGGACGTACTTGTTGGTCGTCACCCGGCTGATGGTCGACTCGTGCATGCCGATGTCTTCGGCCACGTTGCGCAGCACCATGGGCTTGAGATAGGCTACGCCCTTTTCGAAGAACTCCCGCTGGAACTTGAGGATGCTCTCCATCACGCGGTAGATGGTTTTCTGGCGCTGGTGGATGCTGCGGATCAGCCAGGTAGCCGACCGCATCTTCTCCTGCATGTACTCGCGGGCGCTGTCCGAGAGCTTGCCATTCTGGCTCAGCGCCCGGCGGTAGTAGGAATTGACCTTGAGCCGCGGCATGCCGTTGTCGTTGAGCCAGATGACGAATTCGTTGTCCATCTTGTAGACGTAGATGTCCGGGATGATGTGCTGGGCTTCCTCTTCGCTGAAGAGCCGTCCCGGCTTGGGCTCCAGCCGCTTGATGATCTCCACCGCGGCCACGATCTCCTTCATGTCCTTCTTCAGGGCGCGGCTGAGGGCCTTGAAGTTGCGGTTCTGGAGGTGATTGAGGTGGTTTTCGATGATGTCCACCACCAAGGTGTCATCCAGGCCCAGGTGGTGGGCCTGCAGCAGCAGGCACTCCCGTAGGTCGCGCGCGCACACGCCGATGGGGTCGAAGGTCTGCATGACCTTCAGGAACGCCTCCACCTCGTGCGGTTCGCACTGCGCGTTTTCGGCGATATCCTCGATGGAGGTGTCCAGGTAGCCGTCCGAGTTGAGGTTCCCGATGATCAGGCTGCCGATGGTCTCTTCTTTTTCACCGGGCGCGGTCATCAGCAGCTGCCACAGGAGGTGGTCCTGGAGCGATTCGCGCCGGGCGATGAACGACTCGTAGCTGGGCGCCTCGTGGCGCTCGATCTCGTAGCTGGTGCGCCCGGGGGAGTTGTACTCATCGATGTAGTTGCTCCAGTCGATGTCGTCGGGCATGCGCTCTTCGATCTTGACTTCTTCCACCGCGGGAGCATTTTCGTCGGCTGTCTCGGCGGCCGTTTCGGGCTGTTCGACGGCGGCGGTTTCCTGCACCTCTTCGAGAACCGGGTTTTCCTCCAGTTCCTGGCGGATGGCGTCCACCAGCTCCAGCCTGGAGAGCTGCAGCAGCTTAATGGCCATCTGCAATTGCGGGGTCATGATGAGCTGCTGCGTGAGCTTCAGCTCTTGTCTCAGTTCAAGTGCCATGTCGTTTCAGTGCAAGCAGAATTCGTCTCCCAGGTAAATGCGGCGGGCGATCTCGCTGGAGGCGATCTTTTCCGGCGAGCCCGCTTCGATGACCTCCCCGTTATTCAGGATATAGGCCCGGTCACAGACCTCCAGGGTCTCCCGGACGTTGTGATCGGAAATCAGGATCCCGATCTCGCGGTCTTTCAGGTGCCCGATGATGGCCTTGATGTCGATGACCGCCAGCGGATCGATGCCGGCAAAAGGCTCGTCGAGCAGGATGAAGGCCGGGTTGGTGGCCAGCGCCCGCGATATCTCCAGTCGCCGGCGCTCCCCCCCCGACAGCACACTGGCCTTCTGATCCGACAGGCGGGCGATGCCCAGTTCCTCAAGCAGGGTGTCCGCCCGCCGGTTGATCTCGTCCCGGGAAATCTTCATGCTCTCAAGAATGGCCGTGATGTTCTGCTTCACGGTCAGTTTCCTGAAGACCGAGTTTTCCTGGGGCAGATACCCGATGCCCTTGCGGGCCCGGATATGCATGGGATAGTCTGTTATGTCTTCATCGTCAAGAAAGACTTTCCCGTCGTTGGGGTGGATCATGCCAATGGCCATGTAAAAAGTAGTCGTCTTGCCGGCGCCGTTGGGCCCCAGCAACCCCACGACTTCTCCGCTGGCCACGTGTACGCTGACGTCGTTGACCACCTTGCGGCCGCCGTAGATCTTCACCAGATTCTCAAGGGATAATTTCGCCACTGAATCCGCCGCGGGCCGAAAAACACGCCCTACTGTTTCTTTTTCTTGCCGCCCCCGGTGATGCCGGCGGGATCGACCGTTTCGGAGAAAAACACCGCCTCCACGCGCTGCTTGCCGCTGCGCTGGACCGTGATGCGGTTGGAGCGGCGGTTGAAGGTGATCTTCTCCCCAGAGACGAAATTGGCCCCCTCGGTGATCTTGGCGTGCTTACCGGTCAGGATGATCTCCCCGGTGCCCGGCGTGTACTGAGCCTTGTCGGCCACGGCGATGCGCTCGTCGATCTTGATGATCACATTGCCCTGGGCCACGATCTTCTTGATGGACTCCTCCCCGCCGCCTTTCTTACCCTTTTTCGTTTTGCTCTTGCCCGCGGTGTCGATGCCGCCCTGGTAATAGATCTTGAGCCGGTCCGAAGAGATGGTCGTGTTACCCTGACGCACATGCACATTGCCGATGAATTCCACCAGGTTGTTATTCGGTTGAGATTCCAGTCGATCCGAGGTGATGTGGATCTTCTGCGCTTCCCGGGTCTTGTCGGCAGTGATGGGCTTCTGGTCCGCTCCGACGGCCGCGGGCATCGCCACGGCCAAGAGCAGCAGCATCCCCGCGGCGACTGTCTTTATTTTCGTCAGGTTGCGGTCAAAGCTTGAACTTGCCACTGAGAAACCCCTCTATGTTGCCGTTGAAATGGGTCGTGTTGGATTTTAAATCGAAATACAGGGAGTCGGCCATCAGGTGTGAACGATCGTCCGAAATCAACACGGGCTCCTGGGTGAAGACTAAGCGCTTGTTGTGGCGGTAGCGCAGCAGGTCGGTCTCCAGGGTGAAATTCTGGTATCGCAGCATCACGTTTCCCATGACGTCGATGTCGTTGGTGCTGGCCCGCAGGAATCCCTTGTCGGCGGTCAAGTAGGCCTTCTGTCCGTCCTGCATGTAAAAGATCACCGCGATGTCCTGCAGGATCACCTTCTGCCCTTTTTCGACCACTTCGGCCGATTTGGCGTCCAGGCTCCACTGCACCACGCCGTCCTTGGTGGAAACGTGATGAACCTTGCCGATGGAGATATCGGCCTTGGATTCCACCGGTGCGATTTCCGCCTCCTCGGTCGACTCGGGGGCGCGGTAGGTGAGAAAGATGGCGGTCACGCCGCCGACGATGGTGATCATCACCACGATCAGCGCGACACGCAGTTTTCTGGATACACTGATGTACGTCATTGCAGAAAAATCCCTATGGTTTCATCCCAACGTCCCTGGGATTTGAGAATCGCTTCGCATATTTCCCGCACGGCCCCCCGGCCCCCTGCGGCCCGTGTGACCACGTGCGCCCGGCGGCGCACCTGCGGGTGCGCGTCGGCCACCGCGATGGCGAGCCCCACGCGGCCCATGAGGGGCAGGTCCGGCAAGTCATCCCCGGCAAAGGCCATCTGCGGGGGCGTCAGCCCCGTACGCGCGCTGATGGTTTCCACCACCGTGGTCTTGTCGGACAGGTCGTCGTAGAGCATTTCGATGCCCAGTTCACGGCATCGGTGCCGCAGGGCATCCGATCGCCGGCCGGTGGCGATGGCCGTCGGGATGCCTGCCCGCTGGAGCAGACGGATTCCGAGACCGTCCTTGACGTTGAAGCGCTTAATCTCGCGGCCCCGGCTGTCCAGCGTGATGTCCCCGCCGGTCAGCACGCCGTCCACATCCAGTATCAGCAGACGCACGGCCTTGAAAAGGTCGGAAATCATGATGCCGCGCCGGCCGGTTGGCG
Source organism: uncultured Desulfobacteraceae bacterium (assembly GCA_964476595.1). Lineage (GTDB taxonomy): Bacteria > Desulfobacterota > Desulfobacteria > Desulfobacterales > JALSRD01 > JALSRD01. The sequence goes on from CAYZCL010000056.1 coordinate 7,011, forward strand.
CCCCGGCGGCGCCACCGCCTTTTGCTCTACAAATATAATCATCATTGCCCCTTTGACAAATGGCATTCAGCTCTCCGGCTGCCGAATGTCAGGCCACGGGTGTCGGCTCTTGCCGCTGCAGGAGTTTCCGGATGGCCGTTAATTGCGCCAGCAACGGTTCCACGTCGTCCAGGCGCAGCGAATTGGGACCGTCGCACAGCGCCCGGTCGGGGTCGGGGTGCACTTCCATGAACACCCCGTCGGCGCCGGCCGCCACCGCCGCCCGCGCCAGGGGCGCCGCGAATTCGCGCTGCCCCCCCGAACTGCTGCCGGCCCCGCCGGGCAGCTGGATGCTGTGGGTTGCGTCGAAGATGACCGGGCAGCCGGTCTGCTGCATGATGGGGATGCCGCGGAAATCCACCACCAGGTTGTTGTAGCCGAACATGGCGCCGCGTTCGGTGATCAGGATGCGGTCGTTGCCCACCGAGGCCGCCTTGGCGACCACGTTGGCCATGTCCCAGGGGGCCAGGAACTGTCCTTTCTTGATGTTGACCGGCCGGCCGGTGCGGGCGGTTTCCACGATCAGGTCGGTCTGCCGGCAGAGAAAGGCGGGGATCTGAATCACGTCCAGCACCTCGGACGCCGGCGCTACCTGCGCCACGGTATGCACGTCGGAAATCACGGGAACGCCGAGGCGCTTCCGGATTTCTCCAAGCACGGCCAGCCCCTCTTCGGGGCCCGGTCCCCGGAAGGACCGGATGGAGGTCCGGTTGGCCTTGTCATAAGAGGCCTTGAAGACGAAATTGAGGTCCATCGTGGCGGTCAGGTCCCGCAGGTACCCGGCGATGTGAAACGTGGTGTCGAAATCTTCGATGACACAGGGACCCGCGATCAGGAGCAGGGGCTGTCCCCCCCCGATTCGAAAATCGCCGATGCCGACCCCGTCTGTCCGCTGGCTCATGAATCCTCCGCTTGCGTTGGCCGTGAAGCCGGTTTGCGTGTCGCCCGCAGAACGTTGCGAGCCCGCTGTTTTGCCGTCATATTTATCCCGCGGCCGGTGAAAAGTCAAGAAACGAAAAAACCCCAAATCAGGCCTTGATTAGCCTCTTTATTGTTGTTATTGTTGCCATTCTTATTTCCACCCGGAGACATCCATTTCGCGTGAGGGCCGGACCGGCGGGAGGATCCCGCACCGGCGTGGGGAGCGCCCCGCCGCGGCTGCACGGAGGAGCTGAGAAGATTGCTGGGCAAAAAGAAACGATACAAATCCAAGCTGATCATCATCGTGTGTCTGCTGGTGCTCATCCCGCTGGCCGTGGTACTCTACCTGAAGTTCGAGAGCGCCAGGCCCAGCGTGGAGATCGCACCGCAGAAGGAAGCCATCGGCGCCAGCCAGGAGATCCGCGTGAACGCCGCCGACCCCAAGAGCGGCCTGCGCAGCCTGCGGGCCGAACTGATCAAGGACGGCAAGACCTACGACCTGCTGGACAAGACTTTCGCCGGCGACGTTTTCATCCGCGGCGGGGACGTGCACCAGGCCTCGGAGACCTTCAGAATCGACAAACGGGCCCTCAAGATCTCCGACGGCAAGGCCGTGCTGCGTATCGAGGCCTCCGACTACTCCTGGCGCAACTGGCTGCGCGGTAACCGGACCGTGCTGGAAAAACCCGTCGTCATCGACACCCGCCCGCCGCGCATCGAGGTGGTCAGCAAGGCGCACAACATCAACCAGGGCGGCGCCGGCGTGGTCATCTACCGGCTCTTCGAACCGTGTGAGAAAAGCGGCGTGCTGGTGGGGGAGAATTTCTTCCCGGGCCGCAGCGGCTACTACCGGGACCCGCAGCTGTACGTGGCTTTCATCGCCCTCGACTACCGCCAGGGCGTGGGCACCAAGATGGTCGTGACGGCCGTGGACAAGGCCGGCAACAGCGCCAAGGCAGGCTTCTACCACCACATCCGGCGCAAGCGCTTCCGCAAGGACGTCATCAACATCACCGACGGCTTCCTCCAGCGCAAGATGCCGGAATTCGAGGCCGACGTGCCCCAAGCGTCGGGAGAGCCGCTGATCGACGTGTTCCTGAAGGTCAACGGCGAACTGCGCCGCAAGAACTACGACCAACTGGTGGCCATCGGCCGCCACAGCGATGCCCGCATGTACTGGAAGGGGACCTTCATGCGGCTGCCCAACTCGGCGCCGCGGGCGCGTTTCGCCGACCAGCGGGACTACAGGTACAAGGGCAAGGTCGTCGACCACCAAGTGCACCTGGGCGTCGACCTGGCTTCCTTGGCGCGGGCCAAGGTGCCGGCCGCCAACGACGGCCGCGTGGCCTTCACCGGCACGGTGGGCATTTACGGCAACACCGTGGTGCTGGACCACGGCTTCGGCCTCTTCAGCATGTACTCCCACCTGAGCCGCATCGACGTGGAAAAGGGGCAGTCGGTCCAAAAGGGCGAGGTGCTGGGGCTTACCGGCGCCACCGGCCTGGCCGGCGGTGATCACCTGCACTACGCAATGATGGTGCACCAGACCTTCGTCAATCCCATCGAGTGGTGGGATGCGGCCTGGATCCGCAACAACGTCACCGACAAGCTTGCCGAGGCGGGCGTACCGGCCGCGGCTCCGACGGAGGCGTCGGCCGGCGGGTCCGGAAAGAGCGAGAAACCGTGAAGAAGAAAAGCGTCTCCAAGAGCTACGATCAGATCAACGACAAGATTCGGCGCGGCGAGGTGGTCGTTGTGACCGCCGACGAGATGGTCGACATCGTGCGCGAAAACGGCCCCGCCGAAGCCGCCCGTCAGGTGGACGTGGTCACCACGGGCACCTTTGCGCCCATGTGCTCCTCGGGGGCCTTCATCAATTTCGGGCATTCCGTGCCCGGCATCAAGGCCTCGCGGGTGTGGCTCAACCAGGTGCCGGCCTACGCCGGCGTGGCCGCCGTGGACTGCTACATCGGGGCCACCGAACTGCGCGAGGATGACCCCGCCAACCAGGTCTACCCCGGGGAGTTCCGTTACGGCGGCGGGCACGTCATCCAGGACCTGGTGGCCGGCCGGCGCATCGCGCTGCGCGCCGAGGCTTACGGCACCGACTGCTACCCGCGCAAGAGTCTGGAGAAGCACATCACGATCCACTCCGTGCGGCAGGCCACCCTGTGCAACCCGCGCAACGGCTACCAGAACTACAACTGCGCCGTCAACCTGTCCAAGAAGACCATCTACACTTACATGGGGGCCCTCAAGCCCATGGCCGCGAACGCCAATTACTGCTCGGCCGGGCAGCTCAGCCCCCTGATGAACGATCCGTACTACCGGACCATCGGCCTGGGGACACGCATTTTCCTTGGCGGCGGGGAGGGCTACATCACCTGGCACGGCACCCAGCACAACCCCGGGGCTGAGCGCACCGCCGGCGGTGTGCCCGTCAGTCCGGCCGGCACCCTGTGGGTCATGGGGGACATGAAGCAGATGCGCCCCGAGTGGCTGGTAGGCGTCAGCATCCAGGGCTACGGCGTTTCCCTGGCCGTGGGCCTGGGGGTGCCCATACCGATTCTGAACGAGGAGATGGCGCGCTTTACTGGGGTCTCGGACGAGGAAATCTTCACCCAGATCATCGACTACGGCAACGACTATCCCAACGGGCGCGCCAGGAGCCACGGCATGGTCAGCTACGCCGAGCTCAAGAGCGGTGCCATCCAGTTCAAGGGCCGTCGCATTCCTACCGTGCCGCTGTCGAGCCTCGTCAAGGCGCGGCAGATCGCCGACCTGCTGAAGGAGAAAATCACGGCCGGGGAGTTCCTGCTGGGAACCCCCCAGTTTACGCTGCCGTCCTGACGGGCGGACCGCCGATCGGGAAACGGCGGGGAGGGACCGATTGCGCATGACCAGCGGCAGTATCAGAGCCTTCATCGCCCTGGACCTGCCGGAGAACATCCGCGGGACGCTCTCGCAGCTGCAGGACCGCTTGCGGCGGGAGGGACTGCGGGCGAGCTGGGTGAGGCCCGAGAACAGCCACCTGACGGTGCGTTTCCTCGGCGACGTGCCGTCGTCCGCCATTGCGGTGATCATGGCGGCCCTGGGCCGGGTGGCCGCCGGTTTTGCGGCCCCTGCGCTGACGGTCGGCAACCTGGGCGTGTTTCCCACCCTGCGCCGGCCCCGGGTGGTCTGGGCCGGACTGGGCGGCGAGGTCGGCCGGCTGCGGGAAATCAAGCAGGCCGTGGACAGCGGCTTGGCGTCCGCCGACGGCGTTCTTTTTCCGATGGACACGCGCGCTTTCCGGGCGCACCTGACCCTGGGGCGCTTCAAACAGCGGGTGGACCCCGAACGGCTTGCGCAGGCCCTCAGGGCCCATGCCGGATTCGTTCCTGCGGCCTTCACCGCCGACCGCCTGGTGCTGTACCGCAGCGAACTCAAGCCCCGGGGCGCGGTGTACACGGCCCTGGGCCGCTGGACCCTGCCCGGTGGCGGCTCCGGCGCGCATCAAACCTCAAACCGGTAACCGGGAAACGCAAAGGTTTTCCCACAGGAGGACTATCCAAGTGACTGTTTCAGCCGACAAGACCAAGGCTGTCGAAAGCGCCATGATCCAGATCGAACGCCAGTTCGGCAAGGGCGCCATCATGAAACTCGGCAGTCGTGCCGTGGCCGACGTGCCGGTGATCTCAACCGGCTCGGTTTCCCTGGACAAGGCCCTGGGCATCGGCGGACTGCCCAAGGGAAGGGTCACCGAGATCTTCGGGCCCGAATCTTCCGGAAAGACGACCCTGGCGCTGCACGCCGTGGCCGAGGTCCAGCGCCAGGGCGGCATCGCCGCCTTCATCGACGCCGAACACGCGCTGGACACGGCCTACGCCCGGCGGTTGGGGGTCAACTGTGACGAACTGCTGGTCTCCCAGCCCGATACCGGCGAACAGGCCCTGGAGATCGCCGACATGCTGGTGCGCAGCGGCGCCATCGACATCGTGGTGATCGACTCGGTGGCCGCGCTGGTGCCGCGCGCCGAGATCGAGGGCGAGATGGGCGACTCCCACATGGGGCTGCAGGCGCGCCTCATGTCCCAGGCCCTGCGCAAGCTCACGGGGACCATCGGCAAGACCATGACGGCGGTGATCTTCATCAACCAGATCCGCATGAAGATCGGGGTGGTTTTCGGCAACCCCGAGACCACCACCGGCGGCAATGCCCTCAAGTTTTACTCCTCCGTGCGCCTGGACATCCGCCGCATCGGGGCCATCAAGGACGGCACCGAGGTGGTGGGCAACCGCACGCGGGTGCGGGTGGTCAAGAACAAGCTGGCGCCGCCCTTCAAGGACGCCGAGTTCGACATCATGTACGGCGAGGGGATTTCCCTGATCGGCGACCTCATCGATGCCGGTGTGACCGCCGGCGTGGTGGAAAAGAGCGGCTCCTGGTACTCCTACCAGGGCGAGCGCATCGGCCAGGGGCGCAACAACGCCAAGGCCTTTCTGAAGGACAACCCAGACATGCTGGACAAGATCCACCAACAGGTGCGAGTGGCCCTGGGCCTGGCCGGAGAGGCCGAGGTGACCGAAGCGGCGGCGGGAGCCGCGGCCGGGGAAGCCGATTGACGGGCCGGAACGTGCGGGCGTCCGCTCCGGAAGGTTGAAGTAAAGAGTTCGGTTACGTTTGTAACCTGCGGATAAAAAAAGAAAACATGCATTATGCCTGTGGACGCCGATGGCGGGAGCGTCAGTTGCGGTGCCGGCCACGCAGGCTTTTCAGGATCGCGGAACGGGTCCGCCTGTGCCGCGGAACAACGCTAACGGAGATCGATTTCCATGACCATCCAATCCATGACCGGCAACCAGGTTCGCCGAACTTTTCTGGAGTATTTCGAAAAACGGGGGCACCAGATCGTGCGCAGCTCTTCACTGGTGCCCCAGGACGACCCCACCCTGCTGTTCGTCAACGCGGGCATGGTGCAGTTCAAGCGCGTCTTCCTGGGTGACGAGAAGCGTCCCTACGTGCGCGCCACCACCTCCCAGAAGTGCGTGCGCGCCGGCGGCAAGCACAACGACCTGGAAAACGTGGGGTACACCGCCCGGCACCATACCTTTTTCGAGATGCTGGGCAATTTTTCCTTCGGCGACTACTTCAAGGAGCAGGCCATCGAGTACGCCTGGGACCTGCTGACCAACGGATACGATCTGCCGGCCGACAAGCTGTGGGTGTCCATCTACCTCGACGATGACGAGGCCGGCGACATCTGGCAACAGCGCATCGGCGTGCCCGCAGAGCGCATCCGGCGCTTCGGCGAGAAGGACAACTTCTGGGCCATGGGCGACACCGGCCCCTGCGGACCCTGCTCGGAAATCCACATCGACCGCGGCGCGGAGCACGGCTGCGGCCGGCCGGAGTGCACCTTGGGGTGCGAGTGCGACCGCTTTCTGGAAATCTGGAACCTGGTGTTCATGCAGTTCAACCGCGACGCTTCGGGTGAAATGACGCCGCTGCCCAAGCCCAGCATCGACACCGGCCTGGGGCTCGAGCGCATGGCCTCCATCGTGCAGGACGTGCCCACCAATTTCGACACCGACCTCTTCCTGCCCATCATGCACCGCACCGGGGAGCTGAGCGGCATGCGCCTGGGCCAGTCGGCCGAGGCCGACGTGGCCATGAAGGTCATCGCCGACCACAGCCGCGCGGCGGCGTTCCTGATCGGCGACGGCATCCTGCCTTCCAACGAGGGACGCGGCTACGTGCTGCGGCGCATCATGCGCCGGGCCATCCGATACGGGCGCAACATCGGCCTCAAAAAGCCTTTCCTGCACGAGACCGCCAGCGTGGTCTTCGACGTCATGAAGCCCGCTTACCCGGAACTCTATGATTCGCGTGCCTTCATCACCCGCGTCATCGAAAACGAGGAGCTGCGTTTCTCCGAGACCCTCGACCACGGCCTCAAGGTGCTCAACGACGCCCTGGCCGAACTGCGTGCCGAGGGCCGCTCGCACGTCCCCGGTGAACTGATCTTCAAGCTCTACGACACTTACGGCTTTCCGGTGGACATCGTGCGCGACGTGGTGCGCGACGAGGGCATGACCCTGGATTTGGCGGGTTTCGAGCAGGCCATGGAGGGCCAGCGGCGGCGTTCGCGCACCGTGAGCACCTTTGCCGCGGCGGCCGAGGCCTACCGCAAGCTCTCCTCCGCCGGGCGGCAGACGGCCTTCGTGGGCTACGGCGGGCTGGAGACCGAGGCCGAGGTGCTGGCGCTGGTGCGCGACGGCCGTGAGCTGGAACAGGCCGAGGCCGGGCAGGAGGTCGAACTGGTCACCGACGTGACGCCTTTTTACGCCGAGGCCGGCGGGCAGGTGGGCGACCGCGGTACGGTCGTCGCCCGCCAGGGCCGGGTGCAGATCGACGACACCGTCAAGGACCCCACCGGACTGGTGATCCACCGCGGGCGGGTGGTCGAGGGCGTGATCCGCCCGGCCGAGAAGGTGCGCCTGCGCGTGGACGAGCGGCTGCGCGCCGCCACGGCCCGCAACCACACGGCCACCCACATCCTGCACTGGGCGCTGCGGCAGGTGCTGGGCGATCACGTCAAGCAGGCCGGCTCGCTGGTGGCCCCGGACAAGCTGCGTTTCGACTTCACCCACTTCTCCCAGGTGGCGGAGGAAGACCTGATGCGCATCGAGGCCATGGTCAACTCCCGCATCCGCGAGAACGTGACCGTCGACGTCCAGGAGATGGACATGGACGAGGCCCTCAAGTCCGGCGCCACGGCCCTGTTCGAGGAGAAGTACGGCGAGCGCGTGCGGGTGATCTCATTGGAAAAATTCAGCCGTGAACTGTGCGGCGGCACCCACACCCGGCGCACGGGCGACATCGGGCTGTTCAAGATCGTGTCCGAGACCGGGGTGGCGGCCGGCATCCGCCGCATCGAGGCCCTGACCGGAGAAGAGGCCGTGCGTCACGTCCAGCAGGACGCGCACCTGCTCAACCGCGCCGCTCACCTGCTGCGCGAGACCCCGGCCGCGGTTCCCGAACGCATCGAGAAGCTGCTTTCGGGTGTCAAGGCGCTGGAGCGACAGGTGGAGGAGCTGCGGGCACGCCTGGCCGCCCAGTCGTTGCAGGATGTGGAGGGCAGCATCCGGGAGATCGGCGGCGTACGGGTGTTGGTCCAGAAGGTATCGGCAGATACGCCGGCCGCCCTGCGCGAACTCGGAGACCGCCTGAAGGAGAAAATCGGCAGCGGCGTGGTGGTGCTGGGCAGCGCGTCCGGCGAAAAGGCCCTGCTCATCGCACTGGTCACCCGGGACCTGGTGGGGCGCTGCCACGCCGGGAACATCGTCAAGCAGGTGGCCGCCGTGGTGGGCGGCGGCGGGGGCGGTCGGCCGGACATGGCCCAGGCCGGCGGCACGCGTCCCCAGAAGCTCGACGAGGCCTTGGAAAAGGCTTACGAGGTGGTGGCCGGGAACTGCGATGCCGCCTAGGGCCCGATCCGCTTTGTGGAGAAAAAAGAAAGGCCGCAGGAGTGATACCTGCGGCCTTCTTGCGTATCGCCCCGGGCCGTCGCCCTACTGCGAAGACGGCCGGTCGCCGGCTTTTTTCAGCGCCGCGGCGATGAAGCTTCTGAAAAGGGGGTGGGGGTCCATGGGACGGGACTTGAACTCCGGGTGGAACTGGCAGCCCAGGTACCAGGGGTGGTCGGCCAGTTCAACGATCTCCACCAGGTCGCCGCTGGGCGACTTGCCGCTGATGACCAGCCCGTTTTTCTCGAACACCTCGATGTAGTCGTTGTTGAACTCGTAGCGATGCCGGTGGCGTTCGGAGATTTCGGATTTACCGTAGGCGCGCGCGGCGATGGTGTCGGGTTTGAGCAGGCAGGGATAGGCCCCCAGCCGCATGGTGCCGCCCTTGTCGGAGTGGATGTCGCGGCGCTGGATGGTGCCGGTCTTGTCGTCGTACCACTCCTTCATCAGGTAGATCACGGGGTTGGGCGTGTCCGTGTTGAACTCCGAGCTGTGGGCGTCTTCGAGGCCCACCACGTTGCGTGCGAATTCGATCACGGCGATGTGCATTCCCAGGCAGATTCCGAAGTAGGGGATGCGGTTTTCGCGGGCGTAGCGGGCCGCGCAGATCTTGCCGTCCACCCCCCGGGAGCCGAACCCGCCCGGCACCAGCACGCCGTCGGCGCCGGCCAGTACCTCGGCGCAGTTGCCCTCGTCGATGGTCTCAGAGTCGATGAAATTCAGGTGCACCCGGCAGTCGTTGGCGATGCCGCCGTGGTAGAGGGCCTCGTTGAGGCTCTTGTAGGATTCGGTCAGGTCCACGTACTTGCCCACGATGGCGATGGTGACCTCGTGGGTCGGCGACTTGAAGCGCTCGATGAGACGGCGCCAAGGCTCCAGGCGGGGGGCGCGGGTCCAGATGTGGAGCAGCTCGACGATCTTGTCGTCCAGTCCCTCGCTGTGGAAGACCAGGGGCACCTCGTAGATGCAGTCCACGTCCTTGGCGGTGATGACCTCGTCCACGCCCACGTTGCAGAACAGGGCGATCTTGCGCTTGATCTCGGTGGAAAGGTAACGGTCCGTGCGGCACAGCAGGATGTCGGGCTGGATGCCGATGCTGCGCAGTTCCTTGACGCTGTGCTGGGTGGGCTTGGTCTTGAGTTCGCCGGCGGTGCCCACGTACGGCACCAGCGTGAGGTGGATGTAGATCACGTTTTCCTTGCCCACGTCCGCCTTGAACTGGCGGATGGCCTCCAGGAAGGGCAGGCTCTCGGTGGCGCCGATGGCGCCGCCGAACACGACGATGACGATGTCCACGTCCCGGGCCACCAGCTTGATGCTGGACTTGATTTCATCGGTGATGTGGGGGATCACCTGCACCGTGCCGCCCAGGTAGTCGCCGCGCCGTTCCTTGGTGATCACGGCGTGGTAGATTTTGCCGGTGGTGAAGTTGTTTTCGCGGCCCAGCTTGGCGTGGGTGAAGCGCTCGTAGTGTCCCAGGTCCAGGTCGGTCTCGGTGCCGTCGTCGGTGACGAATACCTCTCCGTGCTGGAAGGGGTTCATGGTGCCCGGGTCCACGTTGATGTAGGGGTCCAGTTTCTGGATGGTGACCGACAGCCCCCGGCTTTCCAACAGTGCCCCGATGGCGGCCGAGGCCAGCCCCTTGCCCAGTGAAGAAAGCACTCCCCCCGTGACGAAAATGAACTTCGAGTTGGTGGCCATTGTGTACCCCGCGAGAAATCGTTCCCACCGAAGCGGGCGGTTATGATGTTGAATTGAATTTCACGGTGCCGGACCGGCCGTGTGAGCATGCCGCAACGCGGCTGAAGTCGCCCGACTGGTAGCACAACCGCTGCCTTTTGGAAAGAATTTTTCGCCGCTGTGCTACTGGTAGATCTTCTTGAAATCCTCGATGGTTTTCTGCACCTCTTCCATTTCGGGGGACGACGGGGAGGCGGCCGGTTTCTGCACGGGGACCGGCGACGTCGCCTTGAACTGCCGGATGTCGAAGAGGTCGCCGTCGAACGGTTCGTTGACGCGCGTGCGCACGACGGTGATCTCGCGTACCAGGATCTGGTTCTCGTAGCACTCCATGCGCATGGGATACCACAGGCCCCCGTCGAGCTGTTCCCACTGCTGGAAGCGAAACTCGATCTGCAGGACAGCTGGGGACGACGGCGTCGACGGGTACAAGATCCAGCGCACCGGCAGGAAACGCTCCTGTTCGATCCACAGCTGGGGAAGGGTGGTATCCGGAAAGGCGGCCCCCAGAACGTAGACCACTTTGGGGCCGTCGTGGCCCAAACTGGACACGCCGATATCGATGCCCGCCGCCGCCAGTCGGTTGCGCAGTTCCGTCCGGTTGCGGGCCAGCAGCAGTTCCCGGTACTGGTCCAGGCGGTGATCGGCGTTGGGAACCACCCGGCCGTCCAGCACGGTCACCTGTCGGTCGCCCCGCTGGATGAACGTCCGCCGGGCGACGGCCGTGGCCACGTCTGAACGCAGGTCGAAGGGAAAGCGATAGCGCAGGGTTTCCGTGATCTGGCGGCCCTGCTCGCTGTCCGGCAGGCCGAAGAGCACCTGGCGCTGCTCGACCAGCAGGGTGCGGGCCGAGCCCATGGCGCGGGCCGTCATGTCCACCAGGTAGGGACCGGGCAGCACGTATGCCACGGCTCCGGGCGTGGCGCACCACAGCAGCAGTGCCGCTCCGGCGAGCGGCACCAGGCGCCTGAAGAAAAAACGCATCGTCGTCTCCCTGAGAAAATGCCGGCCGTGGGCGGGTGCGCGTGACCGTACCCGCGGCCTTCATGAGGTTTAAAGAAAGCGTCGCTTCGACGGCCCGGCGCGGCCGGGGAGCCGTCGTCCTACTGGGCGAAAAAAAAGACATAGTCCGGCAGCTGCAGGCAGGTCAGCTTGCGGCCGTACACCGCCCCGGTGTCGATGCCGATCTTGTTGGGTTCCATCAGCGGCTCCCGGAAGGGCGTGTGCCCGAAGACGACGATTTTGCCGAAGTCGTATTTGGACCGGATGAACCGGTTGCGGATCCATACCATGTCGTGGGGGGATTGGCGCTCCAGCGGCACCCGGGGTTTGAGACCGGCATGTACGAAGATGTACCGTTCGGTCTCGTGGTACAGCACCAGCGATTCGTAAAACGCCAGGTGATCCGGCGGCAGGGTGCGGAGATCGGCTCCGTGGCGTTCGTAGCTGTCCAACGTGGCCGTGCCGCCGTTGGCCAGGAAACTGAAATCGTCCTCCCCCGACAGGAAGTCGAGCAGCATGGCCTCGTGGTTGCCCTTGAGGGTGATGACGCGGTCCAGGTACTGCTTCTTGAGTCCCACCACCCGCTCTACCACGGCGAAGGGGTCCGGCCCCCGGTCGATGTAGTCCCCCACGAAGAGCAGTCGGTCCCGGCTGAAGTCGATGTCGATGCTGTCCAGCAGTGCATCGAGCTTGTCGATGCACCCGTGGATGTCGCCTACGGCGAAAATACGGCCCATGTCAATCAGCTGTCAGGTTTCAGGTATCCGCCGCCGGATGTCGGTTTTCAGCCGGGAGCCCGCTTTTCGGCATCCCCCGATCGCCGAAAGAGAAACGCTTTTGCGATCAGAGTACTTCCGATGAAAAAAGGGCCGCCTCCCCGAGTTCTTCTTCTATCCGGATGAGCTGGTTGTACTTGGCGACCCGGTCGCTGCGCGACAGCGACCCGGTCTTGATCTGGCCGCTGTTGATGCCCACCGCCAGGTCGGCGATGAAGGTGTCTTCGGTCTCGCCCGAGCGGTGCGAGACCACCGTCATGTAGCCGGCCTGCTTCGCCATCTCGATGGTCTCCAGGGTTTCGGTCAGGGTGCCGATCTGGTTGAGCTTGATGAGGATGGCGTTGGCCACTCCGGACTCGATGCCCTTCTTGAAGATCTTGGGGTTGGTGACGAAGATGTCGTCGCCTACGATCTGGATGGACCCCTCAAGCCGGTCGGTCATCTTCTCCCAGCCCTTCCAGTCCTGTTCGGCCAAGCCGTCTTCGATGGAGAGGATGGGGAAGGCGTCGATGAGCTTCTCCCAGTAGTCGATCATCTGGTCCGACGTCAGCTTGCGCTTCTCCGATTTGAGTACGTACTTGCCCTTTTCATAGAACTCGCTGGCGGCCGGATCCAGCGCCAGCCCGATGTCCTTGCCGGGCTTGTAGCCGGCCTTGCGGATGGCTTCCATGATGGTTTTGAGGGCCGCCTCGTGGGACTCGAAATCGGGCGCGAAGCCCCCCTCGTCGCCCACCGAAGTGGGCATGCCCTTGGCCTTGAGGATCTTTTTCAGGACGTGGAATGTTTCGGCTCCCATCTGCACGGCCTGGCCGATGGATTTGGCGCCCACCGGGACGATCATGAACTCCTGGATGTCCAGGTTGTTGGCGGCGTGCACCCCGCCGTTGACGATGTTCATCATGGGAAGCGGAAGGTAGCGCGCGTTGATGCCGCCCAGGTACTGGTAGAGCGGCTGTCCGAAGGCGTCGGCCGCCGCCCGGGCCGCCGCCAGGGAAACCCCCAGGATGGCGTTGGCGCCCAGCTTGGACTTGTTGGCCGTGCCGTCCAGGGCGATCAGGTGCATGTCCAGCGCCACCTGGTCGGCGGCATCCATTCCCAGGATGTCGGGGGCGATGACGCTGTTGACGTTCTGCACCGCTGTGACCACACCCTTGCCGCCGTAACGTTTGGCCCTCTTGTTGCGAAGCTCCAGCGCCTCGCGCGTACCGGTGGAAGCACCCGACGGCACCGCCGCGCGACCCACCGCCCCGCAGGCCAGTTCAATGTCGACCTCTACGGTTGGATTTCCCCTGGAATCCAGTATTTCTCTGGCTTTGACATCGACGATCTCGGTCATCTCCTGCTCCCCCTTTTTGAGGCATTCTGGTTGGGCTTTCCGTTGGATGGCGGAAAGCGGCCGCCCGGTATTGACAAATCAGGTGAAACTGTTACTCTGCTTGGCGTCTTATGTCAAGAAGCGACAGGAGCGGCGAAACCGATTCCCCCGGGACGGGAACCCAGCACATGACCGGCGACTATGATTTCTACAACCTGGCGCACTTGGTGGTGGCGGCCATCCGCGTGCTCGAACATCAGAGCGGGCAGCCGGCCACGGTGGAGGGCGTCTGCCGCAAGCTGTCCTTTTCCCTGGATCGCGTCAATTTCATTTGTCACCGCCTGGAGAAACTGGGGGTCATCGAGCGCCCGGCCGGGGCTCACGGGGACCGGTTGTTCATCCGGGACCACCTCGGCATCGAACGTATCGACCGCACGGAAACCGAATCCCAGTTGGACAGGGAACTCAAGCGTTTCCAGGACGCCCGCGGTCAGCTGGAGGAAAAGGTCAACACCCTGCGCAGGAAGCAGGCTCACCGCAAGAAAGACCTCTTCGCCGACTTGGAAAACCGCCTGAAAAAAGAACTTCAGGGCGACGGCTGAGCCGTCGTCCCCCAGATG